>CAJTIM010000005.1 GCA_910576325.1 Clostridia bacterium
CCCTTAGAATGTATTTACACCTTACGGTGCATGCTTACATTCTAAAGGATATATGCTAATGGTTTCCAGCTCCGGAATGCCGGTTTCCTTAAAAACGGATTTGCGGTTTCCTATCACCGGACAGCAGGGGCACGGAAGCCGGAATATTCACCCTATTACATTTTACTGTTCACCTTTCTTTTTGGATATGTCTATACAGTACCTATAATTAGCTTAAATATTTCCTTTTTATTTTGTGCAAATAAAAATGCTGGTAGCAAAGATTAGCCTACCAGCATTTATTCTTTTCTATGAATATTAGATTGTATGTTCAGATTTTACCCCCATTACTTCATGGGTTCTATATGCACCTACGAAATTCATCAAAGTGATACACATATAAATCTGATAGATATACAGTATATTTGTAGGTGAACAAAGATAATCTGGATTTCAGCCAACAGCAATAAATATTATTTCTTTTGTAAATACGTTGGAAGATATGTATAGAGTACTTCTTCGTTCAGAATTTCAATACTTTTGTCCTTATAGCATAAAATTCCTTGTTCGTAACATTGCATTAAAGCTCTATTAACACTTCTTATCGGAGTATTTGCTTCTAAAGCGATCTGTCTTTTGCTAAGAAATGGGAGCATATTTCTATAATGATATATAGAAATACATCTTAGTACTCTTTCACGAACAGTCATTAAAGACATTTCCTCAATTAGTAATCCATTTTTTACAAGTTTTTCAGAGATAGTTTGTATTAAAACCTTTACCGCATTGAAATCATTTTTTAGCCATGCGAGAAAATGATCTTTATGTAAGATTTTTACATCGCAATTTGTGATTGCAATTATGCTTACTGGTTTCAAATTCCCCTCATAAAAAGGTTCAATTTCCCCAAATACACTATTGGGTTCATAGCAGAAAATAAATGCCATTGAACCCTCTGCATTTTGTATATAGGCTTCCGCATATCCACTCATCAAGAAAAAAACGTAATTATTTTCATAGTCGGACAAAAGCATTGAAGAACCAGCACCATAATGCTTCTGGACTAAATTCCTCTGAACATCATGGGGCATACATGATAATAGGTTTATTTTCATTGCTACATCTCCTTTATTTGGGTCAACTGACCTTTATTCAATAATATGAAAATGCTATCCTTATGTCAAGATTATCCAATATAAAACTATTTTTCATTTCGCCTAACGGTAATAAAAAAAACCGTTGTATGGCGATAATTTTTCCATGCGCGTATTATAATATGCGCAGCCTAACGGCGGTTTTGAGAGATCAAAGCCGCCGTTTCTTTTTATCTTCTCAAGGAATGACGCGGTATCACTGATAAAAGCGGCGGCTAAAGGAGGTAGCCGCCATGAAGCATATACCCTATCGACAAAATCCGACGGTCATTGACATATCAAAAAAAGCCCGTCCACCGCCGGGGGAAATTCTACCCATAAATATGAACTGTCTAATCAACTAAATACTGCTTACAATTCCGATACGCCCGTCTGTATTTTTTGCAGACGGGCGTATTGTGTTTCCCCCGTAAAATTTTGCAGAAATTTTGTAAAATCTCAATCATTTTGGGCTTGCGTGGTTTTGAGGGTTTACGAAAGGGGACATCAGAAAAAATCACCCGCTTTCGCGGCTGCGAAAGGAGGTGAGAACATGAATGAACCAATTCGTACCCAATGGGAAATCCGTTGTGCTTTTAATGGCTTTTGTAAACAGGCATTGAAGCGTGAAGCAATGAACGCCCACAGGGACACAAAGCGGCAGCAATCACGGGAAGTAACATTCTCCGACCTGTCACCGCAGGAAGAAAACCAGCTTTATACCTACGACAAGTATTTTGCAAATGATGAAGCTGAACAGTCTTTCTTTATCGCGGGAAAAGAGATAACCGCAAAGCTGCTTGCCGAAGCCCTGCGGAGCTTGCCGGAAGAAAAACGGGAAGCTGTCCTGCTGTATTATTTTTTCGATATGAGCGAGAGCGAGATCGCAAAGCTCTGCAAGATTTCACGATCAGCAGTACAGTACCGCCGGACAAGCTCTTTCGAGCTGTTAAAACGCTATTTGGAGGAACACGCCTATGACTGCACCGATTGGGAACAATGAAAATGCTGAACGCGGCTTGCTGCCTTACCCGGTAATCATAGCCGCAACAAAGGGCGACCCGGAGGCTATGGCGATTGTCGTCAAGCACTACGAAAGCTACATAGCGTCCCTGTCTATGCGCAAGCTCTACGACGAGCGGGGAAATGTATATTGGGGCATAGACGAGGACATACGCGACCGTTTACGGTCACGGCTTATGCGGGCTGTCCTTTCATTCGAGGTTTAAGCTGATTTAGGACAGGCAGCGCCCCTCCTTTCCGCTGCCCGCCCCGGCAGAACCTTTCCAGCACCTTGACAAAGAAAGCGGCGCAAGATAACGGCGGCGCAGCATAGGGCAGATCGGGTACGTCCCTTTTGCGCCGAGCTATACGGCGGGTGCGCCATGACACTATCCCGGTGAGGTTTTCATTTCCTTACCGGGACAGCCGAGCGACCAACACCGCGCCGGGGAGCAAGTTTAGCAGCTTGCGGGCGACGACAGCGCAGAATACATAATGATACTCCCTTACCGCCACAGTCCGAGCGTTCAAAGCGTCGCAGGCAATGGGTAGGGCTGCATGAGAACCATGCAGGGGTGGAACTCCCGTGAGGTTACGCTGCTAACCGTCCGATCACAGCCCCTTTATAACTATTAACCTTTTACCCATTTTTTGAAAGGGGGATTTATAGAATGAACAATGCTGATGTGCCTATTTGGGAAAAGTACACGCTTACCATTGAGGAAGCGTCAAAATATTTCCGCATTGGGGAAAACAAGCTGCGGAAACTTGCAGAGGAAAATCCCACGGCGGGCTGGGTGATCTTGAACGGGAACCGTATTCAGATCAAGAGGAAACAGTTTGAAAAAGTCATTGATACACTGGACGCAATTTAGCGAAAAAGATAGTGAAAAGGAGCCTTGAATATGCTATAATAGATATAGGCATATCAAGGCTCTTTCCGACACAGAAAGGAGCAAAACAATGTCGGAGAAAAGACGGGATAACAGAAACCGCATTTTGCGTTCGGGAGAGAGCCAGAGAAAAGACGGGAGATATGCTTACAAATATACCGATACTTTTGGTAAAGTGCAATTTGTCTATGCGTGGAAGTTAGTGCCTACGGACAAGACCCCAGCCGGGAAGCGTGACGACATATCCCTTAGAGAAAAGGAAAAAGAGATACAGAAAGACCTTGACGACGGGATAGACACAATCGGAAAGAAAATGACCGTCTGCGAGCTTTACGCGAAGCAGAACCGCCACCGGGGGAATGTAAGGCATAACACCACAAAGGGGCGCGAACGGCTGATGAAGCTGCTGGAAGCGGATAAACTTGGTTCCTGCCCCATTGACAGTGTGAAGCTGTCCGACGCGAAAGAATGGGCGTTGCGCATGAAAGAAAAGGGAATATCCTATAAGACCATAAGCAATGACAAGCGTTCTCTGAAAGCTGCTTTTTACACAGCGATACAGGACGACTGCATAAGGAAAAATCCCTTTGACTTCCAGCTAAACACCGTGATCGAGGACGACACAGAGCCGAAAGTACCCCTCACAGGAGAACAGGAAGAAAGCCTTTTATCCTTTATGCAAAGTGATAGCGTCTATCAGAAATACCGTGACGAGGTTATCATACTGCTGGGGACGGGACTTAGGATTTCCGAACTCTGCGGACTGACTGAAACCGACCTTGACTTTGAAAACCGGGTAATCAATGTAGACCACCAGCTTTTACGGAGCGCGGAAACAGGCTACTACATAGAGAAGCCCAAAACGCAGAGCGGTATCAGACAAATTCCAATGAGTGAAAAAGTGTATGAAGCGTTGGGGCGCGTGTTGGAGAACCGCAAAGGAGCGAAGAAAATCACCATTGACGGTTACAGCAATTTCCTTTTCCTCAACCGGGAAGGCTGCCCGAAAACGAATGTGAACTATGCTACCATGTTTCGGGGGCTTGCGAAGAAGTACAACAAGTGCCATGAGGAAGCCTTACCCAAAGTAATGACACCCCACACCCTGCGCCATACGTTCTGCACCAACTTAGCCAATGCAGGAATGAACCCCAAAGCGTTACAGTATATCATGGGACACTCCAATATCACAATGACGCTGAACTATTACGCACACGCAACATTCGCTTCCGCAAGGGCTGAAATGGAAAGGCTGATCGCTGCATAGCCACAGAGCAATTTACTACTTCTTTTACTACCATTGAGAGGGAAAACCTAAAAGGTTATGAGGGTATATAAGAACTTCTCCCCATATCTAAAATGCCGGGAAAGCCCGAAAATACGGGCTATACCGACATATAAGAACTTCTAAAGAGATAATCTAAATTCACCCATAATTTTTTACCAATAATTTGAGATAGTTGTCATCAAATTATTTTGTATTAACCGTATTACTCCAAAACCCGTAACAAGCTCCAGTTCAATCCCTTCCTCCGCAAAATACCCCTCCTCAATCGCCACATACTGCGGCGCATAGAAGATGGAGTGAGCCACCTCATTGAGCGTAACCTTTGTCAGATCTCCCGACGGGGCAGGCGCATCCTTTCCGCCGCAGGCAGCAGCTCCGATGGTAATGAGAGCCAGCGCCGCGGCGGCTAACATGGCAGGCAGTTTCTTTTTCATATGATATCCTCCTTTTTCTGGTGAGCACCCCGGGAACGCTTTGTACCCGGATTGGTGAAAGTGCTCTAATGGTATACCATATGAAAGAATCAAAAAAATGTGATAATCAGGGACAGATTTGCGAATCTTCCATACACAGCCTTACGGATTCGAATCAATCCAAATCGAAGCATCCCCGGATTCCTGGTCCTCCATTGCCTCCCTGGCAATGCGATCCTCCTCCTCAGACAATGCCTCTTCCTGGGCAGCCAGATTCTCCGCCCGTCTTTGTTCCTCTTCCAGCCGTTTTTCTTCCGCTTCCGCTGCTGCGGCTTCCGCCTCCCGCCTTTTTTCCTCCGCCTGTCGTTCTTCCTCGGCCTTCCGTTCCGCTTCCGCCCGCCCGGCCTTGTCTACAACAGTGACGGTAAGCGTATTGCTCTCAACATCACCGCAGGAAACCCGGATTTCAAAGGTGCCCTCAAGATCCCCGGTGTAAATACCGGATTCGGAAAATGCAATCCCGTCAGAATCCACGATGTATTCCAAATTTTCAAGATCCGCTCCTTCCGGCGACGCCGTAACCTCCACAGCAATCTCTGTCAGAATATCATATTCCTCCTGGTAATCCGGAATGGAAATGGTAATAGTATCCGCCTTTTTCTTCCCGCAGCCTGCCAAAAGCATCAGTATGCAGACGCCAAGACCGTATTTCCATCCGTAAACAAGCTTTTTTGTAATCATAAGAATCTCCTTTATCCTTTGTTTTCGGCTGTAAAGCCCTGCCTCTATTATAGCAAAAAATGAAAACGAAAAGAAAGGTAATTTTAAACAGGAAAAAAAGCTGCGATCTTTTTATGGATTCACAATCCTATACATGATATAATCGATAAGTCAAAGGATACGGCCATAAGCAGGATCATCAGCATCAGCCGTGAACTTGGCAGCAGCGGCCGCAGAGCATCAGACAGCGGCGGCTGAAAAATTATTGATTATAAGGAGAGGATGGAAAAATGAAGAGGATTGTGAAGAAGCAGGCAGCAATACTGGCGGCTGCGGCGCTCATGAGCCTGATGACGGCCTGCGGCGGTTCCGGGGAGACGGCTGACGCGGAGCAGGATGTGAAGACAGAAGAAACCAAGACGCCTGAGGAGCTTCCGGCTTCTGAGGAATATACCTCTGTGGACGGCGTGTACAAGGTGACGCTGCTGGAGGGACTTGAGCAGACGGATATGCAGCTGCAGCCCAATTCCAGTATGATGGGACTGGAGGGAGGGTCTGGCCATCAGGGATTCTCCGCGGTTTCAATGGGAAGCCCCAAGACAAACATACCGGGGAATCCGGCTAAGATGGATAGTCTGGAGGATTTTGCGGACCATGTGGTTGCATTGGCTCTGGACGGTCTCGGCGTAAGTGTGGACTGGACGGACGTGGATGCGGAGGCGCCGGAGGGTGCTGAGCGCTGTCTGGCCCGGGAAGGCATAGCCAGGAGCGGCGGAAGCAAGGGTCAGGCTTACGGGTATTATATAGAGACCTCTGACAGTTACGTTGCATTGATGTTCCTGGGAAATGACGACGACGTAGAGGATGCCAGGAAGGTTATGAAGCTGGAGGTTCTCGGAGAAGGCGCGGCAGCCACAGGCAGCAGGGCGTTTGTCAGCAGCATGACAGCCGTTCTTAATACGGTTAACGGAGCCAGCATTATGGACACGGTGAAGGGCCTGGAGGAGATGGGAGCAGATGACGCTCAGATAGATGAATTAAGAGAGCAGGCCGCATTGTCTCTGGAAGACAGCTGGGGCGTGGAGGATACGGCAGGCTTGCTGGAGATGGCTGACTGGCTGATGAACGAGGGCCATAACAAGGATGCAATGGATTTTCTGAATGGATTCGGCGGAACGGAAGCGGCGGATCGTGCGGAGCTGGAAGCCGCACTGGAAGGGGAGGATGACGAGACCCGCAACAGTGCTTTGACGGCTTATGATGCATGGACTGCTTATGGGGACGCCGCCATCAGCGCATGGGATCTGAGCCGGGTAGGCACGGTTATGAGCTTCGGATATGCAGCAGGCTACTGCACTTATGAGGAAGCTATGGACAAATCCCTGGAAGCGGCCGTAAAGGCTCAGGAATCCTTTGGTTCATGGGATGACTTCAATCAGAGCTATCTTTACGGCTATGCTTACTGGACAGGCGAAGATCTGCAGGATTCCGGGAGCAGCGCGGCGGAGAGAGCCGGTATTATTGACAATCTGAAGTCACAGGCCAACGGACCCTTCTCCATAGACTGGAATATGGAACTGAACAAAGAGTGGTAATGAAATGAGATCATCCGCATCATAAATTCGGCAAATCACAAGAGGAGAGTATGAAATGATAAAAGACATTCTGGATACCCACACGCATACCCTGGCCAGCGGCCACGCCTACAGCACCATTCGGGAAAATGCCCATGCGGCTGCCGAAAAGGGCCTGGAGCTTTTGGCTATCACGGAGCATGCCCCCAGATTGTGGGGAAGCTGCCAGACCATTTATTTTCAAAATCTGCGTGTGGTAGACCGCAGCGCATACGAGGTGGAGCTTTTGATGGGGGTGGAGCTTAACATTCTGGACGAGCAGGGAACCATAGACCTGGATCTTCGTGCGTTAAAGCAGATGGACATTGCCATAGCAAGCCTTCACATTCCCTGCATCAGCCCCGGAAGCAGAGAATTTCATACGGAGGCTTGTGTAAACGCCATGAAGAATCCCTATGTCAATATCTTAGGCCATCCCGATGATCCCCGCTATCCCGTAGATTACCGGGCGCTTGTCCAGGCGGCAAAGGAATACGGCGTACTCTTAGAGCTTAACAACAGCTCCCTCCGCCCGGGCGGTTCCAGAAAAAATGCCAGGGGACTCGATATGGAAATGCTGAAGCTCTGTATGGAGTACGAGACGCCCATTGTCATCGGAAGCGACGCCCATGTGGACACGGATGTGGGACGCCATGACGAGGCGTTGCAGCTTCTGGAGGAATTGAATTTTCCGGAAAGGCTGGTAGTCAACCGGTCAGTGGAGGAGCTGAAACGATACGTGAACTGCGGCCGAAAATAATAGGGAAAACAGTGGACTTCAAGATTTTACTGTGCTAAAATATCTATATAAAGTTATGGTAACGGGCCGGGAAAGTAATCGGCGCCATAAGCTTAGATTTGTATAGAAGGAGAGAGCCGTGAATAAGAAGATTAAGACCGAAGCCGTCGATTTTTTGTTTGAGGCTATACTAAGCCTGGAGAATAAGGAAGAGTGCTACACCTTTTTTGAGGATGTCTGCACCATCAATGAATTGCTGTCCCTGTCACAGCGCTTCGAGGTAGCCAAGATGCTCCGGGAGCAGAAAACCTATCTGGAGATAGCGGAAAAGACAGGCGCCTCCACAGCCACCATCAGCCGGGTGAACCGTTCCTTGAACTATGGGAATGACGGCTATGATTTGGTTTTTGGAAGGATCGGGGAAAAGGCGGAATAGAGGTCCGGCGAAGAGAAGCTTTTTGTAAAATAATGAAATGATTACATAAGAAAACCAGACAGGCTTTGTACTTGAAAGCCGTGTCTGGTTTTTTAAGCTAAGTATCTGATGATAAGGATGCCTCTGCCAGTAGTCTGTATCGGAAATCTTTGTGCATATTTCCGGTACGGACTACTAGTCTTTTCATGCACATATAATATGAGTGAGAGAAAAGCAGATGGCTTCAATGCAATGCTAAGAACTGGAAAGCTTCTTACAGAGCATACGGATATATTCAGGGTCCGTACCGCAGCAGCCGCCCAAGAGGGAAGCGCCGGCCTTGTGCAGCGTTTCCATATGGAGGGCAAATTCTTCCGGCCCCATACTGTAAACGGCCTCCCCCGTCTCCGTAATCTTCGGCATCCCGGCGTTGGGCTTGGCAATCACGGGGATAGAGACGCGCTCCCGGATTCCGGCAATCACGGCCTCCAGTTGATCCGGACCCACGGAGCAGTTGCAGCCGACGGCGTCTGCGCCTACGGCCTCCAGGGTTTCCAGGGCGTCATAGATATTGCCGCCAAAGAACAGGCTTCCGTCGGATTCTATGGTCAGACTGCAGAGAACGGGAAGATCGCAGACCTCCGAAGCAGCGTCCAGAATCACCATAGTTTCATCGGCCGCCATCATGGTTTCCGCTGTCAGAAGATCCACACCGGCCTCAGCCAGACAGGAGATCTGCTCTTTATAGGCTTCAAAAAGGATATTGTAGGGCATCTCGCCCATAGGCTCCATTAATTTTCCGGTGGTGCTGATATCACCGGCAACCAGAGCCTTCCCGGCAGCCGCTTCCTTTGAAATACGCACCAAATCATGGTTCAGCCGCCTTGTCTCATGGGCAAGCCCGTGGCTTCCGAGGCTGATAGGGTTGGCCAGGAAGGTAGGGGCGTAAACAATGTGGGAACCGGCTTCAATATAAGCTTTTTGTAATTGAATCAGCGGTTCCGGGTGCTCGGCAATCCACTTTTCCGAGCAGATTCCCCGGGGCATGCCTGCCTTCAGGAGATTGGAGCCGGTGGCCCCGTCCAGAATCAGCGGGCCTTCGGCAATGCGCTGCTGAAATTCATGTTTTGTCATAGGAATTCCTCCCCTTGTATTCGTCAGATGTTGTTAAGGGGTATCTTTATCTTAATGTAAGCAAGGCGGTAAGCCGGGTTATGTCGTGAATGTTCATCTATCTAGCTCTGCCGTCGCCAGCAGAGTCAAGCGACCTACCTGAAACAGCCGGGCAGGCTTATGTTTCGTTTCGGTCTTGCTCCGGATGGGGTTTACATATGCCCCGTCTGTTACCAGACGGGCGGTAGTCTCTTAAACTGCCCTTCCACCCTTACCAGTTGCCTGGCGGTATATTTCTGTTGCACTATCCTTGGAGTCGCCTCCACCGGACGTTATCCGGCATCCTGCCCTATGGAGCCCGGACTTTCCTCACCTGACGCCTTTCGGCATTGTCAGCCGCGAACATTTACCTTACTTACGGTTATTTATTCTAGCACAATCTCATTTTACTGGCAATCCCTTTCTTAAGCGCCCCATTCATGCCGAAACTGCAGAGGCGTCTTCCCCTCGGCCTTTCGGAAGGAAGAAATAAAATAGCTGGGCGTATCAAATCCAAGAGCTTCGGCAATATCGCCTATTGACAGAGTAGACGCCCTGAGAAATTCCTTCGCCTTATTAATGCGCAGGTTTTTCTGAAATTCCCTGGGGGTTGTATGCAGATACAAATGAAACTGCTTGTGGAGATAAAACTTGTTTACATAAAATTTTTCCGCAAGAAAATCCAGGGTAATCCGTTCCTGATAGTGCTCGGCAATATAGTTCCGCACTTCAAAAACAAATTTAGGCGGCGTCTGCAGCAAAAGCTTATCCTCGTGCTCCAGCACAGACAGAACGCAATTGGACAAAAGCGTGCTGATCTGGGCGGAGGCCTTTATGTCCGTCTGATAATCCGTATAAAATTCCGCACTGTAATCACGAATCAGATTTCGGATCAGTTCAACAGATTCCGGTATCCGCAATACGCTTTTGGGAGAGCCGTGATTGGCCTCCAAAAAGCATTTATAATATTCCTGCGCGTCGCCTCCCCAAAAATGAATCCATATCACGTTCCAGAAATCCGACCTGGGAGACGTGGAATAATAGTGCGGCTGCCTGCAGTCAATCAAAAAGAACTCGCCCTTTTGGGTGTAATATTCCTGATTGTTATATCGGAGAAATCCTTCTCCGTCTAATGTGATTTTCAGGAGAAAAGAGGGCAGATGAGTCCGGGTGGTCATATAATTCTGTCCGGTGACAAACTCCCCCAGCTCCTGCACATAAGGCAGGCGTATCCTGGCCATAGGATGTGTGTTGGCGATAAACCACCTGGAATCTGTGGAGACATCCAGATTATACTGAATAAAATCTGATTTTACCTGGGTTTCCCCGTCATGCTGAAATTGCGGAAAGCTGACAAGATTTTTCCCCTGTGACTGTAACTGTTCTGCCATAATTCGACCTCCTTTTGCATTCATGTTCGGATTCCGCTCTTCAATTTTCACCGGGGAGTTAAAACCAAGATTGTGATATTTTCAATCAAGATCTCATGATGACAACTTCGGAAAACAGGAATATAATTATCGAAAACATACAACAAAAACTTGAAAAAGTATAAATAAATATACAAAATCATTAACGATTGTTTCTTGTAGGCCATTATTGTACTATATTTTGTAAAAAAATACAAGAAAAAAAGCGTTTGTTTTTGTAGTAATATTTTGCTTTTTCGTACATCTTTGTTAAATCCTTATACAAAAAATAAGTCTAAATTGAGGAAAGGAAGCTGTCAATGAATACACAGGTTTTATTTAACGAATACAGGGAAGGAATATTGGAATGTATTCATTACGGAACGGTATGCGTGGTAAACAGTCAGGGAATTTTGGCCTCCGCAGGGGACACGGACTGGCTCTGCTTTTACCGGAGCGCATCCAAGCCCATACAATCACTCCCCGTTCTGCTTCATGGACTGGATAAAAAATATGGACTGACAGAAGAAGAAACAGCCATATTTTCAGGCTCCCATTGGGCAGATGAGGAGCATGTCCGAATATTGGAATCCATTCTTGCAAAAACAGAGTTAAAAGAAGAGCAGATGGTTATGCTTCCCACCTACCCCAATCGGGCAGAGCGAAAAGAGCAGCTGATAAAAGAGCATATGCCTATGCGTAAAATCTATCACAACTGCTCCGGAAAGCATCTTGGGATGATGCTCCTTGCACGGGAATTGGGTGAGCCTGTAACGGATTACTGGAAGAGGGAGAGCCGGACTCAAAAAGAGATTTTGAGTGTCATCACTCAGATGACCGATGTACCGGTGCCGGACATCCGGATTGGTGTGGACGGCTGCGGAGTTCCGGTTTATGCGGTTCCCTTTCACGCAATTGCCGCCTCCTATCTGCGGCTTTCACAGCCTGAGCTTATTAAGGATGCGGCTCTTCGCCGGGCTGTGGAGCACAATATGGACATCCTACACCGGTATCCCAATATGATTGCGGGAAAGGACATTATCTGTTCAATTCTTGCATCAAGCCCCGATCTGGTGGGGAAAAGCGGCGCCCTGGGCGTCTATGCCGTGGGAATCCGTTCCCTCGGACTTGGAATTGCAGTAAAAATCATGGATGGGAGCCATGATGAATTTGCCGCTGCCGTACTTCAGGTTTTTGAAGAACTCGGCTATGACGATCCCGAAATTATTTCAAAAATAAAGGAAGCTTATTCCGATATTATCCTGAATGACAACAGGGAGGAGGTGGGCTTTCGCAAGGCTGTATTCAGGCTGTCACATGAAACCGAATAGTCCGGCCTTTGCCTGATTATTCCCTATAATCTATCGATAAGCATGAAGGAGATAAGAAATCGAATGGAACAAAAATTTGTAAAAATTCCAAGAGAAGAATATCCTGCGCGTTGGGAAAAGGTTCAAAGGATTATGAAAACGCATGGACTGGATATGATTTTAACCTATAGCGACGAAAGGGCAACATACGGAAACGCTTATGCCAGATATTATGCGGATCTTCAGACTCATTTTGAGCCCGTCCTGATACTCTTCCTGCCTGATCGGGATCCGCTGCTGTTAGTCGGTCCGGAGACGGACGGCTACGCGACGGAGCGTTCCGCCATAAAGGATATTATCGTTTTAAGCGAATTTTCTGCCGAGGACGAGGATTATCCCTTTAGCGTTGTGGTTCCTCTGAAAGACGTCATCAGGAAATACATTCCGGGCGATCCTAAAAAGGTAGGATTTGCCCCGAAGGTACATATGGGCGCAGCAATCTATGAAGCGATGCTCAAGGCCTGTTCTACTGCCGAGATCATAGAAGCCGATAAGCTGATTGAGCCCATGAGAGGCATAAAATCCGAAAGCGAGATTGCCGTTATCCGCAAGGCCTATGAGATTGCCGAGCTTGGAATGAAGGCTGCGATTGATGCGTTAAAGCCTGGTATCACTGAGCGGGAGCTTGCCGCAGAAGCGGAGTATGTTATGCGAAGAGCCGGGGCGGAGTGTTATGGAATTGACCCGATTATTGCCTCCGGTCCCAATGTAAAGCATATTCTGGCCAGAACCACAACCAGAACCATTGAAGAAAATGATGCGGTTATCATTACCCTGGCGCCCAGATATGAGGGCTATCATGGAGCCATTGCCCGCACGGTTCTGTTGGGGAATCCCAGGCCCGAGATAAAGACGGCTGTGGAAGCTATGATTCGCGCCCAGGAAACCTGCGGAAAAAATCTGCTTCCCGGTAATGTGGGAAGCGAAGTGGAGGCTATGGGACGAAAAATCATGGCGGAAGCGGGATACGAAAAGAACTTTATGTACTCCGGGCTTCACAGCGTGGGCGTGATTGAATTTGAGCCTCCCATATTAGGTCCTTCCAGTACAACGGTAATAGAAAAAAATATGGTCATCTCCGTGGATATTCCGTTGTTTGAGGATGAAGTGGTAGGCGGCATGCGATTGGAAGAAGGATACCTGATTACGGAAGACGGTCCCAAGAAAATCTCTGGGATTCCGTTTATGGTAGAAAAGTAACTGAAAAACAGCAGTATTTACAACTGTGTCGAAGCGACTAAAAGTAAAGTCGCAAAGGCGCACGAGAGGAACTTTTATGAGTGCCCTTTCGAATAAAAGTTTCTCTCATTACAGGTGCGCCGAAGTGACTTTACCCTTTAGTGCCGTCGCGCAGCGACTAAAGTAAAGTCGCAAAGGCGCACGAGAGGAACTTTTATGAGTGTCCTTTCGAATGAAAGTTGCTCTCATTACAGGTGTGTCGAAGCGACTTTACTCTTTAGTGTCGTCGCGCAGCGACTAAAGTAAAGTTGCAAAGGCGCACGAGAGGAACTTTCATGAGTGCCCTTTCGAATGAAAGTTGCTCTCATTACAGGTGTGTCGAAGCGACTTTACTCTTTAGTGCCGTCGCGCAGCGACTAAAGTAAAGTCGCAAAGGCGCACGAGAGGAACTTTCATGAGTGCCCTTTCGAATGAAAGTTGCTCTCATTACAGGTGTGTCGAAGCGACTTTACTCTTTAGTGCCGTCGCGCAGCGACTTTTAATAGGAGGAAAAAGAATGATGAAACAAATGACGAAGAAGCTTATGGCTGCCCTGTTAACGGTTAGTATGGCAGCAGGACTGATGATAGGATGCGGTTCCAAATCCGCCGGTTCTGACGCGGCAGGCGGCGCTGCGGCGCAATCCGGAAGCGGCAGCCCCACATTGGACAAAATTCTGGCAGACGGCAAGATAGTAATCGGCTGTTCCTTAAACGGAGCCCCTATAGGCTTTACGGATGACAGCGGCACCCCTATGGGCTATGACGTAGACTGGGCAAACCGCCTGGGAGAAGTCCTTGGGGTAGAGGTTGAAATTCAGAATGTGGATGCGGAAACACGTCTTCCGGCTCTGACCTCCGGCCGTGTGGACGTACTCTTTGCCAATACCACCGGCAATCTGGAGCGTGCTCAGACGGTTGACTTTACGATGCCGTATCTGCGCTGCGGTGTTAAAATGATTACTGCGGCAGGATCCAATCTGCATACCATTGAAGATCTCAACGATCCAAGCATCAATGTGTCCGTTAACCGGGGCTCTACCGGCGAGGCTCTTGTAACACAGTATGCACCCAATGCAAATATTCTCTATGTAGATAACTTTACGGATTCCGTTCTGCAGCTGGAGCAGGGCAAAGCAGACGCTTCCTTTGAAGACAACACCGTAGTAGACTATGCTGCTTCCCAGAATGATAAGTTAGAGGCTCAGGAAGGTCTTTATACCTCAGATCCCATCTGCGTTGTATGCCGCAAGGGCGACATGGAATTCGTCCGTTACCTGGATATGTTCGTATCATGGCAGATTAGCTCAGGATGGCAGGCGGAAACCTATGAGAAGTGGTGGGGAACAGAGCCGGCCGAGTTAGATTACATCTGGTAATGAGCCAGCAAACCGAAAAGGGGTGATGCACATGTATAAACTAAATTTTAACTTTCTGAACAGGTATGGGGACATGCTGATTGACGGGATGAAAACCACCTTGCTGATTGTCTTCGGATGTCTGATCATTGGCTTTTTGTTGGGTACGGTTTTGGCTCTTTGCCGCCAGTCCCGCAACAAGCTGATAAAGGGCACAGCCACAATATTTGTTGATATTCTGCGCAACACCCCTTTTCTTGTACAGCTATTCTTCTTTTACTATGGCCTTCCGGTACTGGGAATCCGGACGGGGCCGATCCCTACGGCAATCATTGCCCTGGGAATCAACACAAGCGCCCAGAACTGCGAGATCATCCGTTCCGGTCTTATGGCCGTAAAAAAAGAATACTATGAATGTGCGGCAGCTCTGGGGTATGGAAAAGTGCAGACGCTTCAATTGTTCGTTCTGCCCATTGCCTTCCGGCTTGCTTTCAAATCTCTGGTAAACAATTTCATCAATCTGGTGCTCACCTCGTCCGTGTGCTTCTCCATCACTGTGGTGGAGACTATGGGGGCAGCCAAGATTATTGTTGGAAGAACCTCCAGACCATTCGAGATTTACCTGTTAATTTTACTTTGCTACTGTATCTTTACATACATTATCTCTTTTCTTGCGAAATTAGTAGATAAGAAGATACACATTGTACTGTAGGAGGAACGAATATGTCATTTTACGATTATGCAAACCTGACGGGTAATGATGCCATGCAGTTCCTTCGGGCGGCAGGCGTCACCCTGTATATTACAATTGTATCCCTGCTGATTGGGAGTATTCTGGGAATTGCCCTTGGAATTGTACGGTGTTCCAAGAACAAGGCAGTCTCAGCACTGCCGCTGATTCTCATTGAGCCTTTGCGCAATTCCCCGCTTGTTACACAGCTGTTTTTGATTTATTACGGCCTTCCTATGGTCAGCAGCATTATGCTTGCCCCCTATCCGGCCGCTATATTGGCCATATCTCTGAATACGGCTGCTTTTATGGCGGTACTGGTACACAATTCCATCTCTGCGATTCCCCAGGGACAATGGGAAGCGGGACTGGCATTGGGGCACAGCTCTGCCTCCACTTTCATTCATGTGATTGCCAGACAGGCCTTCCGGCTTTTGATTCCGCAGGCCATAACTCTGTATATCAGCCAGCTTCAGTGCTCTTCTCTGGTGGCGCTGATTGGAATTATGGATCTGACCAAGCTTGGACAGAATCTGGCTCTGCGGACTTTGAAACCATTTATGATCTATGGAATTGTATTCCTGATTTATTACATTCTTTCCAGTCCCCTGTCAAAACTGGCCAGAGATTTGGAAAAGAAGCTGTCGTTTAACTATTAGGATAATGAGTGTTAGTGAGGGGAATATGCTTGCATATTCAACGAACGACGAATGACGATCATGAATCTCTGATTCATGATATGACTGGGAAGGTGGGAAAAGAAATGGCAATGATTGAAGTAAAAAATGTTACAAAAAGCTTTGGAACTCTGACCGTATTAAAAAACTTTAACGTAGAATTTAACCAGGAGGGCGTTACGGTTCTTTTAGGCCCCAGCGGGACGGGAAAAAGTACGCTGCTTCGCTGCATCAATGGGTTGGAAACGGTAGATGAGGGAGATATTCTGGTAAACGGACGCTCCGTAAAAGAAAAAAAGAATCTCCGTGATATCCGTCTGGACTGCGGAATGGTGTTTCAGCGCACCGTACTGTTTCCGCATCTGAATGTAATGCAGAACCTGACTATGAGTCCTGTCAAGCTGCTGAAAATGGACAAAGCTAAGGCCGAAGAAAAAGCAATTTATTATCTCAAAAAGGTGGGTCTGGAATCAAAGGCAAAGGCTCTGCACAATGAGCTTTCCGGCGGCGAGCAGCAAAGAATCGCCATTGCCCGGGCGCTTATGATGAATCCCAAGGCGCTGCTTTTGGATGAAATAACCTCCGCCCTTGATCCGGAAATGACAAGCGAGGTTCTGAAAATATTGGAGAATCTTGCAGCGGAAGGCGTCTGTATGCTGTGCGTCACCCATGAAATGCAGTTTGCGAAGCATGCTGCAAGCCGCATCATTTTTATGGACAAGGGTTCTATGGAAGCGGATGTTACTGCGGAAGAGTTTTTCTCAACCGTAAGAAAAGAAAATGAACGTATTGCCAAATTCCTTAATTTTATCGGAGAATAACGAAACACTATGGATAATATAACAAAGGCGAAGGATTATCGGATAGAGGAAGATTCAATCGGTTCCAAGGATATTCCGGAAAGTGTATATTACGGCGTCCAATCTCTGCGTGCCGCCGAAAACTTCCATATTACCGGCCTGGCCATGCATCCGGAATTTATCAATAGCATGGCATACATTAAGAAGGCTGCCGCTATTACAAACTGCGAGATCGGGATTCTGGATAAGGCCAAGGCCAGGGCTATTGTGCTTGCCTGCGAAGAAATTCTGGCCGGAAAGTTTCATCGGGATTTCATTGTAGATCCGATCCAGGGCGGCGCGGGCACTTCCCTGAATATGAATGCAAATGAAGTAATCGCCAATCGGGCTATCGAGATCCTGGGCGGTAAAAAGGGAGACTACACGCTCGTTCACCCCAATGATGACGTCAACTGCGGACAATCAACAAATGATGTGATTCCTACTGCCGGCAAAATGACCTCGCTGCGGCTTCTCGGCAATCTGAAAAGGGAGCTTTTGCGGCTTCACAAGGCCCTGGAAAGAAAAGCGGAGGAATTCGACCATATCATAAAAATGGGGCGGACCCAGATGCAGGACGCCGTTCCCATCCGTCTGGGACAAGAATTCAAGGCCTATTCCGCCGCCATTATGCGGGATATCTGCCGTATGGATAAATCTATGGACGAGATGCGTTCCCTGAACATGGGCGGTACAGCCGTGGGCACCGGAATCAATGCGGACGAAGCTTACTTAAAACGCATTGTTCCCAATTTAAGTAATGTCTCAGATATGGAATTCATTCAGGCATTTGACTTAATTGACGCCACTCAGAACTTGGATTCCTTTGTGTCTGTA
This sequence comes from Clostridia bacterium, assembly GCA_910576325.1. GTDB lineage: Bacteria > Bacillota > Clostridia > Lachnospirales > Lachnospiraceae > Laedolimicola. Next base: position 17,785 of record CAJTIM010000005.1, read on the forward strand.
TCCGGCTCTGTCAAAGCCTGTGCGGTAACTCTGTCCAAGATTGCCAATGATTTGCGCCTGATGTCTTCCGGCCCCAGAGCAGGCTTTGGTGAAATCAATCTTCCGGCCAAGCAGAACGGTTCTTCCATTATGCCCGGAAAGGTCAATCCGGTGATTCCGGAAGTGGTGAATCAGGTGGCTTTTTATGTTATCGGAAATGATGTGACGATTACTATGGCGGCAGAGGGCGGGCAGCTGGAGCTTAATGCTTTTGAACCGATTATATTTTACTGCATGTTTCAGTCCATAGACACGCTGGCTTATGCGGTTCAGACCTTTGTTGACAACTGCGTGACGGGAATTACTGCGAATGAAAACAGATGCCGTTATCTTGTGGAAAACAGCGTCGGCATTATTACCGCAATTTGTCCCCATGTGGGGTATCAGAAGGCCGCTGAAATTGCAAAACGGGCGATTAAAACCGGCGAATCCGTGCGCAGCCTGATTCTTGAGGAAAACCTGTTATCGGAACAGGAATTAAATGAAATCCTGGATCCGGTTCATATGACCGAGCCCGGCATATCCGGGAAAGAATTACTGCACAAGATAAAATAATACTTTTCCGGTACATCGGAGATACGGGCAGGAGAAGGGTCCGTTATTTCATTTTTGATGTACCGGGATCGTTTTATATAGATTCAGGCGTCTGAAAATACTTTTTGTACTTCCGGACGCCTGGCTGTATGAATGGAAGGGCTTACACATTATTCGTCGTCATCCTCAAGGTCAAATTCCGGGGCGGCTCCGATGTTCTGGGTGTTCAGTGTCCGGCGTTTTAAGCGCTGTTCCTCTGACTGCTCCAGAATGAAGTCCTTTACGGCCCGGGCATTTTTGATATGCAGAAGTTCAAGCCTTGGGTGGGTAATGTCGCCGGTGCTGCACACGATGGTTCCCAGGCCGAAGATTCGCTCAAACAGACTGGAATTGAGGGTGACATCCTGAATTTTGTACATGTAGCAGTCATTTTCCTTATGGTTCAGGAAACCTTCATTGATAGTCAGGACTTCCGGTTTGATTGTATAGGTGGTGAAGGTCAGGGGCAGTCCGAAGAAAACCCATCTTTTTTTCTCTTTAAATTCCATACGTATTTCTCCTTTCCTTAATCCGCACATATTTTTGTGCATATAGGTATACCCGAAGGGTGTTTCCTTGATCCGCACAGGGATTCCCTTTCTTATTACTATATATGAAAAAGTTGCTTTTTGCAAAATAATTTTATTGAAATCCACTCAGGTTTGATGTAACATAGTACAGGAATATTCAGCGCTGCCGATTGTATGGAATGAGCGGCGGTTATTCAGCAACCGGTATGGCCTCGCAGTAAGAGATGAGACCGTACTTGACAGATGTATTTTCACCCGGTGGAAACCGTCGGCGTTATGAGAACGCGAAGAGGTTTTCCGGAAAATGATGGAGGTATTATGAGACATTTGATGAGCCCCTTGGATTTTTCCGTGGAGGAGCTTGGCCGATTGCTTGACTTGGCCAGGGACATTGAGAAAAATCCGGCAAAATATGCACACGCCTGTGACGGAAAGGTTCTGGCGACCCTGTTCTATGAACCGAGTACCAGAACAAGGTTAAGCTTTGAATCGGCTATGATCCATTTAGGCGGTCAGGTACTTGGTTTCTCCAGTGCGGCGTCCAGCTCGGCGTCAAAGGGAGAAAGCGTTTCCGACACAATTCGTATGATTTCTTGTTACGCTGATATTTGTGCCATGCGGCATCCCAAGGAGGGAGCTCCCGTGGTGGCTTCAGCAGTTTCTTCCATTCCAGTAATCAATGCCGGCGACGGCGGACATCAGCATCCCACCCAGACACTTACCGATTTAATGACGATTCGATCCCTCAAGGGCCGTTTGGACCACTTGACGATTGGTTTGTGCGGTGATTTGAAGTTTGGACGGACGGTGCACTCCTTGATCAATGCATTGGTGCGGTATGAGAATATTTCCTTTGTGTTTATTTCGCCGGAGGAGCTGAGGATTCCGGGGTATATCCGGGAGGATGTATTGGATGAGAAGGGAGTGTCTTATAAGGAGGTGGAGCGCCTGGAGGATGTGATTGGAAGCCTTGATCTTTTGTATATGACCCGGGTTCAAAGGGAACGGTTTTTTAATGAAGAGGATTATGTGCGATTGAAGGATTTTTATATTCTGGATAAGGCGAAGATGGCGCTGGCCGGGCCGGATATGCTGGTGATGCATCCCCTTCCCAGAGTAAATGAGATTTCCGTAGAGGTGGATAATGATCCAAGGGCTGCTTATTTCAGGCAGGTGCAGTTCGGGGTTTATGTGAGGATGGCTTTGATTCTTACGCTGTTGGAGGTGAATGTGTAATGGCAAGTATTTTGAATGTTGGGCGGATTGCGGAAGGGTTTGTTCTGGACCATATTCAGGCCGGGAAGAGTATGGAGATTTATAAGTATCTGAATTTGGATAAGCTGGATTGTACGGTGGCGATTATTAAGAATGCCCGGAGCGGGAAGATGGGGAAGAAGGACATTATGAAGATTGAGTGTCCGATTGATTACATAGATTTGGAGGTTTTGGGGTTTATTGATCATAATATTACGGTGAATATTGTGAAAGATGAGGAGATTGTGGAGAAGATGGCGCTGACGCTGCCGAAGGAGATTCGGAATATTGTTCGGTGCAGGAATCCGCGGTGTATTACTTCTATTGAGCAGGAACTGGATCATGTGTTTATTTTGACGAATGAGGAGAAGGAGATTTATCGGTGTAAGTATTGTGAGGAGAAGTTGAGGAAGAATCGGAAATAAGGGGTAGACGGACGAGGAGCAGACGGACGAGTAACAGCCGCAAAGCCCTCCCCTTTTTCCATATCCCCAGCAATAAGGAATCCTCCCGCCTTGCGGGTCCCTCCTTATTACAACGGTTCGGACGGTTCGCGAACAGACTGTCTGCTCTGTACGGACATTGCTTTGACGTTTCGGTGGCGTTTTGATGGCTTGCAATGTCCGTCCATATCAGACCGCCTGTTCGCGAACAGCCGGATACCGGATATCGGAAAAAGGGGAGGGCTTTGCGGCTGTTACTCTGGGGTTGGAGGTGGGGGTGTATGTGTATGTGGGTTATTCTTCGCGGAGGTTTAGGCGGCTTAGTAGTTCGTTGGTGATGGTTCCGGCGGCTTCGGCCAGGGGTTCGGGGCGGAGGGTGTGTGGGCCGTCGGTTCCTAGGAGGGTTACGATGTCGCCGGGACGGGCGGTTGGGATCTGGGTGATGTCTATGAGCAGTTGGTCCATGCAGATGTTGCCGATGATGTGGGTTTTTCGGCCGTGGAGCAGGACGGGGATCTGTTGGTTGGACAGGCTGCGGGGGAGGCCGTCGGCGTAGCCGATGGTGACGGCGGCGATGCGCATGGGGGCTTCGGTGCGGAAGTTGCGGCCGTAGCTGACGGTTTCGCCTGCTTTAAGGTCCTTTATGACGGAGATTCGGGCGTGGAGGGAGAGAACCGGGCGCAGGGGGAGACGGTTCATTAGGTCAGGGTCGGGGGTGCTGTAGCAGCCGTACATGGCGATGCCGAAACGGGCGTAGTCTAAGGGCAGATCCGGGTAGTTTAGAACGCCGTAGCTGCTTTGGAGGTGGAGTTTGCCGGGATTTAGGCCCTGTTCTTTTAGTTGTTCTATGGTTTTGAAGAAGGCGGAGATTTGGAGCTTGGTAAAGAGGATGTCTTCCATTTTCTGACTGTCTGCCACACAGAGGTGGGAGAATGTACCCAGGATTTGCAGTTTTTCGCAGGCGAAAATGGAGGTTAGCTCCTGGATGTGATCGGAACGTTCCCCTAAGCGGTGCATACCGGTGTCCAGCTTGATGTGGATTTTTATCGGGTAGTAGGCGGCTTCGTTGAGGGCATGGGCGTGGGCGCAGTCGACGGCGGTTTGGATGAGATCGTAGGTGGTGAGCAGATGGACCTGGTGGGGGGAGGTGTAGCCCAGCACCAGGATTTCCCCCTTGATTCCGTGCAGGCGCAGTTCTACGCCCTCCTGAACCGTAGCGACGGCGAAGGCGCGGATGCCTAAGTGATTTAAGTAGGAGGCGGTTGGCACGGCTCCGTGGCCGTAGGCATTTGCTTTTACGACGGCCATAAATTCACAGCCTTTTGGAAGCAGGCTTTGCAGGGTTTCTACGTTGTATTTCAGATTTTCATAGTGAATTTCTTTCCAGGCTCTCCGCTCGGGAAGCAGACGGACGATCATGGCGTCCTGGTTGATTTTTGTGATCATAAAAAATTTTCCCCTCTTTCTTATAGGCAGTCAGATGGTTTTTATATAAATAAGCCTTCCTTATTGTTTAACTGTTAATGGTATCCTCAGTGTACAAGGGGCGTGTGTACCCTTGTGCACCGATGGTAAGGCTGAGTGATAAATTGTGGATGAAAAGGTATGGTTTGCAAAAGCATGCAGAGGGATTACTCTGTCTCATAAGATGTTCTCTCAGCATTTCTTCTGCGGGTACTGGCATTTCTGTTTCCGGAACGAGGAACGGACTTTTTTCGGAAACCGGTCTGCCTTTTCAGTATTGCTAAAAGCTTTGTTAAAATCAGCGCTCCCGCAAAGGCGGAGACGGCCACTGCCGTATAGTGTGCCAGGCTGTTATCTACAAAAAATGTCAGCTTTGTCACCTTTGCGCCGCCTCTCACAAGAATGATAAAAAGCGGGTGAAGGAGGTAGATGAACAGCGGCAGATCCTTGGGGAAGGTTTTCTGCTGTTCTTCGGTGCAGTCCTCTAACAGAGTGGAGAACAGAAAATACATCACCGGCAGCAGGAAAATATACATGCTGTCATGCCGCTGCGCTTCCGCCAGTTTCAGAACAATCCCTTCTCCTAGAAGCAGTCCGAAGGAACCGCCCAGGGCCCCTGTTGCTAGGGCAAAGGACGGCCGTTTCTGTGTGAGCGTATAGCCCAGGAAAAGAAAGATTGGCGTGTAGAACAGTCCGTTCCGGGTGTATTCGAAGAGGTGAAATAATCCCTGGTAAATGGAATACACAAAGGATTCTTCCCCAATCAGGCCGTAATAGCTGTCACCGAACAGTCCTATGAGATAGAGCAGTCCGCAGACTGTGCCGGCAGCCGGCAGAGGCAGGGCGCGCAGCAGCGGAAGCAGGACGGCAAAGCCCAGGATCAGGGCAGGGAGATACCACAGGTGGTAAAAGGTTCCGTCCAGGAAAATCATTTTCAGGATGGAAATGACGCCTGCGCCCTTGAAGTGTCCGGCATAAATTCCCACAGGAAGATAGAGCGCCATTGATATCAGATAAATGAGGCCGATGCGCTTTAAGTAGGCCAGTCCGTATGCCCCGTCTTCCAAAGCCTTCGGCAGAACAAAATATCCCGTTACCATGAAAAAGAAGGGAACGGCTACCCGGGCCAGAACCCGGGCCAGGATATAGTCTGCCTCCGGGCTTATGGAGGTGAGAGGCGAGGTGTGAATGGCAATGACCAGAAAGGCAGCCAGAAGCTTGAAGCGGTCGATTGCGGGGTAATAGTATTTTTGCGTCATGTTTACCTCCAAAGGGTGAAGACGAAGCCTTCCCGGTTATCGCCGGATACCTGGAAGGGCAGGTATCCGGGGAGCGTCAGTTCGGTCAAATCGTCTTCGGCCTTTTTGTAAAAAAGCTCAAAGCTCTTATTTTCCACATGAACCTCCAGGTGGCGGCCTTCATAGGGAAAATCTTTCAGATAGTCCAGATATTCCTCCAGACAGAAGCCGTGGGTGTTCATAATGGTGGCGTGGGGGAGGCCCACATACCGAAAGTGCCAGGGCTCCGGCGCGATTCCTGTCAGCGCTTCTTTTCCTTCCTGATACCGCTCCACAAAGCCGTAGGAAGCCGCTTTGCTGCGGAACCGTCCGCAGATACCGTCCCTTGGGAAATAAGGGCGCAGAAAGTCGATGGGGTCCCGGTTGAGTGCCAGATCAATTGCCAGACCTGTTTCGTGTTCGCTACAGCCGGGAGAAGCTACATAGCTTTCGGTAAAATCTTTTCCGTGCTCGGCTAAGGAGGAGGCGTAGATTTCCTCCTGCTCCCGGCGGGTGCGGAAGCCGCTGACCGGAATTAAGGAAGAGCCGCTTCCTATGGTGGTAAATAATGTTTCCAGAACCAGGGCGGTTTTTCGTTCCAAGGAAACGCAGGAAGACGGAAGTGCGGCCGTATGCTCAAAAGATTCTTGAGCATGCGGCGGCGCTGTTTTATTTTCCGAATATGCCTGGGGATGCTCCAGGGGCCGGATCTGCTCCGGCGGGGTGCTCTGCTGCAAGGGATATTGGGCGTTTACCAGAATCAGGTTCCCCGAATAGACCTGTTCCCGGTGAAGTGTTACCGCTTTCATGGCTCTACCGCCAGACGGATGAGAGCATCCACGATCTCCTCGAAGGTCATGCCGATGCCCTTTAGCATATTGGGATAGCGGCTGTGGGAGGTGAAGCCGGGGATTGTATTCACCTCGTTGAATACCAGCCGTCCGTCGGGGGTGAGGAAGAGATCTACCCTTGCAAAGCCCTTACAGGATAAGATGCGGTAAATGCGTCCTGCCGTTTCCCGGATGCGCTCCGCTGTTTCCGGGGCTATCCGGGCGGGCATGTGAATCCGGGAGGTCTTTAAGGTATATTTTTCCGTATAGTCGAAGAAGCCGTCGGAAAGCTCGATTTCATCAGGCTGACCTAAAATCAGTTCGTTATTTCCCAGAACGGCGCAGCCGACTTCGAAGCCGGGGATGGCTTCCTCCACAATCACGCAGTCATCGTGGGAAAAAGCCAGAGTGATGGCCTCCTCCAGATTGCCGGGGGTTTCGATCTTGGTAATGCCAAAGGAGGAGCCGGCTTTTACGGGTTTTACAAAGAGGGGGTAGGTCAGGTGCTCCGTCATGGAAAACTGTTCCGCCTCTGTGGGCATCCGCCGGAAGAGCACGGACTTTGGAACCTCGATGCCGTCCAGATTTACCAGGGTGTGGGCAAGGTGCTTGTCCATGCCGAGGACGGAGCTTTTCATGCCGCAGCCAACCACGGGGATGCCCGCCAGCTCGCACAAGCCCTGAATCGTACCGTCCTCGCCGTTTTTTCCGTGAAGGACGGGAAAGACGGCGTCCAGGCGGATCAGTTCAATTTCGCCGCCGCGCATCAGGTAAAGGCCGTGATCCGTCCGGTTGGGGGAGATCATGGCCGGGAAACAGTCGGCGGAGGCCCAGGTGTCCGCCGGAATCCGGTCCAGGTCGTCCTGGTAGTAAAGCCAGGCGCCTTCGCGGGTAATGCCGATCATGTGGACCCGGTATTTTTCCTGACTGATATGTGAAATGACGGAATAGGCGGATTGGAGGGAAACCTCGTACTCCGTGGAGCAGCCGCCGAATATGATTGCAATTACTGTTTTATTTTCCATAATATGAACATCCTTTCTCTTTTGGTAAAGCCCATTTTCAGAATAGTGCTTTCGGGTGACAGGACCATGACTTTTTAGTGACAGTATTGTCATGATTGGGCAGGGTGTGTTTTTCCCCTGTTCGCTGCACCTGGGCCTATGTTGTGAAGCTGTTGGTTGCTTTGATTGATACCTGTATGGTATCAGACCTGCGGATGAAAAACCTGTAGATTCTCTGTCTGTAAGCTTAAGAATGATGGAATAAAATATTAATTTTTTAAGAAACTATGCGGATTGTGATTGAGCAGGAATATGCTGTTTCAATGGTTGTATGTTGGGGGATAGATACAAAGATTATATAGATTATTTTAGGCTCGAGTCCGGGGTGCGTTAAAGTTCGGAATCGAGCCTTTGTTTCATGGGTTATTAAATGGAATTGCCAAAAGTATGGAAGGAATTTTGTGTATCTTTCCGATACTTTATGCGCAGTCCATGTTGTTTTGCTTCTTAAAATTTAGTTTGTGGACGACGGCTCTTTTTCCAATGCAGGCAGTGAGATGGAGAATACGGTTCCTTCCTCGCTGCTGGCGGCGGAAATGGTGCCCTGGTGGGCCGTGACGATCTCCTTAGCTATGGCAAGTCCCAGGCCGGCGCCTCCCGTACCGGTGGAACGGGCGCTGTCCAGGCGGAAGAATTTTTCGAAGATGGAGCGCAGATTTTCCGGAGGAATCACCGGACCCTGGTTGGTAAAGGTGATGCGGACCTGACTTCCCTCCTGCCATGCGCGTATTTCAATAACTGTGTCCGGGTAGCTGTAAGCGGCAGCATTTTTCAGGATGTTGTTGAACACGCGGGCAAGCTTGTCAGGATCGCCGGGCAGTACTAAGTCCTCCGGCACATGCACGTGAGCCGTCTTTCCCGCCGGGGACAGTATAGGATAAAATTCCTCCACCATCTGCTGCAGCATATAGGAAAGATGCAGGTTTTCCCGGTTTAGGGGGATGGACTGGAGGTTGAAGCGGGTGATTTCAAAAAATTCATTGATGAGCTGCTCCAGGCGGTAAGACTTATCTAAGGTAATGGAAAGGTATTTGGCACGCTGTTCTGCAGAAAGCTCCGGGGCTTCGTTCATAAGATCCAGATAGCCGATAACGGAGGTTAAGGGCGTGCGGATATCGTGGGCCAGGTAGACCACCAGATCGTTTTTCCGCTGTTCGGCCTGACGAGCGTCACGCTCCCGTTTTTCCAGGACATTTTTACATTCGTTGAGCTTAAGCTCCAGAAAGCTCATTTCCGGCGAGAGGGTGATAAGCTCCCGTGATTCGTCCAGAAGAGCGTCGCAGCCGGCGGAGATCTCATTGAAATAGCCGGTGACCCAATGGACGGAATAGCGGAAAACGGCGATCAGAGCTATGATAATGGCGATGCAGATGATTATGTCCAGATTTTCCCGGAAGGTGGTCTTGTAGATATACAGGGCATCCAAGTAGTCCAGGCGGAATTTGCTGGCCAGGAAGGTGACAACGGCCTCACCGAAGCGTCCCCGTATCAGTTCTCTTAAGAAAAGAACCATTCCGATAGAAATGAGAATGAGGGAGAACATTTTCCGCATCATTTTCCGTTCAAACTGATAGTAATTACTCTTTCGTGCTGTTTTTTTACTCAATTTTATACCCCACTCCCCAAACGGTTTTGATGTATTTTGGTTTTTCGCTGGAATCGTTCATTTTTTCCCGCAGATGCCGGATGTGTACCATGATGGTGTTGTTATTGCTGCTGTAGTATTTTTCGCCCCATACGTCGAAGAAAAGCCGGTCGGAGCTTACTACCTCGCCGCGGTTTTTGCAGAGGCTCCAGAGGATGGAGAACTCGGTAGGGGTGAGGGCCAGGGGCTTTTCGTTCAGGGTGCAGGTGTGATCGCGCTTGTTGATGGTTAGGCCGGAGATAGCGATGGTGTCAGGGTCCTCCTCCTGGGCCGGGAGGTTGTTGTATTTGGTGAAGCGGCGGAGCTGGGCTTTTACGCGGGCGATAAGCTCCAGGGGGCGGAAGGGCTTGGTGATGTAGTCGTCCGCGCCCAGGGTAAGGCCAGTGATTTTGTCGATCTCTTCGTCTTTTGCGGTCAACATAATAATGGGAAAGTTTTGGGTTTCCCGGATTTTCTGGCAGATGGAGAAGCCGCTCATGTCCGGCAGCATGACGTCTAAGATGGCGAGATCAGGGGTGTCATGCTCTAGGTAGGAGAGGACTTCTTTGCCGTTGTAAAATTTGTGAACCTCGTAGGATTCGTTGGAGAGATAGAGTTCTATGAGATCGGCGATTTCTTTTTCGTCGTCTACGACTAATATTTTTGCTTCCATAATATGTAGTGATTCCTTTCTGATTTTGGTTCTGCATCCGATTCGCGATTCCGCTGGGGGTGGTATCTAATGACAGTTTACCACATTTTTTTAACTATATCAGAAAAAGCTCCAAAAGTTCTTTAAAATTTGGGGAGAAAATCTTAAGAAGGGATGAAGATGGGCAGCAAACGCTTCTTTATTTGCTTGAACTGCTCAAAACATAGTGTTATACTTTCAATACAAAGACATTTTGGTGGTGAGATTTATGTGTATAAACAAAAAAAGAAAGAATAAAGCCTGTCTCCATGCAAAGCCAGTATAAGCGACACTTGCATGGAGTAATCATTAGTCGCTGATATATATTGCTGGCTTTGCTGCTTGACTAAATCAATCAAGGAGGAAGCCGCAAATGAAATATATGAATGCAAATGAAATTCTCCCTGTTTGCTTGGTTGAAGAATTGCAAAAGTATATACAGGCAGGTTATCTCTATATTCCTGCAAAAGCCGAGCAGCACAAAGCTTGGGGAGAAGTATCCGGCTACCGAAAAGAGCTTGAAGACCGTAATAAAAAGATTATTTCAGAATATAAGCAGGGTGTATCTATGGAGGAGCTTGCTGATTATTACCGGCTTTCGGTTTATGCCGTTAGAAAAATAATATATCAAAAATAATGACAGGGAGCTGCTTAATGAAAAAGCGGCTCTCTTTTTACACTTTACGTCTGTAACGTTTGGTGTATTGAAAACATCGAGGCAGAGGAATAAAATTATGTTATACGTGACAGGCAGGAGGAATTGAAAATGGCTGATTCAAAGAAAATATATCCGCGCACAGGAGACAAGCAGACTGTTTATCTTAAAAATGTGATTACAAAGCCCAATATTGAAGTTGGCGATTATACGATGTATAACGATTTTGTAAATGACCCTGGGGAGTTTGAAAAAAATAATGTATTATATCATTATCCCATCAATCATGACAAGCTTATAATCGGAAAATTTTGTTCCATTGCCTGCGGAGTAAAATTCCTTTTCAATAGCGCCAATCACACGTTAGCATCCCTAAGTACCTACCCTTTTCCTTTGTTTTTTGAAGAATGGGGGCTGGAAAAACAGAATGTGGCGGAAAGTTGGGATAATAAGGGCGGCATTATAATCGGCAATGACGTATGGATTGGCTTTGAAGCTGTTATCTTAGCAGGAGTTACAATTGGCGACGGAGCAATCATTGGTACTCAAGCCGTTGTCACAAAAGACGTGCCCCCATATACCATTGCAGGAGGTATTCCGGCGAAGCCAATTAAAAAACGGTTTGATGAAGATACGATTTCTGATTTACTTCATATCAAATGGTGGAACTGGCCAAAAGAAAAGATCTCCCAACATATAGGGGCAATACGGTCGGGATGTATCAAGGAGCTTATGGAGGTTTAAATATGTGTACGAGATTTGTTTATAACGGTGACGATACCATTGTCGGATTTAATTTTGACATTGATCTTTCCGTATGGACGCATAAGGTAATTGCAGAAAAGGACAGGTTTTATATCGGAATTAAAATGCCGGATAATAGATATCACTCATTTCATGGAATCAATAGAAACGGGAATGTCGGGACCTTGCTTTATGTGAACGGAAATAAGAATGGTGAATATTGCGGCGATGAGACATGTATTACAATTGCTGATTTAACAGAAAGCTATATTAAAGGCGAAATTCTATTTGACGATGCGCTCCATATGGTACGGAGCAAGAAAATTGTATATGCAAAAGACGCCACAATGCAGGCTATGCTTTCTGATAAAGACGGACATGTTCTTATTATTGAGCCAGGGATAGGATACCGCCTGGAGAAAACAAAGTATTCGCTGATTACCAACTATTCGGTTTTGAATCCCGAAATAACCAGACCCTATATTGTATTTGGGGACGACAGATTTGAGAGGGCTGATGAGCAGCTAAAGAAACAGAATGATAATTTTTCCGTCACGGATGCATTCCATGTATTAAACGCAGTAAGTCAAGAAGGACTTTGGGCGACACGGGTTTCTTTTGTATATTCGGTGAAAGAGAATCGGGTTTACTACGTTTTAAATAATGACTTTAAGAATATCACGGAATACCAATTTGACAGGAAGCAGTAACAAAAAATATACTGCAAAGCATTTTTACAAAGCTTTGGAGAAGACACACTAAAGATAACAGAACATGCGCCATAAAAAAATACCGCAAAATAAGCCGGCAGCCATTTCCATATCAAACCTAATCAAGCACCAATATCCGGTCAAGTACCCGGTCAGCTGATATGGGAAAAAGCTGCGGCCTTATTTTGCGGCATCTTTTCATTTACGGGCGGGTGTCCGCAGATGAACCGGCGTCCGGCTGCATCCGCCGGAACAGCCGTTCATACAGCAGCCCGGTCAGAAACCATACCGGCGCATAGTCAAGCCGTATCACACCGTCAATATTCCACCGTGCCCTGCTGTAGTCCCAGGGGCACATACCGCGTTTTTTCAGCAGACTTCCGGTGATGAATTCTCCAAGGAAAATAGCACAGGCATAGACGCTCCCCCGAAACAGCGTCCCTTTTTTTCGAATCCAACGGGAGACAGGAGCCAGAAAAGCGGCCATCCCATAGATGGGAAACATCCAGATAGAGGAATGGCCCTCAAGCTTCATCTGTCTCCTCTGAAGAGATTTGAGCCCTGTCCAGAAGATTTCCAGGCACCAGCCGATAAGTCCGCAGACAATAAATTTATTTTTCATAAGGATAGTATGCGCTGAAAAGCCGAAAGAAATTCTATTGAAATCATGTGAAGGATGTAATATACTTGGGATGCGGCAGATTGGAAGAATTTACAGATAAAATTCCCAAATTCATCCGGCCGATGCGGAGATTACAGCCCTTTACAAAGCAGATAATAAACAATTCGGCCTGCTGCCGACCGTCAGACAGCAGTTAACAGCAGATTGGAAAGAGGAAATCATGACATACAAGGAAGCAAGAGCATTTATAGATGACACATCAAAATACGGCTATATCCTGGGCCTGGATACGGTGACGGAGCTGCTGGGCCGTCTCGGAAATCCGCAGGATGATTTGAAGTTTGTCCATATAGCAGGAACCAACGGCAAGGGTTCCATTCTGGCCTACGTATCGACTATATTGAAGGAAGCCGGCTACAAGGTGGGAAGGTACATTTCCCCCACGATTTTTGAATACCGTGAGCGAATCCAGGTAAATGAAGTCTATATACCGGAGGAAGCTGTGGCAAGACTGGCGGAGCGGATCTACCATGCAGGACAGGAGATGCTCTCGGAGGGGCTTGCTCATCCCACCGCCTTTGAGGTGGAGACAGCTCTGGCATTTCTCTATTTTAAAGAAATGAACTGCGACATCGTAGTGCTGGAAACCGGTATGGGTGGCCTGACGGATGCGACAAACGTGGTAAAAACCACCCTGGTATCCGCATTTGCGTCTATCAGTATGGATCATATGGGATTTTTGGGAAATACTCTGGAGGAGATCGCAAAAATCAAATCGGGAATCATCAAGCCCGATACCATAGTGGTAAGCACGTCCCAAAAGCCTCAGGTGCGCAAGGTTCTTGAGGAAGCCTGCCGGGAAAAACAGGCTTCTTACCGGGAGGTAAGGGAAACGGATCTCAGAGATAAAAAGATAAGCTTTGCGGAGCAGAGCTTCACCTATAAAGACAGAACAAAGCTCCGGCCGGGAATCCTGGGAAGCTGTCAGCTTGAAAATGCGGCCGCAGCAGTTGAGGTAATCGATGCGTTGGGCCAAGTCGGATATCCTGCTTCGGAGGAGGCTTTGCGAAAAGGACTGGAGCAGACCCAATGGATCGGCCGCTTTACCGTAGTGGACGAGCATCCGCTGTTTATGGCAGACGGAGCGCACAACCGGGACGCGGCGGATCGGCTATTGGAAACACTGAATCTTTATGTGCCGGAAAAACGGAAGATATTTATTATCGGCGTCCTTGGGGACAAGGAGTATGATTACATGATGAGCCGCCTGGCGCCCGAGGCGGAGCGGATTGTGACGGTTATGACGCCGGACAATCAAAGGGCGCTGCCTGCAAAAAAGCTTGCGGAGGCGGTGCGGCCGTACAATCCCCGGGTAGAAGCGGCTGCGGATATTCCGGAGGCGGTGGAAAAAGCGAGAAGCTACGCAGGGGAGGACGGAATGGTTCTGGCCTTTGGTTCCTTGTCTTATCTTGGCGAGCTTATCCGCGCGGTCAGGAAAAAGGAGTGTCAATAAATCGGATATCATTTTTGTAAAGAAAGGAACACAACATGAGAGATCTGGCAGAACTGAGACAGGAGATTGACGAAATTGATGCACAGATGGTTAAGCTTTTTGAACAGCGGATGGCCGTCTCGGAAGAGGTGGCGGAATATAAGGTAGCCGTGGGGAAAAAGATCCTGGATAAAGAGCGCGAAAAGCTGAAAATTCAGGCTGTCAAGTCCATGACCTGCAATGAGTTTAACAGCCACGGCGTGGAAGAGCTGTACAACCAGATTATGGCCATGAGCCGGAAGCTCCAGTATCAGCGGATGGAGCAGCAGGCTATCGGCCGTCTGCCCTTTGTGATGGTGGATGAGCTTGAGAAAAAGAATGTCCGGGTCGTCTACCAGGGCGTGGAGGGAGCTTATGCGCAGCAGGCCATGTTTGAATTTTTCGGGGAGGATGTGAACCACTTCCATGTGGAGCGGTGGCGCGACGCGATGGAGGCAATTGCCGAGGGGATGGCGGACTATGCGGTGTTGCCCATTGAAAATTCTTCCGCAGGCATTGTAAACGACAACTATGATCTTCTCCAGGAGTTTGACAATTACATTGTGGGAGAGCAAGTAATGACCATCCGTCATGCGCTCCTTGGAACACAGGAGGCAAAGCTTTCGGATATACAAACGGTGTATTCCCATCCCCAGGGCCTGATGCAGTGCGCAAAATATCTGGATGAAAACCGCCGGTGGCGGCAGATCAGCCTTCTCAACACAGCGGTAGCGGCTCAGAAGGTGGCGGAGGACGGGGATAAAACCCAGGCGGCCATTGCAAGCACTCTGGCCGGAAAGCAGCATGGACTGAAGGTGCTGAAGGAGAACATCAATTTCAGCGGTCAGAACTCCACTCGTTTTCTGATTGTAACGAATCAGCGGATTTTCTGCAGGAGCGCAGGAAAGGTGAGCATCTGCTTTGAGGTCAGCCACGAGAGCGGCTGCCTTTACAATGTACTGTCGCATTTTATATTCAACAATCTCAATATGTGCCGGATAGAGTCACGGCCCATTGCGGAAAAGAACTGGGAGTATCATTTCTTCGTGGATTTTGAAGGCAACTTAAACGACAGCGCCGTGAAAAACGCTCTTCGCGGAATCAGAGAAGAGGCATTAAATATGAAAATATTGGGGAATTATTAGGATGCGGGATATTACGGAACCGGAATAAGATCTGGTAAAGCCGCAAAGGTGCACGAGAGAAACTTTTATGAGTGCCCTTCTGAATAAAAGTTTCTCTCAATACAGGTGTGCCGAAGCGACTTTACCCTTTAGTGCTGTCGCGCAGCGACTAGTAGTTCGTACCGGAAATCCTTGTGCATATTTCCGATACGGACTACTAGAATTAGAATGGAGGACTAAGATGAACACTTATGTAATTATGACAGACATCAATGCGGACCTTCCCGAAGACTATATTCGGGAGCATAACCTGGAAATTTTGTCTCTGAGCTATATCATAGACGGAGAAACCTATGACAGAACACATCCTCTTGAGGTAGAAGAGTTTTACAGCCGAATGCGCGGCGGTTCCATGCCCACTACCTCCCAGGTCAATCCCGAGCAGGCCAGGGAAGCTTTTACCGCCTGTATGGAACAGGGGAAGGACGTTCTTTATATTGCATTTTCATCAGGATTAAGCGGAACGTACAACAGCGGAAGAGTTGCCGCGGAGGAGCTTAAGGAGGAGGGACGCTTTCCGGAGAGAAAGGTGATTGTTCTGGATTCTCTGAGCGCTTCTCTGGGACAGGGTCTTCTGGTACACAAGGCGGTACAGCTGAAAGAGTCCGGGAAATCTCTGGAGGAGGTGGCAGCCTGGGTAGAGGAGAACAAGCTGAACCTGTGCCATAATTTTACGGTAGACGATCTCTTTCACCTTCAGCGGGGCGGCCGCGTATCCAAGGCCACGGCTATTGTGGGAACTATGATCAACATTAAGCCTATTCTCCATGTGGACAATGAAGGCCATCTCATACCGGTCGGCAAGGTCCGCGGAAGAAAGAAATCCCTGTCCGCCCTGGTTGATCGTATGGGAGAACAGATCAAGGGCTTTGAGAATCCGGAGGTATTTATCAGCCACGGCGACTGCCTGGAGGATGCCCGGTATGTGGAAAAGCTGGTCCGGGAGCGCTTCGGCGTGGAAAGCTTTCTGATCAATCACGTAGGCCCCACCATCGGAGCACATTCCGGCCCCGGGACAATGGCGCTGTTTTTTATGGGGAATCCCAGGTAGACGGACTTAAGCATGGTATCGGATAAGGCGGCAGGCATAAACGGTGAGAACGGTGAGGAATGTCTGCTGTCTTATTCCTGCGGAATTTTTGACTTTATGCTGCTCTCTTTTCGGTATTCCAGAGGAGTAACCCCGTATTTCTCCCGGAAAAGCTTCCCAAAGTAACTGGAGCTTCCAAATCCGCAGGAGCTGCCGACTTCGGAAATCGAAAGATTGGTATCCCGCAACAGGCTGGCTGCTTGAAGCAGACGGTATTCGTTGATGTATTCCATCGGTTTTTTCCCTGTATAGCGCCGGAAGGAGCGGAAACATTCGCTGCGGCTGACGTGGGCGTGTTCCGTAAGATCCTGAATCGTTATATTATCTGCAAAATGTTCCTGGATATAGGAAATCATCTGTTTCATAAGATCTCTGTGGCGATGCCGTGCTTCCTTTGTCACAAAGGAATGTTCCTCCTCGGACATATACCTCAAAACTTCCAGCCAGATCCGGCTTAAAAGACCCAGACATTCAAGCTCATAACCATAAGTCTCATTTTTTAAATTGCAGATGACTTTAAGAAACCGGGCGATTTGTGTGCCGTGGGGGTTGGAGGCCTTTATCCCGAAACCCTGGAGCGGCATTTGCATCACAGGCTGAAAATATTTGTGAAAGATATTGCCCTCGGGAAACAGGGACGGCGGAAAGCTGGCAACAAGCATCACTGCATTTTCCAAAGGATCGGACTGCCGGGCCATATGAAGCACATTGGAATTGATGAATACACAGTCGCCCTTATGCAGCTTTATACAGGTTTCAGCCATATAAAAATCCAGGCATCCCTCTGCGACTGTCCCGATCTCCAGTGTGCTGTGCCAGTGGCAATTCAGCGTGTAGTCCGGAAATGTACCGTAGTTGTCCGTGCATACATCCAGCGGGAAGGAAATATCCTTATAATTAACCAGTTCTCTTAAATGTTCGTCGGTTTTTACCGGACTTATCAGCATAAAACCCTCCTTTTGAAATTATTATGATAAAATTCGGGATTTTTGTTATATACAAATTTTATTTTCGATATTATCATTATATTCGTTCCGTATGGAAAAGTAAAGATGCAGGAAATGGGAAAGAAGGGGACGGAATATGAATTTTTTACATATCGGAAAACACAATGGCAGCCGGAAGGTGAACAAAGACCGGGTGAAGGATATGACAAAAGGAAATCCCACAAAGCTGATTTTTTCTTTTGCCTTACCGCTGATTCTGGGAAATCTGGGTCAGCAGCTCTATATGATTACGGATACGGTAATCGTCGGCCAGGGGGTGGGACTGAATGCGCTGGCATCTCTTGGAGCTACGGACTGGATCTACTGGCTGGTACTCTGGCCCGTGCAGTTTCTCACCCAGGGCTTTGCAGTTCTGATTACACAGAATATCGGGGAGGGAAATGAGAAAAGCATCAGGAAATCCATCGCCATGTCTGCCATTTTGTGCCTGACAATCGGCATCCTGGTTTCCGCTGTTTTCCCGCTGCTTGCGCGGCCTCTTTTAGGGCTTTTGGAAACGCCGGAAGATATTTTTGACGGCGCCTGCTCTTATGTAACCGTAATGTATGGGGGGACGCTGATTGTGATGGCGTACAGCATGGCTTCCGCCGTGCTGCGTGCGTTTGGAGACGGGAAAACTCCTCTCGCCGGTATGATTATTGCCGCAGTTCTCAACATCGGACTGGATCTTTTGCTGGTAATGGGATTCAAATGGGGCATTGCAGGGGCTGCAGCAGCTACCATATTCTCACAGCTTGCGGCATTTCTCTACTGCCTGGTTATGATTGGGAAGATTCCGGCCATCAGTATGAAGCGGGAGGACTGGAGCATAGATGCTTCAGTAATAAAGCGGCTTTTGAAGCTTGGAACGCCTTTGGCCCTTTCCCATGTTGCTATTGTATTCGGGGGAATTATTCTTCAATTTGTGATTAACGGCTTCGGTTCCCTGTTTATTGCCGCATTTACGGCTACTAACAAATTGTACGGCCTTTTGGAAAGCTCCGCTATTTCTTTTGGGTTTGCTACGGCAACCTATATGGGACAGAACTTTGGAGCGGGGAATCTGCAGCGGATCCGCATGGGAATGAGAAGTGCGGTAAAGCTTGCGGCCGTATTTTCCGTGGCGATTTCCGTTTTGATGCTGTTATTCGGAAGATATCTGCTGCTGATGTTTATCTCCTCCGCGGATGCAAATGCACAGGAGGTTCTCAGCCTGGCTTATCAGTATCTTGCTATTATGAGCGCGACATTGCCGATCCTTTATGCTCTGCACGTATATCGTTCCGCAATTCAGGGCATGGGAAATACCATAATTCCCATGATTGCCGGTCTTTTGGAGTGTGTGGGCCGTGTGTCGGTTGCAGTCTTTCTTCCCAGGGCAATGGGAGAATACGGCTTGTTTTATGCGGAATCCACCGCCTGGCTGTGCAGTGCTGTCTGCGTGAGCGCCGCCTACTATGTTCTGGTAAGAAAAATGTCCGTTTTGGGCGGAAGGGCGGAAGGCAGAGGCAAAGTGAAAGCCTGCAGCTTTTCCCATACCTCGTAGGGAACCCTTAAGTTCCCCTTGCCGCTGCCCAGCTGGATCAGCGGCTTGTTTTTTCCGTGGAAGTCGGAACCGCCGGAGATGCCGAGCTCCAGGCTCCGGGCCAGGCGTTTCAGTCTCTGCTCGTCATTTCCCATATTGGAGGAGTGGATGGCCTCCAGCCCCTTAAGGCCCATCTCCTTCAGAGACAGAAGAAGGATTCGAAGCTCCGGCTCCGACATATGGTACAGAAAGGGATGGGCAAGGACGGGAATCCCCCCGGAAGCCAGAATGACCCCAATGGCCTTTTCAGGAGCGGTAAGCTTTTTGGGAACAAAGCAGGGACAGCCTTCGCCAATGTACCGTGCAAATGCTTCGGAGACAGATGACGTATAATGCTGTTCAAAAAGCCACCGGCCGAAATGGGCCCGGGTAAGAACGGAGCTTTTATAGGTTTCCCGAAGCTTTTGCAGGGTGATGTCAAAGCCCTCAAGAGAGCGCAGGCGGCCTGCCATCTCCTCATTCCGGGCCTCCCTGCTGTCCTGAAAGGACTTGAGAAGCCGTGCAAAATCCTTCTGCTCGGGATGGATACCAAGCCCCAGAATATGGATATCACGTCCCTGGTATGCGGCGGAAAGCTCAATGCCGGGGATAAATTCCAGACAAAAGCCGGCGGCTGCCCGGGAAGCCTCGGAAAGTCCCTCCGCGGTGTCGTGATCTGTCAGGGCAAAAGCGCAAAGCCCCTTTTCGGCGGCGCAGGCCGCAAGCTCCGACGGGGTGAAGGTGCCGTCGGAGAAGGTAGAGTGGATGTGGAGATCGATGTATTTCATAGAAAAAGCCTGCCTTTCCGAACAATAGAAATTCGTCTGAGTTTCCTGATCCGTATCTCTGTTATTTCTATTATAATCCCAATTATAGGATTTGTCATGGGGCTGCTCCCGGAACATATACCGGTATTGTAACCGGGACAGCCCGCTTAAATTCACTGTTTGAAGCATTTCTGTATTGTTGCGGATGCAAAAAGTAACAGGCGGCGGCCTCTTGTATCACACAGCGGAAAATGGTATGATAACTAAAGAAATTAAAATGGCTTGAAAAATTGTGTGTTTAAGGGAACAATCTGCAAAGGAGAAAACAAATGAAACGTTTATGGGCGGCGGCGCTTCTGGCTCTGGGTCTTACCCTTTTTACGGGCTGCAAGGGAAAAAAACCAGAGCCTGAGGAGCTGCTTACGGAATATATGGATTTGCTTAACCAAGAAAAATATGAAGAAATGTATGCTTATCTCACGGAGGAAGCAAAGGCTGCCATTGATCAGGAGGCCTATGTGGAGCGCTACCGGAATATTTACGGCGGAATTGAGGCTATGAATATCCGAATAGATATTGAGGAGCGGGAGGAAGGACATAAGGACAAGAAAGCTGTAACCCAGAGGCTCAAGTACGCTCTTACCATGGAAACGCTGGCCGGAGAGCTCTCCTTTGACACCATAGCTATTTTTACAAAGGATGAGGAAGGCTTTTACAAAATGAGCTGGGACAGTCAGGATATTCTGCCGGGCCTCTGTGCCGGAGATAAGGTACGCGTAAAGACTATTGAGGCCAAACGGGGCAATATTTATGACAGAAACGGGACAAGTTTGGCAAGGGAGGGGATTGCTTCCTCCGTGGGAGTGGTGCCCGGCAAGCTGGGGGAGAACCGGGAGGAATCCCTTAACCGGATTTCCGAATTACTGGAATTGAGCGCGGAGCGGATTGAAAAGGAGATGAATGCAGGATGGGTCCGGGATGATACCTTTGTCCCGCTACGCACGGTTTCCAAGGAAGCGTTTGAGCTCAAGGAAGAGCTTCTTGAGGTTCCGGGAGTGATGATTACCGATACTGTGGTGCGGTTTTATCCTTTTCAGAAAAAGACAGCCCAGCTTACCGGTTATATACAAAACATCACGGCGGAAGAGCTGGAAGAACGAAAAGGCCAGGGCTATAACAGGAACAGTCAGATTGGAAAAGCGGGAGCGGAGCGGATTTATGAGGATATCCTGCGGCCAAGAGACGGCTATTCCATTCAGATTATTGACAGCAGCGGTGACGTGAAGAGTATTGTACTGGAAAAACCGGCGGAGGACGGCAGGGATGTGGTGCTGACCATTGATATTATTCTGCAGCAGCATTTGTATCAGGAGCTTGAAGGGGACGAAGGCTGCGCGGTGGCCGTAGATCCAAGGAGCGGTGAGGTACTGGCACTGGCCGGGGCTCCGGCCTACGATCCCAATGACTTTGTGATGGGCTATACATCCGGCGCATGGGAGGCGATCAATAATGACGAGACACGTCCCCTCTACAACCGCTGCCTGTCCACCTGGGTGCCGGGTTCCGTGTTTAAGCCGGTTACGGCGGCCTTAGGACTGACAAACGGCAGTCTGAATCCCGACGAGGATATGAAAAATGAGGGCTTAAGCTGGCAGAAGGATGAAAGCTGGGGTAGCTATGAGGTTACAACCCTGGCGGACTATCCGGTGAAGAATTTGGAAAATGCCCTGATTCATTCCGATAATATTTATTTTGCCAAGGCGGCGGTGAATATGGGAGAGGAAGCATTTTCCAGGGGGCTTGACAGTCTGGGCTTCGGGGAAGAGCTGGAGTTTGCTTTTGCCCTGAAAGCATCCGCTTACGGCAGCGAGGGTAAGCTGGGTTCGGAGACGGAGCTTGCTGACAGTGCTTACGGACAGGGAAAGATTCTTGTGAATCCCCTTCATCTGGCCTCCATCTATTCTGCCTTTGTCAATGAGGGGAATATGGTGAAGCCTTATTTGAGAAACGGAGAGGAAGGCGGATTCTGGAAGGAAAATGTCTTTACGCCGGAGGCGGCCGGGAGGGTTCTGGACGGTCTTTATCAGGTGGTGGAGCATCCGGAAGGGACAGCTCATGAGGCTTACCGCGCCGATTACCGGCTGGCAGGCAAGACGGGGACTGCGGAGATTAAGGACTCCAAGGAGGATACAAACGGTACGGAGCTTGGATGGTTTGTGGGAATCAGCGGAGCAGATACGGATAAGCCTCTTTTGATGGTGATGATGATAGAGGATGTAAAGGAACGGGGCGGAAGCCGCTATGTGATTTCCAAGGCTATGGCAGGCTTTGACGTTTACAACAAGGGGGAAGCGGAGCATGAAGGATGATTCATTTCGGAAATATCTGTTTATCAGCCTGGCCGGGGCGTTAGGCATTATATTATGTATTGTGTTTTTCTTTACCCTGTTCCGGTTTCAGCAGGTAATTGACGGGATAAGGACACTGGAAAATATTCTTATGCCCTTTATTTACGGGGCGGTGATTGCCTATCTTCTCACCCCGGTATGCAACTTTGTGGAGGTTCGGCTGTACAGACATCTGACAGGCAGGCTCAGGGTAAAGGAGCAGAAGGCGGCGCGGGTTTCTGCGGCTATGGGAATCGGTCTCAGCCTTTTGTTTGGATTTTTCATTGTCTATCTCCTTCTTGCCATGGTACTGCCCCAGGTATTTGTCAGCGTGCGGGGGATTGTGGAGGTATTGCCCGGAAATGTGGTAAAATGGAGCGACTGGATTCAGCAGAAGCTGGCGGATGATGAGGTTCTGGCCAATTATGCGGAGCAGTTTATCAATACGGCTTATCAGAACATGCAGATTTGGCTGAACACAAAGCTTCTGCCCAATATGCAGGTGATTGTAAGCGGTGTGTCCGCGGGACTGATAAGCGCCTTGGTTGCGGTGAAAAATATTGTGATCGGTGTCTTTGCGGCCGCCTATCTGATGGGAAACCGCAAGAAGTTTGCGGCACAGGGAAAAAAGCTGATTTACAGCTTTGTCAAGGTTCCTGTGGCAAATGGAATTCTGGATGAGATTAATTATATCAACCGGGTGTTCGGCGGTTTTATTGACGGTAAGCTTCTGGATTCCCTGATTATAGGAATCTTGTGCTTTATTATTATGAACTTTTTAAATATGCCCTATAGCATGCTGATCAGCGTGATTGTGGGGGTGACGAATATCATACCGTTTTTCGGTCCCTTTATCGGGGCCATTCCCAGCGCGCTGATTATTCTTACGGACAGTCCCATCAAATGCGTATATTTTCTGATTCTTATACTGGTGCTGCAGCAGTTTGACGGGAACTTTTTAGGACCGAAGATTCTGGGTGACTCTACGGGGCTGTCAAGCTTCTGGGTGCTGTTCTCCATCCTGCTTTTCGGAGGGCTGATGGGCTTTGTGGGAATGGTCATCGGAGTACCCACCTTTGCGGTGATTTACGATCTCATCAAGAAATATTCCAATTGGATGCTGCGCAAAAAGAAGCTGGCCACGGATACTGCGGTTTATGAGGAGCTTTCTTCCATAGAGCAGGAGGGGGAGGGCTATCGGTATGTGCATAATAAAGAAGAAAAGTAAGGTGCTGCGGGAGATTGCGGAACCGGGATAGGAGCTGTCATTTATGATTCTTGCAATTGATATCGGAAATACCAACATTGTAATCGGCTGTATTCGTGATAACCGGATTCTTTTTGTGGAACGTCTGTACACGGATGTGAAGAAATCGGAGCTGGAATATGCCATCAGTGTAAAAAACGTACTGGAAATATATGGGGTAAACCGCAGGGAGCTGAAAGGAGGAATTATTTCCTCCGCAGTACCTCCGGTGACGGGAACCATACGGAACGCAGCGGCCAAGGTGATAGGAAAGGAGCTGCTTGTAGTGGGTCCTGGCGTGAAAACAGGTCTGGATATCCGTATTGACAATCCGGCCCAGTTAGGTCCGGATCTGGTAGTGGGAGCGGTGGCCGGCATTGAGGAATACGGCTGTCCTCTGGTGATTATTGATATGGGAACGGCCACTACCTTTACGGTTGTCAATGAAAAGCGTCAGGTTATCGGCGGAATGATTCTGCCGGGCGTGGGCGTTGCTCTGGATTCGCTGACAAACCGTACCTCCCAGCTTCCCAAGATCAGCCTGGATCCTCCCAAAAAGCTGATTGGCAGCAACACCGTCGATTGCATGAAAAGCGGCGTGCTCTACGGCAATGCCTGCTGCGCGGACGGGATGATTGGACGGATTCGGGAAGAGCTGGGTACGGAGCTTCATGTGGTTGCCACCGGCGGCATGGCGAAGCACATCATACCCCATTGCAGGGAGGAGATTCATATGGATGATGCCCTTCTTTTGAAGGGTCTGAATCTGATTTATCAAAGGAACCCATAGAGGGGAGCTGACGGCTGTGGAGAGGTTACGCGCCCTCACGGAAGCCGCCCCCGCTTTACGGCTCCTTGTCCGGTAAGGTATATCCTTAGTATAATATGTGAGAACATTTGTTTGTAATTGCGCTTTGTAGAAAGAAGGAAGAAATTATGTATAACCCGGCCTCCCGGCAGGCAGAAGAATTTATCAATCATGAGGAAATTCTGGCCTCAATTCAGTATGCACAGGAAAATAAAAATAACCGGAAGCTGATAGAAGGGCTTCTTGAGAAAGCGGAGGACTTAAAGGGCCTCTCTCACCGGGAAGCGCTGGTGCTTCTGGAATGTGAGGAGCCGGATCTGGCAGACAGGATGTTTCAGCTGGCCCGTGAAATCAAGCGGAAATTCTATGGAAACAGGATTGTTATGTTTGCGCCCCTGTATCTGTCCAATTACTGCGTAAACGGCTGTATATATTGTCCTTATCATTTAAAAAACAGGCACATTGCCCGGAAGAAGCTGACCCAGGAGGAGATCCGCCGGGAGGTCATCGCCCTTCAGGATATGGGACACAAGCGTCTGGCCCTGGAGACGGGAGAGGATCCAGTGAACAATCCCATTGAATATGTGCTGGACAGCATACGGACGATCTATGAAATTCACCATAAAAACGGGGCTATCCGCCGGGTCAATGTCAATATTGCGGCTACTACGGTGGAGAATTACCAAAGGCTTAAGGAGGCGGGAATCGGAACCTATATTCTGTTCCAGGAAACCTACCATAAGGAAAATTATGAAAAGCTTCATCCTGCAGGACCAAAGCATGATTATGCGTGGCACACGGAGGCTATGGATCGGGCCATGGAGGGCGGCATTGACGATGTGGGGATTGGCGTGCTCTTCGGTCTCAACCATTATCGGTATGATTTTACGGGGCTTTTGATGCATGCAGAGCATCTGGAGTCGGTCTTTGGAGTAGGGCCTCACACGATCAGCGTGCCCCGGATCCGCAATGCGGACGATATTAATGCCTCCGCCTTTGAGGATGCCGTTTCCGATGAGCTGTTTGCCCGGATTGTGGCGGTAATACGCATTGCCGTTCCCTATACGGGAATGATTATATCCACCAGGGAATCAAAGGCCACCCGGGAAAAGGTGCTGGAGCTTGGAGTATCACAGATAAGCGGCGGCTCCCGGACCAGTGTGGGAGGTTACGCGGAGGAGGAGCCGGAGGATGAGAATTCTGCTCAGTTTGACGTGAGCGATACCAGGACACTGGATCAGGTGGTAAACTGGCTGCTGGAATTGGGAATGATTCCAAGCTTCTGTACGGCCTGCTATCGGGAGGGGCGCACGGGGGACCGGTTTATGAAACTGGTGAAGTCAGGTCAGATTGCCAACTGCTGTCAGCCCAATGCCCTGATGACCCTGAAGGAATATCTGATGGATTATGCTTCGGAGGATACGCGGAAAAAAGGGGAAGCGCTCATAGCCAGGGAGATGAAAAGGATCGCAAGTGACAGAATTCGCGAGAGGACAAAGCAAAATCTAAAGGAGATTGAGCATGGAACGAGAGATTTCAGATTTTAATCAGCGCTTGAAGGAATCCCGGAAATATCGCTGGAAGGAAAGCAAAGAAGGCCAGGAACTGGAGGAGGAGCGCGCTTATACCCAAAGGTTTGAGACGATTTGTCCGACAGATTCCTCCAAGGTGGTACATACCGTGCGGTTTCTCAAAAGCACCTGTACGCGTGTGGATGATATTGTGGACGACTTTCATTGCAGTCGCAATGGAAGCTGTGTGAAGTGTATGGAGAATTATCGGTGATAACAGTTAAAGCGTTTTGAAAAAATGGTCATGGTCCGAATCATGGAGCTGTGACCATTTTTATATGGTTTACCAGGGCGAATCTGGTATTATGGGGTCGATAATTTGTCCTTTTTGTCTGCTGCCGGCAGTCTTGCGTTTTGGAGTGTAACCATCTATAATAAGAAAGATGGAAGGCGTCAGCAGAACTTCCGACACATTGTTTTCCGGTTTAGGAGAAAATATTTTCATTGAACTTTCGGGCAAACAGATGCGGCAGGGACTTAAGAAAAGCGGCATCTTCCTTTTGGAAGGTATAAGGACTGTTGCGGCTTCCCCGTTCCCAGTCCACATAGCGGAGGTTCCCCAGAGAGTGTTTTTGGCCAAAGGGATCGAAGACGCGTTCCATAAAAGAGGAATTCACAGCCAATGTCTGTAAAAGCAGCTCGTCCGCACAGACCGAATGACGGAAATGCTTTTCTATCCAAGCTTCCCGGCTTAGAACATATTCTGCGAATGAATGGGTAATGCTGAACCAGTTAGCCCCTTTCTGCAAAGAAACAGCCTCCTTTTTCAACCGATCCACATGGAAGAGCCTTTGAAGCCTGGAGAGAATCATATCCACAGGCTCAGCCAGAGGACAGGAGCTTTCCCGAAATAAATGATATAGGGAAATGCGTTCCCGAAGCTTTGGGGAAAACTCTTCGGAATCAAAGCTGAGAAATTCCCATCCGGCATGGGTATCAAAAAAGCTATGGATTTCCTCCTGGCTTTTTAAGGGAAAATCAGAACCGGAGAGAAGATGATAATAGGCATAACGGCCGGGAATGGCCGCCTTTAATAAAGCCAGCTCGCAGGCCGTCTGGCTGTAGCCGCCCCAGTGAACACGGAAGCGCTTTGTAAAATACAGACCTGATTTTTGAACAACACAAGAAAAGGCTGAAAAATCCAGGTTTCCTGCCTTTTGATCCAAGTGGAGGTAGATGTCGTTGGCTTCATCGTCCAGAGCCGAAAGAAGCTCTTTTAAAAAATCGAACTGATGATGGGCCATAATAAGGTATGCATGTCGGTTCATAAAGGGTTCTCCCGAAATTGAACTTCCATATAAGTATACCACAGATGGGAGAAAAAGTACCACACTTTGTAATAGATTTTTACAACCCTGATCTTATCACAAAGTGGTGCTTTTTCTTATTTGAGTTCCGGCAGCTCCTGGACATTTTGGGACAGATAATTGAGATAGGATATCAGATGTTCCTTTGCTGAGGGGGACAGAAGGTCGTAAGCGTTCAGCAGATATTCCTGATCTCCGGTCAGGTCCCGGGAGGAGCGTTCGAAAAACTGAGAAACGGAAATGCCGCAGGCAGAGCAGATTTTTTCAAGAGTCTGCACCCGGGGATCCGTATTTTTGTCAAACATAGATGTCAGTGTGGAAAGAGAGATACCGGCTTTGCTGGCAAGGCGGTATGTGTTGAAATGATTCTTTTCCATAAGTTCTTTGATTCGTCTAATACAAAAATTTTCTTCGTACATGAAAAATAGCTCCATTACAATTATTATACGTTCCATTCTAGTATATTATACGACGTATTTAAAAGAGTTAGAAGCCGATGAAAAAAGTAGAATATACGTTGCGAATGTGATACAATGAAGACACGGATTGCAATCAAATGATGACAAATAAGAAAGGAGGGGAGCAGGTGAACAGAAGAATTCGTAAAAAAAAGGGACTTTTGAAGGATCTTTATTATAATCACATAAAAAAAGAGCTGTTTCAGGCAATGGAAGAAAAGGCTGAATCCCTGGAGCGGCAGGCTTCGGTTCACAATCATGAAATAAAAGATGCATGATAACCAGTCAGTGAAAAAAGTGCGGTTGTAGGGTTGGAATATGATATTCGGACCATATGGCCGCGTTTTTGTATGATTAAAACAATTGTCTGCTTGCAAAACACAAAGAGTTATTATACAATAAACAGCAGCGTTTAACAGCAGAAGAGGTATTGAGAACCATGGGAAAAGAGATGGTTCAGGCTCAGAGCCTGGTATATGAATATAAAAAATATGATGAAGAGGGCCGGGAGACCGATGCGATCCGTGCGGTGGATGAGGTATCCTTTCAGGTGGAGAAGGGCGATTTTGTAGCAATTCTGGGACATAACGGCTCCGGAAAATCCACCTTGGCCAAGCATATGAATGCTATTTTAACGCCCACAGGCGGTACGATGTGGGTGGATGGCAATGACACTGGGGATGAGGATAAGCTTTGGGAGATCCGCCAGAGTGCGGGAATGGTATTCCAGAATCCGGACAATCAGATCATCGGAACCATTGTGGAGGAGGATGTGGGTTTTGGTCCGGAGAATATGGGTGTCCCTACAAAGGAAATATGGGGGCGGGTGGATGAGAGCTTAAAAGCGGTCAATATGCTTAAGTACCGTCATCATTCACCCAACAAGCTTTCCGGCGGTCAGAAGCAGAGGGTGGCCATTGCAGGAGTGGTGGCCATGCATCCCAAGTGCATTGTCCTGGACGAACCCACGGCTATGCTGGACCCCAACGGGCGCAGGGAGGTCATACGTGCCGTGCGTGCTCTGAATCAGGTGGAAGAAATTACGGTGATTCTCATCACACATTATATGGAAGAGGTTATTTATGCAGATAAGGTAGTTGTAATGGATCGGGGTCGGGTGGTTATGGAAGGAACGCCCAGGGAAATCTTTTCTCAGGTGGAAAAACTCAGATCCTACCGTCTGGATGTGCCTCAGGCGACCTTGCTGGCCTGGGAGCTTAAAAAGGCGGGTGTCAATCTGCCTGACGGAATTCTGACAAGGGAAGAATTGGTGGAGGCATTATGTCATTAAAGCTAGAGCATGTAAATTATATATACAGCCCGGGAACCGCTTATGAGATTCACGCCCTGAAGGATATCTGTCTGGAGCTTAAGAGCGGGGAATTTGTGGGCCTGATCGGCCATACGGGATCCGGAAAATCCACATTGGTGCAGCATTTGAACGGACTTGTGAAGGCCACGGAGGGCCGCATTCTGTTTCATGGAGAGGATATCTATGGGGGCGGTTATGATATGCGCCGCCTGCGAAGTAAGGTGGGGCTTGTGTTCCAGTATCCCGAGCATCAGCTTTTTGAGGTGGACGTATTAAGCGATGTGTGCTTTGGTCCCAGAAATCAAGGACTTACGAAGGAAGAGGCGGAGGAAAAAGCCAGAGCGGCACTTGCAATGGTGGGGCTGGGGGAAGAATTCTACCATCAGTCACCCTTCGAGCTTTCCGGCGGTCAGAAGCGCAGGGCGGCCATTGCCGGCGTACTGGCCATGGAACCGGAGATTTTGGTTCTGGATGAGCCGACGGCGGGGCTGGATCCCAGGGGCAGAGATGAGATTTTGGATCAGATAAGTCTGCTCCATAAGGAGAGAGGGATTAGCATTGTACTGGTATCTCACAGCATGGAGGATGTGGCCAGGTACGTGAAACGGATCGTTGTGATGAATCACGGAGAGGTTCTGTTTGATAATGCGCCCCAAGAGGTGTTCCGCCATTATAAGGAGCTGGAGAAGGTCGGTTTGGCTGCGCCTCAGGTAACTTATATCATGCATGCTCTGAAGGAAAAGGGGCTTTCGGTGGATGAGAACGCGACGACCATAGAGGAGGCCCGGGATTCGATTCTGGCGGCTCTTGAGGAACAGAAGCTGGATTGTTGATCCCGTATGCGGGGCAGACTGCTTTTAAGGAAGAGTATGTCGGATATTTGCTGAACATATTAGGAGACAGATCATGATTCGAGACATTACGCTGGGACAGTATTACCCGGCAGATTCCATTCTTCATAAATTAGATCCCAGGGTGAAGCTTACGGCAACGCTGATTTTTATTACGGCTCTGTTTGTGGCTAAGGGGTGGCCGGGTTATCTGGCGGCGACCGTGTTTCTTGCAATGGTGATTAAGCTGTCTAAGGTGCCGTTTTCCTTTATGGTGCGGGGGCTTAAGGCTATTGTGATGATTTTAATGATTACCGTGATTTTTAATTTGTTTTTGACGCCCGGGGAGCGGATATTGGTACAGGTGTGGAAGCTTAAGATTACGGATACGGGATTGCGGACGGCCGTTTTTATGGCAATCCGGCTGATTTATTTGATTGTAGGTTCATCGGTTATGACGCTTACTACCACGCCCAATGATTTGACGGACGGTCTGGAGCGGCTGATGGGTCCTTTGAAAAAGCTGCGCGTTCCCGTCCATGAGGTGGCAATGATGATGTCCATAGCTCTGCGGTTTATTCCTATTTTGCTGGAGGAAACGGACAAGATTATGAAGGCTCAGATTGCCAGAGGAGCTGATTTTGAAAACGGCAATCTTATTCAGAAGGCGAAAAATCTCGTACCGCTTCTCGTACCGCTCTTTATTTCGGCATTCCGCAGGGCCAACGATCTGGCTATGGCTATGGAAGCCAGGTGCTACCGCGGCGGTGAAGGACGGACAAAAATGAAGCCTCTTGTATATGCCAAAAGGGATTATGCTGCTTATGGGGTAACGGTCCTTTTTCTGGCAGTTATCATTGCGTTGAGAATTGTTTTATGAAGCGTATTTTTCTGGCAGTTGCCTATGATGGAACGAATTACTGCGGATGGCAGGAACAGAAGAACGGAGAAACCATTGAGGGTGTATTAAACAGGGAGCTTTCCGCTTTTTTTCAGGAGGAGCTTCAGGTGATTGGAGCCAGCCGCACGGATTCCGGTGTTCACGCCCTGGGAAATGTGGCGGTGTTTGATACAAACACCCGTATGCCGGGGGAGAAGATCTCTTATGCTCTCAACAGCCGCCTTCCGGAAGATATCCGGATTCAGCGGTCTTTGGAGGTGGCGGCTGATTTTCATCCGAGAAAACGTGCCTGTACCAAATATTATGAATACCGGATTCTTAACCGGGAGTTTGAACTGCCCGGTGAGCGGCTGAATACGTATTTTTACCGGCGGTCTCTTGATGGAAAGCGGATGCGGGCGGCCTGTCCGTATTTTTTAGGGGAGCATGATTTTAAGAGCTTTTGCAGTATTCATACTCAGGCGGAGACGACTGTCAGAACCATTTATCATCTGGATGTGAAACAGATAGGAGACTTGTTCCGTATTCAGGTGTCAGGAAACGGTTTCCTCTATAATATGGTGAGGATTATTGCGGGGACGCTGATACGGATAGGAGGCGGGCTTATGGAACCGGAAGAGATTCCGGCCATACTGGAAGCCCTTGACCGGCAGGCCGCAGGACCTACGGCTCCGGCAAAGGGACTGACACTGCTGGGGATGGAGTATGAGGAAATTTCTACTCTGCTTTTCAGGTGACGGGTTCAATATTTCCTCAAAAACACTAAAAAACAGGTTGACACACAAGGATGAGTGTACTATAATATTTTGGTGCGACGAAGTGCAAAAATGCCGGATCCAAGCCCCGGTAAAGGCATTTTTTCATAGAATGTTGAATATATTTTCAGGAGGAGAACCAATGAAGAGTTTCATGGCCAGTCCGGCAACAATTGAGAGAAAATGGTATGTGGTTGATGCTTCAGGATATACATTAGGACGCTTAGCTTCTGAGGTGGCTAAGGTTTTGAGAGGCAAGAACAAGCCGATTTTTACACCTCACATTGATACAGGTGATTATGTAATCATCGTAAATGCAGATAAGGTAAAAGTAACCGGCAGAAAGCTGGATCAGAAGATTTACTATCATCATTCCGAGTACGTAGGAGGTATGAAGGAAACCACCTTGCGCGAGATGATGGCAAAGAAACCGGCAAAGGTCGTAGAGCTTGCTGTAAAGGGCATGCTTCCGAAGGGACCACTGGGAAGACAGATGTACACCAAGCTTCATGTATACGCCGGCCCGGAGCACAATCATCAGGCTCAGAAGCCGGAAGTATTAACATTTTAAGTGAGAAAGCGGAAGGAGGAAATCTACAGTGGCTAATTCAAGATTTTACGGAACAGGCAGAAGAAAAAAATCAATCGCCAGAGTATACTTAGTACCTGGTACCGGAAATATTACCATCAACAAGAGAAGCATTGATGAGTACCTTGGTCTGGAGACTTTGAAGGTTATCGTTCGTCAGCCTCTGACAGCAACCGAAACCACCGACAAGTTCGATGTGCTGGTGAATGTACACGGCGGCGGATACACAGGACAGGCAGGAGCCATCCGTCATGGTATTGCAAGAGCGCTGCTTCAGGCAGATCCGGAGTACCGTCCGATTCTGAAGAAGGCAGGATACCTGACACGTGATCCGAGAATGAAAGAGCGTAAGAAGTACGGCCTCAAGGCGGCTCGTCGCGCTCCGCAGTTCAGCAAGCGTTAAGCAGACGGAATATCAATTATGGATTTCAATCCCCAGAACACATTCGTTTTGGGGATTTTGTCTGTATTTTGTATAAAATGCCAGAAAATATTGTTTTGAAAAATAAGTATGGTATAAACGTCAGTAATCCGGCAGACAAGAGCGCGGCCATTATGATGTGGTGAAAGAAAAAGTGGTATCAAAAATAAAAACAGGGCTGCTTCCTTTGGATAGGAGACAGCCCGTTTTCCTTGTAAAATCAAGGTTGACAGCAGATAACGGGAATCGAACCCGCCTCCCCAGCTTGGGAAGCTGGTGTTCTACCAATGAACTATATCTGCGTGTATCCCTATTATAACACAAGGCGCCGAGAAATCAAGAGAAAAATTCGGAAAGAAAAAAGCACCCAGGGGACTGGGCGCTTTTTCCTTTCTTATGAGGGGGGAGATAGTGATATTCAAATCAACTATCTGCATTTATTATAATATCCAAATGTGTTCAAAGTATGTCCATTTTCTAAAAGAACGCTAAAAAATTTGCACAAAAATTAAAATGTCCTTAAGACAAACGAAATTCCCATGGAAGGATTGGAAAAAAAGTAAGGAGTGTGGTATACTGTCAAAGAATGAGTTGGGGCGCGGAAAGCCTCCGGCAAGTGATTCGCCATTTGGAAGTATAAAAGAGAAGGAGGATAAGGAAGATGTCCGCAATACGCACAATAGAAAACGAACAATTAAAGGTCTGTGTCAGCGATCAGGGAGCGGAGCTTTGCAGCATTTATGATAAGAAGGCAGGCCGGGAGGTAATCTGGACAGCGGATCCCGCTTATTGGAACCGCCATGCGCCGGTACTGTTTCCGTTTGTGGGAAAGGTTACGGGGGGCTTTTATACTTATGAAGGACAGAAGTATCCCATGGGACAGCACGGCTTTGCCCGTGACCGCGAATTCCTTTTCCTGAATGGTGACAGCAGTACGATCCGTCACCGACTGATATCCGACGAAGAGAGCCGTAAGGTGTATCCCTTTGATTTTGAACTTGAAATCGTGCATAAATTGAAAGGAAACTGTGTAACAGTAGAATGGAAGGTAAGCAATCCCGGGAAAAAGCGGATGTATTTTTCCATCGGCGGCCACCCGGGCTTTTGTGTGAAACAAAACGTTGGCAGCCGAGTGGTGTTTGAGGGAAAAGAGACATTAAGCCGTGTGGCCATTGATATGGAAACGGCCGGAGTGGATATAGAGCACCCGGAGATTCTGCAGCTTGAACAGGGCGTATACCGGGTGGAGGAGCATACCTTTGATCGGGATGCCCTGATATTTGACCATGGACAGGTAAAGCAGGTGAGTCTGGAGGAGGCGGACGGAACGCGGCTGGTGACCATGCGCTGCGCGGAAGCTTTGAGCGTGGGAATCTGGTCTCCCGTAGGAAAGCAGGCTCCGTTTATCTGCCTGGAGCCGTGGATTGGCCGATGCGACAACAGCGGCTTTACAGGAGAATTAAAGGACAAATTCGACATACAAAGCCTGGAGGCAGGAGAAAGCTTCGAAACGGCGTATGATTTAGTGATAGGCGAGTAGGGCAGCACAGTCAGTGACCGGAAGCTGATTTCGTATCGGTGTACCGGCAAGAAGATTACGGAGCTATTAATAGGAGGCATAATATGCGCGCAGCAAGAGAACTGCTGAAAGAGCTGGAATATGAGGTTTTAAGCGGAAGTGTTGACATCAATGTAAACGATCTTGTCTACAACACGGCAAAGGTTACAAAGGAATGTCTTTTTGTATGTATCAAGGGCATGGCCTTTGACAGCCACGAGGCGGCGGCAAAAGCGGCAGGGGCCGGCGCGGTTGTGATTGTGGCGGAGCGGCCGGTGGAGGTGCCGGAGGGAATCACCGTTGTTTTGGTAAAGGATACACGATATGCGCTGGCCCTCATCTCGGCGGCATATTTTCATTATCCGGCGAGAAGGCTTAAGGTCATAGGAATCACAGGAACAAAGGGAAAGACCACAACGGCCTTTATGATACGCTCCATTCTGGAGCATGCCGGTATTTCCACAGGATTGATCGGAACGATCGAAACCATTATCGGAGACCGCCATATTCCGGCGGACAACACGACGCCGGAATCCTATGCAATCCAGGAGGATTTTGCACAGATGGCGGCGGCCGGCTGCAAGGTAGTGGTGATGGAGGTGTCCTCCCAGGGGCTGAAGCTTCACCGAACAGCCGGAATTCTGTTTGATATAGGCATTTTTACCAATCTGGCGCCGGACCATATCGGACCGGGGGAGCATGAGAGCTTTGAGGAATATCTTGCCTGCAAAAGCCGCCTGTTCCGGCAGTCCAGGATAGGAATTGCAAATATAGACGACACATACTGCATGGAGGTATTAAAGGATCATACGTGTGAGCTGGAAACCTACGGCTTTTCCGGGAAAGCGGATCTGAGGGCCTCTGAGATGAAGCTTATCAGCCGCCCGGGGTATCTGGGCGCCTCTTATCAGGTATCCGGGCTGGCGGATTTTCCTGTGGAAATCGATCTTCCCGGCAAGTTCAGTGTGTATAATTCTCTGGTGGCCATTGCCGTCTGCCGGCATTTTGGCATTTCCGGGGAGGATATGCTGGAGGCTCTTAAGGAGGCAAAGACAAAAGGAAGAATCGAAAAAATCAGGGTATCCGATGATTTTACCTTGATGATTGACTATGCACACAATGCCATGAGCTTGGAAAGTCTTCTGACCACTCTGAAGGAATACGGTCCGAAGCGGCTGGTATGCCTGTTTGGCTGCGGCGGCAACCGTTCCAGGCGGCGGCGCTTTGAGATGGGGGAGGTTTCCGGCCGCCTGGCTGATTTGACGGTAATCACCTCCGACAATCCCCGATTTGAGGAGCCCCAGGCCATTATTGATGATATAAAGACAGGAATTGAAAAAACCGACGGAGACTATGTGGAGATTATTGATCGGAAGGAAGCCATCCGTTACGTGATTGAGCACGGGCGTCCGGGGGATGTGATAGTGCTGGCCGGCAAAGGCCATGAGGATTACCAGGAGATACGCGGTGTAAAGTATCCGATGGATGAGCGTGTGCTGATTCAGGAGGTAATGGAGGAGCTTAACCAGCCTGAGATACCATAGCCTGCAGGCAGAAGAAGACTGCCGAAAAATACACCTGATATATGGCGGAAAGAGGTGGATTGTGTCCCGTTATGCCAATATAATTGTGGATATTTCCATGGAAAAACTGGATAAAACCTTTCAATACCGGATTCCGGATAAGCTTAAGGAGGAACTGGCCGTGGGAACACAGGTGATAGTTCCCTTCGGCAGCCGTACCCTCACCGGCTATGTTCTGGAACTGACAGATATCTGTGAATTTGAGCCTTCCAAAATGAAGGAGATTCTGGCGGTTGCAGAAAAAGGAATGCCCCTGGAGGGACAGCTGATTGCCCTGGCCAGATGGATGCGCCGGACTTACGGCGGAACCATGAACCAGGCTTTAAAGACCGTGCTTCCGGTTCGGAAGAAGGTTCAGGAAAAGACAAGAAAGCGTCTGGTACGAAGGATTTCTTTGGAGGATGCCCGGGAATATCTGGAGCTCTTTGAGCGTAAGCATCAGACGGCCCGGTTTCGGCTGCTGGCGGCCCTGATGGATACACCGGAGCTTGATTACCGCCTTGTATCGGAGCAGCTGCATCTTTCGGCGGCTACCGTAAAAAAGCTGGAGGAAATGGGGATTCTGCGGATAGAAACCGCTATGGTATTTCGAAATCCCGTGCGGCCTTCCGGGACGGAGTCTCATCCTTTTTGTCTGAACGTCTCCCAGCAGGCGGTTGTGGACAGTATTTGGAAGCGTGTACAGGCAGAGGATCTGCGGCCTTCCTTACTCTATGGCGTAACAGGAAGCGGAAAAACGGCCGTATATCTGGAACTGATTGCCGGCGCCCTGGAACGGGGGAAGGAAGCCATTGTATTGATTCCGGAGATTGCCCTGACCTTTCAAACGGCCCTTCGATTTTATAAGCGTTTTGGTGATCTGGTATCCATTATGAATTCCAGGCTGTCTGCCGGAGAACGGTACGATCAGTTTGAAAGGGCAAGGCGGGGAGAGGTGCGGGTCATGATAGGTCCGCGCTCCGCGCTCTTTACTCCGTTTCAGAAGCTGGGGATTATTGTTATAGATGAGGAGCATGAAGCCAGTTACAAAAGCGAGACGGCGCCGCGGTATCATGCAAGGGAAACGGCCGTCCGGAGAGCGCAGATGACGGGAGCTTTCGTGGTTATGGGCTCGGCGACGCCCTCCGTGGAGTCTTATGAAAAGGCGCTGAACGGCACATACTGTCTGTATAAGCTGGAACAGCGGATACATGGCCGTCCGCTGCCGGCTGTAGAGGTTGTGGATCTGCGCCGGGAGCTGAAAGAAGGCAATCGCTCTATCCTGAGTATTCGCCTGAAGGAGCTGATGGAGGATCGGCTGAATAAGGGACAGCAAATCATGCTGTTTCTCAATCGAAGAGGTTATGCGGGTTTTGTTTCTTGCAGAGCCTGCGGACATGTGTTAAAATGTCCACATTGTGATGTGTCTTTATCTCTTCATATGGGCGGGCGTATGGTCTGCCATTACTGCGGATATGAGGAGCAGGCGAACAGAGAGTGTCCCTCCTGCGGCTCTCCTTATATTGGGGCTTTTCGCGCGGGAACTCAGCAAGTGGCGGAAATTGTCGGAAGAGAATTTCCGGGAGCCGGGATATTGCGGATGGATATGGATACCACGAAAAATAAGGACGGCCATGAAAAGATTCTGGAAGCTTTTTCGGAGGGCCGGGCAGACATTTTGGTGGGAACCCAGATGATTGTAAAAGGGCACGACTTCCCGAATGTGACGCTGGTCGGAGTGCTGGCTGCGGATTTGTCGCTTTATACCGGAGATTACAGGGCATCCGAGCGGACCTTTCAGCTTCTTACTCAGGCGGCAGGCAGAGCCGGAAGAGGAAGAGAAGAGGGAATCGCGGTAGTACAAACCTACACGCCGGACCATTATGGGATTGAGGCGGCCGCAGCCCAGGACTATGGGATGTTTTTTGAAAGGGAGCTGTCCTACCGGCAGTTGATGGAGTACCCGCCGGCCGCCCATCTGCTGGCAGTATACCTGACCCACACGGATAAGGACGGATTGGAAAGAGGAGCAGACAGGCTGAAGGAGCTGCTCTTAAAGCAGGCGGACGGCCGGAAGGTAAGCATCATCGGCCCTGCGGATGCTTATGTGGCAAAGATCAATGATATTTACCGGAAGGTAGTTTATCTTAAGAGCCGGGAGATGGAAGAGCTGCTTTTTATGAAGGAAGAGACGGAGCTTTTCTGCCGGGAGGATACCGTAATAGGACAATTAAATATACAATTTGACATGGATCCCATGAACGGTTTTTAGGAGAGGAATATCGCGGAACTGAAAACAGTAATATCCCTCATGGGTATGCGGTATAAGAGAGATTACGGAACTATAAATGGAGGAAAAAAGATGGCAATCAGAAAAATCAGGCAGTTGGGAGACGATATACTGCGGAAAAAATGCCGGGAGGTGCCGGAGATGACACCCAAGCTTCAGGAGCTTATCGAGGACATGTATGATACCATGTACGAAGCGGAGGGCGTGGGTCTGGCGGCTTCCCAGGTGGGGATTCTCAAAAGGATCGTTGTGATTGATGTGGACGGAACTCCTTACACTATGGTGAATCCGAAGATTCTGGAGATAAGCGACGATACCGAGACGGCAAGCGAGGGTTGCTTGAGTGTTCCGGGGAAGGCAGGCTCCGTGACGCGTCCTGCTTTTGTGCGGGCGGAAGCCTGGGACGAGAATATGGTGCACTATGAGGTGGAAGCAGAAGGATATCTGGCACGGGCCATCTGTCATGAGCTGGATCATCTGGAGGGAATTGTGTATGTGGATAAGGTAGAAGGCGAGCTCTACGATGTGCAAGAGGAAGATTACGAGGAGTAAGACGTATGAAAATTATTTTTATGGGAACGCCCGATTTTGCTGTTGGAACCCTGCAGGCGCTCCTTAAGGCGGGACATGAGATTACGCTGGTGGTTTCGCAGCCCGATAAGCCGAAGGGCAGGGGTCATGAGCTGATTCCGACACCGGTCAAGGCTCTGGCCCGGTTACAGAATCTGAAGATTTATCAGCCGGCCAGGATTCGGGATGAGGAGGCTGTGGAGACACTTCGCAGCACTGAGGCGGATGTAATTGTAGTAGCTGCCTTTGGCCAATTGATTCCCGGAGAAATCCTGAAGATGAAGAAATATGGCTGTATCAATGTTCACGGCTCTCTCCTGCCCAAATACAGGGGAGCGGCCCCGGTTCAGTGGGCGGTGATAGACGGCGAGAAGGAAAGCGGCGTCACCATTATGCAGATGAATGAGGGGCTGGATACGGGTGATATGCTTTTAAAAGCTGCCGTTCCTCTGGATAAAAAGGAGACAGGGGGAAGTCTTTTTGACAAGCTGAGTGCACTGGGAGCCTCCCTCTGTGTGGAAGCTTTGGAAAAGCTTGAGCGCGGAGAGCTGATCCCGGAAAAACAGGGGGAATCACCCACCGCCTATGCAAAAATGCTATCCAGGGAGATGGGAGTGATTGACTGGTCCCGCCCGGCTGCGGAGCTGGAGCGGCTGATTCGGGGCTTAAATCCCTGGCCCAGCGCTTATACGGAGCTTTCCGGAAAGACACTGAAAATCTGGGATGCGGATGTATGTGAGGAGGAGCAGGCGGGAACTGCCTGCGGGGAGATTGTGAGAGTTTCAAAGGATGCCGTCTATGTGGCCTGCGGACAGGGGCTTTTGCGGATTAATGAGCTGCAGCTGCAGGGAAAGAAACGTATGGACACGGCAGCCTTCCTCCGGGGATACCGCCTGGAGAGGGGAGCCCTGCTTGGCTAGAGAGGGATACCGCCATGCACAAAAATTATGTGCGGATCTAAGGAAAGGAGATAAAAAATGCCTTATTATGGATATGGATACTATTTTGACCCAACCTATATACTGGTTATCATCGGAATGGTGATTTCACTGATTGCATCGGCAAAGGTAAAAGGGACCTATGCGAAGTACAGCAGAGTGCGCAGCCGTTCCGGCTTAACGGGCGCGGAGGCGGCGGAGCGGATTTTAAGGTCCGCAGGGCTTTATGAGGTGCGGATTGAGCATATAGCGGGCAGCTTGACGGATCACTACGATCCCAGATCAAAGGTGCTGCGCTTGTCAGACTCCGTATACGGTTCCGCGTCCGTAGCGGCCATCGGCGTGGCGGCTCACGAGTGCGGCCATGCCATTCAGGATGATCGTTCCTATGCACCCTTACGCATCCGCAACTCTCTGGTTCCCATTGCAAATATCGGTACACAGGCGGCATGGCCGATTATTCTTGTGGGTCTTGTTTTTGCAAGCTCCAATTTTTTGGTAAATCTGGGAATTCTGCTCTTTTCTTTGGGAGTGCTCTTTCAGCTTGTTACTTTGCCGGTAGAGTTTGACGCTTCCGGACGGGCGATCCGTATTCTGAGTGATTCCGGTATCCTGTATGAAGAAGAGATAAAGCAGACCCGGAAGGTCTTGGGAGCGGCAGCCATGACCTATGTGGCAGCGGCTGCTGCCTCCATACTTTCCCTTCTCCGGCTGCTGATTTTATTTGGAGGAAGGAACCGTGACTGAGGGGCCCAACAGCCGGGAGCTGGCTCTCGGTATTTTGATGGAAGTAACCGGGCAGGAGGAATACAGCCATATTGCCCTTCGCAATGTGTTGGAAAAGTACCGGTATCTGAGCAAGCAGGAGCGGGCTTTTCTGACCCGTCTTACGGAGGGAACACTGGAATGGATGCTCCACCTGGACTATATCATCAATCAGTTTTCCAATGTAAAGGTGAATAAAATGAAGCCGGTAATCCGGAACATCCTGCGGATGTCCGTGTATCAGCTGAAGTTTATGAACAGCGTGCCGGCCTCGGCCGTCTGCAACGAAGCGGTGAAGCTGGCGGTAAAAAAGGGCTTCCGGGGGCTTAAGGGCTTTGTCAACGGCGTTCTGCGCAATATAGCAAGACAGCTTTCGGAGGTTGTTTATCCGGATAAGAGGGAAGCTGTTCCATATCTGTCCGTAATGTATTCCATGCCGGAATGGATTGTGGAGGACTGGCTGAAGACCTACGGAAGGGATATGACGGAACGGATACTTCAGGCGTTTTTGGAAAAAGAGCCTTTATCCATTCGGCCGAACCTGGAGCGGATTGCACCGGACCGGCTTAAGGAAGCCCTGGAACAGCAGGGAATTACGGTGACACAGGCGGCCTGGCCGGATTATGCGCTGCGGATAGAAAATTATAATTACCTGGGCGCAATTCCGGAATTTTCCCAGGGACTTTTCCAGGTTCAGGATATAAGCTCCATGCTTGCCGTAGAGCTGGCGGAACCGAAGGAAGGAAGCCTGTGTATTGACGTATGTGCGGCTCCGGGCGGAAAGAGTCTCCATCTGGCGGAAAAGCTGCATGGTACAGGCATCGTGGAGGCAAGAGATCTTACCGATTATAAGGTGGCATTGATTGAGGAAAACAGAATACGCGCAGGAGCAAAAAATATACGGGCTTTTCCATGGGATGCCTGTATCTGCCATGAGGCATCGAAAGGGGCGGCAGACCTGGTTCTGGCGGATCTTCCCTGCTCGGGCCTTGGCGTCCTGGGAAAAAAGACGGATTTGAAATACCGGATGAGCAGGGAGCAGCAAAAGGAGCTGGCCGTTTTGCAGCGGCGGATTCTTGAGGTGGTGCAGTCCTATGTAAAGCCCGGAGGAATTTTGATATACAGTACCTGTACCATCCATAAAGGAGAAAATGAGGAAAATGCGGAATGGTTTTTACGGCATTTTCCTTTTGAGGCCGTTTCTCTGGATTCCGGCATGCCGGCCGGACTGAATATAGAGACAGCCGGCAGGGGCTATATCCAGCTTTTGCCGGGGATTCATGGGAGCGACGGATTTTTTATTGCAAAATTCAGAAGGATATGAACATCAAATGGAACAGATTGACTTAAAGTCCCTGACTTTGGAAGAGCTTCAAGAGGAGCTTGTCAGGAGGGGAGAAAAGGCATTTCGGGCAGAACAGCTGTATCAGTGGATGCATGAAAAGCTGGCGGAAGATTTTTCTGAAATGACAAATCTGCCGAAAGCTTTTCGGGAATGGCTGGAAACGGAATATGAATACGTCACTTTGGAGATCGTAGAAGTACGGAGATCAAAATTGGACGGCACATGTAAATATCTCTTTCGTCTGCCGGACGGACATGTGATTGAGAGTGTGCTCATGCGGTATCATCACGGAAATTCCGTATGTATCTCCTCGCAGGTGGGCTGCCGTATGGGCTGCCGCTTCTGCGCGTCCGCTATCGGGGGCCTGGAACGGAATCTGCGGCCTTCGGAGATGCTGGAGCAGATTTACCGGATTCAAACGGATTCCGGGGAGCGTGTTTCCAATGTGGTGGTGATGGGAACAGGAGAGCCTCTGGATAATTATGACAATCTGGTGCGTTTTATCAGGCTTTTGACCCATGAAAAGGGGCTGAACATCAGTCAGAGAAATGTAACCGTATCAACCTGCGGTATTGTGCCGGGGATTGAGAGGCTCTCGGAGGAGAACTTGGCCATTACATTGGCCCTGTCACTCCATGCGGTGACCCAGGAAAAACGCCGGGAGCTGATGCCCATTGCCAATCGTTACGGGCTTGAAGAGGTCTTAAGGGCCTGCGGTGATTATTTCCGTAAAACAGGGAGGCGTCTCACGCTGGAATACAGTCTGGTGGCAGGCGCCAATGACAGTACTGAGGATGCAAGGGAACTGGCAAAGTTGGCAGGACTGCTTCACGCCCATGTAAATCTGATCCCGGTGAATCCGGTAACGGAGCGGGATTTTGTACGGCCAAGGGAAAAAATTATAGACAATTTCAAAAAAAATCTTGAAAATTGCGGGATTAATGCTACACTTAGGAGAGAGATGGGCCGCGATATAGACGGCGCCTGCGGCCAGCTGCGCAGAAAATATATGAAAAGATCCGGGAAAGGAGGAGACGAATGCTAAGGGCATATGGAATGAAGGATGTGGGCCGTTATCGGAGCATCAATCAGGATTATATTTACATTTCAGAAAAACCGGTCGGTAATTTACCCAATCTTTTCCTTGTGGCGGATGGAATGGGCGGTCATAAAGCAGGCGATCTGGCCTCCGAGTATACAGTTTCCCGTATTCGGGAGGCAGTCGAAAAAAGTATGCGGAATATTCCCCTACAGATTTTGAAAAGTGCATTTCAGTATGCCAATCAGAGGCTGATTGAGAAGGCGCGGGAATCGAGTGCCTATACGGGGATGGGGACGACGCTGGTTGCGGCTACGGTTGTGGGGAATACGGCTTACATTGCCAATGTGGGAGACAGCCGGCTTTATAAAATCGGACAAAGCATCGAACAGATAACGACGGACCATTCCCTGGTGGAGGAGATGGTACGTATAGGAGAGATTTCAAAAGAGGAAGCAAGAAATCATCCTGAAAAGAATATTATTACCAGAGCCATCGGGGTGTCCGGGGAGGTGGAACCGGACTACTTCAATACGAGCCTGGAACCGGGCGAATGTATGCTTCTGTGCTCGGACGGACTGAGTAATATGATAGAAGATTCTCAGATCCTGGAGATTGTAAGCAGAAGGCAGGACCTTCGCTTATGTGCACAGGAGCTGGTGGATACGGCTAACAGGAACGGCGGAAGAGATAATATTGCGGTAGTGTTGGTAGAACAGGATGAGGTGATAAGATGATTAGACTGGGTATGTTTTTAGGAGATCGCTATGAGATTCTGGAGAAAATCGGATCCGGCGGCATGGCGGATGTTTTTAAGGGCAAAGACCATAAATTGAACCGCTTTATTGCGGTAAAGGTTTTGAAGGATGAGTTTGTGGAGGACAAGAATTTTGTCCGCAAATTCAAAGAGGAGGCCCAGGCCGCCGCAGGGCTGGCACATCCCAATATTGTGAATGTCTATGATGTAGGGGATGAACAGAACATCAACTACATTGTGATGGAGCTGGTAGAGGGAATCACTTTAAAATCCTATATTGAAAGAAAGGGCAGGCTGACGGTTAAAGAGGCTACCAGTATTGCCATTCAGGTGGGAGCAGGGCTGGAGATTGCACATAACAACCAGATCGTACATCGGGACATTAAGCCTCAGAATATTATCATCTCCCGGGAGGGCAAGGTGAAGGTGACGGATTTCGGAATCGCAAAGTCCGTGTCCTCCAATACCAATACCTCCGATGCCATGGGCTCCGTTCATTATACGTCTCCGGAGCAGGCAAGAGGCGGTTACAGCGATGCAAAGAGTGATATTTATTCCCTGGGCATTGTGATGTATGAAATGGTTACGGGACGAGTGCCTTTTGACGGAGAAACCACGGTGGTGGTGGCGGTGAAGCATCTGCAGGAGGATATTGTGTCTCCGCGGGTATATGCCTCCGATATTCCGGTGAGTTTGGAGCACATTATTTTAAAATGTACGGAGAAGAGCCCGGATCGCCGTTATGCCAATGTATCCGATCTGACGGCGGATTTAAAGCAGTCCCTTGTTACGCCAGATGTGAATTTTGTGAAGGAGATTCTGCCTGACGGTGCAAAGACAGTCGCCATTTCCCGGGATGAGGTGTCAAGAATTAAGAAAGAGACCGGGCGGGTTTCTTCGGA
Source organism: Clostridia bacterium (assembly GCA_910576325.1). GTDB lineage: Bacteria > Bacillota > Clostridia > Lachnospirales > Lachnospiraceae > Laedolimicola. Next base: position 61,738 of record CAJTIM010000005.1, read on the forward strand.
TTCTTACCCGGAGGATTTTGGGGAAGATGACGAGGGCTTTTTCGACGACGATTATGACGATGAATACGACGATGATGAGTACGATGACGAGGATTATGACGGTTATGATGAGGAAGACGAGGAAGATGAGGAGGATGACGGCGGCATCTTAGATCCGAAGCTGGAAAAGATTATGACCATAGGCGGCATTGTGGCTGCGGTAATTATTGTTATTATTATCATCTTCATTATAGCGAAGATCTTTGGCTTTGGTAAGGGAAAGAAGCCGAAGGATAACAATGAGCCTCAGATTGAGGATGTGCTGGACGGCGAGGAGGATGAGGACGAGGAAGTAGAGGTTCCGGATCTTCGCGGCAAGAGCTATTCCGAGGCAAAAGAGGTACTGAACGGCCTGAATTTGGGGATTCAGCTGGGTGAGACAAGGGCCTCCACGGAGTATGAGCCGGGACAGATTATCGGCCAGAGCATAGAGGCGGGCACAAAGATAGAGCCTAACAGCACCATTGTTGTGGATATCTGCGGAGACGGTGAGGAGGTTACGATTCCGGATGTAGAGGGCTATACCCGGGAGCGGGCTGTGAAGGCTCTGGAGGATTTGGGCTTTACCGTGGATTTGACCGAAGCTTTTGACGACAAGATTGCGGAAGGAACGGTTATTTCCATCACACCGAAGGCAGGAGGAAAGACTAGCAAGGGCAGCGTAATCCGCATGATTGTGAGCAAGGGGCCGAAGGAAGACGAGGAAGAGGCAACGGTGCCTTCCATTCTGGGACTTACGGAGGCGGAAGCCAAGAATGCCCTGACAAATGCGGGGTTGAAGTCCGGCACGGCGCGTTCGGCCTTCAGCGATACCGTGGAGGAGGGACGTATTATTTCCCAGAGCATTGAGAAGGGGAAAAAGGTTCCCAAGGATACGGCCGTGAGTTATGAGGTGAGCAAGGGGAAGGAGATAAAAGAGGTTTATATTGGCAATGCGGAAAAGAATGGCAGCAGTGAAAGCGCTGTTACAAGCTATCTGACCGAGAAGGGGTTAAAAGTATCACGTTCGGAACAGTATCATGATACCGTTGCCAAGGGAAATGTAATCACCTATTCGCCGGGGAACGGAAGCACGGTAAAGGTCGGAAGCACGGTGAATATTGTTGTCAGCCTTGGGCCGAAGCCAGTGGAAACAGTTAGTGTTCCAAATCTTTCCGGAATGACAGCGGATCAAGCGAAGAGTGCGATAATTGGTGCAGGGTTGGCTTGGGGCGGCTCAGCTAATGGAGATATTGCACCGGACTATAAAAAGAATGGTGTGGTTTATTGGCAAAGTCATTCAGGAAGCCAGAATAAAGGAACTTCAGTTTCTGTTAAAGTATATGCGGCGGTTCCGACTTGTTCGGATGGAAGCCATCAGCCACCTGACGGAGCAAAAGAGGGAGATACGGTAAAATGTACAAGATGCGGTACTGAATTTCAAATCCCCTCTGTAACACCAAGTCCTTAAACGTAAACAGCCCATGCAAGGAAAAATAATAAAAGGAATAGCCGGATTCTACTATGTCCACACAGCAGAATCCGGCATCTATGAATGTAAAGCAAAGGGAATCTTCCGGAATCAGAAGATCAAACCCTTAGTAGGCGACAACGTCCGCCTGACCATTCTTAACGAAGAGGAAAAGACCGGCAGCATCGAAGAGCTGCTGCCAAGAAAGAACGCCTTAGTACGCCCGGCCGTAGCAAATATGGATCAGGCTCTTGTCATTTTCGCAGCGGCAAAGCCAAAGCCGAATTTCAACCTTCTGGATCGCTTCCTGATCCTGATGAAGTATCAGGATGTGCCCGTGATGATCTGTTTTAACAAGCAGGACATGGTATCGCAGCAGGAGCTTGCCCTTCTGCAGGAGGCATATCGGGGAGCCGGCTATCAAATCCGCTTTACCAGCGCTATGGAGGAGACGGGAATCGGGGAGCTGCGCGGTCTGCTTCAGGGAAAGACAACAGCAGTTGCAGGTCCCTCCGGCGTAGGAAAATCCTCTCTGATCAATCTGCTGCATCCGGAAGCAGGGATGGAGACAGGCGTTATCAGCGAGAAGATTGAAAGAGGAAAGCATACGACCCGTCATTCGGAGCTCTTTGCACTGGACGGGGAGAGTTATATCTGCGACACGCCGGGATTTAGTTCGGTATATCTGCCAGAGCTTGAAAAAGAGGATTTAAAGGACTATTTTCCGGAATTTCAGGAGTATGAACAAGGCTGCAGATTTCAGGGCTGTGTACATATACATGAGCCGGACTGCAGGGTAAAGGAAGCCCTGGAACAAAAGAAAATCAGCAGGATACGCTATGAGAATTATAAATGCTTATATGAGGAAATAAAGAACAAAAGGAGGTACTAACTTATGAACAAGCTTGCACCGTCCATTCTCTCCGCAGATTTTGCGGCGTTGGGGGAGGATGTAAAAAAGGCAGAGCGGGCAGGGGCCCAGTATCTGCATATCGACGTAATGGATGGGGCCTTTGTGCCCAGTCTGTCCCTGGGATTTCCTATTATTCAGTCCATACGGAAGCTGACGGATCTGGTATTTGATGTCCACCTGATGATCTGCGACCCGGATCGCTATATCGGAGAATTTGTGGCGGCCGGAGCGGATATTGTTACCGTCCATGCGGAAGCCTGCCCCCATCTGAACCGCACCATTGCGTCCATTAAGGAGCAGGGAGCGAAGGCCGGCGTAGTGCTGAATCCGGCCACGCCTCTGACCGCCCTTGAGTATATTCTGGAGGACCTGGACATGGTGCTTCTGATGACGGTAAATCCGGGCTTTGGAGGACAGAAGTATATTGAAAGCTGTACGCGGAAGATTCGGGAGCTGCGCGGATGGATTACCGAGCGGGGGCTGAATATCGATATCGAGGTAGACGGCGGAATCAAGCTGGACAACGTGGGAAAGGTCTTAGATGCGGGAGCCAATGTTATAGTAGCAGGCTCCGCCGTATTTGGCGGCGATGTGGAACAGAACGTGAAAGACTTTTTAAAGGCTATGAATTCATGAGAGCTTTGATAGTAAGCGGGGGCAGGATCGATCCGGATTTTGCCCTTTCTTTTTGTAAAGACAAGAAATTTGACGCTGTGATAGGTGTGGACAGCGGATTGGGATTTCTGTATGAATACGGGATAACGCCTACGCATATTGTAGGTGATTTTGATTCCGTAAGACCCGGTCTGGAGGAGTATTACCGGAGCAGGGAAGACATTGAAATCCGGCGTTTCAATCCGGTGAAGGATTCCACGGATACGCAGATTGCCATTGAGCTGGCGCTGGAGCTCAAATGCGGTTCCATCGTGATTCTGGGGGGGACGGGAAGCCGCCTGGATCATGTGCTGGGCAACATCCAGAGTATGATGCTGGCAAAAACGGCCGGAGCGGACTGTGTGATGGTAGATGAACATAACCGGATTCGTCTGATCGGGGAGGATACGGTTTTGAGAAGGGACAGCCAATACGGCCGTTTCGTATCTCTCATTCCGCTGACCACACAGGCGGAGGGCGTGGATTTGACAGGCTTTAAATATCCTCTCCGCAACCATACCTTTACCAGTACCGGAAGCGCCGGCCTTGGAGTCAGCAACGAGATTGTGGAAGCGGAAGCTCTGATCCGCATAAAATCCGGTGTTTTGATCCTGATAGAATCCCTGGATTAAGTAGAAAATCTCCTGACAGAAATTTCAATTTTTTCAAAAAATTTGCTTTATGGAAAAGCTGGAAAAATCTTCATTTTTGAAATTGCGGAAAAGCCGCCGTGGAAAGCCCCAAAAAATTGTATATTTTATATAAAAAAGGGGAAGTCTAGGGGGAAGGGAGGAAAAGACAGGCAGGATTGACAAATCATGGTCTTGCTGTCATAATACCTCCATCGAAACTATTGTTTTGTTTGGCTTTGAGGAGTGATGAAAATGAAGGAAAAGAAAATTAGATTGAATGCCACTGAGGATGTAAAGGAATTCGTGTACGGAGCAAGCCAATGTGACTTTGATGTGGATGTCTCCTACAATCGGGTTTTGATTGATGCCAAATCAATACTGGGAGTTTTGAGCCTGGATTTGAGCCGTATACTGACTGTCCGCTGCCATGGTGACAACCACGCATTCAATCAGGTCCTGGCAAAGTTCGCCGCGGCATAAACGTAAAAACAGAATATAGAATGTAAAAATGAAGGCCGCAAAATAAGCCGTCAGCCGTTTCCTTATGGGAAAGCCGGTTGTCTTATTTTGCGGTCTCTGCTTTTGCTTGCCGTCAGTGAAGACTTGCAGAGTATTTTCATGTCTGTTAGAATACTCTTATGGAAAATAATAGAACGGTAATCAAGATATCCGTCCGCAGTTTGGTGGAATTCATCCTGCGGGGAGGAGATTTGGACAATCGAAGAGGAAAAAGGGCGGAGCGGGAAGCCATGCAGGCGGGAAGCCGTCTTCACAGAAAGCTCCAGAAGCGCATGGGAGCGGGTTATCAGGCAGAAGTTCCGCTTAAATATCAGGCGGCCATGGAGAGCTTTGACTGTATCGTTGAGGGCCGGGCTGACGGAATTTTTATGGATGACGGCCTGGCAACGGTGGATGAGATCAAGGGCGTCTGCCGGGATGTGAGCTTACTGGAGGCTCCGGCGGAGGTCCATAAGGCTCAGGCCATGTGCTATGCCTATATCTATGGGACCCAACAGGAGCTTTCCGGGATTCGGGTGCGGATGACCTACTGCAATCTTGAGACGGAGGAGCTCAAATACTTTTATTTTTCCTATGGGCTATCGGAGCTGGAGGAATGGTTTAAGGCTCTTATGAAGGAGTATGAGAAATGGGCCGTGTTTCAGGCGGAGTGGCGCGCCGCCTTAAGAGAAAGCATCCGTCCTCTGGAATTTCCCTTTCCGTACCGGGAGGGCCAGAAGGATCTGGCCTATGGCGTGTACCGCACCATAGCCAGGAAAAAGCGCCTCTTTATCCAGGCGCCTACCGGTGTGGGAAAAACAATGTCCGCGGTATTTCCTGCCGTAAAGGCCATGGGAGAGGGGCTTGGAGACAAGCTTTTTTATCTGACCGCAAAGACTATAACAAGAACCGTGGTGGAGGATGCTCTTGGGATACTCAGGGACAAGGGACTCCGCCTCAAAAGCGTAACCCTGACGGCAAAGGAAAAATTATGCATCTGCACGGAAACGGACTGCAATCCCGATTGCTGCCCCTATGCAAAAGGGCATTACGACAGAGTAAATGAGGCCGTCTACCGGCTTTTGACGGAGGGGCCGGATAACCTGAATAGGGAAGCGCTTCTCTCCTGGGCTCATGAGTATCAGGTCTGCCCCTTCGAAATGAGCCTGGATGTGTCTGACTGGACAGACGCCGTAATCTGCGATTACAATTATGTTTTTGATCCCAATGTGCGCCTGAAGCGCTTTTTCTCTGAGGGTGTAAAGGGAGAGTATCTCTTTTTGATTGATGAGGCTCATAACCTGGTGGAGCGGGGGCGGGAAATGTTCAGCGCCGCTCTCTGCAAGGAGGATTTTCTGGAGCTGAAGCGCAGGATTAAGGGGCGTTATCGGAAGGCGGAACGCGGTCTGGAGCGCTGCAACCGTTATCTGCTGGATTTGAAACGGGAATGTGCTACCTACCGGCTTCATGATGACGTGGGTGCTTTTTCACTGATGGTGATGTCTCTGATGGGAGAGCTGGAAGCCATGCTGGAGGAGGGATTGGAGCCGGAGCTTCAAAAGGAGGTGCAGGAGTTCTGGTTCGGACTTCGGGATTTTTTGAACATCTATGACCGCCTGGACGAAAGCTATGTGGTTTACAGCGAGTTTTCGGAGGACGGCCGCTTCCGCTTAAAGCTTTTCTGTATAGAGACAGCCAAAAATCTGAGAGAATGTCTGGATAAGGGGAACAGTACCGTTTTCTTTTCGGCTACTCTGCTTCCCATGCCCTATTATAAACATCTGCTTGGAGACGAGGAGGACTACGCGGTTTACGCCCGTTCGCCGTTTTCCGGGGAGCAGCGGCTTATTTTGATTGGCCGCGATGTGAGCAGCCGGTATACGAGGCGCTCCCGGGAGGAATATGAGCGGATGGCAGGCTATCTTGAGGCTATGGTTAAGAGCAGAAAAGGAAATTATCTGGTATTTTTCCCCTCCTACCGGATGCTTTTGGAGGTTTATGAGATATTTCTTGAGCTATATGGGGGAGATGAGGCGGAATGTCTTATCCAGAGTCCGGGTATGAATGAGGAGGAGCGGGAGGAGTTTTTAAGGGGATTTCGTGAGGAGAGCAGCGCTCGTGAAAAGAGCCGGCTTGGCTTCTGCGTGATGGGGGGGATCTTTTCCGAGGGGATTGATCTCAAGGGAGAGGCATTGATTGGAGCGGCCGTTATAGGAACAGGACTGCCGCAGGTATGCAATGAGAGGGAAATCCTGAAGAATTTTTATGAGGCTCAGGGAATGGATGGCTTTGCCTATGCCTACCGTTATCCCGGCATGAATAAGGTTTTGCAGGCGGCGGGCCGGGTAATCCGCACGCCGGAGGATCAGGGGATTGTGCTGCTCCTGGACGAGCGTTTTTTAAACAGTGAGTATAAGCGCCTTTACCCGCTGGAATGGGAGGAGTATGAGATGTGTACGCTTTCCGATACATCACGGCTTTTGGAAGAGTTCTGGAGTGTTTTGGGAAAAGAGCCGGATAAAAGCGGCGGCCGCCGGGCTTAAGGGAAGCTGTTCATTGTGGACGAGCATAATCTGACGTTTGGGCAGAGCCTCCGTGAGCGTAAGGGGAAACAGATCCGGGGAAGCGCTTTTTCTGCAGTAGTCCGGTACAAAGGCAATACCCAGGCCGATGGCGGCCATATCCAGGAGCAGATCATTGCTGCTGAGTTCAATCTCCGGAACCAAATCCAGCTGGTGCTGCTGAAACAGGTTATGGAGAAATTCGCTGGTGGTGCTTTTTCGAGTCAGCATGAGTATCGGGTAGTTTAACAGCTCCCGAAAGGAAAGTCTCTGATGCTCCAGATGAAAATAATTGCGGTTAGCCAGAAAAATGTCCTGGAATTCCAGGACTTTTTTTAATGGTCCGGAATGTTCCAGATGGGAGTTGGGATAGTTGGTGAAAATTAAGTCCGCCTGTCCGCTTTCCAGAAGCTCCACACAGCCGATGGAAGTCCGGTTGGTCACCTTGATGTGTACCCCCGGAAATTCCTTATGAAACCGGCTCAGATAGGGAACCAGCACATGACGGCAGATGGTATCGCTGGCACCGATACGAAGCTGGCCGCCGTTTAAGGAGCGGGTTTCAAGAATTTGATTTTCCCCCCGCCGTATGAGATGGATGGCAGGCTCAATATGGCGCAGAAGAACCTCACCCTCCGGCGTCAGCCTGACCCGCTTGGTGCTGCGGATAAAAAGCTTCTGGTTCAGCTTCTTTTCCAGAACCTTGACAGACTGGCTTACGGCGGACTGAGAGATAAAAAGCTGCTTGGAGGCTTCGGAAAAACTCAGGGAAACAGCTACATGGTAAAAGACCTTGTAAAGCTCATAATTAATATCCATAGCTCAATCCTTTCCCCTATCAAAGCTTTAAGCCTGTTCGGCAGTGAGGGGTTCCGCCTTTTGAGGACGGGAACGGCGGGAAAGTATCCAAAGGGCAAGGAAAAGCGCTCCGGTAAGAAGGGAAATTACATCACCCGCCCGGTAATAGCCCGGAAGCTCAAAGCGTATGGTCACGGTATCCGTCAAAGCATCGGGAAGATGAACCCGCAAGCGAATCAGCTCTCCGTGACTGGTTTCAAGCCGGTTGCCGGCACTGTCATAGGCGCGCAGATAGGGATAGTAGTTATAGGGCACATCCACATAGGCGTCGGAGACACCCTCCCCTTTGGCATAGGTAAATGCTGCGTCCGTACCCCTGCGTGAGCAGTCCGTGAGAGTTACCTGCTCCGAGGGCGTAAAGGTCACATCCTGAAGCCACATCTTACGCACACTGAAATATTCATGATTGTCGCTGAGCAGGTAAAGGGTGTCCGTATCCATCACATGATCCATCTGATTCTCCCAGGAAACAAATGCGGGGGCGTCATTGGAGTAGGAGGAGAGGAAGCTTCCGGTGGTATACGCCGTCAAAAGCCCGCATAGGATAAAAAGCAGCTTCCGGGAATCCCGGGATTTGAAAAATTCGCAGATTCCCACAGCGGAGGTAAGGCACAGGAACAGTGTGGCAAAGGGCAGAAAGCGGGAAGCAAACTGGATATTTCCCGCCAGCCGGTTGATTATGCCGATACGCTGCACGGCTTCCCATGGAAAATAGCAGGAGGAGGCATAAAGGCACAGAATACCGAGTATCAGACCGCATGCTCCCAGCTTCAAATGAAAATCCTTGTGTTTTTTCTGAAGCCAGGTAAATACAAAGAGGAGACAGCCAAACAGTAGGGGAAGGCCGATGGCATAGGGCATTTCTCCGGCAATGCCTCCCCGTCCCAATGCTTCCCCGGCAGGGTTCATGGCAGTCGGGGAAAAGATCTGGAGCGGATAGAGGGAATAGCCCGCAAGATTCCTTACATCGTTGAGGGCACATACGTCATATCTCATATGATCCAGGAAAGGAAGGATAAACCACAGGTTCAGAAGCAGAGTGGACACGGCGCCCAGAACCAGATGCAGCAGGCGCTTTTTATCCTTCAGCCGCCGGATGTTCCACAGTCCGAAGATAATACAGAAACCGATGGAAAGCTCTGTTGTAATCAGATGGGACTGAAAGAGGGCCGTAAAAGCCAGAGCAGCCGTAAACCACCTGCGGGAGTCTCCCAGAAAGAGCTGATACATGGCAAGCAGGAGCAAGGGGAGAAAGATCGTAGCCAGAATCTCTCCCACGGCGGCTCTTGTATACAGGTTGATAAACCGATACATGGAGAGGGTATAGAGAAAAGCGGCGGCAAGTCCGGGGGTCCGGGAACGGAACAGCCGGGAGAAGGAGTAATAGGAAACCCCTGCCGTGGCAAAATTGATTCCGGCCAGCAGAAGCTTGTAGCAGCCAATGGGCGACATTCCGAGCATCCCTAAAAAGGCAAAGGGATAGAGGAAGAATTCCGGATAAAAGACGGAGCACATGTAGGAAAAGCCCCGGTACATGCCTGAATGAATCCGCACGGGAAAATGACCCTGGGCAAGCTCCTGGGAAAGATTGAAAAGCCTTCCGTAATGAAAGAATAAATCGTGACCCTGCAAAAGCCAGGTAAAGCAGAGAGGCAGACAGGACCAGACGGCGGCAAAGGCCAGAAGAACCAGAACCTCCGGGCGCATCTTTCTGCGTGTGCGGTAAATAAAAAGCAGGGCGGAAGCAAAAAGCAGCAGTCCCCCATAGATATAGGGATCCCGATACAAGCCCCTCTGAGACATAAGATAGGCGCTGGCATACTCCGTAGCGCTTTCCGTGTGTACAAGGAACTGAACGCATTGGGAAAATTCGTCAACGGTAAAGGTCAGATGAACAAGCTCTCCCGTGGTGGGAATGGGAGCGGAGGCAAGGACTTTGCCTGATGTGTTGTCAGGCTGAACAAAAAGAGGATCCACCACCTCCACCCGGTTGCCCTCCGCATGGGATCGGACATCAAAGGTAATTTCATATGTGCCCTGTTTAAAGTAATAGCGGCTGCTGGTAAGGGTAACGGAGCCGGCGTTATCCGGAACACAGAGAAGACCGTTCTCTGTCTGGACAAGACCTATGACATCCTCCGGATAATTCATCTCCTCCAGGGGAAAGGTGCGTTCCGTATAATCCTGAAAGGGCATAAAAAGGATAACAAGAAAAAGAATAAGGGTAATCAGTAACTGGCCTTTGTATTGTCGAAGCAGATTCATTGCATTTCTCCCCGTATATTGGAATTTTAAACCATTTTGCATTTCAAATATGAGTTTCTTAAATTATAACACAGGTATTGGCTAAATGCTATTAGATAAAATTATAAATAAGATTAAATTTATTAATTATACTTATTAGAAGTTTTATGCTATGATTGTTGAGATAAGAAATATGTGGTATACTAGGAATACTAAGGCATAGCAGGAAAATACAGGAGGTCGTGTATGGGTAGTGTAAGAAGAATTTTTGTGGAAAAAAAGCCGGCATTTGCGGTAAAGGCAAAGGAGCTTAAGGAAGAGATTAAGAGCTATCTGGGGATTGACGGCGTATCGGAGGTGCGTGTGCTGATCCGGTATGATGTGGAGAATATTTCCGATGAGGTATTTTCGGCGGCCTGCCGGACCGTATTCTGCGAGCCTCCCGTGGACATGCTCTATGAGGAAGCTTTTGAGACCGGGGAAGACGCCCGTGTATTCAGCGTGGAGTACCTTCCGGGCCAGTTTGATCAGAGAGCGGATTCTGCGGTACAGTGCGTGAAGTTTTTAAAGGAGGACGAGGAGCCGGAGATTCGGACAGCCACGACCTATGTGATTACGGGCTCCGTTTCCGAAGAGGAATTTGCCGCCATCAAGAGCTTCTGCATCAACCCGGTGGATTCCAGGGAGACGGATATGATAAAGCCGGAAACCCTGATAACGGAATTCGAGGAGCCGGCGGATGTAAAAATCCTGGAAGGCTTCTGCCGAATGGAGGAGGGAGCCTTTAAAGAGCTGTATCAATCCTTTAACCTTGCCATGACTTTCAAGGATTTCCTTCATATACAAAAGTATTTCCGTGAGGAGGAGAAGCGGGAACCCTCCATGACGGAGATTCGCGTATTGGATACTTACTGGTCGGATCACTGCCGCCATACCACTTTTTCCACGGAGCTTAAGGATGTAACCTTTGGGGAGGGCTATTACCGGAAGCCTCTGGAGGATACGTACCGGCAGTATCTTGCGGATCGGGAGGAGATTTTCAAAGGCCGGAAGGATAAGTTTGTATGTTTAATGGACCTGGCACTTATGGCTATGCGGAAGCTGAAGGCGGAGGGGAAGCTGGAGGATCAGGAGGAGTCGGAGGAAATCAATGCCTGCTCCATCGTGGTGCCTGTGGAGATAGACGGACAGACAGAAGAATGGCTGGTGAATTTTAAAAACGAGACCCACAACCATCCCACGGAGATTGAACCCTTCGGCGGTGCGGCCACCTGTCTGGGAGGAGCCATCCGGGATCCGCTGTCGGGGCGTACCTATGTGTACCAGGCCATGCGCGTGACGGGAGCGGCCGATCCCACCGTGTCCGTAAAGGATACCATGAAGGGCAAGCTTCCCCAGAAAAAGCTGGTAAGAGGAGCGGCCGGCGGTTACAGCTCCTACGGCAACCAGATTGGCCTTGCAACGGGCTATGTGAAGGAGATTTACCATCCGGATTATGTGGCAAAGCGTATGGAGATTGGCGCGGTGATGGGTGCGGCGCCACGGAAGGACGTAATCCGGGAGACCTCGGATCCGGGAGATCTGATTGTACTGCTGGGCGGCCGGACAGGTCGTGACGGCTGCGGCGGCGCGACCGGATCATCCAAGGTTCATACGGAGGCATCCATTGAGACCTGCGGCGCCGAGGTGCAGAAGGGAAATGCACCCACGGAACGGAAGATTCAAAGACTGTTCCGCCGTCCGGAGGTAACACGGCTGATAAAGAAATGCAACGACTTCGGCGCAGGCGGCGTGTCCGTAGCCATCGGAGAGCTGGCGGCCGGTCTTCGGGTGAATCTGGATCTTGTACCTAAGAAATATGCGGGACTGGACGGAACGGAGATTGCCATATCCGAGTCCCAGGAGCGTATGGCCGTTGTTGTGGATAAGAAGGATGAGGAAGCCTTTCTTGCTTTTGCAAAGGAGGAAAATCTGGAGGCCGTGACGGTTGCGCATGTGACGGAGGAGCCCCGGCTGGTTCTGATTTGGAGAGGAAAGGAGATTGTTAATATTTCCAGAGCCTTCCTGGATACCAACGGTGCGCACCAGGAGACTGCGGTGGCCGTGGATCTGCCGGAGGAGGAACGGAAGTATTTTGTAAGAAATGAAGTGGAGGATGTTCGGGCAAAATGGCTGGATACCTTAAAGGATCTGAACGTCTGCTCCCAGAAGGGTCTGGTGGAGATGTTTGACGCCTCCATCGGCGCCGGAAGCGTATTTATGCCCTACGGCGGAAGATATCAGCTGACGGAGACGCAGACCATGGTTGCCAGGCTTCCTGTTTTAAAGGGCAGGACAGATACGGTGACCATGATGAGCTATGGCTTTGATCCCTATCTGTCCAGCTGGAGTCCTTATCACGGAGCTGTGTATGCGGTGATTGAGTCTGTGGCAAGAATTGCGGCAGCAGGCGGTGATTACCGGAAGATTCGTTTTACCTTCCAGGAATATTTCCGGCGTATGACCGAAGATCCCCATCGCTGGAGTCAGCCTTTTGCGGCGCTTTTGGGGGCGTATAGCGCGCAGCTTGGCTTCGGGCTTCCCTCTATCGGCGGAAAGGACAGCATGTCGGGCACCTTTAACGAGATAGACGTTCCGCCCACGCTGGTTTCCTTTGCGGTGGACATTGCCAGCCATAAGCATATCATTACGCCGGAGCTTAAGAAGGCCGGCAATAAGCTGGTGCTCATTTCCATAGACAGAGACGCTTACGATCTGCCGGATTATGAGCAGCTTAAGGATTTGTACGGCAGGTTCTTCCAGGATGTGAAGGAAGGAAGAATTATTTCCGCCTACGCCCTGGACGGCAAGGGTCTGGCGGCAGCCGTGAGCAAGATGGCCTTTGGAAATAAACTCGGTGTCAGGCTTGAGCACAATGTGGATAAGAGAGACCTGTTTACCGCAGGCTTTGGCAATATCGTGGCGGAGGTTCCGGACGGTAAGGTGGGCGAGCTGGCAGTTACCTATACGGTAGTAGGCGAGGTGACCGAGAGCGGCTTTGCCTACGGCGATATGTATATCGGGACGGATGAGGCATTAGAGACTTGGACGGCTCCGCTGGAAAAGGTATTTCCGACCATAGCAGTTCCGGGGAAGGAGAAGGCGCCGGATGCGTTGTTCCGGGCGGATCAGGTGTATGTATGCCGGCATAAGACAGCAAGGCCCACAGTATTTATTCCCGTATTCCCGGGAACGAACTGTGAGTATGACAGCGGCAGGGCGTTTGAGCGGGCCGGTGCGGATGTGATTACGAGAGTATTCCGCAATCTGACACCGGAGGATATCCGGGAGTCGGTGGAGATTTTTGAAAAAGCCATTAATCAGGCGCAGATTATTATGTTCCCCGGCGGTTTTTCCGCGGGCGACGAGCCGGACGGATCGGCCAAGTTCTTTGCCACGGCTTTTCGGAATGAGCGGATGAAGGAGGCTGTAACGAGGCTGCTGAAGGAGCGCGACGGACTGGCTCTGGGCATCTGCAACGGTTTTCAGGCTTTGATTAAGCTGGGGCTTGTACCTCACGGGGAGATTGTGGGACAGACAGAGAACTCGCCCACGCTGACCTTCAATACCATTAACCGCCATGTGTCGAAGATGGTTTATACCCGTGTGGCCTCCAACAAGTCTCCCTGGCTTCAGCTTGCGGAGCTCGGCAAGACTTATGTAAATCCGGCTTCCCATGGAGAGGGACGCTTTGTGGCCGATAAGGAATGGATTGACCGGCTCTTCGCCAATGGGCAGGTGGCGACCCAGTATGTAAATCTGGAGGGCGAGCCTGTTATGGATGAGTACTGGAATGTGAACGGCTCCTATGCTGCCATTGAGGGAATCACAAGCCCGGACGGGCGGGTGCTGGGGAAGATGGCTCACTCGGAGCGGCGTGACGAGGCCGTGGCCGTGAATATTTACGGGGAGCAGGATATGAAGATCTTTGAGTCCGGGGTGGCTTATTTTAAGTAGGAGTAAGGAGAAGGCCAATGGTTATTAAGACCCTTCATATGGAAAAATTTGAATATTTTTGCAGTCGGGCCGTAATTGTGATTGGCATGGTATTGTTCTTTTTTCTGTCCGCTTCCAGCTTATTGTATACGGAGGAGTTTGAGGCCAATAATGTGGAGCGGCTAGAACGGGTAAAGGATCCGTTAGCATGGAATCTCTTTTTGATGGTTCTTATCCTGCTGCTGCTTTTTTATGTTGGAAAATGGCTGTTTAAGGACGAAGCGAAGAAAGAGCGGAATATACGGATATTGCTGGCTTTTACTTGCTGCTATGCCGTGGTTTATGGCTTGCTGTGTTATCTGGAGAAGCAAGACCGGAAGGAGATGGAATTTATGGCGGCGGCGATTAACATTGCATGCCTGATAAGGAGCAATTGTTATATTGTCTTGGCGGCCATAGGCTTTGAACATCTTTTCAAAATATTACGGATTTTTTGGGAGAAGCATCCGGAGAAAAAAGCGGCCGTTCAAAGCTTTGCAAAGGCTTTGTCTGTGGGAAAATTGGAGTCTTTGGCCGGAAATGTGATTTTGCTGGCCTCCGGGATTCCAAGCGTGTTTCTCTTTGTGTACGGCTTGTTCTTTACCACCTGTTATAAAAGTAATGATCTGGAGATTCCGACAGAGGTGAAGGATCCGTTTTTGTCGGTTCTTCTGTTTGTGGTGATGAGCCTTGTTATTTTAAACTATGTGGGAAAATGGATTCTGCAAAAGGAAGAGCATCGAAAGCGTAATATCTGCTGCCTGCTGGGAGCTGTATTGGTTCACTGCTTTATTTTCTGTATGTGCTGGAACCTGTTTGCGGGGAGTGCCTTGCGGGGAGATCCATTGTATATTCATGCTCTGGCAGGGGGCTTTGCAAACGGTGATGTTCCGCTCAGCGCTATGGACTATTTATATACTTATCCTCACCAGGCAGGCCAGGCGCTTTTGTTGGAGCTGGTATATCGGATCTTCGGCTATGAGAACCTGCTGGCATTTCGTATTTTAAATACGGCAGGTGTTTTGGGCTTTGTGTTCTGCGGCTTTCAGGTTACGGAAAAGCTGTTTCACAGGGATAAGGTTCAGGTGAATTTTCTGGTGCTGGCGGCAGGATGTCTTCCTTTGCTTATTTATACGAATGTAATCTACGGAGAGGTTTTGGCGGTAGCCTGGACGGCCTTTGCACTGTGGATGCTGCTGCTTTGGCTGAAGGAAGGCCGTATTTGGCAGATTGTACTGATGATTATAGGGCTGTGCTTTGCCGTATATATGAAAAATAACGCTTTGATTGCAGCGGTTGCCATAGGAATCGTGATGCTGCTGAAGTCCCTATCGGAAAAAAGAGGAAAGACGGCTCTTTGGGTGTTCCCTATGATTCTGGCCCTTCTTATTTCACAGTCTGCTATGACAAAGCTGTATGAGGTACGCGGCGGGTGGCCGCTTGATCAGGCTATGCCGAAGAATCTTTGGATAGCTATGGGACTTCAGGGGACAGGAGATAATGCTGGCTGGTGGAATGAATTTCCGGTAAGGATCTACAAGGAGGAGGCTGGCTATAATCCGGAGGCGGCCCGTGATATTGGAAATGCCGCAATTGCTCTTTCCATTCAAAGCTTTGCGGAAAATCCCGTATCGGCAGTCCGGTTTTTTCAGCAAAAGTTTGTCAGTCAGTGGAATAATGCGGATTATGGCTGCCAAGTAACAGCGGGAAGTCCCAAAACACCCAAATTGGAATTCTGGATGAATGGATATCATTCACTGATATTTTTGGGGATATCCTGTTTTGCTGTATTGCGGCTCCGGAGGAAGAGAGAGATTGAAGAGGTTTTACCTCTGTTAACGATACTGGGAGGTTATCTTTTTCATATCTTTTGGGAGGTTAAGGGACGCTATGGTTTGTTCTATTTTGTCTTGGTGCTGCCTGTAGCCGCAGCAGGGCTTTGGGATTTGGCACAATACATTCAGAGCAGAAAAGAGAAGAGACATGAGCAGAAAAAGGAATTCATTTAATTTAGAATACTTTTCCGGGTATGTAGTTCATTGGCTATGTATCATTGTTTTTGTATTGTTAACTATGTCGGCATTCGTATTTACCAGATATTTTTCCAAGGATTATCAGGGGGAGATTCCGCATAACAGGTTTGACTTTTTATCACTTCCGATAGCGCTTCTGTTAGGCATGCTTCTTTTGATTTCGGTGAAGCGGATTCTAAAGGAGGAGGCCCGCAGAGAACGTAATCTAAGGCTTCTTCTTATAATTGTCTTAGGATGGAGCCTGATTTTCGGAACTGTCTGGGTATTGTTAGCCAGAAGTGAGCCAGTTTCCGAACAAATAATGGTTGTAACGAGTGCTCAGAGATTTTTGGAAGGAAATTACGGAAGGCTGGAATATGGAAAATATCTTTTTTACTATCCCTTTCAGCTGGGGCTTGCGGCTTGGGAGGAGTTGGTATTTCGGATATTCGGTGCAAATAATGTTACTGCTTTTCAACTTCTAAATGCAATGGGCGCGACAGGAAGTATTGGAATAGGATATTGTATTGTTCGTCAGCTTTTCCAAGAACGAAAAACAGCTGTTTACTATTTGCTGTTGTCCGGAATCTGTTTTCCTCTTTTCATTTACAGCGCATATGTATATGGAGATGTGATGTCCATACTGCTTTCGATGCTTGGAATCTGGCAATTTCTGCGTTATGTGAAGAAGGGAAAGAAGAGCAGCCTGATTTTTTTGACAGCGGGAATTGCCGGAGCGGCAATTTTGCGGAACAACAGTCTGATTGTGCTGATTGCCATATGTCTGGTTCTGGCTGTGCAGATGCTTGGAAGGAGGCGCTGGCAGTATGGAATCTGTATTCTTATACTGCTGGCAGGAGTGGCAGGAAGCAAGCAGATACTCAACCGCTATTATGAACAGAGGGCTGGAATGAAATTGAATGACGGCATGCCTTACGTTCTTTGGATAGCGATGGGGATGCAGGAAGGAGAAAAGGAAGCAGGCTGGTACAATGGATATTCTATTTACATTTATCAGGATGTATGCAAGTATGATGGACTTGCGGCGGCTGCTATAGGAAGGGCTGAAATTCGAAGCCGGGCAAATGAACTGTTGTTAAATCCTGCATACGGCCTGGATTTTTGTTGGAGAAAATTTACCAGTCAGTGGAATGAACCAACCTATGGATGCTTTATAATGACGTATGCGTCCGCAGAACTAGGCGGAGATGATAAAACAGGGGGCAGAGAACGAAGCAGCGCAGGTGACAAGCTTTATACGGGAGCATTTCATACATGTCTTCGGGGATTTATGGATGCTTATCAATTATTGATTTATGCAGCTGTTCTGTTTCTCTTGATAAGAAAACGAAAGGATAAGGAACCATTAGAGTTTTATATTCTGCTTATCGGAGTGCTTGGAGGCGTTCTGTTTCACATGATGTGGGAAGCCAAGTCCCGGTATGTGCTTCCCTATTTTGTAATGATGCTTCCCATGGCTGCAGGAGGTTTATATCAGATGCAGGAAATGATTCAAGGGCGGGGGATGAAGGATGAAGCTGCTAAGGCTGGCAGATAGGACAATTTCGATATTGGGCCTGCTTCTTTTTGGAGCGCTTACGGGCTTTAGTTTATTTTTTACTGTGTATTTTTCAACGAGCTATGAGGAAATTCCCTATGAGATGGGGGATATAGTC
Organism: Clostridia bacterium; assembly: GCA_910576325.1. Classification (GTDB taxonomy): domain Bacteria; phylum Bacillota; class Clostridia; order Lachnospirales; family Lachnospiraceae; genus Laedolimicola. The sequence continues at coordinate 79,289 of CAJTIM010000005.1, forward strand.
CCCATGGTACTGGCTGTGTGCGCTTTTGGGCTCTTTTGTATGGAATGGATTACCAGGTGGATTTTAAAGGAGGACAGCAAGGAGAAGCGGATCCGTATTTTGCTGGGCTTGGTGCTTCTTTATACCCTGTGCTTCTGCGTGTTGTGGGTAAAAGGGGCAGGTTGTATTCCTGTGGGGGATCAGGCATCTGTGTGTACAGCAGCGGAGGGCTTTCGAAATGGGGATTATTCCATGCTTACCCAGGACTCCTACGAAAAATATTTATTTATTCATCCGCATCAGCTGGGGCTGACAGCATTGATTGAATTAATATTTGCATGTTTTGGAAATGGAAATTTTCAGGCATTTGAATACCTCAATTGTCTGGGAGCTGTTCTGTGTGTGTACAGCGGTTATAGAATCACTCGGCTTTTGGCAAAGGATAAGAGAGGAATTGTATATTACCTGCTTTTGGCGGCCTGCTGTTTCCCCTTGTTTTTCTATGTAACCTTTGTATATGGGGAAATTCCTTCTCTTACCTATTCCCTTTTGGCTGTTTGGATGTATCTGGAGTATCAGAGAAGGGAAAAGAAACGGTGCCTGGCAGCCTGCTGTGCTGCTTGCGCCTTGGCCTGCCTTATTCGCAATAACAGTTTGATTCTTCTGATTGCTTTTGTGAGTATCTGGCTGATTACGGGCTTGGGAAAGTGTCAGTGGAAGGCATTTGCTGCTGCAGGGCTTCTTGTTGTGGTGTTTTTGCTATCCCGCTTCGGTCTGTGCAGTCTGTATGAGGAGCGTTCGGGTGTTTCACTGAACGAAGGAGCTCCTATGATACTGTATGTGGCTATGGGAATGCAAAAAGGGGAGGGAGCGCCAGGCTGGTCCAATGGATATATTCTTCATGCTTATTGGGGGGCCTCGGAATTTGACAGTGATCTGGCATCTGCTATAGCTTTGGAAGATATCCGAGCATCAGTATCCGGTTTTCGTTCAGATCCCCTTTATATGGCGGAATTTTACAGGGAGAAATTTACCAGCCAATGGAATGATCCTACTTATGAGTGCTTTGCCATGACCCATATCAACGGATGGGAGCGTTGCGGTGTTGTAAACAGTATGTATGTGGGGAAGCTGCATACTCTGATGACCTGGTTTATGAATCAGTATCAAAGTCTCATTTTTACAGGTGTTTTTTTGTGGATTCTGTATTATTATTGGAGGGATAAGCCTTTGGAGGATCAGGTGCTCCTGGTTACTGTTTTAGGAGGCTTTCTCTTTCATATGATGTGGGAAGCAAAGGGACGTTATATTCTACCTTATTTTGTGATGCTGCTGCCGATGGCGGCTGTGGGGATGGCAGAGCTTGCGGAGCGGGTAAGTGCCTGGTTGGTGCTGTACAATCAGAGGCAGAAGGGAAAATACAGGAGATGAGGCTTTAAGGTTTGCCAGAGCCGTTACTGAAAAGGAGACAAACGATGAAAAAATTTTTATCAGTTTATAAAGTTCATTTATTAGTTACCCTTATATTGCTTGCGATTGCTGCAGGAATCCCTTTTGATTCTTATTATGCCAGGGAATTTCTGGTTTCGGAGATGGAGCTTCGTCCGGAGGCTGCAGGTACGGCTCTGTTTACGGAAGGGGAGGAACCTGTATTAAAAGCAGAGTCAGGAAGCGGTTATACGGGGATTGTGGCTGAGACGGTGCATGTGACACTCCAAAAGGGAAGCTATCGGCTTCAGGTAGTTTCTCTGTCAGAGAGTGAGCAGAATTACATTGAGATTTACAGCCCCAGGAAATTAAAGGAAGATAATACGGAGGGAGAGCTTTTAGTTAAAGAATCTCTGAAACAGGAGGGAGAGCTGACGGAGATTCATTTTGACATAGAGGATTCTATGGAGGATATTTCTGTCCGTATCGGTTACGGAGGGGAAGGCAGCTTCAATGTAAGCGGTTTTTATCTGGCTTCCGTCAGACCGATGTATACGGATATTCCCTGCCTGATGGGAGCTATCCTTTTGTGCTCGGTTTTGATTCTTATATGGAGGATGCGCGGTGGATATCTTGACAAGGAGGGAAAGACGGCGCTGCTTCTTTTGAGTGCGGCAATTATTTTGGTAAGTCTGCCTCTGAGCTATAATTATGTATTGGACGGCCATGACCTTTATTATCAGTTTAACCGGATTCTGGGGATACAGGAAGGATTAAAGAGCGGACAATTTCCGGTAAAGATTCATAGTACACTGCTTCATGGATACGGGTATGGATCGCCTATTTTTTACCCGGAGTTGTTTTTATATCTTCCAGCGCTTTTGGGGTGTCTTGGTGTATCCCTGGTTAATTGCTATAAAGTACTGCTGATTGGTATGAACACGGCTACAGCCTTTGTATCATATCGTTCTTTTTCCGGGTTGACCCGTTCTCGAAAAATAGGGCTTGTAGCAGCGCTTCTTTATACCCTTTCAGTATATCGTCTGATTGATTTGTATACCCGGGCAGCTGTGGGGGAGGCTATGGCTATGATTTTCTTCCCGCTGGTTTTGTGGGGGATGTATGAGCTGTTTCTGGGAAATCCAAGAAAATGGTATCTGTCAGCCCTGGGCTTTACAGGGGTTCTTCAATCTCATGTGCTTTCTGTTGAGCTGACTGTGTGCTTCGGCGGCATTTTCGGTTTGTGCTGTCTGGGACGTTTGCGGGAAAAGAAACGCTGGAAGGCGTTGCTGTTTGCAGCTGGCAGTACTGTGCTGTTGAATCTGGGAGTGATACTTCCATTGCTTCACCATGCCATCTACCCCTATCGTGTATTTTCCATAGACATTATCTTAAGCTGGTGGACCGTAACTCTGCCGAAGCTTTTTGACTTTATTTTAGCCAATCCGACAAAGAGTACCTGGGCTTTAATACAAAACAGCGGAGAGATGCCCTGTTCCCTGGGGTTTGTGATGCTTGTGGGTATACTGGCATTTTTGTATGTGTATCTTCGTGAGGAGAAGAGGGATGGCTTGTTAAAGGGAAGCATTGGAGCTCTGGGATTAAGTATTTTGGGGATTTATCTGTCTACAGATCTTTTTCCCTGGGATAAAGTGCAGGGGATCCCTGTGATTTACAGGCTCGTGACATCTCTTCAGTTGCCGTGGCGCTTCCTTTCCCTTTCGACTGTGCTTCTCTGTCTGGTGTGCGCAGTTGGCTTTTATCGTTTTTCATCCGAAAAAGAGGTCCGCAGGCTGGTATGCGGCGGCGCCTGTGTACTGGCCTTTTTGTGTGCCGGAATTTATATTAACCGCTACAGTGAGGAGGCAATGCCTAAATATTCAAAAGAGAATCAGTACCAAAGGGAGCAGAGCCAGGTAGACGTCCTGTATTTTATTAACGTGCCTCATTCCAACAGTTACCGCATCTGGAACAGGAGCAATACTTTTGTGGCTTCGGAGGGAATTGTCTTAAGCGAATGTAAAAGAGCGGAGAACTTGACCGCAGAATTTTGTTATAAGCTGCCGGAGACAGGAATTAAGGGGGAGGAAGCGTGGGTGGATGTGCCGTTTACCTACTATCCTAACTACACAGCATATGGGGAGAACGGAACACGATTAAAAACGGGAATTGGTGACCAGGGAACGGTGCGTGTTTGGATTTCCGGGGAAATGCAGGGACTTGTAAAGGTAAGATATCAAGAACCATGGTTTTATCATGCAGGGAAAATAATTTCTATAATTTTCCTGATTTTACTTACGGCTGGTGTTTTTATAAAAAGGAAGAAGATTCAACATTTATAAGCTTTCCGCTATGAAAAATGGCTTTTGGATGCTTAATTTGGAGGTATAAACAGGCGGAATCTGCACATACTACTTTTATATTTTTATGGAGGTAGATGAATATGACAAGATTAGACTGTACCGTAACAAGCTGCATGTATAACAAGGAAAAGAGCTGCTGTAAGGATAACATTCAAGTGGAAGGCAATAATGCAAAACATTCCAAAGATACCTGCTGCAGCAGCTTCAGGGAGAGAGGCGAAGGGAATTATCAGAGCTCCGTAGATTATCCGACAAAGGAGACAAAAGTATCTTGCAAGGCGGAGGAATGTACCTTTAATGAGAATTGTGTCTGCCATGCAAAGCACATCGGAATTGCAGGCGCATCGGCTTGTGATTGCCGGGAGACGGAGTGTGCGACTTTCCGCTGTAAATGTGAATAGCATCGGCAGTCTGTAATATACACTGGGCTGCAAATGCAGGAAATTACTTTATGGGATAAAAAGGAGAGTGCCGCAGGAAGCCGTAAAGCTGTCCTGAAGCACTCTCCATATTCTTTTGTTTATATAGCTGAAAACGGACAATGATATGGAATCTTATGATTCTTCGTCTGTTTCTTCCTCCTCAACCTCCTGCGGCAAATAAATATGCACCTTATCAATCCGATTCTTATCCACCTCATCCACCACCAACCGAATCCCATTCTCCGTAGTCACGGATTCCCCGGCCTGGGGCAGACGGTCCAGAAGTTCAATCACAATACCTCCGATAGAATCATAATCCTCCGACTCAAGCTCCAGACCAATCTGGTCCTGCAGATCCTCAAGCTTCGAAGAACCTTCCACAATGTACTCATAATCACTGATTTTCTGAATCAGCTCCGCCTCGGAACCGTCATACTCATCCCGAATCTCCCCTACAATCTCTTCCAGAAGATCCTCCAGAGTCACAAGCCCCACCGTTGCCCCATACTCATCCAGAACAATCGCAAGGCTGATGGAATTTTCACGCATTTCCATCATCAGCTCCGAAGACTTTTTAAACTCATGTGTAAAATAAGCTTCCCGGAGAATATGCCGCACATCAAAATGCTCCTTATTCTCGTAGAGAATCAAATCCTTCACATTCAAAATACCGAGAATATTGTCCCGGTGCTCCTCATAAACCGGAAGCCTGGTAAACAAATTCTCTCTATATACTTCAATGGTTTCCTCATAAGTAGCATTGACATTTAAAAAGGTCATATCCACTCTGGGAACCATAATATCCTTTGCCTGATGGTCATCCAGATCAAACACATTGTTGATCATCTTGCGCTCTTCACTCTCAATAGCGCCGTCCTGGTGGCTGACCTCCACAATGGTACGAATCTCATCCTCCGTATAAATATCATTGCGCTTATTGGGATCTACCCGCAGAAGCTTCAGCACGCCCATAGAAAATGCATTGATAATAAAAATAAGAGGCGTGGCAATCTGCATCCAGGTATAAACCACTCCGGCAAACCGCAGGGACAGCTTTTCCGCTGAAAGCGTAGCGCAGGTTTTCGGTGTAATCTCTCCAAAAACCAGTACCAGGAAGGTCAGAATACCTGTTGCGATACCGGCTCCGGCGCTTCCGAAAGCTTTGGTAGCAATGACAGTACCGAGAGAGGACAGACTCATATTAACAATATTATTTCCTATCAAAATGGCGCTGAGCATCTTCGACGGTTCGTCCAGAACTTTCTGAAGGCGCAGAGCACGCTTGTCCCCCTCTTCCACCAGGGTTAAAACTCTGATTTTGTTTACGGTAGTTAACGCAGTCTCCGCAGAAGAAAAAAATGCGGAAAGACCTAACAACAGCAGCAATACGGCCAATTGTATGGCGTCACTTGAATCCAAGAAAAGTTCACTCCTTTGTATGATGTGCCGTTTGGAAGTGGAGCAAAAGCAGCTCCGTTCCGTTTCGACAGTAATAAAGTATCTTTTTTACTATACAATATTTTTAAGGGAAATGCAAGTATGGAGCAAACTTTTGGCAAAAAGCACATTAGCTTCGGCTTTGGTTTTGACTCATGCTTTGACACATCTTCGGCAAAAGAAATCTGCAAAAAGAAGGCACAGCGGGCTATTGCTCACACCCACGCCAACCGCCTTGCTGATTGGCGTGGAGCCGATAGAATGAGAAAGCCAAAAAAACTGCTCCAAGACACCGGACTAAGACACCATCCCCCCTAAGGTCCCGCCGGCCGTGCACAGGATCAGTGTGGTGACAAAGTGGGAAGACCCGCCTCCGAAGCCCTGGTTTACGGCAAGGGAAATCAGAGCAAGTATAGCAAAATAGAGAAGCCCTGCGGCGGCGCCCCACAGGAATTTCCGGGCCTTCATCATTTTACCCTCCAAAAAGCCGCCAAGAAAGCTGGAAATCACATATACAATGATAATTCCGATATTGACTTTAGGTTCCGAAAGCTGAAACTTATACAGCAGAAGGGCCAGGAATAAAAGCAGGATTCCTGTGATAATATAAGCGCTCAAAAGGGATTTCAGCATCCGTATTGCTATGTTCTGATAAGATTTTCCTTTTTCCATCGTGTTCCTCCCCGGATCAGATACTGGGGAACCGTCCCTTGCATGACAGTCCCTTATTTAAGACAATATATGAACAGGCCGGTAAAAAAATACTTTTAAATTACTGCGGAGTGTGCTATACTGCTACCATGTATTATAGGAACATAAAATAGGAGGGCGAAGAGGATGAAACACATTCAGACTTTGAACACACAGATTTTACAGAATACCGTAAAAAAGGGCGGCTGCGGCGAGTGCCAAACTTCCTGCCAGTCCGCATGCAAGACTTCCTGCACGGTAGGCAACCAGACCTGTGAGAATCACAAATAAGAAACAGCACAAGAAACAAAAACAAGGGTGTCTCAAAAGCCCAAAGAAGTAGGCAGGCTTTTGGGACATCCTTATTGTGCGGAAGAAAGGGGACAAAGATGGTCCATTTATATAGAAATAACGGCTGCAACATCGCGTTAGATGTAAACAGCGGAGCCGTTCACGTAGTAGATGATCTGGCTTATGAGGCAATTGCCCTCTTCGAAACATACGGCCGGGAAGAAATCCTTGATAAGCTTCGGGATCGATATGAGGAACAGGAGATCCGGGAAGTCCTTGAGGACATAGAAGAGCTGAAAAAACAGGGAACTCTGTTTACGGGGGACACCTATCGGGACAAAATCATAGATTTCAAAAAACGCTCCACCGTGGTCAAGGCCCTGTGTCTGCACATTGCCCATGACTGCAACCTGGCCTGCCAGTACTGCTTCGCGGAAGAGGGAGAATATCACGGACGCCGTGCGCTGATGAGTTACGAGGTGGGAAAACAGGCGTTAGACTTCCTGATATCCAATTCCGGAAGCCGCCGGAATCTGGAGGTAGACTTCTTCGGCGGTGAACCGCTGATGAACTGGCAGGTGGTCAAGGACCTGGTGGCCTATGGCCGGGAGCAGGAGAAGCTTCACGGCAAAAAGTTCCGTTTTACGCTGACCACCAACGGAGTGCTGCTCAATGACGAAGTAATGGAATTTGCCAACCGGGAAATGAGCAATGTAGTCTTAAGCATTGACGGCCGGCAGCAGGTTCACGATAAAATGCGCCCCTTCCGGAACGGCAAAGGAAGCTACGAACTGGTAGTACCCAAGTTCCAAAAGCTGGCAAAAAGCCGCAATCAGAATAATTACTATGTCCGGGGCACCTTTACCCGGAATAACCTGGATTTTAGCGAGGATGTGCTCCATCTGGCGGACCTGGGCTTTCGGCAGATTTCCGTGGAACCGGTGGTAGCGCCCCCCGAAGCGCCCTATGCAATTCGGGAGGAGGACATTCCGGTTCTCTGCGAGCAGTATGATCGGCTGGCGGCTGAGATGGTGAAGCGTCACGGGAAGGAAAATGATTTCAATTTCTTCCATTTTATGATTGATTTGACCGGCGGCCCCTGCGTCTACAAGCGTCTGTCAGGCTGCGGCTCCGGCACGGAATATCTGGCGGTAACGCCCTGGGGAGATCTCTATCCCTGCCATCAGTTTGTAGGAGAAGAGAAGTTCCTTATGGGAAATGTTTTCGACGGGATTCAAAATACGGATCTGCGGGACGAATTTAAGAGCTGCAATGTGTACGCCAAAGAAAAATGTCAAAACTGCTTTGCAAAATTTTACTGCAGCGGCGGCTGCGCTGCCAATTCCTACAATTTCCACGGCTCCATCAATGATGCATATGATATCGGGTGCGAGCTGCAGAGAAAACGTGTGGAGTGCGCCATTATGATCAAAGCAGCCACAGCAGGAAATGGGGAAAATGCTTAATTACAAAGCAATGCATACCCTGATTAAGGCGGATTCCACCAGGCATATCTCCTGAATACTGCGCCCAGGCATATACCGATAAGACGGAGAGATCTGGTTTATTTAAAGTAAACTTTGCAGGCATACCATATAGCTCCCTGTGAGGAACAAAAAAGCAACATAGGGATGGAAGAAAAAAGAAAGAAGGCTGAGTTAGTACTATGAAGAAAAACACAGGAATTTTAACCTTGCTGCTCACTGCTCTGGTTACGGCGGGACTGATCTACGGTGCGGCCGTAGGCTTTGGAGAGACCCAAACCGGCGCGGCGAAAAATATTAAGCTGGGCCTGGACCTGGCCGGCGGTGTCAGCATCACTTATCAGACGGTGATTGACAATCCCACCCAGGAGCAGATGGATGATACGGTCTATAAGCTCCAGAAGCGTGTGGAGGGCTACAGCACCGAGGCCGTGGTTTACCAGGAGGGAGGGAACCGGATTAACATCGAGATTCCCGGCGTGTCCGATGCCAATGCCATTCTGGAGGAGCTTGGACGGCCCGGCTCTCTGGAGTTTCAGGATATCAGAGGAAATGTGCTTATTGAGGGAACGGACATTAAGAGCGCCGAAGCCAGAGGGTATACGGACAACCTGGGCAAGAACTCCTACGAGGTGGCCCTGACCCTGACGGACGAGGGCGCGGAGAAGTTCGCGGAAGCGACCAGGGAAAATCTCGGTCTGCAGATTCCCATTGTCTATGACGGCGAAGTGATCAGCGCGCCTACGGTTCAGGCGGAGATTACGGGCGGCAATCCTTCCATTACAAATATGGAGTCCTTTGAGGCGGCGGAGCGTCTCGCTTCCACTATCCGAATCGGTTCCCTTCAATTGGAGCTTACGGAGCTGCGTTCCAAGGTTGTAGGGGCACAGCTTGGCGAGGAAGCCATTTCTTCCAGTCTGAAGGCAGGAGCCGTGGGCTTTGTTCTGGTGCTGATATTTATGGTTGCGGTTTACCTGCTTCCGGGCCTGGCCTCCGGTATCGCATTGACAATCTATGTGGCCTTGATGCTGGTGCTGTTAAATGCCTTTGAGCTGACACTGACGCTTCCGGGTATTGCAGGTATTATCTTGAGTATTGGTATGGCTGTGGACGCCAATGTCATTATTTTTGCCCGGATTCGGGAGGAGCTTGCTACCGGAAAGACGGTGCGCTCCGCTATGAAAATCGGATTTAAAAAGGCTCTGTCCGCCATTGTGGACGGCAATATTACCACCCTGATTGCGGCGGTGGTCCTGGGGCTTCGGGGATCGGGAAGCGTGAAGGGCTTTGCACAGACCCTGGCGCTTGGTATTGTGATTTCCATGTTTACGGCTCTTGTGGTTACACGCCTGGTGCTCAATGCGCTGTTTGCACTGGGACTTAAGAGTGAGAAGCTTTACGGAGTTCAGAAGGAGCGAAAAACAGTTGATTTTCTGGGGAAGAAGAATCTTTGCTTTCTTGTTTCCGCCGTACTGATTCTGGGCGGTGCGGTGGTTATGGGCGTCCAGTCCGGGCGCGGCGCTGGTGCGCTGAATTACAGCCTGGAATTTCAGGGCGGTACTTCTACGACGATTCCTTTTGCGGAGGCTATGACCATTGGGGAGATTGACGCCGATGTGAAGCCGGTGGTGAGCGAGGTGATTGGAAGCAATGAGATCCAGGCTCAGCAGGTGCAGGGAAGCAATGATGTTGTGATTAAGACCAGGGTGCTTGATCTGGAGACCAGACAGGCGCTGAATAAGGCGCTGGCGGAGAAGTTCGGCGTGGATGAGACGGCGATTACGGCGGAGAATATCAGCTCTTCCATCAGCAGCGAGGTTCGGTCGGATGCTCTGGTGGCTGTGATTCTGGCTTCTGTTTTGATGCTGCTTTATATTTGGTTCCGGTTTAAGGATCTGCGGTTTGCGGCCAGTGCGGTGACGGCTCTGGTGCATGATGTGCTGGTGGTGCTGGCGTTTTATGCCGTGGCGCGGATTTCGGTGGGAAATACGTTTATTGCTTGTATGCTGACCATTGTGGGGTATTCCATTAATGCGACGATTGTTATTTTTGACCGGATTCGGGAGAATTTGGCTTCCGCGGGGAAGAAGGATGAGCTTAAGGAGATTGTGAATCGGAGTATTACGCAGACCTTGACGCGGAGCGTTTATACATCGCTTACTACTTTTATTATGGTGGCGGCTTTGTTTGTGATGGGAGTGGCTTCGATTAAGGAATTTGCTCTGCCTTTGATGGTGGGGATTGTTTGCGGGGCTTATTCTTCCGTTTGTATTACGGGGGCGCTTTGGTTTGTTTTGAAAACGAAGGTTCAGAAAAAAGAGAAGTAGACGGACGGAGGGGACTGCCGCGAAATACGTCATTTGGCTTTTCCATATCCCCTGTTCGCACGGTTCTCGTACATCCTGTCTGCTCTTGGCGGACTAACATTTTTGGTTTTTGCAGGCTTCGCCTGGTGTAAGCTTTGGATGTTAGTCCGCCAATATCAGACAGGCTGTACGCGAACAGGCGGACATGGGATATCGGAAAAGCCGCATGACGCATTTCGCAGCAGTCCCCTCCTGGTTTTGGGGGCGGATGAAAGTTTGAAAGGGTGTGAGATAGGGAATTGGGTGTTGAATGGTCAGGTGCTTGATGTAGATATTTGACTTTCTTAAAGGGGTATGTGCAATTTGGGGTGTTGCTGGATGTATTTTTGATGGGGAAGGGGAGCGTTTTAGGAGGTCTGGGGAAAAAGGGGGTTGTTGGGGAGTGGAGGTTGGGAGTGTAATGGGTGGGAAGTGGTTGTAGGAGTTTTTTTGATGGAAAGGGGATTGGATATGAGAGAGATTTGGGTGGAAGCGCCCCGGATGGAGGGGAATCGGGAGATGGCTCGGGAGCTTGGGGTTAGTCCTTTGGCGGTGCGGATGATTCGGAACCGGGCCGGGATGAGTGAAGGGGAGGTTCGGGAGTTTCTTTTTGGCGGGATGGAGGAGCTTTCGGACCCGTTTTTGATGAAGGGGATGCGGGAGGCGGTTGCGCTGCTTCGGGGGAAGCGGGATGAGGGGGCGGCAGTCCGCATTATTGGGGATTATGATATTGATGGGGTGAATGCGACGCATGTTCTGCTTACGGGACTTACCAGGATTGGGGCTAAGGTGGATACGGTGATCCCGGATCGGATGAAGGACGGGTATGGGGTGAATGAGAATTTGATCCGTAAGGCTGCAAAGGAGGGGATTGATACGATTGTTACCTGTGATAACGGGATTGCGGCTGCGGAGGAGATTGGGCTGGCGAAGGAGCTTGGTATGACGGTGGTGGTGACGGATCATCATGAGGTTCCTTTTCGGGAGGAGAATGGGGAACGAGTTTGGGTTCTGCCTCCGGCGGATGTGATTGTGAATCCGAAGCAGGCGGATTGCGGGTATCCCTTTAAGATGCTCTGCGGGGCGGCGGTGGCCTGGAGGCTGGTGGAGGCGCTGTACGCGGAGGAAGGGATTTCCAGGGAGGAAGTCTTTGAGCTGGCGGAGTTTGCGGCGGTGGCTACGGTGGGGGATATTATGGAGCTGCGGGGGGAGAACCGTATTTTGGTGCGGTATGGGCTGAAAAGGCTGGAGCAGACGAAGAATCTTGGGTATCGGGCTTTGATTGGGGCAAATGGTTTGGAGGGGAAACGGCTTACGGCGTATCATATCGGGTTTGTGATTGGGCCTTGTATCAATGCAAGCGGGCGGCTGGATACGGCGAAGCGTGCTTTGAATCTTTTGGGAGCGAAGAACCGGGGGGAGGCGGAGAAGCTTGCCGGGGATTTGAAGGCGCTCAATGACAGCAGGAAGGCGCTTACGATAAAGGGGACGGAGGAGGCCAGAAGGCAGATTGAGGAGACAGAGCTTAAGGGGGATCGTGTTTTGGTGGTGTATCTGCCGGAGTGCCATGAGAGCCTGGCCGGGATTATTGCCGGGCGGATTCGGGAGCTGTATTATCGGCCCTGTTTTATTTTGACGGACGGAGAGGAAGGGGTGAAAGGCTCCGGGCGTTCTATTGAGGGGTATCATATGTTTGAGGAAATGACGAAGGTCGGGGAGCTGTTTACCAAGTTTGGGGGGCATCCTATGGCGGCGGGGCTTTCTATGAAGAAGGAAAATGTGGAGGAGCTTCGGAGGAGGCTGAATGAGAATTGTGTGCTTACGGAGGAGGATTTGGTTCCCCGAAAATATTATGATGCGGTTTTGCCGATTCAGTATGTGGGGGAACCGCTGATCCGGGAGCTGGAGCTTTTGGAGCCCTTTGGGAAGGGGAATGAGAAGCCGTTTTTTGCGGCGGGGAATCTTATTGTGCGGAGTGCGCGGATTTTGGGGAAGAATCGGAATGTGCTGAAGGTGATTTTGGAGGATGATGGCGGGAAACGGATGGAGGCGGTGAGCTTTGGGGATGTTGTGGGGGATTTGGAGTATATAGAGGGGAAGGAGAGGGTTTTTGTGCTTTATTATCCGGAGATGAATGAGTATATGGGGAAGCGGACGGTGCAGCTTGTGGTGGAGGCTTATCGGTAGGTTGTGTTATTGTGTAAAGTGTTGTCAAATGGATAAATCCGTGATATAATGTGTTCCATTGGTGAACAGGGGAAGCCTTCTATGAGCTGAATGGTTGTGGTGAGGGTGGGATGCCCTGTTGTTTGTGATGTTACTTTACGATTGGGGAGATACCTTTATGCATGGGAAACATGTGCGGAACAGAGAAATGCCCTACGGGTATACCTTTATGCACGGAAAACTTGTGCGGATCAGGGAAAGGAGCATAAAAGGATGAAAAAAATGGAAGAATATGTTAGGAGTATTCCGGATTTTCCGGAGGAAGGGATTATTTTTCGGGATGTGACTTCTGTGCTGCAGGATGCGGATGGTTTGAGGCTGGCGATTGATTCTATGCAGGAGCTTTTGAAGGATGTTGAGTTTGATGTGGTGGTGGGGGCGGAGTCCCGGGGGTTTGTGTTTGGGACGCCGATTGCTTATAATCTCCATAAGCCTTTTGTGCTGGTGCGTAAGAAGGGGAAGCTGCCCTGTGAGACGATTTCCAAGGAGTATGATTTGGAATATGGGAGCGCGGTGATTGAGATGCACAGGGATTCCATTCAGCCGGGGCAGAAGGTGGTTCTGGTGGATGATCTGATTGCTACGGGGGGAACGATACAGGCGGCGGCGGAGCTGGTGGAAGAGCTTGGCGGTGAGGTTGTGAAGATTATTTTTCTGATGGAGCTTGCGGGGCTTAAGGGCCGGGAGAAGCTTTCTAAGTATGATGTGGCTTCTGTGATTCGCTATGAGGGGAATTAGGAATCGGCGGGGAAGCGGTTTGAGGAGTAAATGGAGATTTTTTCCGGGATTGGCCGCGGAGTGAACAGAAGCTTTTGGGCGGCATAGGATAGAAGGCAGGGCCTGTGAGCGGATGGTTTTGAGGTTAGTGGATGTGCGGGCTTTTGATGACGGTTTGGAGGAGTACTTAAAAGAGATAGAAGCAGGTGGTTGACAGATGGCAGAGATGAAGATTGGTGTAAAGGACCGGGGCGGGGCTTTGGCCAGGGCGGATGAGAATGTGAAGACGATGCAGGACTTTACGGACCCGGCGGAGCTTTACCAGGAGCTTATTAAAAGTGTGCGCAAGTATCACCCGTCCACGGATATTTCTATGATTGAAAAAGCATATCGTATTGCCTTCAAAGCCCATGAGGGACAGCTTCGCAAATCGGGTGAGCCTTATATTATTCACCCTCTTTGTGTTGCCATTATTCTTGCGGACTTAGAGCTTGACAAAGAGACGATTGTGTCAGGGCTTCTTCACGATGCCGTGGAGGATACCGTTATGACCACCGAGGAGATTGCGGAGGAGTTCAGCCAGGAGGTGGCTCTTTTGGTGGACGGCGTTACCAAGCTGGGCCAGTTGTCCTATTCTAAGGATAAGATTGAGATCCAGGCGGAGAATCTGCGGAAGATGTTTCTTGCTATGGCTAAGGATATCCGCGTGATTCTGATTAAGCTTGCGGACCGCCTTCACAATATGCGTACCCTCCAGTATATGAAGCCGGAGAAGCAGAAGGAAAAGGCCCGGGAGACGATGGATATCTATGCGCCTATTGCGCAGCGGCTTGGTATTTCCAAGGTTAAGAATGAGCTGGATGATTTGTCTCTTAAGTATCTGGAGCCGGAGGTTTATTATGAGCTGAAGGAGCAGATTTCCGATAAGAAGAGCACCAGGGAGGCTTTTGTCCGGGGAATTGTGGAGGAAGTGAAGCGCCACATGGAAAACGGAGGCATCGAGGCCCATGTGGACGGACGGGTAAAGCACTTCTTCAGTATTTATAAGAAAATGGTGAACCAGAGTAAAACGCTGGATCAGATTTATGATTTGTTTGCCGTGCGGATTATTGTGGATACGGTGAAGGACTGTTATGCGGCGCTCGGTGTGATTCATGAAATGTACACGCCGATTCCGGGGCGGTTCAAGGACTATGTGGCCATGCCCAAGCCCAATATGTACCAGTCGCTTCATACGACTTTGATTGGTCCCAACGGACAGCCCTTTGAGATTCAGATCCGCACCTTTGACATGCACAAGACGGCCGAGTACGGAATTGCGGCGCACTGGAAGTATAAGGAGAGCAGCGACGGCAAGAAAACCGTGGATCAGCAGGAAGCGGAGAAAATGAGCTGGCTTCGGCAGATCCTGGAGTGGCAGCGCGACATGTCCGACAATAAGGAGTTTATGAATCTCCTGAAAAGTGATTTGGACCTGTTTTCCGAGAGCGTCTATTGCTTTACGCCTACGGGAGATGTGAAAACCCTGCCAAGCGGCTCCACGCCCATTGATTTTGCCTACAGTGTCCACAGCGCCGTGGGAAATAAGATGATTGGGGCCAGGGTCAACGGCAAGCTGGTGACGATTGATTATACCATTCAGAACGGGGACCGCATTGAGGTGCTGACGTCTCAAAATTCTCGGGGACCGAGCCGGGACTGGCTGAATGTGGTTAAGAGCACTCAGGCGAAAAATAAGATCAATCAGTGGTTTAAGCATCAGTTTAAGGATGAGAATATTTTGCGGGGCAAGGAAATGCTTGCCCAGTACTGCAAGGTAAAGTCTATTGTGATGTCCGATATTATGAAGCCGGAGTTTCAGAATATCGTGATGCGCAAATACGGCTTCCGGGACTGGGATTCCGTTCTGGCGGCCATTGGACACGGCGGTCTGAAAGAAGGCCAGGTTATCAATAAGATGACTGAGGAGTATGACAAGCTCCACAAGAAGGAATTTACCGACGAGAAGGTGATGGAGGCCGTAGCCGACAATAAGGACAGCAAGATCCGCATTACCAAGTCCAAGAGCGGAATTGTGGTCAAGGGCCTTTCGGATGTGTCCGTGCGGTTTTCCAAGTGCTGCAGCCCGGTACCGGGGGATGAGATTATCGGGTTTGTTACCCGGGGGCGGGGCGTTTCCATTCACCGGACGGATTGTATCAATGTGCTGAATCTTCAGGAGCTTGAGAGGCGGCGGCTGATTGACGCGGAGTGGCAGGATATGGGAGCGGCGGCCTCCGGGGAGAAGTATGCTACGGAGATTAAGATATACGCCAACAACCGGACGGGGTTACTGGTGGATATTTCCCGGATTTTTACGGAGCGGGGGATTGATATGACCAGTATCAATGTGCGTACCAGTAAGCAGGGGACGGCCACCATTTCCATTACCTTTGATATCGGCGGGAAGGATGAGCTGCAGAGAATTGCGGATAAGCTTCATCAGGTGGAAAGCGTTCTGGATATTGAGCGGGCTATGGGCTGATACGGAATGTGTTTGTGTGCGGGAGTATGGGAAGCGGCGGTGTGAGAAAGGATAACAGGGAAGTATGAGAATAGAGACGCTTGTTTTGGGGGATGTGCGGACCAACTGCTATCTTCTGATCAACGAGGAGACATTGGAGACGATTGTGGTGGACCCGGCGGACCGGGCGGATGTGATTGTCAGGAAGGCTGTGGACGAAGGATTGTCCTTGAAGGCCGTTTTTCTGACACACGGGCATGGGGATCACATTCTGGCGGTTTCGGATTTGAAGCGGGATTTCGGAGTGAAGGTCTACGCGGCGGAGGCGGAAGAAGGGCTGCTTCTTGATCCGGCGCAGAATCTGTCAAAGGCGCTGTTTGGCGCAGCGGTTACGGTAAAGCCGGATGTGCTTCTTGAGGACGGGCAGGTGTTTGAAGAGGCCGGTATGAGCTTTCGGATGCTTTTCACGCCGGGACATACGCCGGGAGGCTGCTGTTATTATCAGCCGGAGGCGAAGGCGCTGTTCAGCGGGGATACGCTGTTTTGCGGCTCTATCGGAAGAACGGATTTCCCGGGAGGGAGCCTTTCGGCGCTAGTGCGGTCCGTGAAGGAAAAGCTTCTGGTGCTGCCGGAGGATGTAAAGGTGTATCCGGGACATGAGGAAATGACGACTGTCGGTCATGAGAAGAAGTACAATCCTTATATGTAAAATGGGCTGTAATTCGTTCCGTGACCAATAACGAAAAGATGCGGTTTTGCGCTGAAAAACGCGGGATTTCCGCACAAAATGTATGGAAACATCCCGCGGAACAGCGGCGTGTGAACCGTAACGGACAGATGCTTATGTTTGCAGAGATATTGGGGACAGATGATGATAGAAGTTAGGATCAATCAGGAAAGCTTTGCCTATGACATTCATTCTCTGATCAAGGCTTTTTACCCGGAGGAGGAAGTAAATGTTCGGGAGAAGACCGCATTTACGGAGGATGTGCCTCTTCAGATGGCGGCAGTCATAGGGGAAGAGGAAATCGAATTTGCGGTATATGAGAATGAGGCTCTTCAAAAGAAGAGCCGTGTTTGTGTGGAGAATCCTGAGCGGAAGCTTGTGAAAAATCAGTTGAAGCAGTTGATTTACGGGGTGCTCTCTGATTTTACAGGAAGGAAGCTGCCCTGGGGAACGCTGACGGGAATCCGTCCGGTGAAGATTCCGATGGCAATGCTGGAGCAGGGAAGGTCCAATGTGGAGATTGCGGACTATATGCGGGGCACCTATCTTTGCAGCAATGAAAAGACGGCCCTGGCCGTGTCCATCGCCAACCGGGAACGGGAGGTGCTGAAAGGGCTTGATTATCAAGAGGGCTACAGCCTTTATGTGGGGATTCCTTTCTGTCCGAGCATTTGCCTGTACTGTTCTTTTTCCTCTTCGCCTCTGAATCGGTGGGAGAAGCAGGTGGACGCCTATCTGGAAGCGCTTTTTTCGGAGCTTCGTTTTCTGGGAAAGGCTTATAAAGGCAGGAAGCTGAATACGATTTATGTAGGGGGCGGAACGCCTACCACACTTACGGCGGAGCAGCTTCACCGTCTTATGGGCGTTCTGGAGGAAGCCTTTGATTACGGGCATCTGCGGGAGCTGACGGTGGAAGCCGGCCGGCCGGACAGCGTGACGCCCAAGAAGTTCCGGGTGCTGAAAGAACATGGGGCGACGCGGGTTTCGGTAAATCCGCAGACTATGAATCAGGCGACACTGGACCTCATCGGGCGGAGGCATACGGTGGAACAGACGAAGGAAGCATTTTACATGGCAAGAGAATCCGGCTTTGACAATATCAACATGGATTTGATTGTGGGTCTGCCGGGGGAAGAGCTGCCGCAGGTGAAGCATACGCTGGAGGAGCTTCGCGTACTGGGACCGGACAGCATTACCGTTCATTCCCTGGCGGTGAAGCGGGCGGCGCGGCTTAAGCTGTTCCAGGAGGAGTACCGGGAGATGGGGCTTAAGAACAGTCAGGAAATTATGGATCTGGCTTACCGCAGCTGTGTGGAGCAGGAGCTTTATCCCTATTATCTCTACCGCCAGAAGAATATGGCGGGAAATTTTGAAAATGTAGGGTATGCAAAGGTTGACAAAGCCGGAATTTACAATATACTGATTATGGAGGAGAAACAGACGATCCTGGCCGCAGGTGCGGGAGGCGCCTCGAAGTTTGTGTTTGGGGCGGACCATATTGAGCGTGTGGAGAATGTGAAGGATGTGGCTCAGTATATGGGCAGGATTGAGGAAATGATCGAACGTAAGAGAAGCTTTTTGGCAGCGAATCACTTGTAACGGTTCCGGCGGCGGGGCTGTTGCAGCGACTTAAGTACTCTTGGGAACACGGCCGCAGGATAGGGGCAGGGCGTTTTTGCGGGTACGCGGCTTTTGGAGTTAGGTGAGACAATGAGAGAGGCAGCATTGAGAGAAGCGCTAACAGACGATTGGACGATGTTTGAGGAGGACGCCACGGAGGAATTGCGGCATGGAATCTGTGTCAGCAATCTGGCTTACTGCGTGGCAAAGCAGTACGGTCTCTATGAAGACCAGTGCCATGAGCTGGCGGTGGCAGGGATGCTCCATGACATCGGAAAGCTCAGGGTGTCCGGCTATCTGTACGGCAGGGATGAGGATACCTTGAATATTGAGGAAATGAAGTATGTGCGGATGCATCCGAGACTGGGGTATGAGACGCTGATCCGGTATGATTTTTCGGATGATATTCTGGAGAGTATTTTGTATCATCATGAGAATTATGACGGCTCCGGTTATCCGGAAAACCTTGCAGGGGATCAGATTCCGATTGGCGCCCGGGTTTTGCGGGTATGTGATACCTATGCGGCCCTGACCTCGGACCGGCCCTATCGGAGAGCCTTTGACCGGCAGACGGCTATGGAGCTGATGATTGAGGAAGTGAAAAATTTTGATATGAAGGTGTTTCTGGCTTTTCAGACAGTGATTCACGATGAGGAGCTGCAGCACAAATGGGCGCCCGGAAGCTTTCGGGTCGGGATAGCGGAACTGGAATAAGACAGAACGAAAAGCCGCTCTCAATACAGGTGTGTCGAAGCGGCTTTACCCTTTAGTGCCATCGCGCAGCGACAGGTAAAGCCGCAAAGACGCACGAGAGGAACTTTCATGAGTGCCCTTTCGAATGAAAGTTTCTCTCACCACGGGTGCGTCGAAGTGACTTTACCCTTTAGAGCTGTCGCACAGCGACAGGTAAAGTCGCAAAGACGCACGAGAGGAACTTTCATGAGTGCCCTTTCGAATGAAAGTTCCTCTCAATACAGGTGTGTCGAAGCGGCTTTACCCTTTAGTGCCATCACGCAGCGATTTAGAATAGGAGGATACGATTATGATTACACAAGCCCCAAGAGGCGTAGAGGATTGGTACGGCGAGCGGATGCACAGGCGCGCTTATGTGGAAAAGATTGCGCGGGATCTGGCGCGTACCTATCATATGACAGAGATCATTACCCCCATGTTTGAGCATACGGTGCTGTTTCAGCGCGGTGTGGGGGAGACAACAGATGTGGTACAGAAGGAAATGTACACCTTTACGGACAAGGGTGATCGGAGCATTACCCTGAAGCCGGAGGGAACGGCAGGCGTGATGCGCGCTTATCTGGAGCACAATTTGTATGCAAATCCGGCGCCGGCCAAGCTGTATTATGTCACCCAGGCATTCCGCTATGAGAAGCCTCAGAGCGGGCGGCTTCGTCAGCATCATCAGTTCGGAGTAGAGTTTGTGGGAGCAAAAAGCCCTTTAGCGGAGGTGGAGCTGATTTCCCTGGTGACTGCTTTTATTGCCAAGTTGGGCTTAAAGGATGCAAAGCTTCATATTAACAGCATAGGCTGCCCAAACTGTAAGAAGGATTACAATGATGCGCTTTTGTCATATCTGCAGAAGCATGAGGACAAGCTGTGCCCCACCTGCCGGGAGCGTATGCAGAAGAATCCGCTCCGCGTCATTGACTGCAAGGTTCCTGAGTGCAAGGAAATCGTAAAGGACGCTCCAAGAACCATTGAATATCTGGATGAGGAGTGCCGCGCCCATTTTGAGGAGCTTAAGAGCCTGCTGACCCAGATGGAGATTCCCTTTGAGGTGGATACGGGCATTGTCCGGGGGCTGGATTATTATACCAAGACCGTTTTCGAGTTTGTGAATCAGGACGGCTTCACCCTCTGCGGCGGCGGGCGTTATGACGGTCTGATTCATGAGATTGACGAGAAGCAGGACATTCCTTCCGTTGGTTTCGGAATGGGAATTGAGCGGATACTCTATTTCCTGGAAAAAGAGGGCGTGGAGCTGCCACCTATGGAGACGCCGGATCTCTATGTGGGAATCCTGGGAGCCGAAGCAAAGGCGAAAGCCTTCCGGCTGGTAAATGAGATCCGCTCCCACGGGCTGATTGTGGAAACCGATTATATGGACCGCAGCGTAAAGGCCCAGATGAAGTATGCCAACAAAATCGGCGCAAAGAAGGTCGTAATCATCGGCGCAAACGAGCTGGAAAAGGGCACGGCCAATGTAAAAGATATGGCAACAGGGGAACAGACGGAGACAGAGCTTTCCAGGCTGCCGGAATTGTTTGGATAATAGATAAAATAGTTACTGTTCACTCCGTGCCCAGTAACACGCTTCGCGATGCACAGAAATCGCAAAAAGATGCGATTTCGCGCCGAAAAACTCGGGATTTCCGCACAAAATGTGCGGAAACACCTCGCGGAACAGTGGCGAGTGAACAGTAACATAAAATAAACAGTAATATCTCTCACCGTGCAAAAATCATTTACAGGTACGGCTAACCATGACCGGAGATTGATTTTATACCGGGTATACGGTAAGGGATATTGCGAAACTTTAATTAGGAGGACATTCGTAAAATGTTTCAGTCAAGAACACATACCTGCAACGACCTGCGTATGGAGCATGCAGGAGAAACCGTAACGCTGACCGGATGGTATGAAAATCTGCGCAAGGTCAGCAAGAACCTGGGCTTTCTGATTCTGCGGGATTTTTATGGAACCACCCAGTTTGTTATCGAAACCGAGGAAATGATGGAGAAGCTTTCCGGCGTAAATACGGAATCCACCCTGTCAATCACAGGCGTGGTGCGGGAGCGCTCCAGCAAAAACCCCAGCCTGCCTACGGGGGATATCGAGGTAGTGCCGGAGTCCATTGAGGTATTGGGAAAATGCCGCTACAACGAGCTTCCCTTTGAGATCAACCGTTCCAAAGAGGCGGACGAAAATACACGTCTGCGCTACCGCTATCTGGATCTGCGCAATCCGGCAGTCAAGGATCGCATTATCCTGCGCTGCAATGTAGTTGCGGAGCTGAGAAAAAGCATGACGGAGCATGGCTTCCTGGAGATTACCACCCCTATTCTCACCTGCTCCTCCCCCGAGGGTGCAAGAGACTACCTGGTGCCATCCAGAAATCATCCGGGAAAATTTTATGCGCTTCCCCAGGCTCCGCAGCAGTTTAAGCAGCTTTTGATGACCTCCGGCTTTGACCGCTATTTCCAGATTGCCCCCTGCTTCCGCGATGAGGACGCCAGGGCGGACCGTTCTCCGGGAGAGTTTTATCAGCTTGATATGGAGATGGCCTTTGCCACTCAGGAGGATGTATTTGCGGTACTGGAGGATGTGCTTCCGCCTGTTTTTGCAAAATACGGCACGTATCATACGGCTTCCAAAGCCCCCTTTAAGCGGATTTCCTTCCATGACGCAATGGAGCGGTACGGATCGGACAAGCCGGATCTGCGGATTGATCTGACGCTGACGGACGCCACGGACTGTATGGAGGGCTGCGGCTTCGGGCCTTTTGAGGGGCAGAACGTGCAGGCGGTTGTATTCGGCGGCTTTGGCGCTACCAGAAAAGTGATAGATAAGATGTGCGCCGACGTGGAGGTTCAGACCGGAAATAAGGCGTACTGGTTCCGTCTGGACGACAAGGGAGAGCTGGTCGGCGGTATTTCGAAGTTCCTGGCGGATCGGAAGGACGCAGTAGCGGAGGCCCTTTCCCTTAAGCCGGGAGATTTTGTAGGACTGGCGGCAGGAAAGAAGGAGGCCGCCCAGAAAACGGCCGGTGTGTTCCGCAAGGTTCTGGGAAATACGGTAGAAGGCCATATGAATAAAGAATGTTATGAATTTTGCTGGATCGTAGACTTCCCCATGTATGAGATTGGGGAGGAATCGGGAAAACTGGAATTTTGTCACAATCCCTTTTCTATGCCCCAGGGCGGCATGAAGGATCTGTTAGAGAAAGATCCTCTGGACATATACGCATACCAGTATGACCTGGTGTGCAACGGTGTGGAGCTGTCCTCCGGCGCGGTTCGGAACCATGACCCGGAGATTATGGTGAAGGCTTTTGAACTGGTGGGACTGGGCGAAGAGGATGTGAAGGCCAAATTCCCGGCCATGTACAATGCGTTTTGCTACGGAGCGCCGCCCCACGCTGGCATTGCTCCCGGCGTGGACCGCATGGTGATGCTGATTGCCGGGGAGGAGAGCATCCGGGAGATTATTCCCTTCCCCATGAACAAGACGGCTCAGGATGTGATGATGGGTGCGCCGGCCGAAGTCGATCCCCAGCAGCTTAAGGATGTCCACATCGCTATTGAATTGCCGGAGGAGAAGAGGGAAGTATAGAATTTATTCTTGTACGGGCTTGTCCTCCGCGGGCGAATGTGTCCTTGTCCGCGGAGGATATCTTAGAATACAAACATGGTAAAGAATGAAGCTGTTTCAGAAAGATGCCGCATAAAAAGAACGGCCGCCAGAATAATCTGAATAATCAAAATACAGGGCATACCGATGACAAAGGCGGTATGCTTTGTTTTATGGCGGAAAAGCTGCATACCCAGGATGGAGCCGATACTGCCGCCCAGGATTGCGGCGAGGAACAATGTCTTTTCCGGTATGCGCCATTTTTTATGGCGGGCCTTGTACTTATCCTGGCCCATCAGAACAAAGGCGAGGATGTTCATAAAAATCAGATAGCAGAGCAGTATGTCAGGTAATTTCATAGAACCTCCCGGTATGGTGCCTGCGGCACCGGAATAAGAACAGTATACCATGAAATAATAAATGTGTGAATCGGAGCTTGAGAAAAATATCAAAAAAAGTACTTGCTTTTTTGTATGCTCTCGCATATAATGGAGCATGTGTTAAAAAGACAAATGTACGCTGTAGAAAGACAAACAGAGCGCGCATAAAACAACTGAAAACAGGAGGAACCTATGTATTCATTTGAGAAAGTGAAAGCGGTAGACAGTGAAGTGGCTGCGGCCATTCAGTCTGAGATGGAGCGGCAGAACAGCCACATTGAATTGATTGCATCGGAAAACTGGGTATCCAAGGCTGTGATGGCGGCTGCGGGAAGCCCTTTAACAAATAAATATGCGGAAGGATATTCCGGAAAGCGGTATTACGGCGGCTGCGAGTGTGTGGACGTTGTGGAGGATCTGGCTATAGAGCGGGCCAAGAAGATTTTCGGCTGTGAGTATGTAAATGTGCAGCCCCATTCCGGCGCCCAGGCTAATATGGCGGTAGAATTTGCCATGCTGGAGCCGGGGGATACCATTATGGGACAGAATCTGGCCCACGGCGGACATCTGACCCACGGAAGTCCTGCCAATTTCTCAGGAAAATACTTTAACGTCGTACCTTACGGCGTCAATGACGACGGTGTGCTGGATTACGACGAGATCCGCCGCCTGGCTCTTGAGTGCAGGCCGAAGCTTATCATTGCAGGTGCAAGCGCTTATGCCAGAACCATTGATTTCAAGCGGTTCCGGGAGATTGCTGATGAGGCAGGCGCTTATCTGATGGTGGATATTGCCCATATTGCAGGACTGGTGGCGGCAGGGCTTCATCCAAGCCCCATCCCTTATGCACATGTAACCACTACAACCACGCATAAGACCCTCCGGGGACCCAGAGGCGGTATGATTATGTCCGACGCGGAGACGGCGAAGAAGTTCAACTTCAACAAGGCCGTATTTCCGGGAATCCAGGGCGGACCTCTGATGCATATCATTGCGGCCAAGGCTGTCTGCTTTGCGGAGGCGCTGACGCCGGAGTACAAGGCATATCAGGAACAGATTGTAAAGAACGCTCAGGCTTTGTGCAAGGGGCTGATGGAGCGGGATATTAAGATTGTATCCGGCGGAACGGACAATCATCTGATGCTTGTGGATCTGACGCCGTATGATTTGACCGGTAAGGATGTGGAGCACCTTCTTGACGCGGCTAATATTACAGCGAATAAGAACACGATCCCCAATGATCCCAAATCCGCATTTGTTACAAGCGGTGTGCGGATCGGAACGCCGGCAGTAACGGCCAGGGGCCTTAAGGAAGCGGATATGGATACGGTGGCGGAGGCTGTGGCTATGATGATCAAAGAAGGCGAGTCCGCTACGGAGAAGGCGAAGGCTTTGGTGAAGAGCCTTACGGATAAATATCCTTTGGATATGTAAGAGCATCGTACAAAGCGATAGGGATGAAATAGGAATGTCGTTTAAATGAGCTTTTGTAGTTGAGTATCGCCAGAGCCATGCCGAACATATATCAAAGATGCTCTGCTGTAAATTATGAACGGGATTTCTTAAATGAATTAAGATGAGAAGTGGAAAGGATTCTGTAAAGCAGTTGGATACTGGCTGTTTTCGGAATCCTTTTTTTTATACAATTTTTTCCAACAAGCTTAATACACTTTTTTATATTCATTTTGTATTCTCTGAGTGTCATAGTTGATAATTAAAAAATTGTAAAAAAATAGAAATTATATTGTATTTTTTCTAAAATATGTTAAACTAAGTATGTTATAAAGTAGATCGGCGGGAGGAAACTGCTGATCTCAAAGATTTCACAAGAAAACAATTCCGTTTTCCCATTCCCACGATAACAAATATACATTTAAAGCGAGTGTGATGCCTATGATTGTTTTTTATGGTCTTGCAGGATAAACAGGAAAACCGTATAATGAAAGGAGAACAAATTGAAAATCAATATAAGCAAAATATTCCGTTTCCAAAAACGGGCCAACCGAAAGTGCAAGGATGAACTGTTTCGGTTTATTCCCGCGAGCAACGAGCCAAGCGGACATGCTGGCATGTCCATTTGGCGACTGCCGCGAGGGTCAAATATCCCGTAGCTTGCTGCGGGGGATTTGACTTTCCATGATAAGAGGGATCCGCTGTCTCTTTAAAACGCCGTCAACGGCACGAATTACCAAGATCCGGATGACCTGGAGATTAACACCCTGGAAAATGTCATTTATCTGAAAATGAAAAATGATCTTTCCTTTCTGGTGGGTGCTTCCCTGAATCTTTATGAGCATCAGAGTACGTGGAATCCAAATATGCCTCTGCGCGGGCTGCTGTATTTTGCGGAGCTGTATGAGCGGTGCATCAACAGCAAAGGGTATCGTCTGTCCGGGAATACGTGTATTCCTCTGCCATTTCCCAATTACATTGTATTTTACAATGGCTTGGAGAGAGAGGCGGAGCGGGAATATCTGCGGAAGGGAGCGATTGAGGAAGGCTTGGAGCAGGGCATTGCGCAAGGTATGATACTTGGAGGCTTTGGAATACTGGCCTCTCTGGTAGATGACGGAATCCTGTCCGCGGAGCAGGCGGCGAAACGTGTGGAGGATAAACAGGAAGAGTTTCTTACATGGTATCAGGAACAGAAAAAAGAGAAAAAATAAACATTTAAAAACAAAAACGGAGGACAAACTATGCTATTCATCGAATACCCAAAATGCACCACATGTCAAAAGGCAAAAAAATGGCTGGAGGCCAACCACATTGAATTTGAGGATCGCCATATCGTAGAGCAGAATCCTACGGAGGAAGAGCTGAAAATCTGGATTAAGGAAAGCGGCCTGCCCCTCAAGCGCTTTTTCAACACCAGCGGCATGAAGTACCGGGAGCTGGGGCTGAAGGACAAGCTGGAAACCATGAGCGAGGAAGAGCAGATACGGCTGCTTGCCACAGACGGCATGCTCGTAAAACGCCCTCTGATCATCGGGAAAAGAATCCTTACGGGATTCCGCGAAAAAGAGTGGACAGAGGCGCTCCTGTAGCCTGCCCTGCCGCTGCCCGGCTGAACGGATACTGTGCAAAATATATAAACCTTCAAAAGAAAGGCTGCCAATATTGACAAAAATTACAATTAATGGCACAATAGAGGAAGAAAAAAGATAAATGCATTCCTGGCGCAGACGAAAGAAATCCCAGGAATGCAAGGAATTCTGCAGGAGGTATAAATATGGATCAATATGGAATGATTCGGGAAATTCTGGAGAAAAGCACCTACACAGTAGCTATGTGCGGCACAGACATGATGAAGGAATCGGGAATGCAGAGTATGCGCGCCCCTGAGATTTCATATAAGGTAGAGAGGGAGTACGGCTATTCCCCGGAAGAGATCTTTTCCTCCGTATTCTACACCAACCGCACGGAGACATTCTTTAAGTATTATAAGAAAGAGATGCTGGAGCCTACCTTGGAGCCAAGCGAAGGATTTACCGCCCTTGCGGAGCTGGAGCGGAAAGGACAGCTTCAATATTCCATTACCAATAACGTTTACGATCTGCCGGAGAGGGCCGGATGCAAGAATGTTCTGAATCTTCACGGAACGATTTTTGACAACGAGTGTCCGCGGTGCGGAAAGAAGTATCCGATGGAGTACATACGAGACGCAAAAAAGATCCCCCTGTGTGAAAAGTGCCAGATTCCCGTGCGGCCCAAGGTCATGCTGTTCGGAGAGCAGGTAGACAATCAGCTGATGACCCATGCGGTCAATGAGATTTCCAAGGCGGATGTGCTGCTGCTTCTCGGCACAACCTTCAGTTCCGGGCTCTGCGACCAGTATGTCAAGTACTTTGAGGGAAGCAGTCTGATTTTGATAAACGGTCAGGAGCACTTTATGGATGAAAAGGCGGACGTGATTCTTCATGAAGAGGTAAAAACCGCATTGCCGAAGATTGTCTGGCCGGAAGGAAAAAAAGCATAAGTAAGGACTTCCCTTGTGCCGGCATATCCGTTCGGCGAGGGTCTGCCCTATTTTATCGGGCGCTGCCGTTAGGGTCAAATACCATGCAGCTTGCTGCGGGGATTTGCCCCTGGCGGCAGTCCTTTATATGTATCCCCAATTTATAGGAAAGATACTTCATCACAGCAAAAAGGAGAACAAATCATATGAAATTACTGGAAGAACGCATTTTGCATGAGGGAATTGTCATTGGGCAGGATATCCTTAAGGTAGATGGATTTATCAACCATCAGGTAGACATAGAGCTGATGGAAGCACTTGGAAAAGACATGGCGGAGCATTTTGCAGGACAGGGCGTCACCAAAGTATTTACCATCGAATCCTCGGGAATTGCACCTGCGCTGTTTACGGCAAAATACCTGAATGTTCCTGTGGTAATACTGAAAAAACAGGTGTCAAAAAATCTGGGGACCGAGGTATGGCAGACAGAAGTATCTTCCTATACAAAGGACATTTCCTATGAACTGACCCTTGCGAAAAATTACATTTCGGATACGGATCATATTCTGATTGTGGACGATTTTCTGGCCAACGGCGAGGCGGCCACAGGAGCGGTGCGTCTTATCCGCAAGGCCCACGCCACCATAGCGGGCGTAGGCGTCCTCATAGAAAAAGCCTTCCAGCCCGGACGGACAAAGCTGGAGAGCCAGGGAATCACCATATACGCCCAGGCAAGTATTCGGGCCTTTGAAAACGGACAGGCAGTATTTTAAAGAAGATTACAGATAACACCCGCGCCAATGAGCGAAGCACCGGCGTGACAGGGAATTGCAATCGAAGATTAACCAGAGAAAGAAGGAAAACCAATCAAATGAAAATAGCTTCATGGGGACTGGAAAAGCGGGATCTGCCGCGGCTGTTCACAGCCATCGCGGGAATGTTTGTCTTTTCCATCGGAATCAATATCTTTGTAGTTCCGGCAGAGCTTTACAACGGAGGTGTACTCGGAATCAGCCAGATTCTACGTACCCTCTTAATTCGCTACGCGCACTTAAGCTTCGGCAGCGTAGACGTTGCCGGCCTTATCAACCTTTTATTCAACATCCCGCTGTTCTTTCTGGCCTACCGTTCCATCAGCCGGGGGTTCTTTGTACGCACCCTGATCTGTGTTATCAGCCAGACCATGTTCCTCACCGTCATTCCCATACCGGCTGTTCCCCTGGTAGAAGATACCCTGACAGCCAGTCTCATCGGAGGAATCGTAACAGGAGCCGGAATCGGCATCGCCCTCAAAAACGGCGGCTCCAGCGGCGGTATGGACATCCTGGGCGTCTACTTCACCAAGCGCCGTCAGGATTTCAGCGTAGGCCGTCTTTCTCTCACGGTAAACCTGTTTATCTACCTGGCCTGCGCCCTGCTGTTTGACATCACCCTGGTCATCTACTGCATCATCTACACCGCAGTAAGCACCCTGATTATGGATCGCACCCATAGCCAGAACATCAGCACCGAGGTGTTCATTTTCACCAAAGAAAACCCGGAGCAGATTATGACTTATATCCTGAAAGAGCTGATCCGGGGGGCTACCTACTGGGAAGCCAAAGGCGGCTACACCGAGGAAACCACCAACATTATATTTACCGTAATCTCCAAGCACGAGCTTACCGCCCTCAAGCGCAGGCTCCGTGTCCTGGACCCTCAGGCCTTCGTCGTAAGCAAAGAGCATGTAGGCATAGAGGGCAAATTTGTGAAACATCTGTAGAGCGTGTTTGAAAATTATTTTCTGACAGATTTGTATCACAATTTGTGGGAGATTTGAGCTAAATGAAGGGCGCATATAGGCTATGCAGCTTGAATTTGGCTCAAAGATACCGCAAAATGGGGCGTGCAGGCAGAGGGAATGAACTTGTGAAACACGTACCGGCAGTCCGTATCGGAAATGAATTTGTGAAATATGTACCGGCAGTCCGTGTCGGAATGAATTTGTGAAACACGCACCGGCAGTCCGTGCCGGAAATGAATTTGTGAAACACATTCTGGCAGTCCGCATCGGAAATGAATTTGTGAAATATGTACCGGCAGTCCGTGTCGGAATGAATTTGTGAAACACGCACCGGCAGTCCGTGCCGGAAATGAATTTGTGAAACACACTCTGGCAGTCCGCATCGGAAATGAATTTGTGAAACACGCACCGGCAATCCATATCGGGAATAAACTTGTGAAACACACTCCGGCAGTCCGTGTCGGAATGAATTTGTGAAACACGCACCGGCAGTCCGTGCCGGAAATGAATTTGTGAAACACACTCCGGCAGTCCGTATCGGAAATGAATTTGTGAAACACGTACCGACAGTCCATATCGGAAATTTGTGTGCGTATTTCTGATAAATCAGGAAGTATCTTTTATCTGAAAAAATCCATCAGGCACACGGACCATTTTTCTTTTTATATTCTGTTCCCCAAGAAAACATAGCATCCAAAACAGGCTTTAGGCTAACTCCCGTTTCGGTAAGCGTATATTCTACCCGCGGCGGTACTTCGGCATAAATTTTGCGGGTAAGCAGCCCGCTATCTTCCATTGAACGCAAATTGGCAGTCAATACTTTTTGTGAAATATTTCCAATCGATTTTTTCAACTCTCCAAAACGCTTTGTACCTTCCAGCAGGTCGCGGATAATAAGAACCTTCCAGCGGTCACTGATCAGCATTAAAGTAGTTTCTACTGGGCATGCAGGTAAATCTTTTATCATCAAAATCCCCCATTTCTTCACAATAGTTTCTTTTTGGTAACTACAGCACAAAAAAGTGCTTACTTTACGTATGCACCTTACGGATATATTATAATCTTGCAAACGGCAAAAAACAAGCCGCAAACAAAATCAAAAAGAAAACAGGAGGAACAAACTATGAAAATCGCAGTAATTTGCGCAAACGGTAAAGAGGGCAGGTTGATTGTCGGGGAAGCTATTGCAAGAGGGGTTGAAGTTACCGCCGTTGTGCGGGGAGAAAACCAGTCAGCAGCAACAATGGTCATCAGAAAAGACCTTTTTGATTTGACCGCAGCCGATTTGGAAGGCTTTGATGCTGTAATTGACGCTTTTGGCGCGTGGACGCCGGAAACTCTGCCGCAGCACAGCACTTCACTGAAACATCTTTGTGACCTTGTAAGCGGCAAAGAGACAAGGCTTCTTGTTGTCGGCGGTGCGGGCAGCCTGTATGTGAACCCGGAGCATACCATACAAGTCATGGACGGGGCGGATTTCCCGGAAATGTTCAAGCCGCTTGCTTCCCATATGGGAAAGGCCCTTAAGGAGCTTCGCTCCAGAACAGATGTCAAATGGACATATATCAGCCCTGCCGGAGATTTTCAGGCAGAGGGAACAAGAACCGGCAAATATATCTTAGGCGGTGAAGAACTGATATTAAACTCCAAAGGTGAAAGCGTAATCAGTTATGCCGACTATGCGGCTGCTATGGTTGATGAAGCATTAAATGGAAACCACATACAACAGAGAATATCGGTTGCTGCGGAATAAGCCGATGAGAGGAAAACGCTATGACACAGGCAGAAAGGCTCCTTTATCTGATAAAATATCTCATAAACGAAAATAGCAACCTAAAAACATTCAACATTCCCATAGAAGAAACAGCAAAGAAACAACTGCTGCGCTCCCTTATGAATATCCGTCCCCCTCGTCCGATAGGGACCGAATTTCTCAAGATACAGGACGAATATCTAAAAGAGGAAGTCAGGGAAAAAGGCATTACCGACAGTACTGTGTTACCCATTTCTCCCGTGAATCACCGTCTTGTTCTTTGGCAGGGTGATATCACCACATTAAAGATAGACGCCATTGTCAATGCCGCCAACAGTGCTTTAAGGGGATGCTTCGTACCCTGCCATTCCTGCGTGGATAATATCATTCACAGCGTCAGCGGTATCCAACTGCGTCTGGCTTGTGATGAGCTGATGACAAAGCAGGGATATGACGAGCCCACCAGGAAAGCGAAAATTACACCTGCCTTCAATCTTCCGTGCAGCTATGTGCTTCACACAGTCGGACCGATTGTATCAGGCATCTTAACAAAAAAGCATTGCGAGCAGCTTGCGGACTGTTATAGATCCTGTTTGGAATCAGCATCTGATAATGGTTTAAAGAGCATTGCATTTTGCTGTATCTCCACAGGCGAGTTTCATTTCCCGCAGAAAAAGGCTGCAAAGATTGCCGTAGCGACAGTCACTGATTTTTTGCAGACAGACAAAAGGCTTGAAAGGGTGGTATTCAATGTATTCAGACAGGAAGATTACGACATCTACAAAAGGCTGCTCGGATAAAGTGAAGCGTTTAAGAGAGCTTTTACAGAAATCAGATGTGGTCCTCATAGGAGCCGGAGCAGGCTTATCCGCTTCGGCAGGCTTCACATATACAGGACAGCGATTTGAAGATAACTTCCCGGACTTTATCAAAAAATATGGTTTCAGAGATATGTATTCCGGAGGCTTTTATCCCTTTGAGAGCCTTGAAGAATATTGGGCATATTGGTCAAGATATGTTTTTATCAATCGCTATACGGATAGCGGCAACGGAACATACAAAAGATTGTTGGAGCTTGTAAAAGGCAAGAATTATTTTGTGCTGACAACAAATGTCGACCATCAGTTTCAAAAAGCAGGATTTGACAAGGACAGATTATTTTGCACCCAGGGCGATTACGGATTATTCCAATGCAGCGGGCCTTGTCACAAATCCACATATGATAATGAAACGGCTATCCGTGATATGACTGCACGGCAGACAGATATGAAGATACCCGCCGAGCTAATCCCCCATTGTCCCATGTGCGGAAAACCAATGACAATGAATTTAAGAGCCGATGACACCTTTGTTCAGGATAAAGGATGGTATCAGGCAGGTGAAAGATATTCAGATTTTATCCGCAGACACAAGGGGCTTCACATTCTGTTTCTGGAGCTTGGTGTTGGTATGAACACTCCAGGAATTATTAAATATCCCTTCTGGCGGATGACAGCGGAAAATCCGAAGGCAATGTATGCTTGTGTCAACTTAGGGGAAGCCTGCGCACCAACGGAAATCATAGACCGCTCCGTCTGTATCCATGCAGACATTGGAGAAGTATTAAAACAATTATAAAACAACAGATTCAATTGCTTTGCTCATCGTAATGACAATATTGGGGGCAAAAGAAATATTGATGGAAACAGATGCTTTCAAATAAATAAAAATTTTACTGTTTTGAAACCGGTTCCTTGCATATCCTATTTTGTGTTGGTATAATAGGAATTGCAATGTGGTTTTAAAAAAATAAAAAAATCTATTTTTTGAAAGCGAGCGATTATATGAAGACAATAACAAGAACAAAATATCTGAATAGGGTAATTGAGCTGAACCAGACTCCTGATATTAAAATCATTACAGGTATTCGTCGTTCGGGAAAGTCAAAATTGATGCAGGCATATATTGAGTACCTGAAAAATCATTATGAAAATATCAATATTATCTTTATTGACTTTATGGATCTGATATATGAAGAAATCAGAGAGTATCACGCACTTCATGCTTACGTAGAGGAACATTTTCAAGAGGAAAAAGCAAATTACCTTTTCGTGGATGAAGTTCAAATGTGTCCCAAATTTGAATTGGCGATCAACAGTCTTTATTCCAAAGGAAAATATGATATTTATATTACAGGTTCTAATGCCTTTTTATTAAGTGCTGATCTGGCAACTCTTTTTACCGGACGTTATATTGAAATTCATGTGTTTCCATTCAGTTTTCAGGAATATTGCCAGTATTATGATGAGACCGGCGATAAGGAAAAACTCTTTGATGAGTATTCCATAAAGGGAGGGCTGGCAGGTTCTTACGCTTACAGAACGGAAAGGGATAGAATAAATTACATTAAGGAAGTTTATGAAACGATTGTCACGAGAGACCTTGTGCAGAAATATTCTTTGCCGGATACGTTGGTTCTGCGAAGACTGAGCGAATTTCTCATGGATAACATCAGCAACCTTACTTCTCCAAACAAAGTCAGTCAGCTGCTGGCAGCAAATAAGACAATAACTAATCATGTAACAGTCGGCAGATATATTAAATATTTGTGCAATGCCTTTGTTTTTTATGACATAAAGCGTTATGATATCCGCGGAAAGAAGTATTTGCAAAGTTCTGAAAAATTCTATTTGTGCGATACAGGTATCCGATATGCCATTTTAGGAAACAGGAATATGGACTATGGCAGAGTATATAAGAATATGGTCTGTATTGAACTGCTCCGCCGGGGATATGATGTGTATGTCGGAAAATTGTATCAGAAAGAAATTGATTTTGTAGCGCAAAAAGGGAGCGAGAAAATCTATATCCAGGTCAGTGACAATATTTCGGATCAGAATACCCTTGAAAGAGAATGTTTGCCATTATTGCAAATCCGAGATGCTTATCCCAAAAAGGTCATTGCCAGGACCAGGCACCCGAAATATGGTTATGAGGGTATTGAGATTTACAATATAGTTGATTGGCTATTGCAGGAAGAGGAAAATGGCGCGCAGTAAACATCACCCTCCGATTATCATAAAATATCCGTTTTGGCAGATGACGACAGCGAATCCGAAGGTAATTTATGTCTGTATCAATTATAGAGAAGCCTATGTACCCGAGAGAATTGCAAAGCATGTTACTGGTCACGGAGTGAACCAATGTCATTAAGTTAACTCGTTGTGCTACTTAAATAACTAATATCGCATACTTTGCCTAAACACTGAAAAAGCCAAAAAGTCCCTATGCATTTTCGGAAAATTTTTTAGAATATCAGTTGTTTGATTTTTCCTATGTCACAGGGTTCCAGGAATATGCTGTTGAATGCCATACACAGATTATGTCCTAAGACTTTGTTCTGAAGTCGGGTACATAATCTCCGGAAACTTTTTGCCAGCACTCTTTCCGCATTCAGTTGTCCGCTTAGCTGCGAAAATACGGTTTCCACCCTCCTCCTGAAACGAAAAATCAACCGCCGTATTTCTGTGGGCCAGTTCTTTTTATAATTGGAAGGCTTTAAGGACATTAAGCAGATCCCTTTGTTTTGCATGTCGGCAGACAGGGCTTCTCCCGTGTATCCTTTATCCCCAAGGATTACCAGACCAAGGTGATTCTCCGCAAAGTCCCGGAGCCCTTCCCTGTCATCCACGGATGCCGGAGTGATCTCAAATGCTGAAATATAACCCTCCAGCGTAATCAAGGCATGGACTTTGAAACCAAAATAAGTTTCCTTTTTGGAAGGACACCTTCCATAATTCGCGCCTTCCGTGCAGAAAGAATGGCAGTAATGCGCACGCCCAAACTTGCAGACCGGAAGTGGAAAGCTGTCAATGACAAAATAACGACTGACTGGTATAGGAAAGGACTGTGCCAGCTGCTGACGGAGCAGTTCCGTTGCCTGCAAAAGCGCCCTCCTGGTTCGATTGAAGCGGGTACGGCTGCAGAGTCTGAGAAACAGATGCCGGTAATTGCGTTTCACAAAAGAATACCATGCTTTTTCAGAATCTGTGCCAGTCAGTTCGCCGCAGATACTTAAGGTAATAATTTCGGAATCAGACATTTTAGCCGTGTGCACGTTCCGCCTATGCGAAACAGACACAGGAACAACCTGCCGGTATAAATCATCAACAATTGTGTAAACAAGCAAAATAAAATCTTCAAAAGTTGCTATGAGAGTGGTATAATCATCTTGAAACTTCAACATCATGTGTCTCCTTTCATAGTCTGTAGTCGTGTACAACTATAGGATAGCATATGGTGTTGAAGTTTTTCTATATCAATAATCAACTAGCACAACAAGTTAAGTTAATAGTGAACAGTAACCATTTCGGAAAATTTTCACCAAAATGTCAACAAAAAAACCTATAAAAACCAAAAGAAATGTGTTAAACTAAACAAAGAGAAATGATGCGGAGAAATATGAAACCGGAAACAGTGATACCAGCTGCAGTGTCAGAAGGATTAGCGGATACAAGCTTTTATGAGCGGAAGTCCTTTCATACAGGAAGAATGTAGAAGGTATTGCAGAACGATAATATGGAGAACGGATTATGCTGGCCATTGAACGGAAAAATGAAATCCTGGCAATTCTGCAAAAGGAACAGAGAGTTCTTGTATCGGAGCTGAGCAAGCGCTACGATGTGACCGATGAAACGATCCGCCGGGACTTAGAAAAGCTGGAGAGCGAGGGCTATGTAAAAAAGACTTACGGCGGTGCTGTTCTGAATCAAAATACAAAAGTAGATATGCCTCTTCGAATCCGCGAGAAGACAAACCGCAGCGAAAAGCAGATCATTGCAAAGCTGGTGTCTGATCTTATCGAGGAGGGCGATCGGATAATGCTTGACGCTTCCTCTACCTCCCTGATGATAGCCAAGGAGCTGAAAAATAAAAACAAGCTCACCGTGATCACAAATTCCGTAGAAGTGCTGATTGAGCTTGCAGGCCATGAAGGGATACAGGTGATTTCCACAGGAGGGAATTTGAATGAGACCTCCCTTTCTCTGGTGGGAAATGCAGCTCAGAAGGTTCTGAACGGCTACCATGTGGACAAAGCCGTTCTCTCCTGCAAGGGAATCGACATCCGCAACGGACTTACCGATTCCAATGAACTGGACAGCGATATCAAAAATGTGATGTATTCCTGTGCGGACACGGCGGTCCTTGCAGTAGACAGCAGTAAGTTTGAACATGTTTCCTTTGTAAAAACCATGCAGATGAAGGAGGGCGACATTCTGGTGACGGACCGGGATCTGACGGAGGAGTGGAAAGCCTTTCTTGTGGAGCGGGGTGTGCGCCTGGTGGTGCCGGAGGAATAGAATTAAAATAAAAATAAAGAGAAAGGAATTATTTACTATGGGAGAGGTTTTTTACAATCTGGCGTTTGACTTTGGAGCTTCAAGCGGAAGAATGGTTTTGTGCAGGCTTGAGGACGGAAGGCTGGAGCTTGAGGAGCTGCATCGTTTTCCAAACAATGAGATACGAATTGGAGGGCATATTTACTGGGATTTGTTCGGGCTTTATCATGAGATGAAGCAGGGACTTAAGAAAGCGGCGGCAAAGAAGGTGCCCATTCAGAGCCTTGCCGTGGATACCTGGGGCGTGGATTACGGCCTTTTTGACAAAGACGGCAATCTCATCGGCAATCCGGTCCATTACCGTGATTCCCGGACGGACGGCGTGATGGAGGAGATTGGGAAGATCATTCCTCTGGAGGAGCTTTACAACCGGACGGGACTGGAATTTATGTATTTCAATTCCATTTTCCAGCTCTATGCGGAGAAGGGGATGCGTCCCGTAATTCTGGATAATGCCAAGAGGCTTTTATTTATGCCGGAGCTTTTCGGGTATTTTCTGACGGGAATTATGTATACGGAGTATACCTTTGCCAGCACTTCACAGCTTTTGGATGCGAAAAAGAGGGAGTGGGACTTTGAACTGATTGAAAAGCTGGGGCTTAATAAGGAGCTTTTCGGCGATATTGTGATGCCGGGCACGGTGATTGGAGATCTGCTTCCCGAGGTGGAGGAGGAGACGGGACTTTCCGGTGTGAAGGTGATTGCCGTCGGAAGCCACGACACGGCTTCCGCTGTGGCAGGCGCGCCGATGGAATCCCAGGATGCGGCATTCTTAAGCTGCGGCACCTGGTCGCTTCTTGGAATGGTATTGGATGAACCGATTTTAAATGAGGCTTCTTATAAATACAATTACACCAATGAGGGCAGCATTGACGGCAAGATTCAGTTCTTAAAGAATATCAACGGTCTGTGGATTATGCAGAATCTGCGGAAAAACTGGTGCGAGTTTGAGGAGAACGTAACCTTCCCGGATATTATCAAGGCAGCCCGCAGCGCTAAGCGGAAGGATTTTATCATTGATCCCAAGGACACCAGATTTACGGCGCCTTTGAATATGATGAAGGAGATTGTAGCCTATTGTGAGGAAAAGGGCCAGGGCCGCCCCGAGGGTTTGGGAGAAATGGCGATGGCTATTTACAATGGTCTTACGGAAGAATACCGGAAGTCTATTGAGGGTATGGAGGAGATTACCGGAAAGAATATTCCCTGCATCAATATGGTAGGCGGCGGAATCCAGGATGAGCTGCTGTGCGAGCTGACGGCAAAGGCTACGGGCAAGCGCGTGGTGGCAGGTCCTACGGAAGGCTCCGTACTCGGTAACAGCATTGTACAGTTTGTGGCTACTGGTGCGGTGAAGAGCATTGCCGAAGGGCGTGAGATTATTAAGAATTCTTTTGAGCTTAAGTTTTATGAGCCGTAATGTAAAAGATAAATCCATATATAAAAAAGCATGCGCAAATTATTGAAAGGAGGCAGGTTTTATGGAAACACGTATGTACAAGATTCCGGCACAGGCAGATCGGGAGGTTCTTCTTCGGGTAATTCCGGGACATTTTGCGACAAACCACTCCCACATTAATTACTACATTGATTTAGCGATGCTGAAGACAAGGCAGAAGGAAGCTCAGGCAGCGGCACGGGTGTTGGCTCAGTACTGCAACTATACGGTGGTGGATACCATTGTGTGCGTGGAGGGCTGTGAGGTCATCGGAGCGTATCTTGCGGAAGAGCTGACCAATGCCGGAATTATGTCCATGAACCGGCATAAGACTATTTACATAGCAAGCCCGGAGTCCCATACGGACGGCCAGATCATTTTCCGGGACAATATGCAGATGATGATAAAGGACAAAAACGTGCTGCTTCTTCTGGCAACGGCTACTACCGGTAAGACTCTGGAACAGAATTTGAAATGTATTGAGTATTACGGCGGGCGTATTCAGGGAATCAATGCTATTTTCAGTGCGGTGAATAAGGCGCGTTCCATTGAAGTAAAGTCTATATTTACCCAGAAGGATATTCCGGATTACCACACCTACGAATTTCACAATTGTCCCATGTGCAAGAATAACCAGAAGGTGGATGCTATTGTGAATACCTTTGGATATAGTAAGATTGAGTAAAAGGACAGCTGGATAAAAATATTTTACATAGCAATGTACGGGCCGGAGTACGGCCAAAGACCCTTCGATAAAACCGGGAATTTCGGTGCGGAGGGTCTTTTTGCGCTTGGGAAGGAGAGGATGTTTGGGAAAGAGAAGGTTACATTTTCAGGTCGGATATTTTTCACCCCGGTTGAATTTACTCCATCAATGTGATAAATTATACCTTAACAGAGATCGGCGCCCATCACGGAGAAGGGATGCGGCGGCAGGACCCGAGTGATATACTTTAAGATATTTTGCGGACATACATAAGACAGCCAGGAGGAGATTCATGATGGTACGGGAATATTTGGAGCAGAATGTGTATGAAGCTCTCAGAAAACGGCTGAAATTTATTTTTGAGGAATTTGATAATATTTACGTCTCATTTTCAGGAGGAAAGGACAGCGGGCTGCTTCTCAATCTGGTATTGGATTACCGGAAAGAGCATTTTCCAGGAAAGCGCATCGGCGTATTCCATCAGGATTTCGAGGCTCAATATACGGTGACTACGGAATATGTGAAGCGGACCTTTGAACGTCTGAAAAAGGAGCCGAAGGTGGAGCTTTACTGGGTGTGTCTTCCCATGGCAACCCGAACGGCTGTGGGAAGCTATGAAATGTACTGGTATCCCTGGGATGACAGGAAGGAAGAAAGCTGGGTCCGGGAGCTTCCCAAGGGGGAATATGTAATACATATGGGGAAGAATCCCATGACCACCTATCACTACCGGATGCACCAGGAGGATCTGGCCAAGCAGTTCGGCCGGTGGTACCGAATGGCTCACGGCAATGAGAAAACCGTCTGCCTTCTCGGTACAAGGGCCAATGAATCTTTGCAGAGGTACAGCGGATTTTTAAATAAGAAGTATGGTTATCACGGGGAATGTTGGATCAGCCGAACTTTTAAGGATGTGTGGTGTGCCTCTCCCATGTACGACTGGTCCTTAGAGGATGTGTGGCATGCCAATTATATATTTGCGTATGATTACAATCATTTATATGATCTCTACTATAAGGCGGGTCTGAAGGTGTCTCAGATGCGCGTGGCCTCTCCCTTTAATGACTATTCCAAGGATTCTCTCAATCTTTACCGGGTGATTGACCCGGAGATCTGGGTAAAGCTGGTGGGGCGTGTCCAGGGAGCCAATTTTGCCGCTATTTACGGGAGGACCAAGGCCATGGGATACCGGAATGTGACGCTCCCCGAAGGGCATACCTGGAAGTCCTACACGCAGTTTCTTCTGGATACCCTGCCGGCCAGGCTTCGGAACAATTATGTGAAAAAGTTCAATACCTCCATAAAATTTTGGCATGAGACGGGAGGCGGCCTGGACGAGGAAACCATCCAGGAGCTTTTGGAGCACGGCTACCACATCCGGCGGAACGGAGTGTCAAACTACACATTAAGCAGAAAGTCGCGGATTGTGTTTATCGGGAAGATTCCGGATCACACGGATGATATTAAAACTACCAAAGATATTCCAAGCTGGAAGCGGATGTGTTATTGCATTTTGAAAAATGATCATACCTGCCGGTTTATGGGCTTTGGAATCAGCCGGCAGCAGCAGAAGCAGATAGACGCTATCCGCAGCAAGTACAAAAGCCTGGAGGAACTCAAATAACGGCAGGCGGCTGACAAAAATATGCTGTTTGCAGAACTGAAATTAGGAGACGGAAGATGAAATCAAAAAGCCCTGTTTATCAGGTAATATCCGTGCCGATCGGAAAGATTGAGCCAAATACCTACAACCCCAACACAGTAGCCCCGCCGGAGATGAAGCTTCTTTACGACAGCATCCGGGAGGACGGTTACACGATGCCAATTGTCTGCTATTATGATAAGACCAGAGATGTGTACATTATTGTGGATGGCTTTCACCGCTATCGGGTGATGCTGGACTACCCGGATATCTATGAGAGAGAAGAGGGGATGCTCCCCGTGTCGGTAATTGATAAGCCCATTGACCAGAGAATGGCCAGTACCATCCGCCATAATCGGGCAAGAGGCAGTCATGATGTGGATTTGATGAGCAATATTGTAAAGGAGCTCCATGATCTGGGGCGTTCGGACGCCTGGATTTCCAAACATCTGGGAATGGATCGGGATGAAATTCTGCGCTTAAAGCAGATCACGGGTCTTGCGGCCCTGTTTCAGGATGTGAAGTTCGGACAGGCCTGGCGGCCGGCTGAGGAGGAATGGGAGGAGCCATGAGGCGGGAACGGGATACCGGGAAGAGAGGAAAGGTAAGAAAAGAAAAGGCAGGAATCAGGAAGCTTCTTGGAATCTCCCTTTTGTTTGCGGCGCTCTTTTTTCCTGTGATGACCGGAAGGGCAGCAGATACGGAGGATGACCTTCAAAGGGAGT
Source organism: Clostridia bacterium (assembly GCA_910576325.1). Lineage (GTDB taxonomy): Bacteria > Bacillota > Clostridia > Lachnospirales > Lachnospiraceae > Laedolimicola. Next base: position 119,646 of record CAJTIM010000005.1, read on the forward strand.
ACATGGCCTACCAGGAACGGTTTGCCTCCATTGAGCGGCTGGAGGATTTGGAGGAGTATGGGTATGAGGTTATGGAGGAACAAGTATTTCCCGTGACCTTGGATTCCATCCGTGCGGAGGAGCTTACCATGGTTCCGGCGGTAGACAGGACCTGTCAGAGACTTGCTCTGTTTTTTCTGGACGGGGAAGGGCAGGTGGTATACCGCTATAATCAGTTAGAGGCTAATTACCGGATTTCGGGGGAGCTTAGACAGACGGTGAAGGATGTGACCGGAGTTGCCTTTTCCGATGTCAACGGGGATGGACTTAAGGATATTATTTTAATCAGCCGGTGTGAGAATCCTACGGGAAATTACGCCGGGATTCCCTATAAGGTGGGAGATGTGATTTTTCAGGAAAACGGGCAATTATACCGAGATTGGCGGATTTCCGATAAAATCAACCGGTTCAGCATGAACAAAAGCACCAATCAGATTTTGTTTTATGTAAGGGACGGGATTTCCACAGAGTTTTTGTATACAGCAACGACACTGGATGAGCTTACCGGAAAGGGTTTTTCTGTCTTTCAGGATCAGTGTTATACAAGAGAATTTGAACGATTGGGAAAGCTTACGGTGGTGCCGGGCGTGTTCCGCATGGCCTGGTATGATTTTTTCCTTATTTATTTGGTAAATGAGCAGGGTGATATTGTCTGGAGTCTGCAGCCTATGCTGGATTATGACGGCCTGTACTCGCTGAAGGGAATCAACGGGCGTGATGTGGACGGGGACGGTATGAAGGATCTGGTGGTACTGGCCCGGTACAGCCGTGAGGATGAGTCCGGGGAAAAAGTAGTGGAAAATGTTTGCTCCATCTATTACCAGAGGACAAGCGGCTTTGAGACGGACAGAGGATTTGAGGAGTATTATCAGTATACGGAAGAGGATACCATGGAGGATATGATACAAAGGATCCGGGAATACTGGGGATGGCAGGTAGAGGAATGATTAAGATTTTGATTGTGGATGATGAAAAGCCTATTTGCGATTTGATAGACATCAATCTGTCGGCGGCAGGCTATCAGTGCAAAAGCGTCCAGGACGGTCTTGCAGCTATTGATTTGATTGAAAGGGAGAGCTTTGATTTGATCCTTCTGGATATTATGCTTCCGGGAGCGGACGGGTTCGATATTATGGAGTATATACGGCCCTTGAAGGTTCCTGTGATTTTTATCACGGCCCGGGGAGAGGTTAAGAACAAGATCAAGGGTCTGAAGCTGGGGGCGGAGGATTATCTGGTGAAGCCCTTTGATGTGCTGGAACTGGCCGCCCGGGTGGAGGTGGTTCTGCGCAGGTTCCACAAGACGGAGCAGACCCTGACGGCAGGGGACGTGACGGTGGATCTGGAGGCACGGAAGGTGACAAGAGGCGGCCGGCCGGTGGTGCTGACCAACAAGGAGTACGGCCTTCTGGTACTTTTTATCCGCAATAAAAATGTGGCTCTTTTCAAGGAAACTCTCTATGAGAAGGTCTGGGGAGACGAGTACCTGGCGGACAGCCGGACATTGGAGCTCCATGTCCAGAGACTTCGGCGGAAGATGGGCTGGGAAAAGAATCTGGTGGCGGTTTATAAAGTGGGATATCGGCTGGAGATCTGACAACAGTATCTTACCGGTGCCAAAATGGATTAATGGATACATATTTCTGAGGCTGGAGATTGATTTGGGTTAAAGTGCATTGGAAGGGATATTACGGAACCGGAATGGAGGTCTAGTAGTGAAATTCTCTTATAAAATCTTGCTGAGCTGTATTATTACCATGGCGGCGGCATTGGGAATCGGCGGATATTTCTTTGTGAATAACGTGTTTGAGGCATCCATGGAGCGGGAAATGGGGCAGGCGGCGGACGAGAATAATATTCTGCAGTTTGCATTTGAAACAGCGGCCCTCAATATTCCGGCCAAGTATGATTTGCTTCAGAACTCCGCAGTAAAGGAGATTGGGGCAAATCTGGAGAAACGGGGAGAGGGCACGGGGCGCCTTCTGCGCCTTTCCGATGAAAACCGTGAGGTCCTCTATGCCAGTGAGGGATTTGTGGAGGATACACAGCTTCTTGCCAGTATTGAGAAGCAGACAAGAGCCTATCAGGTGATCCACCCGGACGATCATTACTACATACAGACGGGTGCGGAGATTACGGCGCTTGACCGCACCCTGTATCTGGAAACCATGCGGGATGTGACGGCGGTTTATGAGGAGCGTACAAGAGGATTTTCCGTTTACCGGAATTTGACGCTGCTGATTCTTGTAGTGAGCTCAGTGATTATGTTTTTCATTTCCACCTGGCTGACAAGGCCCATACGTCTTCTGACAAAAGCCACCAAGAAAATGACGGATGGAGATTACAGCTACCGTGCGGAGCAGGTAAGCACGGACGAAATGGGGCAGCTCACCCATGACTTCAACCATATGGCCGGGGTGCTGGAGGAAAATATTCATGAGCTGGAGGCGGAAGTACAGGCCAGGGAGGATTTCATTGCGGCCTTTTCCCATGAATTAAAGACGCCCCTTACGGCGGTGATCGGATATGCGGATCTGCTGCGCTCCCGAAAGCTCGACGAGGAGAAGCATTTTCTCTCAGCCAATTATATTTATACGGAGGGGAAGCGCCTGGAGGCCATGTCCCTGCGGCTTCTGGACATTATTGTGACCAAGCGCGGAGTACTGGAGCCCCAGGAGATGGATGCGGAGGTACTGTTTGCCTATCTGAAGGATATGTATGGAGAGCAGCAGAAGCATCCCTTCACCTTCCGGTATGAGTCGGGCCGCATTTACGGAGAGGTGGATCTTCTGAAATCCATCCTTTTGAATTTGGCGGATAATGCCTGCAAAGCTTCGGAAGAGGGGAAGACCATTGAGGTTCTGGGGGAAAAACGCAGGGAGGGATATTTCTTTGCGGTGAAGGATGAGGGTGTGGGCATCTCGGAGGAGGACTGCCGGCGGATAACGGAGGCATTTTACATGGTGGACAAATCCCGTTCCAGAAGCCACAACGGCGCCGGTCTGGGTCTGGCGCTCTGTTCGGAGATTTTGAAGCTTCACGGGAGCAGGCTGGAGATAAGAAGTACCCTGGGGAAGGGAAGCACCTTTGCATTTGTGATTCCTTATCCAGCGGAAGCGGACGGCGGTGCAGCGGAGAGCCATGTGAGGCAGACAGAAGATATCCGGTAAGGGATGGGTGCTATACTTGTGAGGAGACAAAAAGATGATAGAACAAAAGAAAGCAGGAGGTCTGGCGGCAATCGCGCTGACCGTGTTGATTCTGCTTGCGGCAGTTTTGGGACCGGAGCAGATGGCCCGCTACAAGGACCGCTCGGCTTTAAATGAGATTACTTTTGAGGAAACGGAAAATCTGAATCAAGGTTACCGCTATATTCTGAGCAGCAATGAAAAGCTGTATCTCCTGTCGGAGTGTCTGAGCCGGCAGGTGCTTCCTGAGAGCGAGCTGAGCGCCGTAACCCGGGCTGAGACAGGCGATGCGGACATGGGCTACGAGGGGCTTATGGGCTCCTACGCTTTTGTGACGAACCGGCAGGGACCTTCCGGAAAGGAAATTGCGGATGAAGAGATTTTTTCCATATGCAACCAGGAACTTGCGGCATTAAAGGAGCTGGGGATACTCTCGGAAAGCGTAAAGGAGGTAGATCCGTCCTCCTACAGCGCCGTGCTGTATTCAGCCATTGACGTGCTGGAGCCGCAGAATAATATGGCCGTGTGGAGAGTAAGCCTTTCCACCAGCCATCAGAATGCGGACAAGGCCAACCGGCTTATTGATGCCTATATTGATGCGGATTCCGGGAAGATTTACAGCTTTTATGCCCGGACGGACAGCCTCTGGTCCCAGATGGACCCGGAGGAGATGATGGATGCCTGGGGCGGATACTTGGGACTTACGGGAAGGGAGGCTTACGATTCGGATAATCCTCTGATGGAGACGACACCGGATTTCGTAAAATATCGCTTTCCGGGCATGGAGGAGCGCAGTACAATTGTTACCATTGGATTTTATGAGGGGATTAACGAGCTGTTTATCAAATTGACTTGATTCCCGTATGCAGCAGTACAATCAGCTGTCAGTCATTTTCATATCCTGTGTTTAGGCGGTTTACGCACACCGGATATGGGAACGGTCTGACAGCTGTTTTGTTCCGCACCTTTATAACAGTTCTCCCCAGCATCCCTTTGCCCGATGGGGGTATGGAAAAAAGATGCAAAAAAGATGCCAAAAATATGAAGTTTTGATGTTGCTCCCGAATATGATGTAGGTAGAAAGTAAAAGCAGGATAAAAAGGGGGCATACAAATGCGGAAATCAGGTCTGTACCTGTCGGGCCCGTATGGACAATACACAGGAGAATACGGTGATTATATTGAGTGGAGGGAGAAGTCCATAAGCAGGACAGGGAAAAATATTATTATCTTTTTACTGGCTGCCGTTATGGCGGTTGTTTCCGTCAATCCCATAGCGGAATACCGGAATCAGATAAAAGCGGCATCCGGTCAGGAATCTCAGGTGTCTGTGGCAGAAGGTGCTGATAAAGAACAGTTTTTCTTAATTCCGGGGGGACAGCAGGAAACCATACCCGGCGTTCCCGCAGAAAATCTGAAAAAGGAGCCGGGAGAAACACTGATTCTTCTTGATCCGGGACATGGAGGAGAGGATGAGGGCTGTTCAAGGGAGGGCGCGGAGGAAAAAGAAATCAACCTCCGTATTGCTTATCAGCTCCAAAAGAAGCTTTTGGAAATGGGCTATCGTGTGCATCTTACCCGGAACGGCGACCGGGAGCTTACCCTGGAGGAGCGGGCAAAGGAAGCCAATGAGACGGGAGCCGATCTCTGCATCAGCCTCCACCAGAATGCAAGCGAGGAGGCAGGCGCGGAAGGGATCGAGATTTGGTACAGCATTCAGAATCAGAAGGAAGAGAGCGAGCGTCTTTCCCGAATTATCCAAAAATACGCTGTTCAAAGCACGGGAGCCGTTTCCCGGGAGCTGGTGGAAAGCGAGGAGCTCTATGTAATCCGTGAGTGCACCATGCCTTCCTGTCTTATTGAAACAGGCTTTCTGACTAACAATGCCGAGCGTAAAAAACTGGAAAGCCCCGAATACCAGGAGCAGCTGGCAAAGGGCATAGCGGAAGGCATAAACGCCTATCTTCATCCCAAAACCATGTATTTAACCTTCGATGACGGGCCCTCCGAGGAAAATACGGCCAGAATCCTGGATATTCTGAAGGCCAGAAACATCAAAGCAACCTTCTTTTTGGTAGGCGAAAATGTGGAAAAGCACCCTGAAATGGCAAGAAGAATCGTGCAGGAGGGTCATACCATCGGAATCCACTGTTACAGCCATGACTACAAAGCTCTGTACGCCAGCACGGACAGCTACCTGGCTGATTTTGAAAAAGCCCGGGAAGCCGTGAAAGCCGCAACCGGCGTAGAAGCAAAGCTGTTCCGTTTTCCCGGCGGCAGTATCAACGCCCACAACAAAAAAGTCTATCAGCAGATAGCCCGGGAAATGACAGACCGCGGTTACATCTATTACGACTGGAATGCAAGCCTGGAAGACGCAGTATCCAACCCAAAACCTGAGACCCTCATCCAAAATGCCGTCACCAGCACCCTGGACCGAAAAAAAGTAATCATGCTTGCCCATGACGTAATAAGCGAAACCAACCAATGCCTGGAAGAAATCCTGGATCAATTTCCGGAATACCAAATGGAGCCTCTATCCGAAGAAATAGACCCCATCCAATTTTGAAAAAGTCTTGTGGCATCTCCTTCTCCACCTCATTTTTTGTCTGGGCATTTTACATATTGAAGAAATCAGCCGGGCTGCGGTGATATCCGAGTCCGGCTTTTCCGGTCGTCTCACCAAATCTCCAACAAAAATTCCCAACACCCTTGACGCTAATGCCCATTTCCTCTATAATAAATTCCAAATGACCATCATACAGGAGAGAAACCACCATGGTAAAAAGCATGACAGGCTTCGGCCGCTGCGAGGTATCCGAGGGCGACCGGAAAATGACGGTAGAGATGAAATCCGTAAACCACAGGTATCTGGATGTAAATATCAAGATGCCCAAAAAGCTGAACTTCTTCGAATCGGCTGTCCGCAGCCTCCTGAAAACCTACCTCCGGCGGGGAAAGGTAGACCTCTTTATCACCTATGAGGATCTTTCCGAGACAAAGGGAGCATTGCGCTATAACAGAGAGCTTGCGGCGGAGTATCTGAGATATCTGAAGCAGATGTCGGAGGAATTTGGCCTGGAAAATGATGTGAGCACTTCCGTACTTTCCCGTTATCCGGAGGTTCTGGTAATGGAAGAGACAGGTGATGATGAAGAAGAGCTGTGGAAGCTTCTCGAACAGGCATTGAAGGGCGCCTGCGGACAGATGGTGGAAACCCGTGCCAAGGAAGGGGAAAATCTGAAGCGTGATCTCACGGCCAAGCTTGACGAGATGCTGGAGCATGTGGCCTTTATCGAGGAGCGCGCCCCTCAGATCGTAGCGGAGTACCGCGGCAGGCTTAAGGACAGAGTACAGGAGCTTCTGCAGGATGCACAGATAGAGGAAAGCCGTCTGGCCACGGAGGTTACGATCTTTGCAGACAAGATCTGCGTGGACGAGGAACTGGTGCGCCTAAGAAGCCATATGGAGCATACAAGAGCCGTACTGGACGAGAAGGACAGCGTAGGCCGCAAGCTTGATTTCATTGCACAGGAAATGAACCGCGAGGCCAATACCATCCTCTCCAAAGCAAATGATTTGGAGGTTTCCAACCGGGCCATTGAGCTGAAGACGGGCATTGAGAAGGTACGGGAGCAGATTCAGAACATCGAATAGAGGGAGATATATGGAAAAAAAGGGAATCTTACTGGTGGTATCCGGTTTTTCCGGAGCCGGGAAAGGAACGCTGATGCGGGAGCTGCTTCGACAGCATGAGAATTACGCGCTCTCCATCTCCGCTACCACTCGGGCCCCCAGAGAGGGCGAAGAGGAAGGAAGAGAATACTTTTTCAAGACCCGGGAGGAATTTGAAGAAATGATAGCCCGGGAAGAGCTGATTGAGTATGCCTGCTATGTGGGCAACTACTACGGAACCCCCAGAGCCTACGTGGAGGAGCAATTGGAGCAGGGACGCGACGTGGTTCTGGAGATTGAGATCCAGGGAGCCAGAAAGGTGAAGGAGCGGTTCCCGGATACGGTTCTTTTGTTTGTATCGCCTCCCAGCGCGCAGGAGCTTCGCCGGCGTCTGACGGACAGGGGAACGGAAAAGCCGGAGGTTATCGAGAGCCGTCTTGCCAGAGCAGCGGAGGAAGCGGAAGGAATTGAAGATTACGATTATTTTGTCATCAACGACGATCTGAATGTCTGCGTGGAGCATGTACACCGGATCATAGAGTGCGAGCGCAGCCGGACATGTCGGGGGGGAGAGCGGATTCGTGCTATTCGCGGGGAACTGAAAGCATTTTCAAAATAATGTTACAGGAATATTCAAAATCATAGAAAGGTTAGGGTGATTGTATGTTACATCCGTCATACACAGATTTAATGAAAGTAGTAAACAGCGGCGTGGAGGAAGGAGAAACTCCGGTGGTGAACAGCCGTTATTCCATTGTGCTGGCCACCTCCAAGCGTGCCCGTCAGATTATCGCGGGAGAACAGCCTCTGGTGCCCGGCGATGGGAAGAAGCCGCTTTCCATGGCCATTCAGGAGCTGCAGAGCGGACAAGTAAAGATTGTTTCCGAGGAGGATGAGAATCCGGAGATAACGGACATGGAACCGGAAGCGACGGCGGAGGAGGCTGAAGTGTTCCCGGATGCGGATGATTCGGAGAAAGAAATTGCGGAGGAAGAGGACGCGGAGTAGGATACGTATTCGGAATCCGGGATAGAGATTGCCTGCGGCGCAAAGGGAAGGCAGCGCTGCAGGCAGTAAAAACAGATGCGGAAAAACAGGAACTGTCCGGCGGAATGAAAAAGCCGGACAGTTTTGCTTTGTATGCGGATTATTTCAGCAAAAGCTCCACCGGACAGTGATCAGAGCCGAAAATATCCGTGTGAATCTTCGCATCCTCCAGCTGCGGCAAAAGCCGCTCGGATACAATAAAGTAGTCGATTCGCCATCCGGCATTTTTTTCACGGGCGCGGAACCGGTAGGACCACCAGGAGTAGACGCCCTCCGTATCCGGATAAAAATGCCGGAAGGTGTCCACAAAGCCGGATTCCAGCAAATGGGTCATTTTTGCCCGCTCTTCGTCGGTGAAGCCGGCATTTTTCCGGTTGGTTTTTGGATTTTTTAGATCGATTTCCCTGTGGGCCACATTCAGATCTCCGCAGTAGATGACAGGCTTCTTTTCGTCCAAACCTTTTATATAATGGAGAAAATCATCCTCCCATCTCATTCGGTAGTCAAGCCTTGCAAGGCCGTCCTGGGAATTGGGGGTGTAGACGGTCACCAGATAGAAGCCGGCAAATTCCAGGGTGATGACCCGGCCCTCATGGTCATGCTCTTCCACACCGATTCCGCAGGCGGCGGACAACGGCTCTGTTTTGGTAAATATAGCTGTTCCGCTGTACCCCTTTTTCTCCGCATAATTCCAATATTGATGATAGCCGGGGAGATCAAGATCAATTTGTCCCTCCTGCAGCTTGGTTTCCTGCAGACAGAAGATGTCCGCGTCCAGCTTCTTAAAATCCTCCATAAAATTTTTGTTCACACAGGCCCGCAGGCCGTTCACATTCCAGGATATCAATTTCATATTCGTTCTCCTATTCCGGTTCCGTAATATACATTCCAATACGCTGCACTTTTCACAAAAAGAATTGCTTTTTGCTTTTATTTTACATATAATAATAGTTGCAATTGATCTGATTATAGAGACTTTTGGCCAGAAAGTAAAGGGCTGCTGTTGCGAAACAGACGGCAGCGAAAAAAAGGGGAAAGGATGAGGGAAATGGAAAAGGTATACGACGTTACGGCAATTGGAGAACTTTTGATTGATTTTACGGAAAATGGAGTAAGCGCACAGGGAAATCCCCTGCTTGAAGCAAATCCCGGCGGCGCTCCCTGCAATGTGCTTGCCATGCTGAACAATCTTGGCAAGAAAACAAGTTTTATCGGAAAAGTGGGGGATGATCAGTTTGGAAGAACCTTAAAAGAGACTTTAGTGGAGCTTGGTATCGGAACTGACAATCTTCTTTTGGATAAAGTGGTGCATACCACACTGGCCTTCGTACATACGGCGGCGGACGGCGACAGGGATTTTTCCTTTTACCGGAAGCCGGGAGCGGATATGATGCTGAAGGAGGATGAGGTTCAGGAGGATATGATTGCGCAGAGCCGTATATTACATTTCGGAACTCTGTCTCTTACGGACGAGCCGGTGCGCAGCGCCACAAAGAAGGCTCTGGAATATGCCGCAAAGCACGGAGTGATGGTGACCTTTGACCCGAATCTGCGGCCGCCTCTGTGGAACAATCTGCAGGAGGCCAAGGAACAGATCTGGTTCGGCCTGTCCAAATGCTCTGCCGTGAAGATGTCCGAGGAGGAGCTGGAATTTATTACCGGAGAGAGAAGCCTTGACCGCGGCGTGGAGGCGGTGCGGAATCGCTTTGATATTCCGCTCATCTGCATCACGATGGGAAAGAAGGGCAGCCGGGCTTATTACGGGGATCATATATGCGTTGAGAAGGCAGGCTTTGTGCAGGAGCATACCATCGAGACCACAGGAGCAGGAGATACCTTCTGTGCAAGTATGCTGAACTTTATTCTGGATCACGGCCTGGAAGATCTGACCGAGCAGGATCTTAAGGAAATGCTGACCTTTGCCAATGCTGCGGCATCCATTATCACCACGCGCAAGGGCGCTCTTCGGGTGATGCCTACAATAGAGGAAGTGAAGGCTCTGATTAGCTGATACGAAGCTGTAGGAGAGTGAAAATACAGGATTGCGGTTTTAGGAGGCAAAAATATTATGAAAAAATTGTTGGAACAGATCACGGAGGAAGTGCAAAAGGCATTTGCCGCTTCCGGTTATGAGGAGGAATACGGGAAAGTAACCCTCTCCAACCGGCCGGATCTCTGCGAATATCAGTGCAACGGAAGCATGGCTGCGGCCAAAAAGTATCACTGTGCGCCCATTCAGATTGCCGGTAAGGTGGTGGAGGAGCTTCAGAAAAGTGATATTTTCGAAGAAGCCCTGGCAGTAAATCCCGGCTTTATCAATCTGAAGGTAAGCGCTCCCTTTGTGCAGGCATATCTTCAGCAAATGCTGGAGGATGAACGCCTGGGGTGTGATAAGGCCGCAAATCCGAAGACGATTATCATTGACTACGGCGGACCCAATGTGGCCAAGCCTCTTCATGTGGGGCATCTGCGCTCTGCGATTATCGGGGAGAGCGTAAAGCGTCTGGGGCGTTTTGCAGGTCATAAGATGATCGGCGATATCCACCTGGGGGACTGGGGATTGCAGATGGGGCTGATTATCACGGAATTGAAGCACAGAAAGCCGGAGCTTCCCTATTTTGACGAGGACTTTTCGGGAGAGTATCCCAAGGAGGCGCCGTTTACCATCTCGGAGCTTGAGGAGATTTATCCTACGGCCAGCGCCCGCTCCAAGGAGGATGAGGCTTACAGGAATGAGGCGATGGAGGCGACTTATCTGGTGCAGCACGGTCATCGGGGATACCAGGCCGTATTGCAGCATATTTTAAATGTGTCCGTGGCGGATTTGAAGAAGAATTATGCCAATCTGCAGGTGGAATTTGACCTGTGGAAAGGGGAATCGGATGCACAGCCTTATATTCCTGATCTGGTACGGATGCTGAAAGAGAAGGGCTTCGCCTATGAGAGCGAGGGGGCGCTTGTGGTGGATGTGAAGGAGGAGACGGATACCAAGGAGGTCCCGCCCTGTATGATTCTCAAGTCGGACGGGGCTTCTCTTTATACGACTACGGATTTGGCGACGATTGTGGAGCGGATGAAGCTTTACCGGCCGGATGAGATTGTTTATGTGGTGGATAAGCGGCAGGAAATGCATTTTGTTCAGGTGTTCCGCTGTGCCAGGAAAACAGGGCTTGTGGAGGATGGGACGGAGCTTAAGTTTTTGGGCTTCGGGACTATGAACGGGAAGGACGGAAAGCCATTTAAGACACGTGAGGGCGGCGTTATGCGTCTGGAACATCTGCTTTCGGATATTAATGAGGAGATGTACCGCAAGATTGTGGACAATTCGGAGGCAGAGATTCCGGAAGATGAGGCTCGCAGGACGGCGGAGATCGTGGGGCTTTCGGCTGTGAAGTATGGGGATTTGTCCAACCAGGCTTCGAAGGATTATGTGTTTGATGTGGAGCGGTTTACTTCCTTTGAGGGGAATACGGGGCCTTATATTCTTTACACGATTGTGAGGATTAAGTCTATTTTGAATAAGTATCGGGAGATGGGGCTTGCTCCGGAAACGGGAGCTGTCGGGGCGCCGGGAAATGAGACGCAGAAGAGCTTGATGCTTCGGCTGGCGCGGTTTAACGGGGCGGTGGAGAATGCGTTTGAGGAGCTGGCGCCGCATAAGATTTGTGCTTATATTTATGAGCTGGCAAATGCGTTTAATAAGTTTTATCATGAGACGAAGATTCTGAAGGAAGAGGATGTGAAGATACGGGAAGGGTTGATTGCGGTTTCCCTTTTGACGGAACGGGTGCTGGAGACCTGTATTGGGATTTTGGGGTTTGAGGCGCCGGAGAGGATGTAGGTGGGGACGGACGTCTCCGCCGTAAAAGGCCGGGAGGCTTTTCCATATCCGTGTTCGGACGATTCGCGTACAGTCTGTCTGCTCCGGACGAACATTGCCTTGGAGGGGTTGGAAACCTTTGGATTTTGAGGCAAGGTTCGTCCGTATCAGACAGACTGTACGCGAATAGCCGGACACTAGGATATTGGAAAAGCCTCCCGGCCTTTTGCGGCGCAGCCTGGTTTTTTTGGTGAGGTGAAAAATTTTCAAACAGGCTCTGGTTTTAGGCAACGGCCATTTGTTTTACTCTTAGGAAGGCTTTGTTGACGGCGGGGATGGATAGGATGATTAAGGTCATAAAGGCTTCGCAGCCTAGGTAGCTGCCGTTGTAGGCGAGGGAGTAGACGGGGGCGCTCATTCCGGTGCCTTCGGCGTAGGAGGCGAAGAAGATGAGGCCGGACAGGAAGGCGAAGAGGTAGCGGCCCAGGACGCCGGCTATGTAGCCTTTGATGAGACCGTTTTTCTTGTTGCAGAATAATCCCGATAAACCAAGGGCGCCGAAGGCCAGGAGATAGTCGGTGATCATCTGGGGGAGGCTGATAATGTAGGGATCGGAAATGAGCTGCAGCAGGCCGTAGGCAAAGCCGGTGATCAGGCCGGTGCGAAGGCCGTACCAGTAGCCGATGCAGCAGATGAACAGCATGGAGAACAGGGTTACGGAGCCGCCCATAGGAGCTTCGAAAAGCTTCAGGAAGGATGTGATCATTCCAAGGGCTATGGCTGCGGCGGCAAATACGAGGGGCTTTGTTTCTATCCGTTTGTTTTCACCGGTGAGATAGCAGGCCAGGATTAACAGGATGAGAATGGCGGCTATTAAGGCTCCGTAGCCTAAGCCGGTCAGGGAGTAAGAGGTTCCCCACTCGTCTGTGATCTTGTTTACAAATAGTGACATAAAAAAATCCTCCTTGATTGTGTGATTTTCACAGGAGGGGATACGAAAAGCAGCTTCCTTACGCCGGTATTAACCGGTTCAAGTAATGAGGGTCAGCGTGTGTACGCTTTCTCAGCCTTAGGCTCCCCTAGCATAATATTTGCTATGTGATTACTTTGAATATACCCTTGATGGGCGGAGATGTCAAGAAAAAAGTTTTGGGAAAGCTTTTTTCAGTGGACCAGGTGTGCTATACTGTTAGTGTTTCAGTTATGGGATCATGTGTAAACAGCAGTTTGCTGCGGGGTTTTTGAATTTTATGTGGAAATGGAGTGTTTGGATTCGATGATTAGACTGCCGAGCAATAAAAAGGTGATTGTGATTTTGAGCGCGCTGTGCTGCCTTTTGATGGTGGCGCTGAATTTATATCAGAAATCCCGGCGTACTATGGATGTGATTTTGTTTATGGGACAGAGTAATATGAGCGGGGCAAACGGGGATGCCTCCCAGGCGCCGGAGCTTATAAAAGGGGCCGGGTATGAGTATCGGGCGATTACGGAGCCGGAGAGGCTTTTTGTGCTGGAGGAGCCTTTTGGGGAAAATGAGCATCGGGAGGGAGCGCTGGATGACAGGGAGATTTTGGAGCGGCGGGGAACGCTGGTGACTTCTTTTGTGAATGCTTATTATGAGGAGACGGGGACGCCGGTGGCGGCTGTTTCGGCTTCCAGAGGCAGTTCGTCTTTGAATGGATGGCTGAATAAGGGGCTTAAGGAGGATGCGGCCCAGAGGCTTGAAGGGGCAAAGGAATGCTTGAAGAAGGAGAAGATCCGGATTCGGCATATTTATATGGTCTGGTTTCAGGGGGAGGCGGATGTGAATCTGAAGCTGACGAAGGAGGAATACAAGGAAGGTCTGAACGCGCTTGTTTCTTATATGGGAGAGCAGGGGGTGGAGCAGTGCTTTTTGATTCAGATGGGTACGGATGGTGAAAATTCGGAGTATCATCAGGCGGTTATGCAGGCCCAGCTGGAGGTGTGTGAGGAATCGGAGCAGATTACCTTGGCGTCAAAGCTGCCGTGTGAGCTGAATGGGACGGATATGAAGGATCGGGGAAAAATCCATTTTACGCAGAAGGCTCTGAATCTGATAGGAGCGGATGCGGGAGCGCATACCGGTGCTTGGGTGCAGGAACAGGCAGAAACGGAGAGTAAAAGGTGAGAGAGAGAAGAACTGTGGAAATGATAGGCAGGATAGCAGCGCCGATTCTTCTCTATGGACTTTTGGCAATGATTTATCCGAAGCTTATGGGAATTGTGAGCGGCGGGCGGCTGTTGGAGCCCGAGGCGGGGATGTGGCTTTTGACCGCGGGGAATTTTTTTATGCTCCCGGTGTTCTGGCGGATATATCGGCAGGATCGTGGGATGCGTGAGCTGAAAAGGATGAAGGTAAACGGAGCAGACGGACAGCTTTATAAGGCCCGGGAGAGGAAAACGGATCACAGGTTTGAAATCAGGGAGATGCTGCTGGCGGTTCTTGGTGCCGTATGTATTTCCAGGGGGATGAATTATGTGCTGGCTCTTACCCCTCTGCCTTACTGGTTCCCGGGATATGAGACGGCTTCGCAGGAAATGTATCGCTGCAGCCTTTTGTCCCAAATAGCGGCAGGGTGTATCAGTGCGCCTCTTTTGGAGGAAATGCTCATGCGGGGCGTTCTTTATGGACGGTTAAGGGAATTTATAAAAAGCCCCCGAACCGCAATGCTTGTAAACGGACTGCTGTTTGGTCTGTTTCACGGCAATGTGGTGCAGGGGATGTATGCTTTTGTGATGGGGATTTTTTTTGCGCTGCTTTATGAGGTGTACGATTCCCTGATTCTGCCGGTTACGGCACATGCGGCTGCCAACGGGATCTCGCTTCTGGCAGGGCAGTTTTCCGGGTCCGGAGGGCTTTGGAAGCTTCCGGGGCTTTATGAGCTTGTGACAGCCGGATTTCTGCTGGCAGGGATGGGATGCTTTTGCTGTTTCCGGCGGAAAATGTACCGGCGGCAGGAGCCCCTTGCTCGCTGAGGACAAGGCTTTTTATTTCAGAAACATCCGAATCAGTTTTCCGTACACATCCCGGTAAGGCTGATACCGCATCGGCAGATCCAGCCAGGTTTTCTTGTCCACAATACTCTTATAGTGGGAAAAGGTGTCAAAGCCGTCCTTGCCGTGGTAGGAGCCCATTCCGCTCTCGCCGAAACCGCCGAATCCCATCTCGCTTGTGGCAAGGTGGATGATGGTGTCATTGATACAGCCGCCGCCGAAGCCGCAGCGTGAGGTAATCTTCCGGGCCGCGCTTTTGTCGGAGGTAAAGAGATAGAGAGCCAGCGGGTGAGCTTTGGAATTGACGGTTTGTATGGCGTCCTCCAAAGAGTCATAGGTAAGAACGGGCAGAATGGGTCCGAAAATCTCCTCCTGCATACAGGCGTCCTCCCAGGTGATATTGTTTAAAATCGTCGGCTCAATTTTGAGCGTTTTGGGGTCAGAGCTTCCGCCGTGGATCACCTTTGCAGGATCAATCAGTCCGCATACGCGCTGAAAATGCTTTTCATTGATGATCTTTCCATATTGCGTATTGGACAGAGGAGCCTGTCCGTACTGCTTTTCAATCTGCTTTTTCAGCTCGGCGATAAGAGGTTCCCGGATAGAGGAATCGCACAAGATATAGTCGGGAGCCACGCAGGTCTGTCCGCAGTTTAAATATTTTCCGAATACGATGCGTTTTGCCGCCAGCTTTAAGTTGGCGGTTTTTTCTACGATACAGGGGCTTTTGCCTCCAAGCTCCAGGGTGACAGGGGTGAGATGCTCCGCCGCCTTTTTCATTACCTGGCGTCCCACGGATTGGCTTCCGGTGAAGAAAATGTAATCAAAATGCTCATTTAACAGGCAGGTATTTTCCGCCCGGCCTCCGGTAACTACCGCGGCGAGGGAGGGCTCAAAACATTCTTCTATCAGGGAACGGATAACTTCGCTGGTGTGCGGGGAGTAGGCGCTGGGCTTTAAAATCACCGTATTTCCGGCGGCCAGAGCGTCTGCCAGTGGCTCTATGGTCAGCAGAAACGGGTAGTTCCACGGACTCATAATGAGAACTACACCGTAGGGAGAGGGCTTTTTGAAGCTTCGGGAGTGGAATTGAGCCAGAGGGGTATGAACCCGCTTTTCCCGGGCGAAAGAACGAAGGTGACGTTCCATGTAAGTGATTTCGCTTAAGGTCAGGCCGGTTTCACACATGTAGCTTTCGAAGCTGCTTTTTCCCAGATCGGCTTCTATGGCCCGGTGAATTTGGGCTTCATGACGCCTGACGGCGCTTTTCAGTTTTTTTAAAGCTTCCAGACGGGCCGGAAGGGGCAGGGTGGCGCCGGATAAAAAGTACTCCCGCTGACGGGTTACAAGCTGTTTGATTTTTGTTTCGTTCATTGAGGTGCTCTCCTTTATACGATCTTTTCCGATAGGCTTTCAGATCTTATCCATATTTATAAAAATAATTTTATATCCCTTTGGAACGGGCGGGCCCTGTCCGGTAAGGTACGGGCCGGCATCTTAGGAAGAGGCGGAAGGCTCCATAAGACTTCTATAGAACACTTCAAGCTCCGCTGCATTCATCAGAACGGGCACCGGATAGAGGGGATTGGCCTCTTTGTCCGCGTAGTGGGTGAGCTTGGGGATATCCTCTTCCCGGATCTCCGGAATGGTGTCCCCGATGCCGAACCGCTGTTTCATATCACGGATTGCCTGGATAAAGGTTTCGGCCGCTTCCTTGGAGGGTGTTTTTTCATCTGCAAGGTGCGCTTCTATGGCAAGCTTGTGAAGTTTTTTGTAAACAGCCGGGCCGTAATGCTCCAGCACTGTCGGAAGAAGTACCGCGTTGGCCAGGCCGTGGGGGACATTGTACTCGCCGCCTAAGGAGTGGGCGACTGTATGGACATAGCCTACATAAGATTTGGTAAATGCGCAGCCTGCGTAGAAGGAGGCTTTGAGCATGTTTTTCCGTGCCTCGATGTTCTGGCCGTCCGTGTAGGCGGCGTCGAGATTTTCGAAAATCAGCCGAACGGCTTTTTTGGCATCCCGCCGGGTATCCGGCATGGTGGAGCGGCCGATGTAAGCTTCCATGGCATGGGTGAGAGCATCCAGGCCCGTGGTGGCGGTGATAAAGGGCGGCAGGCTTACTGTTACCTTGGGGTCCAGCACGGCGTACCGGGGGATCAGCGGAAAATCATTGATGGCGTACTTATGCCGTGTCTGTGCGTCCGTGATCACGGCGGCCAGGGTGGTTTCGCTTCCGGTTCCGGCCGTGGTGGGAACGGCGATGAGAAGAGGAAGACGCTTATGTACCTTTAAGATGCCCTTCATCTTTGCCAGAGACTGGTTCGGCTTTACAATGCGGGCGCCTACAGCTTTGGCACAGTCCATACTGGAGCCGCCGCCGAAGCCGATGATGGCGTCGCAGGCATTTTCCCGGTAAAGCTCAAGTGCCTCGTATACGTTGTCCGTAGTGGGGTTGGCGCAGGTTTTGCCGTAGATGCGGTAGAACATGCCGGCATCTTTCAGCGCGCGCTCCAGACGGGCGGTGAGCCGGAGCTTTTGGATGCCCGGATCGGTGATGATAAGGACGCGGCTGCAATTGTTTTTTTCTATGATTTCGGGAAGGGCCTTGACGCTGCCTGCCAGCTTGGGCTTCCGGTAGGGAAGAACGGGAAGGGCGATTTTGAAAACAGCCTGGAAGGCCCGGCAGTAGAGTTTTCTGACCTGGTTCATGGAATTATCCTTCTTTCTGTGGGTTCATTGAGAGCGCCGGGGGAATTTTGCTTTGCTAAAGCAGTGAAGCCCGGTTGTCGGGTCTATTTTACACAAAAACGGGTGGACAGTCAAATATAAAATAGCCGAAAAATAAAAGAAATCCTGTACAAACATTTATTCGACTTATCCTGTTTTCTGTGTTATAATGGCTTATTATAAACGTGAAAAGGGGCATTTTCTATGGAAGAAGTATTATATGACCGTAGGTCTCCTGGCCCACGTATGAGCTGATTGACGGTTGCTGCGCCAGCTTTTTGGTTTTAATGTATATTTGGAGGTCTCATTCGGTAAAAACAAGAACTAAATGGTGTAAGAAAGTCGTTTCTTGTGAATAAGAGCTTATCCATAAACAAACAGATATGTATCAGAGGTATATAATATTCGATTTGAAGAGACTAAGTATTCTTTCTGTTGAAGTTCTTCAGCAGACTACCGGATTGGGGGGATTGAAATGCCGGAAAATCAGAACACCGAATATAAGGAATCATGGAGAACAGAATATTTGAAATGGGTATGTGGTTTTGCCAACGCCCAGGGCGGGACAATTTATATTGGGATAGATGATGCTGGAAAAGTTGTCGGTGTGAAAGAAATAAAGAAGCTGATGGATGATATTCCGAATCAAATTCAGTCAGGGCTTGGTATTATCGCTGATGTCAATAGACAGACAAAAGACGGTCTGGATTATATTGAAATCAAGGTAAATCCCAGTACCTATCCGGTTAACTATCATGGAGAATACCATTATCGAAGCGGCAGTACGAAGCAGCAGCTTCAGGGCGCTGCCTTAACGGAATTTATTAGAGAAAAAACAGGTTATTTGTGGGATGCCATTCCTGTTGATAATATCAGTGTAAATGATCTTGACCGAAACAGCATTGATATATTCCGCAGAGAAGCTATACGGAAGAAAAGAATGGAAAAAGAAGATCTGGAAATATCAGATGAGGAATTGCTTGATCATCTTGATCTTTTGGCAGACGGGAAACTGAAACGTGCGGCAGTTATGCTTTTTTATCGCAAACCGGGACGAATTATAACAGGATGTTATGTGAAGATTGGAAAGTTTGGCAATGGCTCGGATTTGCTATATCAGGATACGGTGGAGGGTTCTTTGTTCAGCATTGCTGACAGGGTGATTGATCTGATTTACACAAAATATTTAAAGGCAGCAATTACCTATGAGCATGACGTGCGAGTGGAAACATACCCATTTCCCCGGGAAGGTGTGAGAGAGGCAATTTACAATGCTTTGGGACATAATAACTATGCAGCCAGTATTCCAATTCAAATTCGTATTGAAGATGATGTAATGTACATTAGCAATAATTGTATCTTACCAAAAAACTGGACGGTGGAAACACTGATGAAGCCTCATAAATCAGAGCCGTTCAATCCTTCCATTGCGAATGTGTTTTACCGTGCCGGATATATTGAAGCGTGGGGACGTGGCATCCAGAAGATTTGTGAAGCCTGCAGGGAACTTGGTACGGCAGAACCGGAGTATACGGTGTTGGGGAATGATCTTACTGTGAAGTTTACTGCTCTAGAAAGTGCTAAAGTATCAGATATTAAGATTCCAAAGTATCAAATTGATACTTTGAGTGAAACTTTGGATAAAAAAATTCTTGCACTAATAGAAAGAAAACCAACTATTACGCAAAATGAAATAGCAATATATTTTGGCGTATCGGTTCCAACTATAAAAAGGACTATGAAGAAACTTCTTGAAAGCGGACATATTGTTCGTAAAGGAGGCAGGCGGTACGGGTACTGGGAAAAAATAATTTGAATTTATAATTTCCCCCTCCTGTGATATACTAAAAAACAAATTTTATGGATAGGAGATATTTTCATGGGCAATCAAGAAGAGAAGAAATCAACGAATCATATTTGTGTAGGTCTCCTAGCCCATGTTGACGCCGGCAAGACAACGCTTGCGGAGGCCATGCTCTACCAATGCGGCAGCATCCGAAGCATGGGGAGAGTAGATCACGGAACCGCCTGCCTCGACACCTATGAGCTGGAGCGGCAGAGAGGCATTACCATCTTTTCCAAGCAGGCCAGGCTGACGCTCGGTGATCGGGAGGTCACCCTTCTTGACACGCCGGGACACGTGGATTTTTCCGCAGAGATGGAGCGGACCTTGCAGGTTCTTGACTGCGCGGTGCTGATTATCAGCGGAGCCGACGGGGTGCAGGGACATGTACGGACCTTATGGCAGCTCCTTGCACGTTACCGGGTGCCGGTATTTCTTTTTGCCAACAAAATGGATCAGCCGGGGACAGACCGGGAGAGGCTTTTACAGGAATTAAAGGAAAAGCTGGATGATCGGTGCGTGGATTTTTCTCCGGACAGAGGGGCCGATGCTCTTTGGGAGGATTTGGCCGTGTGCAAGGAGAGCCTTCTGGACGCATATCTGGAGCAGGGGTGCCTTGAGGACGGACAGATCAGGGAGCAGATTGGGGAAAGGGCCGTATTTCCCTGCTATTTTGGTTCGGCTCTCCGCGCGGAGGGTGTGGAGGAATTGCTTGGGGGACTGGAGCGCTTTGGCTCAAATCAAAAATATCCTGCGGAATTTGGAGCCAGGGTATATAAGATCAGCCGGGATGCACAGGGAAACCGGCTGACCCATCTTAAAATCACCGGAGGAAGCCTGAAGGTCAAAGCGCTTCTTGCGGGAAGCCGGGAAGAAGAGGCATGGGAGGAAAAGGTGGATCAGATCCGCCTTTATTCCGGTGAGGGGTTCCGGACAGTCCCGGAAGCTCCGGCCGGAATGATCTGCGCGCTGACAGGTCTTACACAGACAAGGGCTGGCGACGGTCTGGGCTTTGAGAAGCGGGCGGCCGATCCTTTTCTGGAGCCGGTCTTGACCTATCAGCTTCTTCTGCCTTCCGGCTGCGATGTTCATGGGATGCTTGCAAAGCTTCGCAGACTGGAGGAGGAGCTTCCGGAGCTGCATGTGGTGTGGAAGGATACGCTTGGGGAGATTCATGTGCAGGTTATGGGAGCGGTTCAGCTTGAGATTTTAAAGAGCCTGATTTCGGAACGCTTTGGGGAGAATGTGGAATTTGGCCCCGGCAGTATCATATATAAAGAAACAATTGCTTCTGCTGCGGAGGGAGTGGGCCATTTTGAACCTTTACGCCACTATGCGGAGGTGCATCTTCTTATGGAACCCGGAGAGCCGGGGAGCGGCGTGGTTCTTGACACCAGTTGCAGCGAGGATGTATTGGATCGGAACTGGCAGCGTCTTATCCTTACCCATCTGGCAGAGCGGAAGCATCCGGGGGTGCTGGTGGGAGCGGAGCTTACGGATGTGAAAATCACACTGGCAGCAGGAAAGGCCCATCTGAAGCATACGGAGGGCGGAGATTTCCGCCAGGCCACCTACCGGGCGGTCCGCCAGGGGCTTTGCCAGGCAAAGTGTGTGCTTCTGGAGCCGTTTTATGAATTTCGCCTGGAGCTTCCCCGGGATAAGGTGGGAAGGGCTATGGCGGATATTCAGAAAATGTCGGGAACCTTCTCGGAATCAGAGCAGAAAGCGGAAACATTTTCCGGGCATGCCTTTATGTCTGGAAAAGATGGGCGAATAGAAGAAACACCCTCCGGGTATACCTCCATGCCCGGAAAAAACGGGCAAATAAAGGAAACACCTTCCAGGTATACCTATATGCCCGAAAAAAACGGGCGAATACAGGAAATGGTCATTCTCACGGGTAAGGCTCCAGTATCGGCTATGGGGGACTACCAAAAACAGGTCTACGCCTACACCAAAGGGGCAGGCCGCCTGTTCTGTGCGCCGGGAGGATATGGACCCTGTCACAATGCTTCGGAAGTGATTGCAGCCTCAGGCTATGATCCGGAACAAGATGCGGAAAATCCCACAGGATCGATTTTTTGTGCTCATGGGGCCGGCTTCTACGTTCCCTGGAATCAGGTGCCGGACTATATGCATATGGAAAGTGTGCGAAAAACGGCGAACCGTTCCACAGGCGGACAGGCATTTGCCAGACAGAGTGCGGCTTCCCGGGATTTTGCGGACCCGAAAGAATTGGAAGAGATCTTTGTACGTACCTATGGACCTATCCGCAGAGACCGTCAGGGCGTGGGCCGGGTGGAGCGGAGCTTTCACAGAGAAGAGGACTATCAGCCGGTGCGAAAATCCGCGCCTAAGAAGCCGCAGAAGGAATATCTTCTGGTGGACGGATACAATATCATATTTTCCTGGGAGGACTTAAAAGAGCTTGCGGAGGTAAATCTGGAGGCGGCCAGAGGGAAGCTGGCGGACATTCTCTGTAATCTCCAGGGCTACCGGAAAAACACGGTGATTCTGGTCTTTGACGCTTACCGGGTGGAGGGGAGCAAGGGATCTGTTTCCCGATATCACAATATCCATGTAGTCTATACCAAGGAGGCGGAGACAGCGGATCAGTATATAGAGAAAACAGCTCACGAGCTTGGACGGCAGTATGAGGTGACAGTGGCTACCTCGGACGCTCTGGAGCAGGTGATTATTCTGGGTCAGGGAGCAAAGCGGATGTCAGCACAGGGCCTTTTGGAAGAAGTGCGGAATGTAAGTGCCGAGATCCGGGACAGCTTTCTTTCCCAATATACCGGAAGCAAGCAGTATTTATTGGAAAATCTTCCGGAAGAGCTGGCGAAGTTCATGGAAGAAGTGCGGCTTGGGAGAAAAAGCTTTGGAGAGGATTAGTCCTGACAGACGGAATTTGCCGGCAGAGGCGAAGCATTTGTTTTGAGATATAGGCGGGATATTATTTTACAGATAATGGCTTGATATATGGATCAATTCGGAAAAAAATTAGGACAGAAACAAGGAGAGTTTACATAACATGAATAAAAAGGAAATATCAGAAATCAAAAAGCAGTTTACCCCGGAGCACTGTGCCCTTACACGGATGTGCGGCTGCTATGTGGACGGAGAGAAGAATAAGAAAACGGAAATGCAGGAGGCTTTTTTATCTCTGCCAGAGGAGGAAGCCTTTAAGTACTTTGAGATTTTCCGCAAGGCATTATCGGGAACAGTGGGAAAAAACCTTCTGAATCTTGATTTTCCCCTGGATACGGAGATGCCGGGAGGAACACAGGAATTTTTGATGAAGCTGAAAAACAGCCGTTTGACGGAGGAAGCTCTTGTAGAGGCATTCTACGACCGGATAATTGAAACCTTTCCTTATGGGGAAAATTACCTGATTTTGCTGGTACACGGAGCTTATGATATTCCGGGACGCTCCTCGGACAATGAGGAAATGTTTGACGCCTCCGACGAGGTTTACGAATACCTGCTCTGTACCATTTGCCCGGTAAAGCTGTCCAAGGCAGGTTTAAGCTACGATGCGGACGGCAACCGCTTTGGGGCGCGGACCAGGGATTGGCTGGTAGAGCTTCCAATGGCCGGATTTCTCTTCCCCGCCTTCCAGGATCGAAGCACGGATCTTCACAGTATGCTGTACTACTCCAAGAATCCCGAAGAATTGAATGAAATCTTTGCGGAGAGTATGTTCGGCTGCCCCATGCCTATGTCCGCCGGAGGACAGAAGGAGACATTTAACGCCATTATAGAGGAAACCTTAGGCGAGGACTGCGCCTACGAGGTGGTGCGGAATATTCACGAAAAGCTCCACGAGCTGGTGGAAGAGCGCAAGGACGAGCCGGAGCCGGTTACTCTGGACAAGAGGGAAGTGAAGCAGATTCTGGCGGCCAGCGGCGTAGAGGCGGAAAAGCTGGAGGAGTTGGAGGAGCGCTATGAGGTGACGGCCGGAGAGCAGGCGGAATTTCTGGCCTCCAATGTAATGAACGCCCGGAAATTTGAGATCAAGACACCGGACATCGTGATTCAGGTGAACCCGGAGCGGGCAGATCTGGTGGAAACACGCATGATTGACGGGCGTCAGTGCCTTGTGATCGGGGTGGATGATCGCGTGGAGGTAAATGGGATCTCGGTAAAGACGATTATGGAGGGCCAAAACCAGTAGTCCGTGCCGGAAATAAAGACTTGGAAAAACAGTGTTACTTTTCACACCCACACCAATCACTCCGCTGATTGGTGTGGAGCCAGTACAGTTATGGGGCCAAAGGGACTGCCCCTCGCCGAAGGCGACTTTAAATGGGCAGTCCCTGTTACAATTTGCACCCTTATCAAATAAAAGCTTTGCAAAAACTGGCGTGGGTGTGAATTGTAACAAAACAGTAACAGGAAAGAGGATGGATATGCAGGAGCAGTTGACAAAGAGTGATGTGGCAAAAATCGAGGCGGAGATTGAGCACCGCAAGCTGGTGGTCCGCAAGGAGGCAATTGAGGCCGTAAAGGAGGCGCGTGCGCATGGGGATTTAAGCGAAAATTTTGAGTATTACGCAGCCAAGCGTGACAAAAACCGCAACGAGAGCCGTATCCGCTACCTGGAGCGGATGCTTCGGACAGCTAAGATTGTATCGGATGAATCCGGGGCCGACGAGGTGGGACTCAACAATCTGGTGGAGCTGTATTTTGAGGAGGATGACGAGACGGAGAAAGTAAAGCTTGTTACCTCCATCCGCGGTAACTCTCTGGATGGGCGCATCAGCATTGAATCGCCCTTGGGTAAGGCTATTCAGGGACACAGAGTGGGCGACCGGGTACATGTGCAGGTAAATGAAGGGTACGGGTATGAGGTGGTAATAAAGGCCATTGATAAGTCAGGAGATGACGCCGATGGGATTCGCGGATTCTAAAATATGAAAACAAAATCAAAAGGGTATGGAGCTTAAAACAGTCCGGCTAAGAAATGTCAAGTGTTTTAGAAAAATAATTTCTGCCGGCCGGTAAAGCTGCAAAGGCGCACGAGAGGAACTTTTATGAGTGCTTTTTCGAATAAAAGTTTCTCTCTTTACCGGTGTGTCGAAGCAGCTTTACCCTTTAGTGCCGTCGCGCAGCGACTACAAATAGGAGGAAGAAAATGAAAGTTTTATTGATTAACGGAAGTCCCCATGCAAAAGGCAATACGTATATCGCGCTCCATGAAATGGAGCAGATATTCACGGCAGAGGGCGTGGAGACAGAGATGATTCACATCGGAAACAAAGATATCCGGGGATGCGTTGCCTGCGGTTCCTGTGCCAAGAACGGGAAATGCGTTTTCGAAGATTTGGTAAATGAGACAGCCCCCAAGTTCGAGGCATGCGACGGCCTGATAGTGGGAAGCCCCGTATACTACGCTTCCGCAAATGCCACGCTCATTGCATTTTTAGACCGCCTGTTTTACAGCACCGGCTTTGACAAAACCATGAAAGCAGGAGCCAGCGTCGTAGTAGCAAGACGAGGCGGCCTGTCAGCCACCTTTGATGAGCTTAATAAGTACTTTACCATTTCCGGAATGCCGATTGCGTCCAGCCAGTATTGGAACAGCGTTCATGGAAGAACACCGGGAGAAGCGGCCCAGGATGAGGAAGGACTGCAGACCATGCGCACATTGGCAAGAAATATGAGCTTTTTGATAAAGAGTATAGCACTCGGCAAGGAAGCATACGGACTGCCTAAGAAGGAAGAGCCGGAGAGAACGCATTTCATCCGGTGAAGAATTTTCTTTCTTTTAGGAGCAGCAGTTAAGTTCTTTGCAAAGACTCCGATATAACCAATATAATCCAACTGAAAAAAGGAATATATTATTATGAACATCAAAACGAGTAATTATATGAATCAACCCTTAAATGAGGCAAATTCAGATAAAAGAGTATCAAAGTCTTATGGCGACAGCAAAATGAAAAGTGAAGTAAAGTCTGGAACAAACAAAGATACCATATCAATCTCTATAGCAGGACAGCAGTTTGCCGCTGAACAGAGGTCATCCGATTCAGAAATGGGTTTAGCAAAAATAACTTCTGATTTGGATTCATTCAGAAGCGCGGTAAAGTCAATGAATGAAGATCTTGCTGTCAACTGGGAAGCAACAGTTGATCCATACGGGACCTTTAGAAGTTTCGCTAAAGCAGAATCACGCCTTAAGCAGTTACAAGACCCGACAGCTTCTAAGAAAGATGAGGATATGGAAAGAGCTGCAGATGAATATGCAAAGAGTAAAATTGCCATATTGATAGAAAAGAAAAAAGCAATGTTGGATTCGGGAACGGCAAAAAGTTACAGCGAAGAATATGCCGAATATAAAATAGCATATGACGCTTACCATTCGCAAAACGGCGGGAATTTGATAGAGAAGATGTCCGGTGATACAAAAAAGGCTTATAACATATATAAAAACATTATCGA
Organism: Clostridia bacterium; assembly: GCA_910576325.1. Taxonomy (GTDB): domain Bacteria; phylum Bacillota; class Clostridia; order Lachnospirales; family Lachnospiraceae; genus Laedolimicola. Next base: position 145,446 of record CAJTIM010000005.1, read on the forward strand.
CGGAACATCAATCTCAATAGAAGATGAGGAATTTCTTATGCTGCATAACCGTACAATGTATATTGGGGCAAAAGGGGAATACATACGCAAAATCGACGAACTGTATAATGCAATGAACGGTGTTGCTTTAAAGTAGGAATGAGATAGCCAGCTAAATCTTCTGCCATCTAATATATTCAAAACAAAGAATAATATCAAGGGCTTACCAAAAATCAGAGCTATCGCGCAGGCTGCTGAGCAGCACAAACAGGATTCATAAAAGAGCAAAGGGAGTTTACAGGATATTTCACCCGTTAAACTCCCTTTTCCCGCAATAATCAAGCACCGCCTCCAGCTGCGGCGAAACCCACTTATCCCGATGATAAAGAAGCTGCTTCCAGATCTCCACCTCAAAATCCGCAACATTCAGCCGGACAATCGCGCCCGCCTCCACATCCTGCTGCGTCACATAATCCGGCAGAAAAGAGATCCCGGTCCCTTCACCAATAAGAGAACAAATAAGCCTAGCGCTCCCCATTTCCAAAATCGGAGTTACCTCCAAAGAGCGCTCCGCCAGCCCTTCATCCAATAGCCGCCTATAACTCATCCCCTTCTCCGTCAAAAGAAACGGCCACGAAAGAAGCTCCACCACACTCAGAGAAGACCTCCCAGCCAGAGGACAAGAAGCAGAAGCAATAAAATGCATCTTCACCTTTTCCTCCCGAAAAATCACATACTCCCTATTATAAATATGGCTGTCCAGAGTCAAAATAGCATCCGCCTCATTATGATTCACCAGCCGAAACATCTCATCCGTCCCCGCCGCAGTAATCTTAAGCATAATCCCCGGATGCTGCCTGCAAAAATCAGGAAAATTACCATCAAAAAGCGAATCACAAAGCGAATCCGCCATCGCCAGCCGAATATGCCCCTTAAGCTCCTGCCTCTTAGCCATATTCTCCGTCAGCTCCAAAGTCATTCTCCGAATCCTATGAGCATAATCAAGAACCTCCCGCCCCTTCTCCGTCAGCGCAACCGTATGATTAATCCTCTCAAAAAGCAAAGCATCCAGTTCCGTCTCCAACTGCCGTATCTGAAAAGAAACCGTAGACTGCGAGTACCCAAGCACCCCCGCCGCCTTCGTAAAGCTATTCAGCTCCGCCACATGAATAAACGTCGTCAAATTCTTCAGATCCACAAACACCCCTCCCTTCCCAAAACCCCCATCATCCTTCCCTCCAAAAAACAATCAATTTCCAAACAAACAGTCCATATCAAAGCCCCTCACATATTTCAAACACAGAAACCTGACCGGCGGAGGGGAGGAGGGCCGCCCCGATCAGGGGTGGAGGTTCCTGCCCGCAGCCTGCACAGCCTTCCGTATCCGGCGAAAATCGATATCCCCCCGAAGCGCCATTTTCAAAACCAAAAAAATTAAAATGAGCATCCAACTTCAGAGAACACAGTCCCCCTTGATACAATCCGCCAAACAAAAAACACTAATTCCGAATACACAACCATAGAATCGAATATTTCGATACTAAACATCGCATTTATCAATTTTACAGATGTTCCCTTATACTATATACTAAACATAAAACAATTACAACCACCCACCAAACAATCACATTTACAAAAAGCTACAAAAAAGTGATTCACAAAAACATTACAAAAGGAAAAACATCATGTCAATTTTTAAAGCAATATTCCAAGCCATCTACCACTGTCTTTGGGGCGACCTCTTCACCATCCCCCTCCCCGGCGGGAGCACTCTGGGAATATCCCTCTTAGTGCTGATCCTCATCCCTTCCGGCATCTACTTCACCCTCCGAACCCGCTTCCTCCCCTTCCGCCTATTCCCGGAAATGCTGCGCATCACAGCCGAAAAGCGCAACAAATCCAAAGAGGGAGCCATCTCCGGCGTTCAGGCCCTGATTGTATCCACCGCCACCCGCGTAGGCATGGGCAATCTGGTAGGCGTAGTAGCCGCCATATCCTTAGGCGGAGCAGGCGCCGTATTCTGGATGTGGGTGACAGCCCTTCTGGGAGCCTCCACAGCCTTTATTGAGGCCACTCTTGCACAGCTGTACAAAGAAAAAGATCCACTCTACGGCGGTTACCGGGGCGGCCCGGCTTATTATATCCATCACCTCTTTGTAAAGCCGGGAAGTGCCCGCCGCAAATCCGTCATTGCCGCACTGTTTGCCTTATCCGGCCTTATCTGCTGGTGCGGAATCAGCCAGGTAATCGGCAACTCCGTATCCTCGGCCTTTTACAATGCATTTCAGATACCGCCCCTTTACACGACAATGATCCTGGTGGTAGTTTCCGCAGTCATCGTCCTGCGCAAATATGCCACCGTCAAGGTGCTCGACATCGTCGTTCCGGTAATGGCGGCGCTGTATTTTCTGTTTACCATATTTATTATGATCAAAAACGCATCCCTGCTTCCCGCAGTATTCAGCCGGATCTTTGAGGAAGCCTTCGGAATCCGCCAGGCAGCAGCAGGCGGCTTCGGCGCAGTGCTGATGAACGGAGCCAAGAGAGGACTGTTCTCCAACGAAGCCGGCTCCGGTTCCGCACCCTGCGCGGCGGCAGCCGCCGATATCAGCCATCCGGCCAAAGAAGGACTTTTACAGGCCCTGGGCGTATTTATCGACACCCTTGTAATCTGTACCTGCTCCGCGATGATCATGCTGTTAACTCCGGCAGGACTGACAGAAGGACTGGGCGGCATGGACTTACTGCAAAAAGCAATGGGCTACCACCTGGGAAACTTCGGCGTAATATTTATCGCTGTGATTCTGTGGCTGTTCAGCTTTTCCACCTTTATCGGAATCCTGTTCTATGCCAGACCCAATGTGGCATACCTGTTCGGCGACAACTGGATGTCCCAGACGCTGTACAAGCTTCTTGCGCTGGTCATGCTCTTCATCGGCGGTCTGGCGGCCTACACCTTTGTGTGGGATCTGGGTGATGTGGGCGTGGGCTTAATGACGGTGTTTAATATGATAGCCCTGTTCCCAATGGCGCGCCATGCCCTGGATTCCTTAAAGGATTATGAGGAAAAACGAAAATTAGATCAGAAGGTTTAAAAATCCGGAAAATCAGAAATACGGGATCGCCGGCGGGATGCTACAACAAATCCTGTCAGCGGTCCTTTTCAGTCATTAATAATATATAAAAATAAATTTAAATTTCAGTCGTCTTTTCATCCGTTTTATAGTAGAATAGAACTATTGTATGAAAAGACAGCAATACCTCACTTCGCGTCATAAGGTTTGACAGACAGATGGATGTATGACAGGAGATTCTTCCCTGATTAGGGAAGAGGGATTGCAAAACCGGAATGGAGAATAAAAATGAATGATACAAATACGGTGCCTTTCGTAAAATGGGCCGGAGGAAAACGGCAGCTTTTGGAGCATCTAAGTCTTCGGATGCCGGAGGAATATACAGATTACTATGAGCCTTTTGTGGGAGGGGGAGCGCTGTTGTTCCACCAGAAGCCTGCCTGGGCCTTTATCAATGATATCAACCGGGAGCTGATCCACACCTACACAGAAATCCGGGATCATATGAACCCTTTGGCCGTGCTTTTAAGTTCTATGGACCAGGTGACCTGCACCAAAGAATTTTATTATGAAATGCGCGAGCGTTACAACGATAAGCTGAAAGCCAGAGATTACGATACAGAGATGGCAGCCCTATTTATTTATCTGAATAAGCATTGCTTTAACGGACTGTACCGGGTGAACCAGAAAGGGCAGTTCAATGTGCCATGGAATCAGAAAGAACAGGTCCGCTCGGTGGATGTAGAGAACATCAAGAACATTTCCTATTATCTGAAATCCGTGACCATTACCTGTCAGGATTTTGAAGCGTCTCTGGAGACGGCGAAAAAAGGGGACTTTATCTATTTTGACAGTCCCTATGCGCCGCTGAATCCGGCCTCCTTTGATTCCTATACAAAGGAGGGCTTTACGGAGGAAGAGCACAGGAGGCTGGCGAAGGTGTTTGGTGAGCTGTCCGAAAGGGGATGCTACTGTATGCTGACCAACCACAATACGGAACTGATTCAGGAATTGTACCAGGATTATCTTCGGGAAGAAGTGGACGTGCGCCGGGCAATCAATTCCGATCCCAAGAAGCGGGTAGGGAAGGAAGTGATTATCCGGAATTATGGGGAAGCCATTACCGGGGAGGAATAGAAGGAGCGAATATATACTCAATGCATAAAAATCATTGAAACAATCACCGTAATAATTCCGCAGATGCCAATCGCCAGACCGCTCATAGCGCCTTGCGTCTCTCCAAGCTGGATAGCTCTTGAGGTCCCCACCGCATGACTGCAGGCTCCGATGGAAAGTCCTGCGGCCACCGGATCGTTTACCTGGAAGAGCCGTATCAGGAGAGGTGCAAAGATACTGCCTAAAATTCCGGTAAAAATGACGGCAATTACTGTTACGGGAACAATTCCTCCATGAGCGCCGCTCACCTCCACGGCAATCGGTGTGGTAATAGACTTTGGAATCAGGGAGGCGGTCATGGCTTCATCCAGACGAAACAGGCGGCAGAGCAGGTAGACGCTTCCCATCGAGGTAACGGAACCCACCGTACAGCCCACCACAATCGGCAGCCAGTTTTCCTTCAAGATTTGGATCTTGCTGTAAATGGAAACTGCCAGACATGCCGTTGCCGGGGCGAGGAACATATTGATAATGGCGCCGCCGGCATTGTAGCTTTCATATGGAATTTTAAAAATGGATAAAAACCCTGCAATCAGTATAATCGCAATCAGAAGGGGATTGCAGAGGACGGATTTCAGCCGCGCCTGCAGCCTGACGCCTGCCAGGAAAGCCAGGATGCTTAAAGCGATTCCGAAAAAGGGGGAAGCCCACAGCTCATTCATGTTGTTGTCCTCCCTTCCTTCGGAGCAGGTATACCGTAAGACGGATGCTGAACGCGGTAGCCGCAAAGGTGATAACCGTAGTCACCAGGCAGATGACCAGCAAGGGCAGCCAGCTTGCTTTCAGTATGTCAAGATAATTGATAACATTTACGCCTGCCGGAATAAAGAAAAAGGCCATATTTGCCAGCAGGAAATTGGACTTTTCCCGGATGTGCTCCACTTTCAGAATACCGGCGAGCAGGCAGATAAGCAGTAAAAGCATAGCAATGACGCTGGCGGGAAAGGCAAAAGGAAGCAGGTGTTCTGCTGCTGTCCCAAGCCAGCAGATTGTAAATATGATTCCGAATTGTCTGATAATTTTCATAATTTCTTATTCCAGTTCTGTAATAATATTCATTCAAATCCACCCGCCGTCCAGTCTTATAATCTGTCCGGTCAGATAAGGCGTCTGGCAGGCAAGAGAAAATGCCAGTTCAGCTACTTCCTCCGGCTGTCCAAAACGTCCGGCCGGGATTTCTTCGGCAAGATCGCTGCGCTCTTCTTCCGTAAAGCAGGCGTTCATATCCGTATCTATGGCACCGCAGGCAATGGCGTTCACAGCAATATGGCTTGGCGCCAGCTCCTTGGCCAGCGCCATAGTCAGTGCATTGACAGCGCCCTTTGAAGCAGAGTAGGCAGTCTCACAGGAGGCGCCCACGCAGCCCCACACGGAAGAGATATTGATAATGGAGCCGGATTTTTGTTTCAGCATATGAGGGAGGGCCTGCCGGGTACAGAGAAAAACGGAGGTGGAGTTCGTGCGCATAATATGTTCCCAGACATCCAGGGAAAGATCTGAAAAAAGACCGACCCTGGAGATGCCGGCATTATTAATCAGAGCATCAACGCCGCCGAAGCGCTTCGCTATCTGTTCAAAGCAGTTCTGGACATCTGCTTCATTTCCCATATCCCCCGCAAAGGTGAGACAGGTAACACCGAAAGAGGTACGAAGCTTATCAGCCAGTGTTTCCAGCTTTTCTTTCGAATGAATACAGGTAAGCGCCAGATTCCAGCCTTCGGCTGCAAATTTTTCAGCAATGGCGGCTCCGATGCCTCTGGAGGCGCCTGTGATAAGTGCGGTATGTTGTTTCATGGAACAAATCCTCTATTTTTGTTCGGCAGTTTTTTTCTTTATGTTTTCGCCCAAATCTAATTTTTTTTTCAGCTTTGTATAAAAATTAATTTGTTCACATACGGAATAGAACTGTTTTATTAAGGAATAAAGACACCAGCCGCCGCGTGTTCCTCCGGGATAAGCAATGTGTTTGAACCGAGACACCGGCGATACGGACGGACCGCACTCCTCCCGGAACTGATGCCAGAGTTATTATAATGCGAAACGGAAAATAATGCAAGATAAGCACATGCTCTTCTTCTGCTGCATATTCTAGATCGTAAAGAATAAATGCAAAAGGAGAGCTTATGGCAACAAAGATTGTAGTAGATGCGGGACACGGAGGGAGCAATCCGGGAGCCGTATATCAGGGCCGCCGGGAGAGCGACGACGCCTTGCGGCTTGCAATGGCAGTAGGGAAGATATTGGAGGCAAACGGGTACGACGTGACCTACACAAGAACCAGTGACGTTACCCAGTCCGTGGGGCAGAAAGCGGCGATTGCCAATGAGGAGGGAGCGGATCTCTTTGTATCCATTCACCGGAATGCAGGAGAATATCCGGGGCAGTATTCCGGAATCCAGACCCTTATTTACGATGATTCCGGAATTAAAAAGCAGATAGCGGAGAATATTGATGCCAATCTGGAAGCACTTGGCTTTCGGAACGCAGGCGTAAGCATCCGCCCTAATCTGGTTGTACTTAACAGCACGCAGATGCCGGCTCTTTTGGTGGAGGCAGGTTTTATCGACAGTGATACAGATAACCGCCTTTTTGACAGCAGGTTCCAGGCAATGGCCCAGGCGATTGCAGACGGAATTATGGAGACCCTGGAGGGGGCTCAGGTGACCTCCAGCAACGTGTCAGAGGAGGAACCGCAGGAGGAAGAACGTCATCGTCCGCCTATGAACAGACCGCCTCACCGTCCGCCGATGCGTCCGCCCATTCCCCCGATGCCTCCCGTGCCGCCTGAAGAGCCGGAGGAGGAGCTTTACCGGGTTCAGGCAGGAGCGTTCCGGGAGCGTCAAAATGCGGATAATCTTCTGCAGCTTCTGGAAAATGACGGATTCCCGGCATTTATTGTATACCAGGACGGTCTTTATAAAGTACAGGTGGGAGCCTTCAGTCGTCTGAGCAATGCAATAGCCATGGAGCGTGAGGTCCGGGAGAAAGGGTATAATACGTATATTACCACTTAATCGATTGGACACAAAAAGTTTGATTCGTAATAAAATGGAGCCATTTTCTGTTATCAGGAAGACAGAATTAGCAGAAACAGGAGATTAGAAGATAAAACTGTTGTTTTGGAAGCCGGACAGGTAACCAGAGCGGCAGTTTTATTTTTCTTAGGGATAATAGTTGAAAAAAATAATTGTATCATATACCATAAGAAAGCAGGAGAGAATAAAAGCATGAGGTTTGCATATGAGATTCAAAATAAAACGGTAAAAATCCGGCGCTGTTACAGCTATGGAGAGGAAATAGAGATTCCGGACAGCTTAGAAGGGTATCCGGTGACGGAGCTGGCGTCTTATATCTTCTCGGCACATTGGGAGGAGCGGAAATTAGCGGAAGAGGCTTTTGCAGGACAAGTTCATTTCACGGGAGAGGAGGAGGCCCCGGCACTGTGCGGTCCACGGCTGCGGAAGGTGCATCTGCCGTCAACGCTTCAAAAAATCGGAGCCTATGCCTTCTACAATTGCAGCAGCTTGGAATCTGTCTCCTTTCACGGCGGCCTTAAGGACTTGGGCGCCGGATTGTTTACGGGCTGCCATCGTGTAAAGCAATTGAAGCTGACGCTTGATCACACAGGCGTCTCCTGTCTCCAGGAGATATTGATGGAGCTGAATGAAGAGCTGCGTCTTATACTCTGCCGGGAGAACCGGGAGGCCAGGCTGGTATTTCCGGAGTTTTACGAGGAGGGCGTGGAGAACACGCCGGCCCGGATTCTGATGACACAGATGCATGGAAGCGGTATGCACTACAGAAACTGCTTTTATGGAAAACAATTTGATTTTCACGCCTATGACAGCTGCTTTTTCCGGGCAAAGGCCCAGGAGCGGGCGGGGCTGGTACTGGAGCTGGCCGCAAGCCGTCTGCGCTTTCCACTTGGCCTGGGAGCGAAGGAGAAGGCGGCGTATGAAAGCTATCTTACGGAACATCTGCCGGAGGCAGGAGCGTGGGCCGTGGAACAGAGAGATATGGGATTGCTGAGATGGTTTATTGAGGACTTTCTTATTGGAATAGAAGGTTCCAAAGAGAAGGAATACCCTGCAAAAAAAGAATATCCAGGAAAACAGATATATGCCGGAGAGGAAAAACACCTGGGACAAAAAGAGCTTTTGCGGAATATTCTGGGACAGGCGGCAGAGCAGGGCTTTACGGAAGGAAGCGCTTTTCTTCTGGATGCGCTGCATCGGCATTTCCCGGCCGCAGAAGAAAGCTTTGAGTTCTGAATATACGATACCTTTGAAGCTTTATCCGCAATAAAAGCTTGATCTGTCTATGAAAGAATCAGGAAAGGAACAAACACGGCAAATGGTAATTTACCAGGAACAGGAATTACAACTGAAGAAGGAAAGACTGGGAGCCAGGATTCTTAGCCAGGCCCGGAACGAACTCTGCCTCCACATGCGCTTTTTGGATCTGGCCTTTGGAAACCTCCCTGTCCGGCCGGGAAAAAACGTTCATCCCGCAGGAACGGACGGCGGCGTCTTATATTTTGCCCCGGAGGATTTATTAAAGCTTTACCGGACAGGCCGTGTCTATGCCGCGCGCCTGTACCTCCACAGCCTGTTCCATTGCCTGTTCTGCCATCCCTTCTATCGAAAGGAGCGGGAGCCGGAAGTCTGGAATCTGGCCTGCGACATTGCGGCGGAATCCATAGTGGACGGCCTGTCACTGAAATGTGTGCATATTCCGGGAGCCTACCGCCAGGCCGTGTATGCCAGACTTGGGGAAAAGCTTTCCGTGCTGACGGCCGGAGGCATTTACCGGGAGCTGTCCCGGATGGATCTGAGCGAGCCGGAGCTTGCAAGGTGGAGGCAGGCGTTTTATGCGGATGATCATAGTTTGTGGGAGCAGGAGCAGCCTCCGGCCCGGATGGAGCGGAACCGGAATCAGTGGGAGAATCTCCGGGAGCGGATGGAGATGGATATGGAGACATTTTCCAGGGAGGCGGCGGAGGGCAGCAGGGGGCTTACGGAGCAGCTTCGCATTGAAAACCGCCGCCGTTACGATTACCGGGAATTTCTGCGCCGGTTTTCCGTGCAAAAGGAAGAAATGCAGGTGGACATGGACGCCTTTGACTATATTTTTTATAACTACGGCATGACGCTTTACGGAAATATGCCTCTAATTGAACCCCAGGAGACAAAAGAGGTTCGAAAAATCGAGGAGTTTGTGATTGTGATTGATACCTCCATGTCCTGTAAGGAAACGCTGGTGCGGCGCTTTCTGGAGGAAACCTATAGCGTCCTCAAGGAGTCGGAGAGCTTTTTCCGAAACATTCACATACGGATTCTTCAGTGTGATGAACGCGTTTGGGAGGATGCGGAGATCACCGGCCAGGAGGAGCTTAAGAGCTATATGGAGCATTTCACCGTCAGGGGGCAGGGAGGGACGGATTTTCGCCCGGCCTTTGCCTATGTGGAAGAGCTGTTGGCAAAAAAGGTATTTTATCACTTGCGGGGATTGATTTATTTTACCGACGGGTATGGGACATTTCCGGTGAAAATGCCCCCCTATGAGACGGCATTTGTATTTTTGCAGGAAAATTACCGGGACGCGGATGTGCCGCCCTGGGCAATTAAGCTGATCTTAGGAGAAGATGAACTGCTCTAAGGAAGGAGAAATGAACAATATGAACATAAAACGGGCAAAGCAGGAGATAAAGGATACGGTCAGCGCCTATCTGTTAAAAGACGCCTACGGCGCATACGAAATCCCGTCCATTCACCAGAGGCCGCTGCTGCTTCTGGGCGCGCCGGGAATCGGAAAGACACAGATTATGGAGCAGATAGCCAGGGAGTGCGGCATTGCACTGGTATCTTACACTATCACGCATCATACCCGGCAGAGCGCTATCGGCCTTCCTTTTATTGTAGAAAAGGATTTCGGAGGGGAGAAAAAGGCGGTCACGGAGTATACCATGAGCGAGATCATCGCTTCTGTCTATGAGAAAATGGAAAAGACAGGTCTGCGGGAGGGGATTCTCTTTATCGACGAGATCAATTGCGTCTCCGAAACGCTGGCTCCGGCCATGCTCCAGTTTCTGCAGTGCAAGACCTTTGGCTCTCACAAGGTGCCCGAAGGATGGATAATAGCGGCGGCAGGAAATCCCCCGGAGTTCAATAAGTCTGTCCGGGAGTTTGATGTGGTGACGATGGACCGGGTGCGGAAGATTGAGGTAGAACCGGATTTTGCAGTCTGGAAGGAGTATGCGGTTTCCGCCGGGGTTCATCCGGCCATTCTCTCTTACCTGAATGTCCGCCCGGCCCATTTCTACCAGATAGAAAATACGGTGGACGGCCGGCAGTTTGCAACACCCAGGGGGTGGGAGGATTTGTCCCGGATGCTGGAGGTCTGTGAGCGGATAGGAAAGACTGCGGACAGGGAGGTAGCGTCCCAGTATCTGCAGCATGATCGGATTGCAGGGGACTTTGCGAATTATCTGGAGCTTTATTACAGATATCAAAAGGATTATGAGATACAAGAGATTCTAAAGGGAACCATCCGGCAGACGATGCTGAAAAAGCTGGCCCATGCGTCCTTTGACGAGCGTCTCGGCGTAGTAAGCCTGCTGCTTTCCGGCTGCAAGGCAGGCTTCTTTGAGGGACAGCGCCAAAAGCGGTTTGTAAAATTGCTGTTTGGAAAAATGAAAGAGTCCGGAAAGGCGCTGGCAGGTGAGAAAGAGAGCGGAGGGGCGTCCTGGGAGGTCCTGGAGCGGCTGTGCCGGGAAAATGAGGCGCTGCGGGTAAGACAGAAGGAGGCGGAGCTTTTGACCAGGGAGCAGGAACGGGAGCTGGCGCGTCTTTCCGAAACCCTGAAAGCCTATGGGATGGAGCTGAAAAAGGCGTCTCCTGCCACGGGGGAGGAAGCGTTGGAGCTTTTGCGGGGGCTGTTTGCAAAGGAGCGGGCGGCCTACGAGGAGCTTAAGGAAAGGAACGCCTCTTATCTGGAAAATGCCTTTGATTTTATGGAGCTGGCCTTTGGGGACAGCCAGGAGACGGCGATTTTTGTTACGGAGCTGAACCGTGATCCTGCGGCTGTGGCATTTTTGGAGGATTATCCCTGCGAACGGTATGACAGATATAACCAAAGACTTTTGTTTGAGCAGGGGGATCAGGAGATTCTTGGCGAGATTGACGAACTTCTGAAGTGATGAAGCTGACTTGATATCACTGATTTGATAACGCAGGGTCCATACTTTGGCAGAAGCAGAGGGATGTACGGATAAGAGAAAATTAGAGGAGAAAAACGAATATGGAAAAATTGATAATCTTAGGCACGGGAAATGCCAACGCGACGAAATGCTACAATACCTGCCTGGCCCTTCAAAATGAACAGGGCTATTTCCTGGTGGATGCGGGAGGCGGAAACGGGATTCTGGTTCAGCTTGAGAAGGCGGGAATCCCTCTTGATCAGATACATGAGATTTTCTTAAGCCATGAGCATACGGATCACATTCTCGGCATGGTCTGGGTGATTCGGATGATCGCAGCCCGGATAAAGCAGGGAAAATATGAGGGAAATCTTAATCTCTACTGTCACCGGGAGCTGGTGGAGACGCTGCTGACCATTGTGCGTCTGACGGTTCAGGGGAAGTTTGTGAAGCTGATTGGCCAGCGCATTTTCCTTCATCCGCTGGAGGATGGGGATGAGAGACAGATTCTGGGGTATAATGTTCGGTTTTTTGATATTCAGTCCGTGAAGGCCAAGCAGTATGGCTTTACTTTTACGCTGAACAGCAAAAAGCGCTTTACTTTTGCAGGGGATGAGCCTTACCGTGAGTGTGAGTATGCGTATGTGAAGGATGCGGACTGGCTGCTTCATGAGGCGTTCTGCCTGTACGGTGAGAGGGAGCGGTTCAAGCCTTATGAAAAATGCCATACTACCGTGAAGGACGCCTGCGAGATGGCGGAGAAGCTTGGAGTTCGGAATCTGATTTTATATCATACGGAGGATAAGAATATTGCCAGGCGTAAGGAGCTTTATCTGGCGGAGGGGAAGCCTCACTTTTCCGGGAAGCTTTATGTGCCGGAGGATCTGGAAGTATTCGACTTGGTTTAGAATCTTAAAAAATATTGAGTAACGATGAAGCATAAAAAGCGTGAAGAACAGGGGAAGCCTTGGTTTTCATGCTTTTTTCAGATAATGGCAGAGGGCGGATTTTGCTGCCGGCTGAGATGTCACATTAGAGATGGTAAAAATTTACGTTTTTTGTAAAAAATATTGACAATTATTGGAATATGATTTATAGTACAAATCAGGACGCAACAAGTCATTGGAAGATTCGGGGAATTCCTCCCTGCTTTAAGTGCGATTCGTCCGCAATTCTTATTTATTCCACAACGTTTTAACCAAGATAAAACAGACGGAAAGGAGTGACAGCAGATCTACGGCAGATAAAATGGAACAAACATAGAACGTATTTTATAACGGAGGTCATATTTGTATGAAAAGGAAATGGAAGAACCTGCTGAAAAGGGCGGGTATTATACTGCTTCTGTCTGCTGTTTTAACCCAAACGGCAGGCTCCTATGTATATGCGGAAACAGAGACAGACACAGCGGAGCACCTGTATCAGGAGCAGGAAGAAATAACGGAAAACACAGAGAGTCAGGAAAATACGGAAGATGAAAAAGAGGTAAATGCCGGAGAAAATAAAACAGCGGAAGAAACAGCAGAAGAAACGGAAAAAGAAATGGAGGAGGAACAGGCGGATAAAAAAGAAGAAATGGAAGAAATACCGGCTTCCGAACATATGGAACCGCTTAAAACAGCGGAACAGTTTCATTTTGAGGACGGAGATGTGGAAAGCGTCCAGGAGTGGATGAAAACCTATCTGCCGGGCGGATACGAAGATATCCTTTCTCTTGGGGAGGACTGGTGGGCGGCTCTTTATGACTATGAGCGGGATTTGGCGGATTTTATTCGTGGTTCACTGGCAGAGCCGGACCCAAACGTATATGACGGACAAGCACTGGGGGATATTCTGTCCCTTTTGAGTCAGGGCGTTTCTCCAAGCTCGTTTTTTACAGGAACCATCTTTGAGCCTCTGGAGCTTTCGGATCTCAATAAGCTGCAAAGCGACGGCTGGTCTTTGGAACATGTTTGTGAGCTTTTAACAGCCTGTCCGGAAGAAAATACGGAGCATACCCTGTACAGGAACTGGCTTGCGGCTGAGGAGGCAGGTGAGGCCCAACGTTTTGAAAGCCTCCTTTATGCGGCGGAAAAGGTAATGGCAGGTCTGGGAATGGTACAAGCCTATTCTGCGGCAGCAGGCAGCCTGGAGGCAGGAGATAAGGTGGCCAATCTGTCTGTTTCGGCTACCGGATATTCCGGCAGCGGACACGGAACCATCTATAAGCTGACTTTGGGAGGACAGCCGGCCCTCTGCCTGAGCATGGGGAAATCGGCCAGAAACGGATACAAATATTTTGCAGGGGAAGGCGAATATGAAAGACGGCAGGATGGGATTGGGTATCTGCTGAGCTATGCTTCTCTTTCCGGGAAATATTATGCGACCGTTCAGATAGCCGCCTGGTTTTATCTGCAGTCTTCCACCCTTTCCAGGAATCAGGTGCTCAGCCGGGCGGCTTCTATGCTCGACACCTCTTCGGATGAGGCGGAAAATATGGCGGATCTGGTTTGGTCCTACTATCAGGGAGCTGTTAATCACTCGAATTATTATTATATTTACCGCTCGGCCAACGGCAATGCACAGGCGGCAGGAACCTCAAGAGAGCCCTCCACAGGTATTTATCAGCCGGGAGGCGGAGGAGAGGAGCCGGAGCTTCCGCAGGTGGAACCGGAGTTTGATTCCATTGAGGATTCCGTTACAGTTTCCTATGAAATCCGTGTGCGGAAGGCGGACTGGCAGACTGGTGTGGGATTAAAGGGCTGTGCAGTGGATATCTTTGAAAATGGAGTCAGGATCGCATCCGTTACCACCGATGCTAAGGGAGAGGCATCCTACAGTACAAGCAAATCCGCCTCCTTTCGGGCGGAATACTGCAGTAATTATGAGGATTTGACGCCGGAACAGAAGGCGGCGGTGAGCGGCCATACCTCCCGCAGAGCAGCCCAGGAGGATCTTGAAGCTCAAAAGAGAGATTTTGCCGGTGTAAGCTATACCTACGGCGTCCGGGAGGTGACAGCCCCCGCAGGCTATGTATGGCAGGCAAATGAGAAATCGGGCCCGGTCAGGGGAAACGGAAGCATTACATTTGATCTGACCAATGAGCGGACACTGGGAAGTGCGGAGCTTATTAAATATGATACGGAGAGCGAAAGCGGCGCTGCTCAGGGAGAAGCCGTACTTGACGGAGCCGTATATGGAATCTATGCGGCGGCGGATATCCTCCACGGAGATCAGAAAACGGGCCGTCTGCTCCAAAAGGATGAGCTGGCCGCCGCTGCTGTAGTGGGCAAATCTCCAAAGCGGAACGGGGATGGCTACATATTGAATACGGACGGCAGCCGTCATATAGCAAATCCCAAAGGGACTATAGCGTATGAGGAAACACCGGGAAGAACGGCCTTTGGGGATCTGGAGCTGGGAAGCTACTATATAAAAGAGATTACGCCGGCCCCCGGATATATGCTGGACGAGGCTGTTTATCCCGTAACCTTTACCTACAAGAATCAAATGACAAAGGTAGAAGTCCGAAATGAGAAAGCCTGCGATGCGGATAATACGCTGACAGCGGATGACAAGAACCATTCTCATACCGTATTTTCAGGGGACTATGTGATAAAGCAGGGGATCGGATTCAGAAAAACATCCGACAATGCTTATGACACGGAGCTTTCCCCTCTGGAGGGAGCCGGATTTTCCGTTTATCTGATTGAAGATCTGTCCGGAGTGAAAAACGGAACTCTTACACCCCTGAACGGTGTCTGGGGCAGCGATGATATCAACGCCTTCTATGATTATGATTTCACGAATGAATCCAGAGCAATTTTATATAAGCGCACCGGTCAGGAGGAATGGACCGGAGGCGATGAAAAATGGCTGACAGCAACGGGAATTGCCAACCAATATCAGGTGGCGGAAATGTTTACGGATAAGGACGGCGCTGTTGAGACGCCGGAGCTGCCCTTTGGTACTTATGTGATTGCGGAAACCACAACGCCGGAGCATCATGTGACAGCAAAGCCTTTTATCGTTCACATTACCCGGGACGGAGGCGTGCTCTATACGGATGCGGGACGCAAGACTGTAGAAAAGACTTATACGCCGGAGGAGGGTATCCGTTACGGGGATCATAAGGATACAAAGGATCGGGAGGGGCGTCTGCCTCAGAAGCAGAGAATTATTAATAATACCATCACGACGGCCTATCTTCGGATTGTAAAGGCGGACGGAGAATTTTTGTCACCGCCCGGAACGTATGTGAAGCCTGAAGAGCTGGTGCGGGGAACCGTGCTTAAGGAGGGAGCCAAGTACCGCCTGCGCTGTCTGTCATCGGAAGCGGGAGAGGAGAGCTTAAAGGCTCTGAACTGGAGAATGGACGAGGAAGGATATCTCAGCTATTATTATCCGGGCGGGAAAATCCTGACCGGGACAAAAGAGCATCCCTACGAAACTTCTTTTTTAAGAAAGGACGGAAAAATAACGGACAGCTACATTACTCTGCCGAGAGAGCTTCCGGTAGGAACCTATGAGCTGACGGAGCTGACCGCACCGGAGGGGTATGTGTTAAACGGCGCGGAGCAGGAGGTTAAGGACACAAGCGGGGAGGGGAAGAACAGCTATGAGCTTGTGGAAGCGCCTCAGGCCAAAACCATATTTACCATTGAAAACGGTTCCGTTTATCCGGACGGACAGATGGGAATCAGCAAGTATGCTCTCCGCGATGCCTACGGAAACCTCACGGTGACTGTTTTGCAGAAAAATCAGGAGCAGAAAGGCATTATCGAGATCTACAAGCATGGGGAGCAGGTTTCCGGGGCGGATGCCGGTGAGAAGACGCTTCTTGACAAGCTTGCGGATACGGCTTTTGAGTATCCGGAGCTTCGGGAGGAGGAAGCACAGCACCGGGATGCGGTATTTACCTATGAAGATGCGCCTGTGGAGGGCGCCGGATTTCAGATTGTGGCGGCCGAGGATATCTACAGCCAGGAGCTCGACCGGGAACTGCTGGAGGAGTATGGAATTGACACGCTGCCCTACCGTATCTGGAAGGAGGGCGATGTGGTTGCGGAGATTACGACGGATCGGAGCGGATTTGCCTATGCAGCGGGACTGTATATTGGAAAATATAAGATTCGGGAAACAATTGCGGGAAGCGGCTTTGTGTTGAATACCAAGGAAGAGGAATTCGTTATCACCCCTCAGAAGCAGACGGTCAGCTTTGATATCCGGAATGCGGATTATAAAAATGAGCGTCAGCGTTTGAGGGTTGAGGTGGTAAAGAAGGACAGGGAATCGGGAGAAAATCTGGCAGGTGCTGTTTACGGACTGTATGCGGGAGAGGATATTTGTACCGGGATTGTGTATGATGAGGAAAGGGAAATCTGGATGCTCCGTGAGGAACCGGAGGTACTGTTTTCAGAGGGCGATTTGATTGACACCTGTATTACGGATTCCAGGGGGAAGGGGGTATTTGACGGAGAGCTGCCCTTGGGACAGTATGATATACGTGAGCTGCAGGCGCCTCCCGCTTACCTTTTGTCAGGGGAAGAGGCGGCTGTGGACGGAAGCTACGAGAGTGAAAAGGGCGGACAGGAGGTCCGTGTCCAGGAGCATGTGATCGTTCTGGAAAATCAGATTACCAGGGTTCGCTTTCAGAAGCTGGATTTGACCAACGGCCAGGAGCTGGCAGGGGCTTTGCTTGAGGTTTGGGAGCTGCCGCTTGCACAGGGACCGGGAGCCAGGAGCGCTGCGGATGGCAGGGAGGTGAAGCGGGATTCCTGGATCTCAACCGGGCCGAGCCGGATGGTACATATGACGGAAGGGCTGCAGCCGGGCCGAACTTACGTATTCCGGGAGGCCGAGCCGGCGCCGGGGTATGTGACGGCCGAGGAGATTTATTTTCGGTTGGAACAGCTTAAGGATGAGGAAGGAAGGCTGATGGATGAGGTAGGCGTCTATCTGGCGGATAAGCCGGGAGAGGAACCCAAGGGAAAGGAAGCTTTGCCCGAGGAAGAGCCTGTGAATCAGGAGGTATTGATTATGGAGGATGACATAACCAAAGTGCGGATTAGCAAAAAGGACATAGCTACCAATGAGGAACTGCCGGGCGCATTATTGGAGCTCTATGATGAAAAGGGCACGCTTGTGGAGACTTGGGTAAGTACGGATACTCCGCATTATATGGAGCGCCTTCCCATCGGGACCTACCGGCTGGTGGAGAAGCAGGCGCCGGAGGGTTACGGCTATGCGGAGGATGTGATTTTCCGGGTGCTTGACACGGAAGAGATACAGACCGTGGAGATGAAGGATGGTGTGGACACGGAACCGGACAAACCGGATAAACCGGAGGAGACGCCGGTAGAGGAAGGAGATAACCCCGCGCCACACTCCGAAGGTCCGGCGCCGGAGGTAACTCCTCAGGATGTAAATGCACCGGAGCTTGGGGACAGAAATTCGGCAAAATTCTATATGTTCATTCTTATATTATTCCTGGCAGCAATCGCCGCCGTTATTTTTCAATATAAAAGAGACGCGGAGGAATAGGAGAAAGGAAAAATAGCTAATATCATACAACACGTATTGGCAGAATACATGTTGTATGATATTTTAGAAAGAGATACATATAATGCAAAATTAAATGCGGTATACAAAGGAAGAGGCGGCGGCCGGGAGGGCAGCATGGGGAGACAACTGGACGGGGCAATTTTAAGTTTAAGCGGCGATGAATTATGGGAATTATTGGAACAGCATCAGGGGGAAGCCTTCTACACGGCCAAGGGTCTGCCCTTCACCTATGAGATACGGGGCGGCGAGATGTTCGTGGACCGCAGATCCAAGTCCATTACGAAAGCCACATTCCAGAGAGCTCTGGAGCGTGTGAAAGAAAATCCGGAGAAGGTGACGGGGCCTAAGTCACTGAATGTTTTTGGGGCGCCATATGTATTTGCTTTATTATGGAAGCTATTTGAAGATGTGACAGCAGGCTGAGAGGCAGGCTGTCATTTTTTTAGAAAAATAGTATAAAGGTATAATATATTTATCGCTTTGGCCGATATTCAAAATAGAGGTATTTAGTTTTGAAAAATAGGAATGTCAATACTTCACTTTTAAACAAATTTTTGATAAAATAAGAGTTATGAAAACAAGTCAGCATATAGTGCACATAAACATATAGAAAGAAGGAGCGGAGGATCTATGAGGAAAAGAGGAACATGGTTAAAAAGGACGGCCTGGCTTACATTGGGCCTTGTTTTGATGTGTGGAACGGCAGGGGATACTGTATGGGCATCGGATCTTTCGGAGGGCGGTTCTGTGGAACAGCCCGCTGAAGGTGCGGAGAATGAGGGCAGTACAGATAGTAATGTAAGCACGGATACCAGCACAACGCTCATAGTTAAGTATTTTGATTCGTTGGATCCCAAAGTCCAGACACAGAATCTGGAAGCCGGACAGGATCCGGTGCTTCCGGATAAGCTTGGCGTAACGGTAGGTATTGATGTACAGGGAAAAGAAGAAAAGAATAATTCAGGCATGGGTGCATCGAATGCGGTTCAGACGGTAGGCGAGGTCAGCCGTCTGCCGGAGTCTCATATAACTTTGACGGGCGTTGACTGGGAGGTTGCGTCCACTTCGGAAACAAATGCAGGTACTGTTTATAACTATACTGCGGTACTGCCGGAAACCTATGGGGAGCATACGGTGGAAGTGCTGAATTCTCTGGCACAAGCGCCGGTTATTTCGGCGACGGTGGCACCGATGGCGGCTTCGAATTCTGCCGGCGGCGGGAGTAGAGAGGCTACGCCAAGTGAGAATCAAGATGGAAAATGGGAGTTTAAAGGTCATGGCATTACAGTTATCGGATCGGAAGAAACCAGCGCAGTATGGGGAACACAAGCCAATCGTATTCGGATTACGGAACCAGGAAGCTATGTGATTAAGGGGACACTGACGTGGCAGGGTACTCCATCAGAATCCACAGACCCATTTATTGTGTTGGAGAAAAAGGGTCAGTATGATATACACTTGGTGGATGTAAACATTGATATCAGTGATAAAGCATATACGGCTCTTTTTTCCATACCGAGCGGGGCGATTGTTAATTTATCCACCCAAAATACAGTGAAATTGACATGTTCAAATAAAAATGTCGTTCAGAAAGTTATGGTGAATAATGGTACTCTTAATTTGACAAAGGGAGCAAATCTGACATGTGTTGGGGCGTTTCAGAATGGCAATGAACTATCAATAGCAGACCAAAGCCAGCTAACAGTTGACGGAGATGTTGAGAATGGCAAAAAGATTACCATATCAGAGTCCAGCAAAATGACAACCAACAATTTCATTAATAATGGAACTGTTGATATTCTGGGGAAAAAGGAGCTTGGTGGAACGGCGGTCAGTTCTTTGACTGTATATGGACGTTTTCTGAACAGCAGCGGCAAGACAGTAACTCTTGATGAAGGAAAAGTAGTAGTTAATCAAGCGAAAAACCCAAATGAAGATGGAACATGGGACCAGGTTATTGATAACAGAGGAATTTTTAAAATGCTCAGCGGAGCAGTTGCAGAAACAAAAGATGTTGAGAATGCCAGCGGAGCGACGCTGACAGTCAATGGATTGAACACCAAATTGACAGGCACCGGAACGCTGGAGAATCAGGGAGAGCTGACAGTCGATGAGGGCGGCGCTGTAGAAACAGCGATTTTGAACAATATAAATAATCTGACGATTGGAAAATCTCCGATTAATTCAGGTTCTGTGACAATAACAGCAGGTGGTGCGAATAATGAAAACACAGGAACGATTGTAGTTGAGTCGGGAAGCCTTTTGCAATGTGCAACAGGTAAGAATGTAACATTGAAAAATGAGGGGTCTCTGACAATCCGAAAGAGTAACTGTATGGGTACTCCGGGAGTCAATGGTATCCATTTGACTGGAGGCGGAACATTTATTTTTACTGGACTTGAGCCCGATATGCTGTCTATTGATGGGGACGAGAACAGATTATTTGATTATGACGGAACTCCTCACACCCAGGAGATTTTAGGCCAGCAGGTAGGCGGAGACTGGATTCTGGAGAGCGCAAAGGGAGAAGATACAGAGGATACAAGCAAGACAAATGGTAAGGTTTCCATTGCGGGAACATGGCCGATTAATGATGCTGAGTTTCAGGTGGATGTAAAGGCTACTTTAAAAAGCATGATGTTGACAAGGGAAGCAAAATCAGAGGATTCATCTGGCGGTTGGACACCTGGAAATAACCCGGCTGATCCTGTTACGCCCTCAGCTACAAAAGAAGTTCGGGATATTGAGGAGCCAGGAGATTATAAACTTATTTATTATATTAAGGATGGTACTGAAAACACTAATAATGAACAGTCAGCTGAGATTGGATTTACCGTGTTCCCATGGAGTATGTCTATAGTAACTGACAAGGGGGATGACGAAACAGCAAGGGAAAAGTATGGAGAGGGTGTGTCAGCAGTATATGAGAATAAGGAGCCTATCACAGCTACAGTTAAGATAGCTATATTCGATGAAAAGGATTCTACTGGTAGAGTAACCTTGTATTGGGATGCATATGAAAAGGATAACCCCACTGTTTCTACATCAAGAAAGAGTATAGGTCAGATGCCTGTTCTTAATAATAAGGGTGTAAAAGAAGTGACCTTTACTATTCCGACAGAGAATCAGAATTATATTCTTAAGCCAAAAGTAGATCCGGATAATTTAGACAGTGAGGCTACAGCATATGATGAGATTTACAGGCTGACTGCAGTATATGAGCATAAGCGGACAGACGGTACGTGGAAACGATATCATTCAAATGGTACACCACAGGATCAGCATAAAGAATTAATACGAGAAGAAAATGATACAGATGCGAATTGTCAATATTTTAACGGAAGATTAGAAGGCTGGTACGCGGATAAAAAGCTGATTATAAAGAGACGCGTGTCAAAGATTGCATTTGACGGGAATTATTACAGTGTTGCTCATGTTTATGATGCTGAACCTTTGGTGATGCCAAAGATTGATACAGATATCAGAATTCAAAATACCAACGAAAAGGAGCCGGGCTACGAATGGTATAAGGGAACGGACGCGGCAGTACATGAAGCTTATGAAAAGAAGACTACAGATGTTTCAGGCTTGGATAGCATACAGAAAGATCTGGAAGCAGCAGGGTTGGCTGCGCCTAAGAATGCGGGCTGGTACATCATTAAGGCAAAGCTTCCGTCTTCTGAGGATTATTTGGGGTGTGAACAGCTTCAGCTGATAAGGATAGAACCAAAGGATGCTACTATAACCGTTGACAGGTCATTGAAAAAGTTTTACGGAGCAGATGACCCGAAAGAATGGGAGCAGTTTCAGATTACCACAGAGGCAAATCTCATGTATAAGGCTGAGGGCTTTCTTCCGCAGGATATGGGCGAAGACGGGAAGCTGATGGGAGCATTGCAGAGAGATGAAAAGGGTGAGAAATGCGGCAGATATGAAGTGACAATGATCACCTGGGTGGATGATGCCAATGATCCCACTAAGGATAACTACCGGATCAAGGTGCTTCCGGGCCAGATGGAAATTAAACAAAGAGAACTGGAATGGGATACGGAGCATATGGTACTGGTCATCACAGAGGATGGAACAGCTTCGGTAGTAGGAGGACTTAAGACCAAGTATCGTTTGGAAGAGGGTGAGACGGAGGAAGACAGAGCCACGATTGAAAATAATCTGAAAGACGATGATATGGTAATTGCTTACAATCGATTGGATCTGAGCGCAGATAAGAGCAAGATAACCATAGACGGCCCAAGGCCAAATGGGGAAGATAAGGATAATTATGTCATCCAGAATAAGAGTCTTCCGGCGGTTCTCAGTCCGAACTATAAGGTATCTGTTAAGCCGGGTACTGTAGACGCGTCCACAATGGAGAAGCTGAAAGAGGGCGGAGCCGGATATAGTACGGAGCAGCAGGTAATAAGTGAGCTGGAATCACAGATTCAGAACGTGGGCAAGGAGGTTTCCAAAGAGAATATTGCAACATATGATATTTTACTTACCAACATAGACGGCTCTCCGTTAACCGACCAGCAGATAGCCGATTTCCCGTGGGGGGCGCTGACTGTTACCATACCTTACCCGGCAGGAACCTCAAAAACAACTTCCTTTGTAGCTGCTCATATGTTTACAGAGGACATTCATCTTGATCAGCCGGGCACAAGTCCGGGAAATGTGGAGACCCGGGGCTGGAATGAAGTAGCTAGAGTGGATGACGGTGTTCGTTTCCAGATTACCAGTTTGTCGCCGGTAACTATCGGATGGACAGCAACAAGGAATAATGGCGGTAACAACAATGGTACCAACGACGGCAATACCAACGATCCCAATGGTGATAATAATGGGAACAACAATGGAACGAATAATGGTTCAGGAAATAATAATGGAACGAACAATGGTACTAATAACGGAACGAATAATGATAATAACAAAAATAATACCAACAATAATTCAACGAAAGCTACCAATTCAAACACAACACGTACATCAGGCGTAAAGACAGGTGATACTGCCGAGATTGCATTCTATATGATAGCAACCTTAATTGCCTGCTTGCTGCTGATTCTTATCATTTGTCTGATAAGGATGCAGTTTCGCAAAAAAGAATAATAACTAACAATACCTGCCGGAGCAAATGCATCTGGCAGGTATTTAAAATTTTGACGGGAAAACAACAAAGAATTGTAAAATATATACGGAACATTGCCAGAGCTGTCAAAACCGCTTCAGACAATATATCTCCGAATAATTGATTCTCTGGAAAAAAATCATAGCCATTACATGGGGAATCACAATCGGCATCAGCACCATATCAAGCTGGAAGAAGAGCTAGCGTAGCTGATAGAAGGGTGGACGAGAAAAGATGTTGGATAATGTACCCAAACTATGGTAAGATAAAAGTGTGGAAGACGGGGAGGTGTGGCATATGGCGAGAACTGTAGGGATTGGGCTGCAAAGCTTTGAAAAAATACAACAAAGACAATGTTTTTATGTAGATAAAACAAAGTTTATAAAAGAGTGGTGGGAAAATCTGGATGATGTTACCCTGATTACCCGTCCTAGGCGCTTTGGAAAAACATTAACTATAAGCATGACCGAGCAGTTCTTTTCCATAAAATATGCCGGACGGGGAGAGCTGTTTGAGGGACTTTCTATCTGGGAAGATGAAAAGTACAGAAAGCTGCAGGGAACTTACCCGGTGATTAGTCTTTCATTCGCCAATGTAAAAGAAACCAGCTATGAGTCAACAGTACAGAGAATAAATCAGATTTTTACAAATCTGTATTATGAGTATAGTTTTTTGTTGGAGGGCGATGCTCTGTTATTCGACGAAAAAGAAGATTTTCGCAGTATTTCCAAAGGTATGCCAGAGATTATGGCTACGATGGCTCTTCACCAGTTATCAAGGTTTTTATATAAATATTATCATAAAAAGGTGATTATTCTTCTGGATGAGTATGATACTCCTATGCAGGAGGCATATGTAAACGGATATTGGGAAGAGCTGGTTTCCTTTACCAGAAGTCTGTTTAACTCAACCTTTAAGACGAATCCCTATCTGAATAGGGCTATTATGACAGGGATTACAAGAGTGAGCAGG
Organism: Clostridia bacterium; assembly: GCA_910576325.1. Classification (GTDB taxonomy): domain Bacteria; phylum Bacillota; class Clostridia; order Lachnospirales; family Lachnospiraceae; genus Laedolimicola. Next base: position 169,513 of record CAJTIM010000005.1, read on the forward strand.
GAATCTATTTTTTCGGATTTGAATAATCTGGAGGTGGTGACAACTACCTCGGAAAAGTATGCCGATTGCTTTGGGTTTACGGAAGAAGAAGTATTCACTGCATTGGATGAATTCGGAATGTCGGACAGAAAGCAAGAGGTTAAAAACTGGTACGATGGATTTATCTTTGGGAATCATACGGATATTTATAATCCCTGGTCTGTTTTAAACTATTTGGATAAAAGAAAGGTGGGAGCATATTGGGCAAATTCCAGCTCCAACAGCCTGGCAGGAAAGCTGATTCGAGAGGGAAGCAAGGAGGTTAAGCAAAGGCTTGAGGGGTTGATGCGCGGTGAGGCTTTTCGGGTGGAGATTGATGAGCAGATTGTGTATGGAGAATTGAATACAAAAAGAAACTCTGTCTGGAGTCTCCTCCTTGCAAGCGGTTACCTGAAGGTTCTTCAGGTAGAATATATGGAAACAGCAGGACGCTGGTACCATACTCTGGCCCTGACAAACCGGGAAGTACGGATGATGTTTGAAAATATGATTCGGGGATGGTTTTCAGAGCAGGATGAAAACTATAATGATTTTATCAAAGCATTGTTGGCGGATGATTTGAAAGCAATGAATTATTATATGAATAAAATGGCGCTTGCGATGTTCAGTGCTTTTGATACGGGGAACAAACCCTCAGAGGCTGCGGAACCGGAGCGTTTCTACCATGGCTTTGTATTGGGACTGTTAGTAGACTTAGCTGACCGCTATGCGGTAACTTCCAATCGTGAAAGCGGCTTTGGAAGATATGACGTGATGCTAGAGCCTAAAAAGGATGATGACGGAATTATACTGGAATTCAAAGTACAGGATATGGAGGATGAAAAGGAGCTTGCGGATACCGTGAAGGCGGCGCTGCAACAGATAGAAAAGAAAAAATATGAAACGATTCTGATGGAAAAGGGAATATCCCGAGAAAAAATACGCAAGTACGGCTTTGCTTTTTGCGGAAAAAAGGTTCTGATTGGCACAGCGGTCTGACATCCGGAAAATCAAAGAAAAATATATTATATGCAATAGAAATATGTAGTCCAGGAGGTGCTTTTTGCATCTCCTGATTTATTAGATAAAACAACAAAGAACTGCAAAACAAAAGCGGAACATTCCCGGAGCTGTCAAAACCGCTTCAGACAGTGCTTCTCCACAAGGTTTATCCCCTGGTAAAGAATCATAGCCATCACACAGAGAATCACAATCGACATCAGCACCATATCAAGCTGAAACACCTGGCTTCCGTAGATAATCAGATACCCCAGCCCCTGCCGGCTGCCGATAAATTCCCCGATTACCACCCCCACCAGGCAAAGGCCGATATTCACCTTCATGGTATTGATAAAAATAGGAATGGAGCTTGGAAGAACCACCTTTCCAAGTACATCCCGGCGATTGCCTCCCAGGGTCCGAATGAGCTTGATCTTCTCCGGATCTACTTCGGAAAATCCCGTATATATGGTAAGAATACTTCCAAACACAGCCACCGACATACCGGCCACAACAATGGTTTTCATATTAGCTCCCAGCCATACGATAAGAAGAGGCGCAAGGGCGGATTTGGGCAGGCTGTTGAGCACTACCAGATAAGGCTCCAGTACCCTGGAAAGGCTGTGAAAGAGCCACAGCAAAACGGCAGTCAGGAGACTGAACAGAAAAACCAGGAGAAAGCTAATCAGTGTTTCCGCCAGAGTAACCCCCATGTGCAGAAAAATAGAGTGATCCATGGCCATAGATACAAACATTTTGTAAACACGGCTGGGACTGCTGAAAATAAAGGCGTCAATCACATGAAGCCGGGCACTCATTTCCCAGATAAGCAGAAAGAGAAGAAAAATAAAAATACGGGCAAAGGTAATAGCCCGCAGCTTACGCTTTCTCTGTTCCAGAAAGCTCTGTTGTGCAAGGGATGGTTCAGCCACTTATATTCAACTCCTTCCAGATAAGATTAAAATAGTCCTTAAATTCCGGTGCATTTCTGGAACGCATGGGCGTGCGCTCCTCCATGGCAAAGGTTACGGGAACCAATTTTTGTACCCGTCCGGGGCGTTTGGACAGTACAAGAACCTGATCTGCCATGCTGATGGCTTCGGACAGATCATGCGTAACAAGAATCGCTGTTTTTTCCTCTTTTTTAATAATTGCTGCAATATCGTCACAGACGGAAAGCCTTGTCTGGTAATCCAAAGCGGAGAAAGGCTCATCCAAAAGCAGAAGATCCGGCTCCAGAGCCAGGGTGCGTATCAGTGCTGCCCGTTGACGCATGCCTCCGGAGAGTTGTGAGGGTCTGGCATCCTTAAAGGAGGAGAGACCATAGACCTCCAGCATATGATCCACAGAGGATAAATGCCGGGGGGTTAATTTTTTCTGTATCTCCAAGCCGAGGGTCACGTTGCTGTAGACCGTACGCCATTCAAACAGGTGATCCTTCTGCAGCATATATCCAATGTTGGCGCCTGCCTCCTTGAGAGGCCTTCCCAGAAAAGAGACGGTTCCCTCCTCCGGCTTAAGAAGGCCGCAGATTAGTGAAAGCAATGTAGATTTACCGATGGTTCAATAGCGGAAACCTTTGAGGAACGAAGAAAACGAAGACCTGGTAAGAAGCCGGGACTTTTCGGAAAGAGTACGGGCAGTAACCGCATAGAATGTATCAATATCGAAAAAGAGGACCGGGCCAGTATGAGAAAGCATACTGTAAATTGCAGGATTGAGGGTGACAGGGCGGAAGCCGGCAAAATTGTATGTCAGGCGGCAAATCAATTTTATGCGGAACTGATTGAACGGCTCCTGGAGCAAAGCGGCTGGAAAAAAGAGGTACGCCTGGAGCTGCTTGACCGGATGATTGATATTATAAAAAACCAGACAATCACAGCACCTTTGTGCGGGGAAGGCAGTATCTCTTGTTTTCCCAAAGGGGATATATTATAATAAAGATATTCTTTTAGAATAACGGAGGAGAAGCATATGGCAACAATTAAGGATGTTGCTAGAAAAGCAAAGGTTTCCATATCTACGGTGTCCCATGTAGTAAATCATACAAAAAATGTCAGCCCGGATACGGCTCAGCGCGTGGAGCAGGCAATAAAGGAGCTGAATTATAAGACCAATATATTTGCCAAGAATCTTAAAAGTCAGAAGACCCGGCAAATCGGTGTAATTGTACTTGACATGTGCGGAATGTTTTTTCCCTATGTCATCAAAGAGATCTGCAGAATTGCCAACAAAAGCGGATATGCGGTAAACTTGATGGACTCAAGCGGCAGCATTAAGGTGGAGCGCCAGGCAATGTCCGCTTTGGTGGAAAGCTGTGTGGACGGGATTATCCTGAGTTCCGTAATTCAGGAATCTCAGAAAGAAGCCTATGCGGCCGAGCTTTTGGAACAGCTGTCCATGGGTCCGAAAGCAATTCCGCTGGTTACTATGGAGCGGGATTTTTCCGCATTTGGCATTGATTCTATCTGTACGGATACGTATGCGGGCGGCGCGAGCGCAATGGAGCATCTGGTAGCTCAGGGCTGCCGTTATATTGCGCACATATCTGCGCCGCAGTTTGAGGCCGGCCGGTATCAGGCATACCGTGACGGACTGAAAAAGTATCGGCTGCCCTATCATCCCGTCTATGTAGAGGAGGGAGATTTCACCCATGAGAGCGGGTACTCCTGTATGAAGCGTCTGTTAGAAAAGCAGATTCCCATAGACAGCGTTTTTGTAGCCAACGATCAGATGGCGGTGGGAGTGCTTCGGGCGATTCACGAAGCGGGAATACGGATCCCGGACGAGATGAAGGTTATCGGTTTCGACAATATATTTATTTGCGATAACATAGAGCCGTCTCTCTCCTCAGTCAATATGGACAAGACCCTGCTGGGACAGAAAAGCATTTCCCTGCTGCTTGACAGGATACAGCATGGGCCGGCTTCCGTTCCCTATAAGGAGGTCCTTGAGAATACGCTGGTGGTGAGACGCTCCACGGACAGGAATGCGGAGCTGCGGACCGGATGGTAGGCGTCTATCCGTTGATTTGTACCTGCAGCCCGAAGGAACGCATAATTGCAGCCATTTCTTCCACATCCTCTTCGTGGAGTGTCTTTTCCTCTTCATAATCATAGGTACGTCCCAGAGCTCTCCATTTTCCGAGTCCGAACTGATGGAAGGGCAGAAGATGTACCTCCCCGGCCCCGATTTCGGACAGAATCCGCCCATATTGTTTTGCCGTATCTGCGGAATGGTTAAAGTGCGGAATCACCGGGATACGCACCGCAAGAGGGACCTTTTGTTTGAGAAGCCAGGTGAGGTTTTCAAGGATGCGTTCATTGGGAACCCCTGTCTTTTTTTTGTGTATCTCCGAATCCGGATGCTTGAAATCCATATAAATCAGATCGAGATACGGCAGGATACTCTCCAGATATTCTTTTTCCGTATATCCTGTGGTTTCAATGTTCGTATGATATCCTTCCGCTTTCAGAGCTTTTAACAGTTCCCTTACAAATTCCTTCTGCAGCAGAGGCTCGCCTCCTGACAGGGTGATACCGCCCCCGGATTTTTCATAAAAGGCGCTGTCCTTGCGAAGCTCTGTAAGCAGCTCCGGGACCGTATACCAGCTTCCCTCAACCGTCAGCGCATGAGTGGGGCAAAGAGAGGCACATGCAAAGCAGCCATTGCAGAGGAACGCGTCATAGTGAAATACCCCCTTCGGAAAAGCAATGGCTCCCTGCGGGCATGCGGCGGCGCAGCTTCGGCACCCAATGCAGGATGCCGGGGTATGCAGAAGCTCCGCACCGCTGCGGTTTGATTCCGGGTTGGCGCACCAGCGGCAGCTTAAAGGGCAGCCCTTCAGAAAAACGGTAGTCCTGATGCCGGGGCCGTCATGAACGGAAAACCGTTGAATATTAAAAATCAGTCCTTTTCTCATAATACATGCTCCGTACGTTCGATAATATCATTTTGAGTTTCCGTAGACAGTACGTTAAAGAATGCGCTGTAGCCGGCCACTCTCACAATCAGATCTCTGTGATTCTCTGGATGCTTCTGGGCGTCCAGAAGCGTTTCCCTGTCCACCACATTGTACTGTACGTGATATCCTTTCAGCACATCGAAGAAGGTGCGCAGCATCAAAATCAGCTTTTGAATATCCCGGTCCTCCTTCATGGATTGCGGCGTAAGCTTCTGATTCAGCAGAACGCCTCCGTTCAGCTTCAGAGTAGGAAGCTTGGATACGGACTTGAATACGGCCGTCGGGCCGTTTACGTCTGCGCTGTGGGAGGGGGAACAGCCCTCAGCCAGCGGCTCCCAATTTTTCCGCCCGTCCGGAGTTGCGCAAAGCCCTGCTCCTTGGGGAACATTGGCGGAGATAGAGGAGGTGCCGGGGAAATAGCCGCCGCCAATGGGACCTCTTCCATAGCGGGTATTGTGGTACTGTGCAATCTCGTCAATAAATACCTGATAGGCATCCGCGGTCAGCTGATCCACATAGTCGTCGTCATTTCCGTACTTCGGTGCATCGTGAAGAAGCATTTGGCGGATTCTCCAGCCGTCTTCATTTTCGTAATTGCTCATAAGGGCATTCCAAAGCTCGCCCGGAGTGAGGCGCTTTTCCTCAAATACAAGCTTCTTAATGGCAGCCAGGGAATCACCCAGATTTGCAATGCCTACCTGCAGGGGACCGATAAAGTCATAAATTGCGCCGCCTTCCTTCAGATGCTTTCCTCTTCCGATACAGTCATCTACCAGGGCGGAGCAGAGAGAATCCGGAACCTCCAGCTCCAGGGCGTAATCCGCGCAGTTATCCAGAGTCACACTCAGGGGAGTGAAGAACTTCACGGTATCCACCCATGCCTGCCATACCTGCTCAAAGCAGGTCATATCCCGAAAATGGAGGGGCGTATCATACAGCTTTTCTCCGGATGTTACATCTACACCCTGATTTAAAGCTATCATCAAAATCCGCGGAAAGTTCAGGAAATTCATTCCGGAGCAGCGCAGGCCGAACTTGCCGGGGATGGAGACCTCGATACATCCGATGGAGCTGTAGTTGACGGCATCCTCCGGCGCAACCCCCTTGTCAATAAATTGATCAATAATAATCTCGTCATTGTTAAAAGAGGGCATACCGAAGCCCAGCTTAATCATTTGAATACAATCATACATGAATTCATTGGAAATCCCTTTGTGATAGCGGACAGAAAGGTTGGGCTGTGTCAGCTTCAGCTGTCCGATGGATTTCAGTACCAGGAAGGAGAGAGGATTTACCGCGTCTATGCCGCCGGCCAGCTGTCCGCCGATACACACATTCTGGTAAAGAGGGCTTCCCGCCGAAAATTTAGTATGAGAGTTGCTCCGTATTTTATTGATGGTAAAGGTCTTTAGCCAAAGGTTTTCAAGAAGCTCCAGTGCTTCGGCCTCACTGACAGCGCCGCATTCCATATCTTTTTTGTAATAGGGATACATAAACTGGTCAAAGCGGCCGAAGGACAGGGAATGTCCGTTGGATTCTATCTGAAGAATCAGCTGCAGGAACCAGACACTCTGTACGGCCTCATAGAAGGACTCGGCCGGATACTCCGGAACACGCCGGCAGACCTGCGCAAGCCGCAGAAGCTCCGCTTTTCTTTCCATATCTTTACAATTTGCAGCCTGTTCGGCGGCTAAATCAGCATAACGGTGGGCAAAGGCAATGGAAGCATCCGCTAAGATTAAAATTGCATCATAAAAATACAGCTTTTTCAAATCATTGTAGTCGCTGCAGCGAAGCTGTTCCCTGGCGGCAAGAGCCTCCCTGCGGATTCCGCTCAATCCCTGTTTCAGCAGCTTTTCATAATTTACGGCCAGATGTCCGTCCCCTGCCGTGATATTGCCTTCCACCTTAATAATTCCCAGATCGTAGCATTTTCTGGCAAGGGGCGGCATCAGGGCCAATCCTTTATCCTTCAGAGTCCGTCCTTCCCAAAAGGGAGCAATTTCACGGATTATCCGCTTGTTTTCCTCAGAAATAGAGAAAGCGTCTCCATCCCGTTTCTCCCAAAGATCCAGCTCCTCCACCACCCAGTCAATGGCATACTCGGGAAAAATAGGGGCCGCACGGTTTACGCTGGCCTGATTTCCGGCCAGCAGCCCGCCCTCCTCAATGAAGATGGTCATATGCTTCAGGGTATTTTCAATGGCATAGGCTCTCTTCAGAATCTTCATCTTATCCTTATGCTTTTTGTAAGCCTCCGTGGTATGGATTGCCCGTTCCACACATACCTGCGGTTTTGCGGACAGCAGCTCCTCGCGCATCCGTGCAATTCTTTTGCTTGGTTCACCAAAATAATTCATAGCATCCTCCTGTTATTCCTGTTTTACTGAAAAGCGGTATCCAGTGCAATTTTGCACCCAATCAGGCCATTATCTCCGGGCAGAGCGGCCTTCTTTATGTAAATTTTCTGGTTTTCCTGGGTATTCAGGAGATCCGCCTGCTCCTGAATCCGTTCCAGCAGAAAGTCTCCCATATTCGTCAGCCCGCCGCCGCATACGTAGCAGTTGATATTAAAGGCAATAAACAGGTTGTAGATGTGAAGGGATGCATAATAGATTAGCTGCTCTATCAGCTTTTTCCCCAGGGCGTCGCCCTGCCTGTAAGCCTCTGCTATATGCTTTGCGTTCAACTCAGATAAATCCGTTACCATCTCCGTCATACGGGTACTTGCGCCATTTTCAATAGCCAGAAGGGCATGCCGCACCAGACAGGAACCGCAGGCATAGCTCATAAAACAGCCCGGATTACCGCAGCCGTCCGTGATTCCCTTTCCCGGCGTAATGAGCATATGGCCCGATTCCCCGGCGCCGCCGTAGCTTCCGCGGAAAAGCTGATCGTTCACAATAAAGCCTGTGCCCAATCCGGTGCTTAAGGCCACATACACCATATGGTGAAAGCCTTTTCCCGCCCCGCAGCGGTGCTCCGCCAGAGCCGCCATATTGGTATCGTTATCAATCAGTATGGGAATTCCTGAGAACCGTTTTTTAAGAATATCACGAGCCGGATAATTCTTAATATGACGGATGCTTCCCGAGGTTACCACAATTCCGTTCTCGTAATCCACATAGGACGGCATTCCGACAGCGATACCGGCCAGCTGTTCCTGTGCGCATCCGGCCTGTTTAAGAACCGTGTCAATCTCCGTACAGAGCTTTTGGGTAAATTCCTCCGGCATAATCTCCAGGGGCGTGAGCGTCTGATAACGGTATGTAATCTCATTCTTCTCATTGAGCAGACCATAAGCAATCTTGGTTCCCCCTACGTCGATCGCCAGCTTGAGTTTTTCCATATTGCCCTCCCTTTTACGGTTTTTGTTTTTTATTATAAAAATGCTTCCCGGAGAGCGTCAATTGGATTCCTCCGAAAAAACAGAAAAATAACAGATTTTTTGGCTGAAAACCAAGTTTTTTGAAAAAATCAGTGATTTTCTTGCAAACAGGACGTTTTTTGTTACAATAAATCATGTACTGGCTGCCTGAAAATCGGGTAAATGTATGTCAGGAATCCCATGGGGACAAGAAGGCGGCAGCTTGAAGGGGCTGCGGAAAAAGAGGAGGAGAGACTTTGAAAAATAAGGAGATTTTAAAGCGAAGAGAACAGATTATGAATATCGTTCGTACTACCGGCCGGCTGGATACGGAAGATGCAGTCAGGCTTTTTAGGGTGTCCGCTGAAACCATCCGTCAGGATTTTCTCTATCTCTCCCAACAGGGAATTTTAAAAAAGGTATATGGCGGGGCCGTTATCTGTGAGAGCGACCGTATTGAGTCTCTGCCTGTCCGTGAGAGCGTGAATCTTTCCGCTAAGGATCGGATTGCCAAAAAGGCGATGGAATATCTGCCGGAGGGGGATTGTATCATCGGAATGGACAGCGGGAGTACGGTTGCGCTTCTGGGCGCCTATGCCAGTTATCGAAGGGATCTGTTGGTGGTCACCAATTCTCATCGGATTCTTCAGATTATGACAGCCGGCAGAAATCGTCTGATTTCCCTGGGTGGAGAGTTCAGCCAGGAGGAGATGGCCTATTACAGCGGAGAATTTCCTCAGATGCTTCGGCAGATTACACTGGATGTCTTTTTCCTGGGCACCAGCGGCGTAAAGGGGCGAAACGGCGTCTGTACCAAGAATTTTCAGCAGAGCCTTCTTAAAAATCAGCTGATTTGTCAGAGCAATCGCAACATTGTTTTGGCGGACAGCAGTAAATTTCAGACTTCATCCCTGATTGAGGTGGCTCCCTGGTCGAAACTGGATCTTCTGATTACGGATGAGGATATTCCGGAAGAGAGCAGGGAACAGTTGGAACAGGTGATTAAAGTTGTGATTGTATAATATGGAAAAAACAACCAAATGATAGGGAAATATGGATGGGCCGCGCAGGCTGATCTCAGGCTGCACGGTCCTTTTCAACATAGTGCACAAAATTGAACCTTCATTTTTGTGAAATATAGATGTATTGACAGCTATGGTAATACGGTGATATAATCAGCTTATCAAATAGAAAAACGTTTTTCCGAAAAAACGTTTTTATGGGAAAACGTTTCTAAAAAGACAGGAACACGCAGATGGAGGTTACAAAATGAAAAGATCAGAAGCAAACAGTATTATTCAGCATACTATCGATGTGGCGGAGAAGATGGCATTTCCATTGCCGAAATTCGCTTACTATACACCGGAAGACTGGAAGAATCTGAAGGAAGATGAGATTGAGCTTGTAGAGAACATGCTGGGGTGGGATATCACGGATTTCGGAAGCGGAGATTTCAGCAAGATCGGCCTGACGATTTTTACCTTCCGCAACGGCAATTTTTATGCAAAGGATAAGTATCCGAAGCCTTATGCCGAGAAGCTGCTCTTTGTAAATGACGGACAGATTCTGCCCTTCCACTATCATTGGAGCAAGATGGAAGACATCATCAACCGCGGAGGCGGCGATCTGGAGGTTACGCTGTACAATTCCGTGGAAGCGGACTTTAAAGACGTAGAGGGCGGACGTGCGGGCAAAAAAGGACAGTTTGCGGAAACGGACGTAACCGTGACCATGGATGGCAGGAAGGTGACAGTTCCGGCAGGCGGCAAGGTTATCTGCAAGCCGGGCAGCAGCATCACCCTGATGCCGGGGCAGTATCATTCCTGGCAGGGGGTTCCGGGAACCGGAGATGTGATGCTGTTTGAGGTGTCCACCACCAATGACGACACCATTGACAATCGCTTCCATACCGCGGGAGAAAGAATTCCCACCATGGAAGAGGATGAGGAGGCAAGATATCTGATGTTTGCGGACTATCCGAAGTATACGTCTTTTGAATTTATTAAGAAATAATGTGGGGGAGCGTTGAGGCAGTCATGAGAAATTTATCAAAACGGGATATGGAGGCATATTGCGGAGATCCCTCTCAGCTGTTTTACATAAGGAAATGCCGCCTGGAGGAAGGAAAATCAAAAGGCACCGACGCACTCCGGATTCGCAACGGCCGGGGACTGGATATGCTGGTTCTGCCGGATAAATGCTTTGCTATTCCGGAGCTGACTTTTCAGGGTGTTAACGCAGGCTTTATAAGTAAGACGGGAATCTGCGGTCCGCAGTTCTATCAGGAGGAAGGAACAAGAGGCTTCCTCAGAAACTTTGAGGCAGGCTTTCTCACAACCTGCGGCTTAACTTATATGGGAACACCGGGGACAGAGGATGGTCAGGCATACGGACTTCACGGAGTGATTTCCAATACTCCGGCGGAGCATGTGAGCTACGGAGTGTACTGGGAGAACAAAGAAGCGGTAATCCGGTTTGGAGGAGAAGTCAGAGAGGGACATCTTTTCGGGCCGAATATGCGGATTATCCGGGAGTTTGAGGTCAGCACCGTGGAGAATAAGCTGAGAATCCGCGATCGGGTGGAAAACCTGGCTTTTGAACGGGCGCCCCTGATGCTTTTGTATCATTTTAATATCGGTTATCCCATGCTGGACGAGAGCTGCAGGCTCTATACAAATTTCGGGGAGATTGGAAGCAGGGACGGCCTGCCGGAGGAAAAAAAGGCCAAAAGCTGTGAATTCCAAAAGCCGGAGGCGGGCTTTGAGGAGGAGGTCTATTTCCGCACCATGAAGGAGCATACGAAGGAAGGCTTCGCGCTGCTGCATAATCAGGAGCTTGAGAAAGCCGTGGTGCTGAAATTTGATCCGGATCAGCTTCCCGTACTCAATGAATGGAAAAGCCAGAGAGCAGGGGACTATGCTTTAGGGCTTGAGCCGGGAACCGCCCATGTGGGCGGCCGGATTCGGGCAAAGGAGGAAGGAATCCTCCAGTATCTGGAGGCAGGAGAGAGCCGTACCTTTGAGATAGAGGCGGAGTTCATCGACTGCAGAACACAGGATGAAAAGCGAAAAGCTTTCATTAATACATTATAAAACGGGAGGTTTTAAAAATGAAAAGAAGAGTACTGGCATTACTACTCGCAGCAACAATGACACTTGGCCTGGCAGCATGCGGCTCCAAGGAAGAGGCACCGGCAGACACACCTGCACCTGCGGAAACGACAGATGACGTGGAAGCGCCTGCGGAGGATGCAGAGGCACCGGCAGAGACAGCAGGAGAGGAAATCAAGATTGGCGTTCTTCTGAAACCGGAGTCCAATGAGTACTGGTCTTCCATGAAAGCCGGTATCCTGGAGTGGGCCGAGGGTCAGGACGGAGTGACCGTAGAGGTTCTGTGCGCTGAGTCCGAGGACAACATCACAGGTCAGCTGGAACAGCTGGAGAACATGATTTCCAAGGATTATGATGCTATCTGTGCGGCTCCCCTTTCCTTATCCAATTTGGTAGAGGGCGTTGCAAAGGCATGTGAGGCAGGTATCCCCATCGTCAACATTGACGAGGCGATTGATGCGGATGCCGTGAAGGAAGCCGGCGGCAACATGGTTGGTATGTACACCACGGATAACGTTCTGGTTGGACAGAAGGGTGCGGAGTTTATCACCGAGCAGATTGGTTCCGGCCAGGTAGCAATCATCGAGGGTACCGCAGGAAATGCAACCTCTAATGACAGAACCAAGGGTGCAACCGACTACTTCACCGAGAAGGGCATCGAGGTAGTGGCAAGCCAGCCGGGTGACTGGGATCGTCTGACCTCTATCGATGTTGCCACCAACATTATGCAGGCTAACCCGGATGTAAAGGCATTCTACTGTGCAAATGATACCATGGCTCTTGGCGTATACGAGGCAGTTGTAAATGCAGGCAAGCAGGATTCCATTATCGTAGTCGGTACGGACGCCGTGGCAAATGCGAAAGAGTCCGTTAAGAACGGCGAGATGGCCGCAACCGTAGGACAGGACAACGTTGGTATCGGTATCGCATGCTGCGAGCTGGCTGTAAAGGCTGTAAAGGACGGCTGGACAGCAGATCCTTCCGCAGAAATGCCGATTGAGTACATTGATTCCTTCCTGGTAACAAAGGACAACGTGGATCAGTACCTGAACTAGTAGAAATCAGAAAAGACAGATGAAGTGATTTCCGGGCCTCCGGGTCTGGAAATCACTTTTTAAAAGAGGGAATGCGTATGGAATATTTAGTTGAAATGAAAAATATGACCATGAAATTTCCCGGCGTAGTTGCGCTCAACAAAGTATCCTTTAACTTAAGGCCTGGAGAGGTACATGTGCTTTTAGGGGAAAATGGTGCGGGGAAATCTACACTGGTTAAGATGTTAAGCGGAATCAACAAGCCTACGGAGGGAGAAATCGTCATTGGGGGAAAGACCTACTCCAGCTTGACGCCGAAGGAATCCGCAGAAAACAAAATAGCAATTATTTATCAGGAGCTCAGCGTAGTTGACGAGCTTACCATAGCGGAGAATTTATATGTAGGAAAGCTTCCTTATAAAAAGCTTGCAGGCTTAAAGCTTGTGGATTATAAGTATATGAATGGGGAAGCGAAAAAGTATATGGATGAGATTGGCCTGAAAAAGAGTCCGTCGACTTTGGTTCAGGATATTTCTATTTCTGAAAAGCAGCAGGTGGAGATTGCCAAGGCACTGGCTGCCAAGGCGCGTATCATAATTATGGATGAGCCCACCTCGTCGCTTTCCATTGAGGAGACCGAGGAGCTGTTCCGGATCATTCGCCGGCTCAAGGAAAACGGTATCGGGATTATCTACATCTCCCATAAGCTAAAGGAGATCAAGGAGATTGGAGATCGGGTAACCGTCTTGAAGGACGGCGGCTATGTGGATACAAAGGATGTGGAGGATCTGGAAGTGGAGGATCTGATTCCCATGATGGTAGGCCGTAAGATTACGGGCGATCATTTGGGTGATCGGGAACAGATCGAGAAGGATAATGAAGTTATTTTTAAGGTAGAGAATTTAACCCGCAGGGACAAAACGGCCAGAAATATCAGCTTTGAAGTGAGAAAGGGCGAGATTTTAGGCTTTGGAGGACTGATCGGCGCAGGGAGATCCGAATGTATGGAGGGAATCTTCGGAGCAAAGCCGATTTCCAGCGGGAAGATATATCTGCGCGGCAGGGAGATTAAAATTAAGAATACCTACAGTGCATTGAAGCAGGGAATTGCCATGGTAACGGAGAACCGGCGGGAGACGGGCTTTTTCCAGAACTTTAATATCTGGAAGGAAACTTCCGTTACCACAAATCTGAAAAAATCCAAGGCAGGCGGATTGACAGGCCTCTTAAATGAAAAGGCCGAGCGTGAAATAGCCGAGGAGGAAGTAAGGACGCTGAATACCAAATGCTCCGGTGTGGATCAGATGACGGTCAATCTCTCCGGAGGCAATCAGCAGAAGGTCATTATTGGAAAGTGGCTTGCGGTTGACTCGGATGTGTTTATTTTTGACGAACCCACCAAGGGAATTGATGTGGGAGCAAAGGCTGAGATTTACAACATCATGAGAGAAATGGCAAATGCGGGCAAGGCGATTATAGTGGTGTCCTCCGAGATGCCGGAGCTTTTGAAGACCTGCGACCGTATCATCGTGTTTCGGAACGGTGAGATTTCAGGTATATTAAACAGCGAAGAGGCAACTGAGGAAAAGATCATGTTTGCGGCAGTTGCGGTAGATTAAGAGGTGAGAAGATGACAAGAGCAAAATTTAAAAGTTTTTGGGATAAGTTTGGTACATTAAGTATTTTGATTTTAATTATGATCTGTCTGTCCATTGCATCGCCGAAATATTTCATGACCCCGGACAATGTGAAGCAGATTGGTCTGCAGAGTACGGTATACATACTCCTTGCATTTGGAGAATTTTTTGCTATTTTGCTGGCCGGAATTGATTTGTCCGTAGGCTCGGTAGCCGCGCTGGTAGGCACCTTTATTGCAATGATGCTGAAGGCAAATGTTCCGGTGCCTGCCGCAATCCTGGCAGGACTTCTGATCTCTCTTGTGCTTGGAGCTGTGAACGGAGTTTTGATCAATGCGCTGGATCTGCATCCTTTTGTTGTCACTCTGGGAACAAATACCATATTCCGTGGGGTTACGCTGGTTATTTCAAAAGGATCTCCGATTTTCGGTCTTCCGGCCTCCTTTAAGGGAATTTCCGGATATGTGCTGGGATTTCCAATTCCTTTCATCTTTGCCCTGGTGATGAGCGCAGTACTTATCTGGTTTACCAATCAAACGGTAGTGGCGCGAAATCTGTATGCCTTGGGCGGCAACAAGCAGGCGGCCTGGTATTCCGGCATTAATACAAGGCAGTTTACACTGTTTGCCCATATGCTGGCATCCTTCCTGGCCGGAGTGGCGGGCGTCATAATGACCTCGCGTGTCGGAGCGGCGGAGCCCACGGCAGGTGAAGGCTATGAAACCTATGCCATTGCATCCTGTATCATCGGAGGAACCTCATTTTTCGGAGGAAAGGGAAAAATCTTCGGCGTACTGCTGGGAGGCCTGACCATCGGCACAATTACAAACGGTTTAAATATTCTGAACGTGTCCAGCTATTGGCAGAAGGTAGTTATGGGAACGCTGATCATAGCATCCGTTGCTCTGGAGAAGCTGGTAGGAAGCACGGTGAAGGATTAAACAATCCCAATATCGGTCTTTTCGTTTTAGTAAAATTATCATATAATAAAGCTATGAAAAAGGAGAAAAAAGAAAATGAAGTTTTCACCGTCTCTCATGTGTATGGATTTTCTCAATATGAGAGAGCAGTTTGAGGTTATGAATCGTCATGTGCCCCTTTACCATGTGGACATTATGGACGGGCATTACTGTAAAAATATTACCCTGTCTCCGGATATGGTGGCAGCCTTTCGGAAAGTAACAAAGGTTCCTATGGACTGTCATCTGATGACTACCAATCCGGGAGATTGGATTGAGCGCCTAGCAAAGGCGGGTGCGGCATACATTTCTCCTCATGCGGAGACCATCAACGGGGAGGCGTACCGTATCCTGAATCTGATTCAGAGCCTGGGCTGCAAGACGGGGATTGTTCTGAATCCCGCCACCCCTCTAAGCTATGCGGAGCCGTATTTGAACCGCATTGATTTGCTGACCCTGATGACTGTGGACGTAGGGTTTGCCGGGCAGAGCTTTATTGATGAGGTGCTGGATAAAATTGCCCTGGCAAAGAAATGGCGTGAGGAAAAGGGATACCATTATGAGATCCAGATTGACGGTGCGTGCAATGTGAAGAGCTATAAAAAGACAACGGAAGCCGGAGCGGATATTCTGATTGTGGGATCGTCGGGGCTGTTTGGCCTTGATTCCGATCTGGATCGGGCATTTGAAAAGATGTATCAGGATTATGAGAATTGTATGAAGGGATAAAGGGAGTTGCGGATGGACAGATATGTTTTGAGCCTTGACATAGGGGGAACACACACGCGCATTGGTCTGGTAGACGAGCGGTATGGACTGACAGATTTTGAGATTGTTAAGACAAAGGAGATCCAAAAGGCCGGAAATACGGTGGATAACTTTGTGGCGGTTCTGCGCGCCTATTGGAAGGAGCATGGTGCGGGGTGTACGATTGCCGCGATCAGCGCAGGCTTTCCCTCCACCATAGATCGAGAGCGCCGGACAGTCCTATCCACACCCAATATCAGCGGATTCAACAATATTGCAATTGCTGAGCGTCTGGAACAGGAATTCTCGGTTCCGGCTTATATTGAGACAGACGTGAATATGCTGCTGCTCTTTGATATGATGGAGAATCATATTCCGGAGGAAGGAATCACCTGCGGCATCTATTTTGGAACAGGCCTGGGAAATGCGGTGGCTGTTGACGGAAAGCTTCTGGTGGGAAAAACAGGAGCGGCCACGGAGCTGGGACACATTCCTGTTCGCGGAATTGACGGGGTATGCGGCTGTGGAAACAGCAGTTGTATTGAGTTGATAGCTTCCGGTTATCACCTGCAGGATTTGTGTGAAGAAAGATTTCCGGATACGGAGATTGGACAGATTTTTACGAAGCACGGCAGTTCTCCGGAGATTCTCAGATTTATTGATGATTTGTCGCTGGCTGCGGCTACGGAAATTAATATTTTGGATCCCAACTATATTATTATCGGAGGCGGTTTGACCTCCATGCCGAATTTCCCGTTTGCGCAGCTGGAAGCGGATATCTACCGATATGCCAGAAAACCCTTTCCGGCAGAAGAGCTGAGCTACATCTATTCCCGGCAGGGACAGGAGAACGGCGTAATTGGAGCCGGAATTTTAGGATTTCGGAAGTTAAAGGAAATAGAAAAAAGAGGAGACGATACAATATGAAGATAGGCTTTGGCTGTGATCATACCGCAGTAGAGCTGAAGCTGGCACTGATGGATCACTTAAGAGAGCAGGGCAATGAGTGCGTGGATTACGGTACAAAAGAGGCGGGAGTGAGAATGGACTATCCCGTAGTTGGCAAACGTGTTGCCGAGGCCGTGGCAGGAGGAGAAGTGGAAAAGGGTGTCCTTGTGTGCGGAACAGGTGTGGGTATTTCCCTTTCCGCCAATAAGGTTCCCGGTATTCGGGCGGCTGTCTGCAGCGAGCCTTATACGGCCTGCATGACGGTACGGCACAACAATGCCAATATCCTTGCCATGGGCGCCCGCGTTGTGGGTACGGAGCTGGCCAAGATGATTGCGGACGCGTTTTTCCAGGCGGAATATGAGGGCGGCCGTCATGAGGTTCGTGTCAAAATGCTGGCGGATATTGAGCAGGAGTATTGCATGGGAGCCCACGGTCCGCTCAATTAATTTTTGACAAAGAGAATAGAGATACGCAAGAAGCCGTAGGATGTATAAAGATATGTCCTGCGGCTTTTATATGGTTGAGATGAGATTTACGGCGGGTATTCTGCGGCAGGATTTTTTTTTGGGAGAATAGAATATGCGGATAGCGATTTATGGCAGAAAATCAAAATGGACCGGCAAAGGCGAGAGTGTGGAGAATCAGCTGACTATGTGCAGAGAATACATTGAACGGTTTGTTGACGGAGGGAAGGAAGCGGAGATTGTGGAGTACGAGGACGAGGGATTCTCCGGAAAAAATGTAAGGCGTCCCCGGTTTCAGCAGATGATGCGGGATATGGAAAGTCAGACTTTTGATTATCTGGTGTGCTACAAGCTGGACAGACTGGGAAGAAATCTGGCGGACCTGGCATTGCTGATGGAGAGTTTGGAGCATCGGGGGATCTCCTTTATCAGTATCAAAGAACGGTTTGACACAACCACGCCTATAGGAAAGGCCATGCTCTATTTTTCAGGAGTTTTGGCGCAGATGGAGCGTGAGCAGATAGCGGAGCGCGTCCGGGACAATATGCTGATGCTGGCCAGGAGCGGAAGGTGGCTTGGAGGGAATACACCTCTTGGATTTGTTTCAAAGAAGCTGGAAAAAGAGGATTCGGAGGGAAAAAGAAGAATATCCTGCTATCTGGCGGAAAAGCCGGAGGAGCTTGAGCTGGTGAAATTTATGTTTGCCTATTTTTTGAAAGAGCAGTCTCTGACGAAAGTGACGGAATACCTTTGGCAGCACCAAATCAGAACCAGAAAGGGCAAAGAATTTTCTATTATGGGCGTCCGTGACATTTTGACGAATCCTGTTTACTGCATGGCAGACAGAGAGGCGTATGAATACTTCTATGATTTGGGCTGTCAGATATGCATTGAGGAGGATGAACTGGATAATGAGACAGGCCTGATGAGCTATGCCAAGACCTCCTCCGGCGTCTATAAAAATCAGACAGCGGAATATGGAGCCTGGATTATTTCCAGGGGAAAGCATCGGGGAGCCATATCGGGCAAGGACTATGTAAGTGTTCAGCAGATTTTGTCCCGGAATAAGAAAAAAGGAGAGAGTTTCCGCAGCCCGAGAAACCATACGGCCCTTTTATCAGGGCTGCTTCGGTGCACCTGCGGACATCGGATGCGGCCCAAAAATTATCCGCCCTCCAGGCTCAATGAAAAGGGAGAGAGAACCTTCGCCTATCTATGTCCCTATAAGGATAAAACCCATGGGGAGGGCTGCAGGGTAAAAAATGTACACGGAAATACTCTGGATGCGGCTGTTTTCCATGAGGTTTTGAAGCTGGCAAAATTGGACGGGGGATTGCTGCCTGTGCTGGAGGAGCTAAGGCGTAAAATAAAAAATGCTGATGAAAGCATTTCCTCGGAACAAAGGCTTCTTTTGAATGAATATAAGAAAAAAAGGGCGCAGATTGATAATCTGGTTGATTCATTGAAAGAGATAGGGGAAGACAGTGTATCCGTACATTATATTAAAGAAGAGATTCATAGGCTGGACGAAACGTGTAAGGGTCTTCAAAAAGAAATAAATCATATGGAAAAAAGGGATGAGGAAGCGGGAGGAAGCTGTGAATGGCCGGAACAGGCGGAAAGGGTGCTGCGGGATCCTTTTGAGCTTTTTAAGGAGCTGACGGCGGAGGAGCGGAGAGAATATTTGCATGGGATTGTGAGGGAGGTTGTGTGGGACGGGGAAACGGCGCATATCTATGTTTCCGCTGTGCTGCCAGCGCATTACCGCAGCCGCTAGGCCCGACAATGGCAAGAAAACTGCCGCTTTCCAGGGTAAAGGAGATGTCAGACAGAGCGAGTGTTTCACCATTCACTTCATGGTAGGAGTAGCTGACGTGCGAAAGCTCCAGTAAGGGGTTCATAAGCATGCCTCCTATTGTAATATATAGCTATTTTATGAGAGCGGCAGGAAATGGTGCTTTTCTATATCGGGGGAAATGTATGATGAGAGGGCGGAGGAATTTAAAATTTAGAGACATTTTTGATGCAACTATGATACACTAATGATGTAAATTTTTAATCATAGTTTTTATGCCCTGTTTTCATTTGGGAAAATAACCCCGGACAGCACATGGTAATTTGACAAAAAGAGGAAACAAAATGATACAGATTTTAGTAGTCGAGGATGAAAGACCCATTTCCAATCTCATAGCCGTAAACTTAAGAAAAGCAGGCTACTCCTGCCACTGTGTCTTTGACGGCATGGCTGCGGCGGATGCCCTGGATAAAACCAGATACGATCTGATTCTCCTGGATGTAATGCTCCCCAAGGTGGACGGCTATGAGCTGATGAACTATATTACGCCCTTGGAGATTCCCGTGATTTTTCTCACGGCCAAGGCGTCTGTCACCGACCGGGTGAAGGGCCTGAAGCTGGGAGCGGACGATTATCTCACCAAGCCCTTTGAGATCATAGAGCTTTTGGCAAGAGTGGAAACCGTGCTTCGGCGTTACCACAAAACGGAAAATATTCTGACCGTGCACGATCTGGTCATAGACACCTCCTCCCGGATTGTAAAACGGGACGGGGACCCCATTAACCTCACCAAAAAGGAATATGAGCTTTTGCTCTTGTTTGTCCGCAACAAAAACGTAGCCCTTTATCGGGAAACCATCTACGAACGGATCTGGGGAGGGGAATACATGGGAGACAGCCGCACCGTGGATCTTCACGTGCAGCGGATGCGCAAAAAGATAGGCTGGGAGGATAAGATTGTCACGGTCTACAAGGTTGGATACCGTTTGGAGGGATAGATGAAATTTTCCTGGAAAATATGCTTTTCAACCATTATGTTAAGTCTTTTGATTTTTACCATCGGCGGATATGTACTGATATCCGCCTTGTTTCAGTCCACCTATGAGCGGGAGGCTGCCAATGCCGGGGAGGAGAACCGGATGCTTCAGTATTCTTTTGCGGCCTATTGGAGCGCCACCATACAGGATATGGAGCCGAGCCTGGAAAATGTGCGGCGCACGGCGGACGCTATGGTGGATGGAATGGCGGGAAGCGATCTGCGGATACGGATTTCCGACGGGGACGGCAATGTGCTTTATGACAATGCAAAGACAGAACCGGACACGGGGCTTCTGGAAGCCATCACAAGGACCAGCCGGGGACATATGCTGCGCAAGAGCAACGGCGGCTATGAGCTTCAGACGGCAAGCATGGTCTGTCTGGGGGAGGAAGCGTTTCTGTATCTGGAAAGCATCCGGGATGTGACGGAGCTGTTTGAGGAGCGGGAGTCCCAGTATCGGATCTACGGTCAGTGGCTTGCGGGACTTCTGGCGGTTCAGAGTATACTCTGCTATGGAATGGCCTCCTGGCTTCTGCGTCCCCTCAGACGTCTTTCCAGAGCCACCCGGCGTATTGCGGGAGGAAACCTGAGCGTCCGCGCCAGAATGGAAAGCAAGGATGAGATCGGAGATCTGGCGGCAGACTTTAACCATATGGCGGATAACCTGGAGCAGCAGTTTCAGGAGCTTGAGGATGCAGCCAGGCGGCAGGAGGATTTTATCGGAAGCTTTGCCCATGAGCTGAAAACGCCGCTGACCTCTATGATAGGGTATGCGGACATGCTCCGTACTACGGAGGTGACGCAGGAAGAGCAGTTTCAGGCGGCAAATTATATTTTTAAGGAAGGGAAGCGTCTGGAATCTCTCTCCTTTAAGCTGCTGGATCTGATGGTGGTGAAGAATCAGGAACTGGAGCTTCGGCCGGTGAAAATCCGCTGGATGGCGGAGGACATCAAGGGGATGCTGCAGCCTTCGCTGAAAAAGCTGGGGATTGTGCTGAAGGTGATCGTGGAGGATGCAAGCTTGATGCTGGAGCCGGATTTGATGAAAACGGTGCTTTTAAACCTTCTGGACAACGGGCGGAAGGCCATAGAGGGGGAGGGAACCCTCTATCTGCTTGGACGCAGGGAGGAGGACGGCTTTGCCCTCTATGTCAGGGATACGGGCAAGGGGATTCCAAAGGAGGAGCTTTCACGGATCACGGAGGCATTTTATATGGTGGATAAGTCCCGGGCCAGGCAGCAGGGGGGAGCCGGACTTGGCTTATCCATCTGTCAGGAGATTGTGAAGCGGCACGGAGGGACCATGACCTTTAAGAGCATTCCGGGCAAGGGAACTATGGTGCGGATTTTCCTGGAGATGCCGGAAATTGATTTAGGCTGAAGTGTATTGCGAGGGATATTACGGAACTGGAATCAGTAATATCTTTCGAAGTGCACAAATCGATTTGCGGACACATGCATTTGTGGCCGGAAATTGATTTAGACTGAGGTGTACTGCGAAAGATATTACGGAACTGGAATAGGAGACCGATTATGAAAAATTATGTGATTGCCGGATTGCTTCTGTTTCTTCTGGCTGCGGCAAGTCTGTTTCTGCCTTCCCGGGTTTTGAAGTGGCAGGACAGGCAGCGGACCGGCAAAAGTGAAATTGAGGAAGTGCAGGAGGTTGTATTAAAAGAGCAGATTTCTATGACACTGTCGGAGAAGCTTAAGCTTCGAAGCCAGGATACGGTCAACACACTGACGTTGGTCAACGGAAAAAATTACAATAAGGATACCATAGAGGAGCAAATAAAAAAGGAAATCAAGATCCTTGCGGACCGGAACATTCTTATTGATTTTGATACGGGTGAGCTGACACTCAAAGAAGCTGCGGTTACATTTTATGTGGATATGGAGGACAGTGAAAAGTCCATTATGCTCTGGCAGGGATTTGTGGAAACATCGAAATACCAGCTGCTGTTTTTCCTGGACGATGAGACAGGAAAAATCGTGAGCTTTTCTCAATATGCCGCCAGACCTGTTGTGGATTATGAGGCGGCAGCGGATGCATCTGCGGAGACGGACCAGGCTATTTACGTGGAAAAGTATTTTGCAGATATGGATGCGGAGGAACAAAAAGAACTGGCTGCCCGATGGGGTGAATATCTGGGCTGCGAGATGGTGAGCAGCCAATCTTACCCTAATGGAATCATGCCGGGTGCGGAGGAAGAGTTATTTCAGCAAGAGATTGATAACTTTGTAAGCAAGGGCTACAGCTACGAAGAGGCGAAGATTAAGACAGCGCTTTCCTGGGGAATAGACCCTTTGCTGGGGGAGACATTTCGGGTAACTTTTGAAGACAGCGGCGGTCAGATTGTCTATACAATGGGAGTCACAGACAGAGTTTTCCAGATAGATGTTTATATGTCTAAGTAAGACAGGAAGAAAAGATTTGGCCAAAATATTTATATTTTGATGCGTTTTTGATGCAAGGCGCCTCTATGATTAACATACGAGGTGATGAAAAATGCGTAGATACGAAGAATATGAACAGGAAAGCAGAGGAGCAAGGAGAAGAAAACGCAAGCAGGCCATGCAGAGGAAGATTTTAGGCTTCTGCCTGTTTACCTTTTTGCTGGGGGTATTGTGCGGAAGAATTGTATTTGCGAAGAGTGCGGAGGAAGATTACGTACAGGACATGGCAGAATATGCGCAGCAGGCGGAATACGGCATGGAAGAAGAGGAATGGGATCAGGAGCCTTCTAAAGCGGAAGGGATCTCAGGAAAACTTCTGACAGAAGGAACGGAAGCCGGTGAGGAAGAAGCCTGGATGCTGACCCTGGTAAATAAATGGAATCCTATGGAGAGCGGCTATAAGCCGGCTGTTGCGGAGATTGAAAATAATTACTACTTTGATGCGAGGGCCGTGGGGTATTTACAGGAAATGCTTGCGGCAGGCCGGAGAGAAGGACTTGACTTTTGGGTTTGTTCGGCGTATCGTACCATAGAGAAGCAGACGGATTTGTTTGAGGATAAGGTGCGCAGAGTGACGGCGGAGACGGGCCTTACCGGGGAAGCGGCCAGAGAAAAGGCGGGCACGGAAGTAGCTTTTCCGGGCACCAGCGAGCACAATCTGGGGCTGGCCGTGGATATTGTGGCAAGAGATTATCAGATTCTTGATGAAAAGCAGGCCCGGACGGAGGAAGCCCGGTGGCTCAAGGAAAATTGCTGGAAATATGGGTTTATTCTGCGGTATCCGACGGATAAGACGGAGGAGACGGGAATTATCTTTGAGCCGTGGCATTATCGGTATGTGGGTGAGAAAGCGGCTAAGGAGATTATGGAACAGGGGATTTGTCTGGAGGAGTATTTGGACGAGACAGGCGGCGGCCGGTGATCCGGTGATGCAGGCAGAATGAAAGACAGGATGTGTGGACACAATGAATCAGAGAAATTACCAGAAGGAACTGAACGGAACTATAGAAAAGCTTGTAGAAGCAGGGCGTACGCCCAGGCTTTTACTGCATAGCTGCTGCGCTCCATGCAGCAGCTATGTGCTGGAATATCTTTCGGAGTATTTTTCCATTACGGTATTTTATTACAATCCGAATATATTTCCGGCCAAGGAGTATGAGAAACGGGTGAAGGAGCAGGAAGCGCTGATCGAACGGATGCCGGCGAAGCACAGGATTTCATTTCTGGAGGGACCCTATGAGCAGGAGCGGTTTTACGAGACGGCAAAGGGGCTTGAGCTTGAGCCGGAAGGGGGAGAGAGGTGTTTCCGCTGTTATCACCTGCGGCTTTTGGAGGCGGCGCAGATGGCGCGGGCTGGCAGGTTTGATTATTTTACGACGACGCTTTCCATCAGTCCTTTGAAGGATGCGGGGAAGCTGAATGAGATTGGGGAAAAGCTGGCCCGGGAATATGGGGTTGCTTATCTGAACAGTGATTTTAAAAAGCGGGACGGGTATAAGAGGTCGATTGAGCTGTCGCGGGAGTATGGGCTTTACCGGCAGGATTATTGCGGGTGTGTGTATTCGCGCCGGCAGAGTGCCGGACAACCATATGCCGGCAAATAGCCGGTCTTTAGAAAAAGAGAGAAAATAAAAGGTGATTGAGGATAAAACAATCGTTTAAATCAGATTGTTTTATCCTCTTTTTATAAGGAGCGAACAATATTAGTAAAATAAAAATGTTGTTGTTTGTGATTGCTTTGTAAACGTAAAATTTTGATATGTTCTTGAAAATAATAATAAACGATAAAATAGAGGTGTAAAATCCGTCGATATATATAAAAAAATAAAAGATTATAAATTTATATTGACATTTATTACGATATATGATAAATTATCAGCAATAAATAACAATAAAAAGCAATTATAAACAATAACAAACAATAATGGAGGTTGGCCGGAATCCTAATAAAAATCCGGATAATATTATAAAACTATAGAAGGAGGGTTACTATGAAGAAGGTAGTAGCAATGTTACTCGTATTAACCATGACCCTGAGCATGGCCGCATGTGGGTCCAAGGCGGAGGCCCCAGCGGAAACTCCGGCAGCTGAGCCGGAGACAGAGGCTCCGGCGGAGGAACCGGCAGCACCGACGGAAGCTCCGGAGGAGGGAAAGACCTATACCATAGGCGTTTTAATGAAGACACTTGCAAGTCCGTACTGGCAGTCTATGGCGGAGGGACTGGAAAAGCGAGTGGCAGAACTGGATAATGTGACAATTGAGATCTTCGGCGCGGAATCCGAGGAAGATTTGACCGGACAGCTGAATATTATGGAGAATATGATTACCAGCGGCAAGTATGATGCCATTTGTGTGGCGCCCATTACACCGACGAATCTAATCAGCGGCGTCGTAAAAGCAAATGAGGCCAATATTCCGGTTGTGGATATTGACGAGAAATTTGATATGGATGCGCTGCAGGAAGCCGGGGGCTATGTAGTAGGGTATGCAACCTCTGACAATGTGGCAGTTGGAAAAATGGGTGCGGATTTGATTATGAAGCAGTTTCCGGACGGGGCAGGCGTATGCATTATAGAAGGAATAGCAGGAGCAACCTCCGGCGAGCTTCGCCGTGACGGATGTAAGGATGCGCTGGCAGCCGCAGAGGGTTACGAGATTCTGGACATTCAGCCGGGCGACTGGGACAGGCAGACGGCACTGGATGTTGCGACGAATATGATCAACAAATACGGCGATGATTTGAAAGCAATCTTTACGGCAAATGATACAATGGCCAAGGGAGCGCTTCAGGCCATGATTAATACGGGCAGAGAGGATATTTTCCTGGTATCCACGGATGCGGATACGGAGGTACAGCAGGCAATTGCGGACGGTCAGCTAGTGGCGGTTGTTCAGGATCCGGCAGGAATTGCACTTTCCTGTGTGGAACAGGCGGTAGCGGCGCTGGAGAGCGGAGAATTCGGTTCCGTGGATGTTCAGCCGGAGGATACGCTGATACCGGCTGCCGTTTATACCAAGGATAATGTGGCGGAGCTGATGAACGCGCAGTAAACGATTGGATTTGGAAGCTTTAAATGGAAGTACATAGGGGCTGCCGCATCGCGGCGGCCCCATGTAAATCCCGGAAAATGATAGAGGTAAAAGAATGGAAGCATTGGTAGAAATGAAAAATATCCGCAAGGAATTTTCCGGTGTTGTGGCATTGGATCAAGTTTCTTTTGATGTAAGACCCGGAGAGGTGCATCTGCTTCTGGGGGAGAATGGAGCCGGGAAATCGACGCTTATGAAGATTTTAAGCGGTATTTATACGCCCACACAGGGTTCAATCCTTCTGGGCAACGAGGAATTCTCCGAGTTGACACCCAAAAAGTCAAAAGAGCTGGGAATCAGCATCATCTATCAGGAGCTGAGTGTTGTAAATGATTTGTCGATTGCGGAGAATCTTTTTGTGGGCAAGCTCCCGGTAAAAAAATGGTTTTCCGTCCTCCCGGTGGTGGATAAAAGGGCATACCTGAAACAGGCGGAGGAAATGGCAAAGCGGGTGGGACTGACAAAGCCGGTAACCACCAATGTAGGTCAGCTGTCCATCTCGGAAAAGCAGCTCGTGGAGATTGCAAAGGCTTTGGTGGAAAATTCGAAATTACTTGTTATGGACGAGCCGACTTCGTCCTTAACAGAGGAGGAAACAAAAAATCTTTTTAAAATTATCCGGGAGCTTCGAAGCACCGGGATTGGAATTGTGTACATTTCCCATAAGATGAAGGAATTAAAGGAGATTGGTGATCGGGTCACGGTTCTAAAGGATGGGAAAACAGTCGGAACGAAGGATATGGCGGAGATTCACTCGGAGGAAGAGATCATATCCATGATGGTAGGAAGAGAGCTTCAAAAAACATTTTTTGGCGAAAAAGATGTGGAATATACGCCGGAAAACATACTGTTCAGAGCGGAGCACATCAGCAGAAGGGATAAAAAGACGAAGGACATTTCGTTTGAACTGTATAAAGGAGAGGTACTGGGAGTGGCCGGATTGGTCGGAGCGGGACGCACGGAGCTGATGAATGCATTTTTTGCAGGGGAGTCCTACGAGGAAGGAAGAATCTGGTTAAACGGGAAGGAGCTTCCCATTGGAACGCCCTACACCTCCATTCAAAACGGAATTGCCATGATTACGGAAAACAGAAGGGAAACGGGGATTTTTCCTAATTTCGGAATCAAAGAAAATCTTGTTCTGGTAAATCGTTTGTTAAAATCCAGATGGGGAGGCTTCTATGGCAGGATTCACCCAGGATGGGATCAGGAGCTGGCAGAGAAGGAACGGGAAGAAATGCAGGTAAAGTGTTCTTCGCTTGCTCAGATGATTACGGAGCTGTCGGGAGGAAATCAGCAGAAGGTAATCGTAGGGAAATGGATGGCTGCCAACGCGGAAATGATTATTTTTGACGAGCCCACAAAAGGGATTGATATTGGAACCAAAACGGAAATGTACCGAATTATGCGCGGTCTTGCCCAAAAAGGAATCGGGGTCATTATGATTTCTTCGGAGATGCCGGAGCTCTTGGGTATTTGTGATCGGATTATGGTTTTGAATGACGGGCGGCTGAAGGGAATTTTGAACAAAGAGGAAGTGACGGAGGAAAGAATCCTTCAAACCGCAACAATGTAAAGGAGTGGATCAAATGAAGGGAAATGCTAAGATTTTTAAATCATATTGGGAAAAGTTTGGTACATTGGCCATATTTGCAGTAATGTGGTGTGTGTTTGCGGCAGCGGCGCCGCCGGCTTTTCGAAGTGGCGGGAATTTTATTCAGATTATTACGCAGAGTGCAACGATCATGCTTCTCGCCTGCGGTGAGTTTTTTGCGATTCTGATTGCCGGTATTGATTTGTCTATTGGTTCCATCGTGGCTTTTACGGGCATGATCACGGCAAAGCTGATGGTAGAGTTTGGGGTAGATCCCATTCTGGCATTTTTACTCGGATCCGTGCTGGGAGGGATAGTCTGCGGTTTTATCAACGGAACCCTGATCAATCTGACGGGTGTTCATCCGTTTATCATAACGCTGGGGACACAGTCCGTATTTCGGGCTCTGACGCTGATTATCTCCAATGCACAGGCAACCTTTGGCATGCCCAAGATTTTTCTGCAGAGCTTTGGCGGTTTGTTCCATGGTGTTTCCATGGCCATTGTGATTGCCATGATTGCGGCGGTGCTGTGCTGGTTTGTGACTACAAAACTCACATTTGGCAGAAATCTGTACGTATTGGGTGGGAACAGAGACGCCGCCTGGTTTTCCGGAATTCATGTGAAGAAGCATGTTCTTGCGGTACATACGATTTCCGGCCTCTGTGCAGGTATCTGCGGAGCCGTTATGGCGGCGCGTCTGGGCGCTGCGGAGCCGAATACCTCTATTGGAGCCGAGACAGAAGCGATTGCGGCGGCAATTATCGGAGGAACCAGCTTTTTCGGAGGTAAGGGGAAGATTCCCAATGTCATTGTGGGAGCGTTGATTCTGGGACTGATCAGCAACGGTCTGAATATGTGCAGCGTACCTACCTTTTATCAGAATTTGGCAACCGGATTGCTTCTGATTGCAGCCGTAAGCCTGGATCAGGCGATTG
This sequence comes from Clostridia bacterium, assembly GCA_910576325.1. Classification (GTDB taxonomy): domain Bacteria; phylum Bacillota; class Clostridia; order Lachnospirales; family Lachnospiraceae; genus Laedolimicola. The sequence goes on from CAJTIM010000005.1 coordinate 197,678, forward strand.
CGCGAAAATAAAAAGAATTTGAGGAGGAGACTATGAATCCAAAATTTGCACCGTCTCTCATGGGGATGGATCTGATGAATGTTCGGGAGCAGATAGAAGGCCTGAACCCTTACGCCGCATTTTACCATGTGGATATTATAGATTGGCATTATGCCAAGAATATGTGTCTTTCTCCGCAGTTTGTACGACAGCTGCGGAAAATTACACAGGTGCCCATAGATGTACATCTTATGGTGAAGGAGATGGATCTGGAGCTGATAGATGCGGTGATAGATGCGGGAGCGGATATTATTTCCCTTCCGGCGGAGGAAATAGGGCAGAACGTATTTAAGTATCTGACCCATATTAAGGAACGGGGAAAGAGGTTTGGCGTGGTTTTAGCGCCGTCCACACCTCTGTCGTCCGCAAGGTACTATCTGAATGAGGTGGATCTTCTGACCTTTATGGGAGTTACGCCCGGATTTGCAAAGCAGAAGCTGATTGAACCTGTGCTGGAGAAGATACAAGAGGCCCATATGCTGCGGGAGGAATGCGGTTATCATTTTGAAACCCAGATTGACGGCGGCTGTCATGAAGCTACCATGAAAAAGGTCAGCGAAACAGGCGTGGACATTATTATTATGGGAGCTACCTGCCTTTTTGAGCAGGATCCGAATATGGAAAAGGCTTGGGGAAAGATGGTCAGGCAGTATGAGGAATGGGTATATGGATAAGAAAGCAATCGGAATTGATATTGGAGGAACAAGTTTCAGAATGGGAGCAGTTACATCGGACGGGACGGTGACATGTTTTCGAAAGGTTTCAAGCCGGACAATCTGTGAAGGAGGGGAGGCGGTTTTGCTTCTTGCGGAACAGATTCGTCATTTTATTTGTGAGCATGGTCTTGAAGGGCGGATTGCGGCCATAGGAATCGGCTTTCCTTCTCCGGTAGATGCGGCAAAGGAAGTTGTGTATAACTGTCCGAATCTTCAAAATGAAACAGGAGGCTTTGACGGCCGGAATGTTGTGAAGCTGTTGGAGGAGAGGCTTTCCGTTCCGGTATTTATTAACAAGGATGCCAACAATCTTCTGCAATACGAATTGGAAATACACGGGTGGAAGAATCAGGGAACGACGATTGGGATTTACTATGGAACAGGCATTGGAAACAGTGTATATCTAAACGATCATTTTTTGTCGGGAAAGCATGGGGTGGCCTGTGATTTGGGACATCTTCCCTTTTATTTGAGTGATCGCTGCTGTACCTGCGGAAACCGGGGATGTGCGGAATGTTATGGTTCCGGCCGGGCGCTGCGCGAGCTTTGGGAGACGCATTACGGAGAGGAAGAGCTGTCGGATATTTTTACGCACCACGGCGGGGATCAGGTAATACTGGAATTTTTGGAGGCAATGGCCATTCCTTTTGCAGCGGAGGTTAATATTTTTGATCCCGATCGGGTTGTAATCGGCGGCGGAGTGGCGGAGATGAAAGGTTTTCCCTTTGAGAGACTGATGGAATATGTATATGAATTCACCAGAAAGCCTTATCCGGGCAGAGATTTTTCCGTGATAAAAGCCAGCCGGGAACCGGGGGCAGGAGCTGTCGGTTCCGCCCTGTATGCGTTAGAACAGCTGGGGTACGGAAAAGGAGAATAAAACAGTAAAAGGAAAAGGAGCAGACAATGAGCGAAAATAAACTACAAAAATTGCGGCTGGGATCGGCGGCTATCCGGCTGGAAACCTTAAAGATGATGCGGGAAAAAGGATATGGACATCTGGGAGGCGCAATGTCCGTCGTGGAGCTTTTGTCCGTATTATATAATGAAGTGCTTCGCTACAATCCTCAAAAGCCTGACTGGGATGAACGGGATTATGTGGTATTGTCCAAGGGACATTCCGGACCGGCTCTGTATGCGGCATTGGCTCTTCACGGATTTTTTGATTGCGGCTGGCTGAAAACACTCAACGACGGAGGAACGAAGCTTCCCTCTCATCCGGATCGGCTGAAAACACCGGGGGTTGATGCAACCACAGGATCCCTGGGACAGGGAACCTCTGTGGCGGCCGGGCTTGGAATGGCGCTGCGTCTGGAGAAAAAGGAGCAAAAGGTATATCTGATCGTGGGAGATGGGGAGCTGAATGAGGGACAGTGCTGGGAAGCGTTTCAATTTCTTGCCCATCACAGGCTTCATGAGGTGATTGTCATTATTGATCACAACAAGCGGCAGCTGGACGGAAAACTGACAGAGATTCTGAATCCCTTTGATTTGGGAAAGAAGATGGAGGCTTTTGGCTTCCGGGTGCTGTCTGCGGACGGACAGAAGGAGGATTCCATTTTAAGTGCTCTGCAAAACGCAGGTGAGGTGAGAGATTCCGCCGTCTGCATTTTGATGGAAACAAAGAAGGCCCAGGGGGTTCCCTATTATGTTGACAGGGACGACAATCATGCGCCGAAGTTTGACGAGACGGCAAAACGAGAACTGGACCAGGTGATGGAACAGCTTCGCTTACAGATAGAAAATGGAGGCAATTAGTATGTGGAAATTAGCGGAACAGAAAGGCGAACAGGAAATGCGGAGGGTTTTTGTCCGGACCCTGGAACAGCTTATGGATGAAAATGAAAAAATAGTTGCTCTTGAGGCGGACTTGGGAGGCGCTTCGGGATTTTCAAAGCTGGGAAGCAGCCATCCAAAGCAGTTTATCAATGTGGGGATTGCGGAGGCCAATATGGTCGGCATTGCGGCCGGCATGTCGATGAGAGGATGGATTCCTTTTTTACATACCTTTGCACCTTTTGCGGTACGAAGGGCCTGTGATCAGATTTTTTTAGAAGGAGCATATGCCGGAAATACAATGAACCTGTATGGATCGGATCCGGGTATCTGTGCAGCAACAAATGGGGGAACCCATACGACCTTTGAGGATTTGGCCATTATGCGGGCAATTCCGGGGGTAGAGGTTTATGATCCGGCGGACGGAGTACAGCTTGCATGGCTTCTTAGGGAGCTGGCAGGAAGAAAGGGCGTTCATTATATCAGAACAACAAGAAAGCAGATGCCGGATATTTACCGGGAGGGATCGGACTTTCAGACAGGAAAGGCCAACGTGCTTCGAGAGGGAAGGGATATCCTTCTGATTGCGTCCGGACTTGCGCTGAAACCGGCGATAGAGGCGGCCGGACTTCTGAATGAAAGAGGTTTGGAAACGGCTGTGGTTGATATGTTTACGATTGCGCCCCTGGACGCGGATACGATCAGAAGTCAGATGGCAGGAAAGAAAATGGTTGTTACGGTGGAAAATCACAGTATTACCAACGGACTGGGAGCAGCGGTTGCTGAAATTATGGCGGAGGAGGCCGGCGGAATTCTCCTGCGCCGGATTGGAATAAGGCGGGAATTCGGACAGGTGGGAAGTGTGGACTATCTGAAAGAATATTATGGACTGACAGAGCGGAATATTGCGGATACTGTCATGGAAAGCTTGTAATAAATGGAAAATTGTGTTATTGTTTAAAAAAACAGTTACCTCCGGAAGAAAATGTTGTTCGGAGGTTTCTGTCAGTCTGGGAAAGGGACAGGCATGAGCGGAAGACAAGATCCGATACAAATGTTTGCGGAAGAGAGAAAACAGGAGATTATTAAGATTATACAGCAGCAAAAAAAGATTGTTGTGCCGCAGCTGTGTGATTATTTTGGAGTGTCGGCCTCCACCATACGAAATGATTTGCGGGAGCTGGAAAAGAAAAATCTGTTAAAAAGAACTCACGGAGGCGCAATTGTATTCTCTAAGACCGGCCGGGAGTATCTTCCGGAAAGCAAAGAGAACCGTATGGCCCTTCAGAAGCGGGCGATCGCTTCGGCGGCCCTTGAGCACATCGAGGACGGTGATCGGATTGCGCTTATGACAGGAACTACCGTGTATGAACTGGTGCGCCGCCTTCCGGAAAAAAAGAATTTGATGATTATTCTCAATGACATTCAGTTTGCAGGCTGGCTGGAACAGAATACGGATTTTGATATTCTGCTTATGGGGGGATTTCTCAGGAAAAAGTACCACTATGTTACATCTCCGATTCCCAATGAGATGCTGAAAATGATTAATATAGATAAAATGTTTACGACCTGTAATGGGATTACTTTGGAGAGAGGCGTTACGAATTCGGATTTTGATACGGCTATGATTGCCCGTGAGGTGATGAGTGTATCAAATGAAAAGATTGTGCTTTCCGACAGCAGCAAGATTGGACGGGTAACATTTACACAGATAGCTGCCCTGGAGCAGATGGATGAACTGATTACGGACGAGGGGATTGAACAGGAGGATCTGGAGGCGTTCCAGAGAGTGATTTCCGTTACGGTAGCCCCCAATTCGTCGGGAGAAGGATATTATAGAATGCCGGACTAGGAATAAAAGGCTTTCAAAGGTTTATTTTAATAAGGAAAGATGAGGAAATAACAATGGCACAGCTTTGGGGAGGACGCTTTACGAAGGAGACGGATCAACTGGTCTACAACTTCAACGCGTCAATTTCATTTGATAAGAAGTTTTACAAACAGGATATGAAGGGCAGCATGGCCCATGTGCGGATGCTGGCAAAGCAGGGGATTCTAAGCGACGAAGAGCGGGACATAATTCTGGACGGAATCGAGGGGATACTTAAGGATGTGGAGAGCGGGAAGCTTGAGATCAGCGACGAATATGAAGACATCCACAGCTTTGTGGAAGCGACGCTGATTGACCGCATAGGCGATCCGGGAAAGAAGCTCCATACAGGGCGCAGCCGGAATGATCAGGTGGCTCTGGACATGAAGCTTTATACGAGAGATGAGATTTGCGGGATTGACGGTCTGGTGCGGGAGCTTCTTACGGTACTGCAGCGGCTGATGGAAGAGCACACGCGGACCATTATGCCGGGCTTTACCCATTTGCAGAAGGCGCAGCCGATTACGCTGGCTCATCATCTGGGGGCATATTTTGAGATGTTTAAGCGGGATCGGGGGAGACTTGCCGATATCTATGAGCGGATGAATTACTGCCCTCTTGGATCAGGGGCTTTGGCGGGAACGACTTATCCTCTGGATCGGGAATATACGGCGGAGCTTCTCGCATTTGCAGGGCCGACGCTTAACAGCATGGATTCCGTGTCGGATCGGGATTATCTGATAGAACTGCTTTCGGCGCTTTCCACAATTATGATGCATCTGAGCCGGTTTTCCGAAGAGATTATTATCTGGAATACCAATGAGTACCGGTTTGTGGAGATTGATGACGCCTACAGCACGGGAAGCAGCATTATGCCCCAGAAAAAGAATCCGGATATTGCGGAACTGGTTCGGGGAAAGACAGGCCGGGTGTATGGTGCGTTGATTTCGCTGCTTACGACGATGAAGGGACTGCCGCTTGCTTATAATAAGGATATGCAGGAGGATAAGGAGCTGACCTTTGATGCGTTTGATACGGTGAAGGGATGCCTGGCCCTCTTTACCGGGATGCTGGATACCATGAAGTTCAATAAGTCTCAGATGGCCGCAAGCGCTAGAAATGGTTTTACCAACGCCACGGACGCCGCAGATTATCTGGTAAATCACGGCGTGCCCTTCCGGGATGCTCATGGGGTGATTGGCCGTCTGGTGCTTTACTGCATTGAGCAGGGGAAGGCGATTGAGGAATTAAGCCTTGAGGAGCTTAAGGAAATCAGTCCCGTATTTGAGGAGGATATTTATGAGGCGGTCAGCATGGATACCTGTGTGAATAAGCGGCTGACCTTGGGAGCGCCGGGGGAGAAGGCTATGGAACAGGTGATTTGCAAAAACCGGGAGTGGCTGGAAAGTCATGGGAGCTTGGGATAAAAATTTTTATATGAGAAAAGCAGATCTTGTGTGTTAAAACGCAGGGTCTGTTTTTCTTTGGCTAAAAAGCTTGTCTAAGCGTGTCAAAATATCGGAAAGAAATTTGACAAATTATAGATTTTTTTACTTGGATATGGTAAAGTGTTAAATAAATGAAATGACAGGGATATTACGGAACTGGAATCAGTAATATTCTTAACCATGCACAAATCAATTTACAGTTACATGACTTTGTGACTGGAAATTGATTTTAAACCGGTGTATGGTGAAGAATATTACGGAACTGGAATAGAAAGGGAAACGAGTGCTTATGTTAAGAAAAACTTTTCAGGGAGGCGTGCACCCGGCGGACGGAAAGGAATTTGCCAGAAACATACCCTACCGCGTCTATCTCCCCAAAGGAGATCTGGTCTTTCCGCTGAATCAGCATATCGGCAAGCCGGCCAGACCGGTTGTGCAAAAAGGGGATCTGGTTCTTACGGGCCAGCTTCTGGCAGAGGCGGACGGTTTCGTATCCGCCAACATTGTCAGCTCATGCTCCGGCAAGGTAAAGGCTGTTGAAAACCGCAAAACCGTAGCAGGCCCGTCCGTCCCCTGCATCGTAGTGGAAAACGACGGAAATTACACCTTAGCCGAAGGCATCGGAACAGAAAATGACGCCTCCAATCTCACAAGCCAGGAGATCCTGGAAAAAATCAAAGCCGCAGGTATCATCGGCCTGGGAGGAGCAGGCTTCCCCACCCATGTCAAGCTTGCGCCGAAAAATCCCCGGGAGATTGAATACGTTATAGCCAACGGCGCCGAGTGCGAGCCTTACATTACCTGCGACGATCAATTGATGCGGACAAAAGGCAGCGAAATTGTGGAAGGGCTGAAAATTATGCTGCGCCTATTCCCAAATGCCGAGGGCGTGATCTTAATTGAGGAAAATAAACCGGAAGCCATCAAAGCGATGGAACAAGCCTGTGCCGGACAGGAAAAGATTCACGTCCGGGCCGTACATACAAAATACCCCCAGGGCGGCGAGCGTTCCGTTATCAGCGTAATAGCCGGAAAGCATCTGAAGCTTGGCATGCTTCCGGCAGACGCAGGCTGTGTGGTGGATAACGTAGCTACGGTCCACGCCATTTACCGGGCCGTGTGCAAATCGGAGCCGGTGATGGAGCGCGGCTTTACCGTATCGGGAGACGGGATTAAAAGTCCCTGCAATCTGATGGTGCGCATAGGAACCAGCTTTGCGGAGGTGCTGGAGGAGGCCGGAGGCATCCGGGAGGGTGTAAAAGCCCGGAAGATGCTCTGCGGCGGTCCCATGATGGGAATAGCCCTTGCTTCCCTGGATGTTCCCATTTGCAAAAATAACAATGCGCTGACTGTTCTAACTACGGACCCGGTGGAGGAGGCGGAAAAGGCCCGGACTGCCTGCCTGCGCTGCGGACGCTGCAATCAGGTCTGTCCTCTGGGGTTGACGCCGCAGATGATGGCCGTTGCCGCAAAAAAGAAGAATTATGAGCGCTATGAGAAGAAGCTGTATGGCCTGGAGTGTATCGCCTGCGGTTCCTGCACCTATATCTGCCCGGCAAAACGGCCTTTGATGCAGCTCTTTAAGCAGGCGAAGGCCGAGATTATGGCAGCGAAGAGAAGATAGGGGGGCTTTAATAATGGACAAATTATACAATGTTTCTTCCAGTCCGCATGCAAGAAACAGGCTGACTACAGGCAAAGCCATGTACCAGGTGATTCTTTCCCTGATGCCGGCCACAGTATTTGGTATCTACCGCTTCGGAACAGGGGCCTTTCTGGTGATTGCAGCCTCCGTTTTGTCTGCGGTTCTGACAGAATATATATTTGACCGGATCACCGGGCGGCCCAACACGGTAAAAGATGGAAGCGCAGTTGTCACAGGACTTCTTCTGGCGCTTTGCCTCCCGGCCTATGAGCCGCTTTACGTGCCTTGTCTGGGAAGCATTTTTGCGATTTTATTTGTAAAATGCTTCTTCGGCGGTATCGGACACAATTTTATGAACCCGGCCCTGGCAGGAAGGTGCTTTCTGCTGATATCCTTCAGCGGCGTGGTGGCTGATTTTTCTCTGGACGGAATGAGTTCGGCAACGCCTCTGGAGGCTCTTGCTTCCGGGCAGACGGTAAATGTGACGGATGCCTTTCTGGGCTTTGGAAACGGCGTAATCGGAAGTTCCATTCTGGCCCTGTGCATCGGCGGAATCTACCTGCTGGCGGTTCGGGCCATTACCTATGAAATTCCTCTGGCAACTCTGGTGTCATTTTCCGTGTTCCTGGCGTTGTTCGGCGGACATGGTTTGGACCTGGAATTTATTATACTTCATCTGGTATCCGGGGGAATTATGATGGGCGCCCTGTTTATGGCAACAGATCCGGTGACCAGTCCGGTGACGTCCAAGGGACAGTTTATTTTCGGCGGATTGATTGGCATCTTAAGCGGAATCTTCCGGGTGTACGGAAGCGCGCCGGATTCCGCAAGCTACGCCATTATCATTGCAAATATGGCAGTTCCCCTTATTGATGAGATTTCCGTGCCCGTGCCCTTTGGCCTCAGAAAGCCTAGGGAGGGGAAGAGGGGGATACCCAAATCGGCTGTGATTCTCTGTGTGATTACATTGATTGCCGGGGCGGCCTTAAGCAGCGTGTATGTGATGACAGAGGATCAGATTGCGGTACAAAAGGCAGAGGCAAAGGCGGCTTCCTATCGTGAGGTATGTCCCGACGCGGCTGATTTTACCTTGGATGAGAAGATTAACGGCACTATCGAAGCTCTGGAGGGCGAGGTTTACGGCACGGACTTTGGCAAAGCCTACATCAATGAGGCAGCCGTGGGAGTGGATGGAAGCGGCGTTCCCGTTGGGTATGTGCTCAGTGTCACAAGCGGCGACGGCTTTGAGGGAAATATCACCATGTCCGTGTGTATTCTGCCGGACGGAACAGTTGGCGGCATTGCCTTTACGGAGCTGAATGAGACGGCAGGTATGGGAATGCTCTGCGGCGAAGATGCATTTAAGGGTCAGTTTGCAGGAGTGAATGCAGAGCGGTTTACCCTGAATAAAGCAGGAGATTCCACGGCGGACAATGAGATTGACACGGTGTCCGGAGCCTCCACTTCTTCGGGAGCGGTGGTCAACGCGGTCAATGCGGCCTTGGATTTCTTTGGTACATACATCAAGTAAGGGGGGAACGAAATGAAACCATGTATGGAGCGTATTTATAATGGGATATTAAAGGAAAATCCGGCACTGGTGCTGATGCTCGGCATGTGTCCCACCCTGGCGGTTACTACCTCGGCGGTGAATGGGTTCGGTATGGGAGTGTCTACCCTGGCGGTGCTGGTGGTGTCCAATTTGGTGATTTCCCTTCTTAGGAAGGTGATTCCCGACGAGGTTCGGCTTCCGGCTTATATTGTAATTGTGGCTTCCCTGGTTACGGTGGTGGAGCTTTTGACAGAGGCTTATGTTCCGGCGCTTTACAGCGCTCTTGGAATCTACATTCCTCTGATTGTGGTGAATTGTATTATTCTGGGAAGGGCGGAGGCGTTTGCCTCTAAGAATCCGCCTGTGCTCTCTGCTATGGACGGCGTGGGAATGGGGCTTGGCTTTACCATTGCTCTGACGGTGATTGGGCTTGTCCGGGAGCTTTTGGGGGCGGGGACGGCCTTTGGCTTTGAAGTGATGCCGGAGTCCTTTCCTCCGATTGCCATCTTTATCAAAGCGCCGGGGGCGTTTCTGGTGCTGATGATTATTATTATGATCATGAATGCGATACATATCAATACACGGGCAAATAAGGTGGTGGAGGGCTGTGACGGCTGCTGCGCGTCATGTGCAAAGTCCTGTGATACAGAGGAAGGGGGAGAGGAAAAATGACTTCGCTGATTATGATTGTGATTTCTACGGCGCTGATTAACAATGTGGTGCTGAACCAGTTTTTGGGCATCTGTTCCTTCCTGGGAGTATCCAGACAGATTAAGACCTCCGCAAGCCTGGGGGGAGCGGTTATTTTTGTCATTACGATTTCCTCTGCGGTGGCGAGCCTTTTGTATGACTTTGTTCTGGTTCCGCTGAACCTTACATATCTTAAGACTATTGTATTTATTCTGGTGATTGCGGCGCTGGTGCAGCTGGTGGAGATGTTTTTGAAAAAGACTTCGCGGGCCGTTTACCAGGCTTTGGGTATTTATCTGCCTTTGATTACAACCAACTGTGCGGTCCTGGGTGTGGCCTTAACGAATGTGCAGAATGGATTTAATTTGTTGGAAAGTGTTTTGGCCGGCTTTGGAACGGCGGTTGGATATACGGTTGCCATTGTGCTTCTGGCCGGTATCCGGGAACGGATTGACGAGGACGCGATTCCGGCGCCCTTGCGGGGAGCACCCATAGTACTGCTGTGCGCTGTGCTGATGGCGATTGCGTTTATGGGATTTGGGGGATTGTCGTAGCGGCTTTGCCCTTTAGTGCCGTCGCGCAGCGACCAGGCAAAGTCGCAAAGACGCACGAGAGGAACTTTCATGAGGTCCTTTCGAATGAAAGTTTCTCTCAATACCAGTGCGTCGAAGCGACTTTGCCCTTTAGTGCCGTCGCGCAGCGACCAGGCAAAGTCGCAAAGACGCACGAGAGGAACTTTTATGAGTGCTTTTCGAATAAAAGTTTCTCTCAATACCAGTGTGTCGAAGCGACTTTGCCCTTTAGTGCCGTCGCGCAGCGACTTTAAATAGGAGGATAAGGATGCAGGGAATTGTAATAGCTACTCTCATTGTGGGAGTGATCGGGCTTTTGATAGGCGCCGCTTTAGTGGCCGCCGGGAAAAAGTTTTATGTGGAGGTTGACGAGAGAGAAGCGCTTGTACGGGAATGTCTGCCGGGGAACAACTGCGGCGGCTGCGGTCAGGCCGGTTGTGACGCGGCTGCGGCTGCTATTGTAAATGGAGAGGCGGAAGTAAATGTATGTCCCGTCTGCAATGAAAAGGCCATTCAGGAAATCAGTGCGATTATGGGAGTGGACGGCGTTCAGACCGTGAAGAAGAGAGCCTTTGTCCGCTGTGCCGGAACCTGTGAGAAAACTTTCGTGAAATGTAATTATGTGGGAATCCGCGACTGCCGATCAGCAGTTTTGTCCGGTCTGTCCGTCTGGGAATGTGATTATGGTTGTCTCGGCTTTGGCTCCTGTGTGGAAGCCTGTGCCTTTGATGCCATTCATGTAAAAGACGGCGCGGCAGTTGTGGACCCGGACAAATGCACGGGCTGCGGCCGCTGTGCCTCCGTTTGCCCTAAAAATCTGATTGAGCTGATTCGAAGCGACGCAAAAGCGGCCGTTGCCTGCTCCAGCAAGGCAAGAGGGCCGGAGGTTAAAAAGGCATGTTCTGCCGGCTGCATCGGCTGTAAGCTCTGTACAAAACAGTGTGAGGCGGAAGCGATTCAGGTGGAGAATAACCTGGCCGGCATTGATTATGATAAATGCGTGGGCTGTGAGAAATGTATGGAGAAGTGTCCGGCAAAGGCCATTGTGCGGCCGTAGTTATTTACGCAATTGTACTGACTGTGGGGCGAAAAGAAGCCGAGTACGCCTTGCACAAGTACTTACAGGTTTATAACCATGCTGATAGCTGATAGAGGCCGATGTTTGTGCATTGGTGTATAAAGCTTTATTGTGGTGCTTATGTAGGGGATGCTTGATTAAAATATCTTTAATAAAGCATGAAAGGAGAAAACTATTTTATGGGTAAAAATTTTCAATATACGAAACAATTCGTTTTTTATACTGACAAAGAAATTGAAGAACGGTTAGATAAGTCTGATTATAAAGATTCGTATAAATGGTTTGATACTGACATACCAGCTGATAACCCAGAGTTAATTAGACCTAGTAATAGTTTTGAAAATAAGCTTGCTGAAGCACAAATATTTTATTTTGCATATATAAAATTTTTCAAAAAGAATAATCAATTATATGGGATTGTTGCAGGTAAAACAAAGTCTAAATTGGTTAATAGAACTTCTGATGTGAATTTTACGAAAAATTTAAAATATGCACCTAAAACCAAATGGAATGCAAAAGAATTTCTTGTTTTGAGTAATCTTGAGTGGGAAAAAAGTAAAATTTTAATAATTATTCCAAAACAAATCGAAGTTGGATTAAAAGAGAAAGAAGCAAAACAAGTAGAAAATTGGTTGCAAAAAGAATTTAATTTATTCGGCAGTTGATATTGAAAGCGGTTAGTTTTAGAATTAGCTGTTTTCTTTCTGAAAAATATAAGGTTAATGCAGTACTTGATATTTGCCAAAAACAGCATATAATAAACTTAGCTAAGATAGCTAAAGGCGCTGACTGGAATGGAGGTATCATTTTGACACAGGTAAATATGCTAGAAGCCAAGACGGATTTATCAAAACTGGTAAGAATGCTTGAAACAAAAGAAGAGGATGTTATTTATCTGGCAAGGAACGGAACGGCTGTTGTGCAGATGACGCTGATCCCAAAGTCTTCCTGTCAGAAGCGCATCGGCGCGGCAGAGGGAAAATTCAAGATTCCGGACGAGTTTGATGCATGGGATAAAGAGATTGAAGAGATGTTTGGAGGAGAGATATGAATATTTTATTAGATACACATATTCTTCTCTGGGCGCTTTCCAATGATGACAGACTGCCGGGAAAAGCGAGAAAACTGATTGAAAACACCGAAAACAGAATTTACTATAGCCTTATTTCTTTGTGGGAGGTAGAATTAAAGCACCTGGCGCACCCGGATGCGATGCCGGTTTGCGCGAAAGAAATTTCGGAATACTGCAGACAGTCGGGGTATCAGAAGCTGTTGGTCAGGGAGAATCATATTTTTGCTTTGGCAGGATTAAACCGAAAGGAGAATGCTTCGCCTCACAAAGATCTCTTTGATCGGATGCTTATATGTCAGGCATCCGTGGAAAATATGGTTTTTATGACTCATGATTCCCTTATTCCGGATTATGATGCCCTATGTATTTTGGCCGTATAATTTTGCGGTTCATTTTGTGATTTCTGAGAAAATAAATACTTGCATTTTCCCTAAAAATGCGATAGGATACATAGAAAAAAGGCGGTTATGCAGGGAAGCTCAGGCAGATTCCATTATCCGGGCTGCCGCGGATTCCGGATACCGCACATCAGAGGAATTAAGAGGAGAATATGAAAAATGAGTGACAGATTGAGAGTTGGAATCTTAGGAGGCACCGGAATGGTGGGACAGCGTTTTATTTCCCTGCTGGAGAATCATCCCTGGTTTGAGGTTGTTGTGATTGCGGCAAGTCCGAGAAGCGCCGGAAAGACCTACGAGGAGGCCGTAGGAGGACGCTGGAAGATGGATACCCCTATGCCGGAGTCCGTAAAGAAGCTTATTGTTATGAATGTAAATGAGGTGGAAAAGGTCGCCGCAGAGGTAGACTTTGTATTCAGCGCCGTTGATATGACCAAGGATGAGATCAAAGCCATTGAGGAGGCATACGCAAAAACCGAGACACCGGTGGTTTCCAACAACAGCGCTCACCGCTGGACGCCGGATGTACCTATGATCATTCCCGAGATCAATCCTGAGCATGTGAAGATTATCGAGGAGCAGAAGAAGCGTCTGGGAACAAAGAGAGGCTTTATTGCCGTGAAGCCCAATTGCTCCATTCAGTCTTATACTCCGGCATTGAAGGCATGGGAGGAGTTCGAGCCTTATGAGGTGGTGGCAACTACATATCAGGCGATTTCCGGAGCCGGAAAGACCTTTAAGGATTGGCCGGAAATGGTGGAAAACGTGATTCCCTATATCGGCGGAGAGGAAGAGAAGAGCGAGAAAGAGCCTTTGCGTGTTCTTGGAACCTGTGAGGACGGCGAGATCAAGCTTGCCAAGGAGCCGGTTATCACCTGTCAGTGCATCCGTGTTCCCGTGCTGAACGGCCATACGGCGGCTGTATTTGTAAAGTTCCGCAAAAAGGTGACAAAGGAGCAGTTGATTGAGAAGCTTACGAGCTACCGCGGACTGCCCCAGGAGCTTGAGCTGCCCAGCGCTCCGAAGCAATTTATTCAGTATATGGAAGAGGATAACCGTCCCCAGGTGAAGCTGGATGTGGACTTTGAGAAAGGCATGGGCATTTCCATCGGAAGAATCCGGGAGGATCATGTCTATGACTGGAAGTTTGTGGGTCTTTCCCACAACACCGTCCGCGGCGCGGCCGGCGGCTCCGTGCTCTGTGCGGAATTTCTGAAGGCACAGGGGTATATTGGGGCGAAAGGCTAGAACCGGAAATTGGAGAATAATTGTGAAACAGTTAAAGTGGGATTCTATGAAAATGGTCATTTCCGTCGCAGGAATGACCATTTGCCTGTTATGCGGATGCTTGCAGGATAAAAATGAAGAGAAAAGACAGCCGGAGCAGGAAACAGATCAGGAATATGCCGAATCGGGAAATGCCGGACCGGAGGAGTTGGAAACCTGGAGAGCGGCAGAGCAGCAGGAACAGGAAGAACTGCCGGGCGGGGAGGATTCCGAAAGCGTCTTCCGGCCTGAGCCGGCGGAAACGGAAGAGGAAGAGAATGAGCCGGACTACCGCACCTGCATGTCCGGAACGGTTGTGGAGCAGGAACTGACCCGGGAAGAGGTTTCGACCCTTTTTTATGCGCAGGAGATACCGGAGGAGGTATTTGCCCGGATGGATGGTGTTTCCTATGTGGAAAATGAGGATATCGCCTTAGAAGATCTGCGTTACCTGCGGCTTTTGTATGTGGGCTTTGATGAGCAGACTCACGTAGGGGAGCTGATCGTTCATGTATCCATTGCGGATACGATTCTGGAGATTTTTCAAACCCTTTATGAAAGCGGCTACCAGATTGAAAAGATGCGCCTGATTGATGATTATGACGGAGATGATCACGCCTCCCTTCTGGACAATAATACATCGGCCTTTAATTATCGGGTAGTGGAGGGGAGTAAGAAGCTTTCCCGTCATGCATACGGCCTTGCCATTGATATTAATCCTTTTTACAATCCTTATGTGACTTATCCCGGCGGTGTGGAGCATATTTCTCCCGAAGGAAGCGAGCCTTACGCGGATCGGGAGGCGGATTTTCCTCACAAGATTGGAAAGGACGGGGATCTGTGCTGGCAGCTCTTTTCCGAGCGTGGCTTTACCTGGGGAGGAGATTGGAAGAGCTTGAAGGATTATCAGCATTTTCAGATTTCGGAGTAAAGAGATGGAAAACAGTGTGTAAGGGTTTTTGAGGAAGGAGGGGCCGGTGAAGAAAAAAATTGTTTTTGTATCCGTGCTTTTGGGGTTGCTGCTGATATTGCTGGCAGCATTTGATACAAGACTTAAGGTCAGAAGTTATACCGTTTGTTCGGATAAAATAAGCGCTTCGATTCGTATAGTTCTGATAACGGATCTGCATTCCTGCAAATACGGGGAGGAGCAAAGAACGCTTATTGAAGCCATTGACAGGCAGAAGCCGGATGTCATTTTGCTGGGCGGCGATATCTGTGATGATAAGATTCCGAATGATAATACGGAAGCTCTTTTAAAAGGAATTGCAGATCATTATCCCTGCTATTATGTGACAGGAAATCATGAGTATTGGAGCAATCGGATTGAGGATATTCTGGATTTGTTTCGTGCCTATGGAGTGACTGTTTTGAGCGGGACGAGTGATATCATAGAGCTTCGCGGCCAGCACATAAATATCTGCGGGATTTCCGATCCGGATGTTATAAGATATACGGATTCGGATGTGGGATCGGAGGAGCAGCTTCAAGCTTTGGAGCGTGTGTCCGGCAACGGGCTTTATACAATTTTGCTGGCCCATCGGCCGGAATGGATAGATGTTTATGGAGATTATGATTTTGATCTGGTTCTGTCCGGCCATGCACACGGAGGACAATGGCGGCTTCCGGGGCTTATCAACGGTGTGTTTGCTCCGGATCAGGGCGTCTTTCCAAAGTATGCCGGAGGAAGCTATACGGCTGAGAATTTGACTATGATTGTAAGCCGCGGACTGGCAAGGGAGAGTACGTCTGTTCCGAGGATTTTCAACCGGCCGGAGCTGGTTGTGGTGGATTTGGAGCCGATAGAGTCAGATGTCGTAAAATAGCTAAGATGTGCGGATAAAACCTGTTGAAATTTTGAAAAATTGCTTGCAGGGCTGCCCTAACGTATGATAGGATAAACCTATCCGTTAGGGCAGTTCGCCGTTTTCCCATTTTACCAATTAAGTGTTGTGGAAAAGAGTATAATATTTATTCATTCAATTCAGGGGTAGGAATTAAGTGAAGAATCATGTGAGGAAGGAGAAAGGATATATGGCAACAGAGGAAAGGAAGGTATTCTGCAATATCAGTGAGATTCAGATGGGTATGTTGGTCAATCAAAAGCAGTTAAGAAATATTTATGGGTATCATATCGTTTTAACGGGCGTAAAAATAACTCAAAATATAATCACAGGCATTGTTTCGTTTATAGGTAAGGAATTGAATGTGGAATCAAACAGATTGGAAAAACCTGTCTTTGATTTTTATCAGGATCTTACGGAAATGGAGGAAGGTGTGCACTATGACGAATAGCTATATAAAAGTTTAAAATTGATACTGGATGCAGCAAGACTTGTGTTCCTATAAAAAGATTAGGTGTGGACAATAACATGGCATTGGAATTAAAGCAGCAGGCATTGCGAAATGGCGTAAGGTATGTGAGAAGTTATGGAATAAGTGATACATCAGAAACAAGAGAAAAGGACAGTTGGTTAATAAAGAATGACAAAGCTATAGATTGTAAAGCACTGAAATTTTATCATTTAGTCGAGGACTGGGAATTAAGCCAATTTCATATCGGAAATGCTATAATTGGGATAAACTATGATCGAACAAGCAATATTTTACTGGGGATGGATATTTTGAAGGATTGGGACATCCATATTGGAAAATCAGCTGTTACAGGTGTAATAACCTTTCTTGGCTGCCCGAAAAATGAAATAAATCCGGGATACATTCAGGCGTTGGAGGAAGAATTTTTGCTTTATACGAAAAAAGCGTGTTAATCTTAGTTTTTGTATAATTACACATACATATGATAGGATAATCCTGTCTGTCAGGGCAGTTCGCCGTTTTCCCATTTTTACTTGACAGAAGAAGAAAAATATAATAGTATAGTAACCAGAAAACGAACAAACATTCGGAAAATGTATGTTTGGTGCAGGAATCAATAATATTCTTCACAATGCACAGATCGATTTACAGGCATACGATTCTGTGACTGGAAATTGATTTAGTCAAAGTGTATTGGGAGGGATAATACGGAACTGGAAACAGTAATATCCCTCCCAATACACAAATCGATTTACAGGCGCATGATCCTGCGACTGGAAATTGATTTAGTCAAAGTGCATTGGGAGGGATAATACGGAACTGGAAACAGTAATATCCCTCCCAATACACAAATCGATTTACAGGCGCATGATCCTGCGACTGGAAATTGATTTAGTCAAAGTGCATTGGGAGGGATAATACGGAACTGGAATAGGAGATTAAGATGGTAAAAGAAGAAAAATTAAAAGCATTGGATGCGGCATTGGGACAGATTGAGAAGCAGTTTGGCAAAGGCTCCGTGATGAAGCTGGGAGACAAGGGAGCACACATGCAGATAGAGACAACCCCCACAGGCTGTCTGAGCCTTGATATGGCTCTGGGACTTGGTGGTGTTCCCAAAGGAAGAATTATCGAGGTCTACGGACCGGAATCCAGCGGTAAGACCACAGTTGCCCTGCATATGGTAGCAGAGGTCCAGAAGCGTGGCGGAATCGCAGGCTTTATTGATGCGGAGCACGCTCTGGACCCTGTCTACGCCAAGAATATCGGAGTGGACATAGACAATCTGTACATATCCCAGCCGGACAACGGAGAGCAGGCCCTTGAGATAACGGAGACTATGGTGCGTTCCGGGGCCGTAGATATCATCATTGTGGACTCCGTGGCAGCGCTGGTGCCAAAAGCGGAGATAGAGGGAGATATGGGAGATTCCCATGTGGGCCTGCAGGCGCGTCTGATGTCCCAGGCATTGAGAAAGCTGACAGCCGTAACCAGCAAGTCTAATTGTACCGTGATCTTTATCAACCAGCTTCGTGAGAAGATAGGCGTGATGTTCGGCAATCCGGAGACGACTACGGGAGGCCGGGCACTGAAATTTTACTCCTCTATCCGTCTGGACGTGCGCCGTGTGGAAACCTTAAAGCAAGGCGGAGAGATGGTAGGCAACCGTACCAAGATCAAAGTGGTAAAGAATAAGATTGCACCGCCGTTTAAGGAAGCGGAGTTTGATATTATGTTCGGCGAGGGTATTTCCCGGGAAGGTGATATTCTGGATTTGGCCGTGAATACGGGCGTGGTCAATAAGAGCGGCGCCTGGTATGCCTACAACGGCGACAAGATTGGTCAGGGGCGCGAGAATGCCAAGACCTATCTTCGGCAGAATGTGGCTGTTTGTCAGGAGATCGAAGAGCGGGTACGGGAAGGCTTTGGCCTGGAATCCGCTGTGATTGCCGAGGAAAAGCCGACAGCGGAATCCAAAGAAAAGAAATCCAAGGTGGCTGCTGAAAAATAATGGATGAGTTAAAGCGTGCAAAGCATCGGGCACTTTATCTTCTGGAACGGTGCGATCGGACAGAACAGGAGCTGCGTACCAAATTGAGCCGTAATTACGAACCGGAGATTGTGGAGGAGGCCATTCGCTACGTGAAGCAGTACGGCTACATTGACGATAAGCGGTATGCCGTCAACTATCTGAAAAGCCGCTGCCAGATAAAGAGCCGCCGGCAGGTGGAGCAGGAGCTTCTTTACAAAAAAGGAATTTCCAGAGACATATTAGAGGAGGCAGGCGAGGAGACAGAAACCCCGGATGAAAGTCTTCTGATTCGCAGATGGATGGAGAAAAAGCATTATTCCGCTGAAACCGCCACCAGGGAGGAGCAGCGCAGATTCTATCAGTTTTTGATGCGCAGAGGCTTTCAAAGTGAGGATATACTGCGGGAACTCAAGGGATGAAGTGAATTGTTAGTAAAGTGGGTTTTGCCAAAAACAAGTGGAAGAAAAGCTGGTGTGCAGGTGGTTCTTATAAAATGAATATGGTAAAATTTTATAAGAAACGAGGTAAGGCTATATGGAAAAGAAAATTTATATCACAGAGGAAGAACGGACAAAGTGTCAAAAGGTGGCAGATGCGTTTGCAGAGCTGTATGAGATGGAGAATATCGTAGTGCTTGATGTAGGCAGGTATGGCTTTGTAATGCTAAAATATTATAATCTGCCACATGGTTTTGAAGATGCCATAACTTTTACAGACAGTGTGGAACTATTTGAAGATTTGTGGGAAGAATGGCTGAATACAAAACTGTATTTACTGGCAAAAGGCACACCGTTGCTGGAGAAGGGCTATAAAGGTGTGTTTGAGGGTTTGCCGGAAGAAAAACAGTCGGAACTTATCATGAGGAAAGCTACTTTTGCAAAAGCGGCAGAGATATATCTATAATGTTGTTTTTGTGAGGAAAATGGAACGGTAGTTGGCGAATAATCAAAGGTTAGAAAGGCTCTGTGAGATGCAGAGCTTTTCTTATTTGTGTTTTATGAAAAAATGGAATGAATGAGTGGGATTTCGCCGTAATCGGCATTGTGGAAATGTCGTATAACTGGCTATCTTATGGAGTTGTGGGTAACTCTGTTTGCAGGATGTGGGAAAGCTGCACTTTGCTTTTCCATGTCCTGTGAATAGAGTTATCCATGACGGAATAGTCAGTTATGCACATTTCCATGATGCAGTTTTTATGGCAAGTCTGTTCATTTTACAAAAATTTGACATAAGTTATGTTTTTGATTTTACAAGCAGTATTTATGATAAAAAGCGTAGAAGAAAATATCACAAAGAAAAAAGGAGAAAATTATTATGAAAAAAATTGTTACTTTTGTTGCCACTTTATCACTTGCACTCGTAGCTATGACCGGATGCGGGAAGGCGGACAGCAAAACAGTATCTACGGATGGCTCAACCTCTATGGAAAAAGTAATCGGTGCTTTGGGCGAAGCTTTTGAGGAAAACAATTCCGGTGTAACCTTTACATATAACCCTACCGGTTCCGGCTCCGGAATTACGGCTGTGGCAGAAGGACGCTGCGATATTGGTCTTTCCAGCCGTAACTTAAAGGAAGAAGAAAAAGCGCAGGGATTGACTGAAACGGTGCTTGCGCTTGACGGGATTGCTGTCATTGTAAATCCGGATAATCCGGTAAATGACCTTGACCTTGAAACGATTAGCAGGATTTATAGAGGGGAAATAACAAACTGGCAGGATATAGGCGGCAATGATCTGGAAATTGTCCTGATTGGACGTGAAGCCGGGAGTGGTACAAGAGATGGCTTTGAATCCATTACGGACACGGAGGATGCCTGCAAATACCGTCAGGAGCTTACATCTACCGGGGATGTGATTACAACGGTGGCAGGCAATCCGGCGGCAATCGGATATGCTTCCCTTGCATCTGTAAAGGATACGGTAAAAACCCTTTCTGTCGGCGGTATTGTACCTGCGGAGGAAACGGTAAAAGATGGTAGCTATGTGGTGCAGCGTCCGTTTGTGTTAGTGACAAAGAGCGGCGCAGAGCTTTCGGCAACTGCACAGAAATTCTTTGATTATATTACTTCATCTGAAGCAGGTGAGATTATCTCATCTGCGGGTGCAGTACCAGTAAATAAATAATCCGGCGGATTATGAAAGGTTTTGGAAGGTGAAGTCAAATGAACAAAAAACAGTTCATGGAGAATGCCATACATGGCATATTCCTGATACTTGGTCTGATTACAGTTGGCTGTGTACTCCTGATTACTGTTTACCTTGTCATATCAGGGATTCCGGCTATCCGAAAAATAGGAGTTTTGAATTTCCTTTTCGGGAAGAAATGGGCTTCTACAGCAGCACAGCCGCAATATGGGATTTTTCCGTTTATCCTTACCAGTATTTATGGTACGGCTGGCGCAATCGTACTTGGAGTGCCAATTGGCTTTATGACAGCAGTTTATCTTGCTAAGATTGCGCCGTTAAAAATAAAAACCGTTATTGAAACAGCGGTAAGTTTATTGGCTGGCATTCCGTCGGTAGTTTATGGGCTTGTGGGAATGATGGTGCTTGTGCCAGGGATACGGATTGTTTTCCATATCCCCGATGGAGCCAGCCTGTTTGCTGCTATCATTGTACTTGCAATTATGATATTACCCTCAATCATTAAAGTGTCGCTTACGGCATTAGAAGCTGTTCCAAAGGAATATGAGGATGCTTCCCTTGCGCTTGGTTCGACACCGATTGAAACATACTTCCGTGTATCCGTTCCGGCGGCAAAAAGCGGCATTGCGGCGGCTGTTGTGTTAGGCGTTGGCAGGGCTATCGGCGAGGCTATGGCTATTATGATGGTGGCGGGGAACGCCCCAAATATGCCGAAAATTTTTCAGAGCGTCCGTTTCCTTACAACCGCTGTGGCAAGTGAAATGTCTTATGCGGCTGACGGAAGTTTACAGAAACAGGCATTATTTTCGATTGCGTTGGTTTTATTCCTCTTTATCATGCTGATAAATGCCGTATTAAATTTCTTTTTGAAACAAAGCAAGGAGTAAATATAGATGGAAAAACAATCAATTTCCCTTAGAAGGAAAACATATATTACAGCCATGCGTGTGTTGATGGGGATTTCCGTATGCATTACTTGTGCATTGGTATTATTTTTGATTGGTTATGTATTGTGGAAAGGGCTGCCGAATGTATCTTGGGAGCTGCTTACTACGAAACCGAGTTATCTGTCTGACCAGATCGGGATACTGCCGGATATTCTTAACACAGTCTATATTGTAGCGGCAACTTTGGTATTTGTTCTCCCGCTTGGAGTTGGTGCGGCGATTTATCTTACAGAATATGCCAAAAATAAGAAACTGGTAGAAATGATTGAGTATGCAGCCGAAACCTTATCAGGGATTCCGTCTATTATTTATGGACTTGTAGGTATGCTGTTTTTCTGTCAGTTTTTTGGTATGAAAACTTCCCTCTTAGCGGGGGCATTTACTTTGGTAATCATGAATCTGCCTACGATTATGCGCACAACGCAGGAAAGCCTGAAAACAGTACCGCAAAGTTACCGTGAAGGTGCTTTTGGGCTGGGAGCTGGAAAGTGGCGTGTGATTTATACCGTTGTGCTTCCAGGTTGTATTGATGGAGTCATAACAGGCTGTATATTGTCAGTGGGGCGAATTTTGGGAGAATCAGCGGCACTTCTTTTTACGGCTGGTTTTGCCCATGCCCTGAACGGGATTCTTGAAGGGCTTGGCAGTGCAGGGGCAACATTGACGGTCGCATTATATGTCTATGCAAAAGAAAACGGGGAATTTGGTATAGCCTTTGCAATTGCCGCTATCCTGATGATTTTGACCATGTTCATCAATCTGTCGGCTACACTGGCGAGCAGATATTTCCAAAAAAGGAGAAATGTATGAATAATATAATGAATCATGACAAAAATCCTGCCATGGTGGTAAAAGACCTGTGCCTGTGGTATAGCAGTACACAGGCTTTGAAAGATGTAAATATTGAGATTGAAGGACAGAGCATTACGGCACTGATTGGCCCCTCCGGGTGTGGGAAGTCTACTTTCCTTAAATCGTTAAACCGAATGAATGACCTTATCGCTGGTGTACGGATTACAGGAGAAGTGTATTATAGGGGCGATAATATTTTTGATGCAGATGTCGATGTCAATGAGCTTCGCCGCAGTATTGGCATGGTTTTTCAAAAGCCGAATCCTTTTCCTATGAGCATCTACGACAATATTGCTTACGGGCCGAGGACACACGGAGTGAAAAATAAGGCAAAATTGGACGATATAATAGAACGCTCTCTGCGTGGGGCGGCAATCTGGGATGAAGTAAAGGACAGGCTGAAAAAATCGGCATTAGGACTGTCAGGCGGTCAGCAGCAGCGGCTCTGCATTGCCCGTGCATTAGCGGTAGAGCCGGATGTGCTTCTGATGGATGAGCCTACAAGCGCACTTGACCCTATTTCCACATCTAAAATAGAGGAACTTGCAATGGAACTTAAAGAAAAGTATACTATTATCATCGTAACGCACAATATGCAACAGGCTGTGCGGATTTCCGATAATACGGCTTTCTTTCTCCTTGGCAATTTAATTGAGTATGGAAATACGGAAAAGATGTTTGAGCAACCAAAGGACAAGCGGACGGAGGATTATATTACGGGGAGGTTTGGATAATGAGAAGTCGTTTTGATGAACAGCTTGTTATGCTGAATAAAGAGCTTACCCAAATGGGGGCAATGTGTGAGGAAGCGATTGCCGCTGCTTCAAAAGCATTAACTATGGGCGACATAAAGCTGGCAGACAAGGTTTTATCCCTTGATGGAGAGATTAACCGGATGGAGCGCACAATCGAAACACTGTGTTTGAAACTGCTGTTACAGCAACAGCCGGTAGCAAGGGATTTACGGCAAATATCTGCAGCCCTTAAAATGATTACTGATATGGAGCGTATTGGAACACAGGCGGCGGATATTGCGGAAATTATCACGTTTCTTGACGGAAGGACTGGAGGGGAATGTGAACAGATCCGGTTTATGGCAGATGCGGCGAGCCAGATGGTTACAGAAAGCATTGACGCTTTTGTAAAACAGGATGTAGTATTGGCTGGTGCGGCGATTGACCGTGATGATGCGGTTGACGATTTGTTTTTACAGGTCAAGTCATCTCTGATTAAGCTGATAGCAGAAAAACCGACAGACGGAGGATATGCGCTGGATTTACTGATGATTGCCAAATATTTTGAGCGTATCGGGGATCATGCGGTAAATATTGCAGAGTGGGTGGCTTTTTCCGTGACAGGAGAACATAAAGGAGCATGATTATGAAAGTATGGTGTGTGGAAGATGATGACAGTATCCGGGATATTGAGGTATATACGCTTAATTCCACTGATTTTGAAGCAAAAGGATTTTTGGATGCAATAGCCTTTCGTGACGCTTTATCTATGGAAAAGCCGGATTTGATAATTCTTGATATTATGCTGCCCGGAGAGGATGGCGTGGAACTGCTGAAATTTTTAAAAGACAGCCCTGATACTTGCAGGATTCCCGTCATCATGGCAACTGCAAAAGGCATGGAGTATGATAAAATCCAGAGCCTTGATTTAGGTGCGGATGATTATCTTGTAAAGCCTTTTGGGATGATGGAGATGGTTTCCCGTGTGAAAGCGGTACTCCGCCGGTGCAATCCTACAGAGGTAGAACATCTTTTGAAAGCCGGGGGGCTTGTTGTCAATCTGGACGAACATACAGTTTCCATTGATAATGAAAGAATACAGCTTACCTTAAAAGAATTTGAACTTCTCCGGCTGTTCCTTTCCCGTCCGGGCATCGCATTTTCCCGTGACCAGCTTTTTAATGACATATGGGGAGCTGATTATGTCAGTGAAACGAGAACGGTTGATATGCATATCCGTACTCTGCGTGTAAAACTGGGGGATTATGGGAAAATGATTGAAACAGTGCGTGGTGTTGGTTATAGGTTAGAGGTGCAGGCATGACAAAGAAAATTTTTAAATCAATTATGGTTGTAGCGGGGGCTGTCCTGATTGCAAGCCTTGTTATCATCATGGGATGTCTTTACAGTTATTTCAGTAATGTTCAGGGAAAACAGTTGGAGGATGAACTGTCTTTAGCTGCCATAGCCGTTGAAAAGGATGGACGGAACTATCTGGAGGAATTACAGTCAAGGGAGTACCGTCTGACATGGGTTGCTGAAAATGGAGATGTTATATATGATACACAGTCTGACGGGGAAAGTATGGAAAACCATGCGGACAGGGAAGAAATTCAAGAAGCCCTGCGGAATAAAGAGGGAAAAAGCTCACGTTATTCCACGACTCTTTTAGAAAAAACACTTTACTGTGCAAGGCGGCTTAATGATGGTTCAGTATTAAGGATTTCTGTCAGCAGCGTTACGATATGGGTGCTTGTTTTGGGGATGATACAGCCGATTTTAATTGTAGTTGTTGTAACACTCATTTTATCAGGAGTATTAGCAAGCCGTATTTCTAAACATATCATGGAGCCGTTAAACAGACTTGATTTAGAAAAACCGCTGGAAAACGATACTTATGAGGAGCTGGCTCCCCTATTAAACCGTATCAATAAACAGCATAAGCAGATTGATATGCAGTTGTCGGAACTCCAAAGGAAAAATGATGAATTTGCACAGATTACATATGGCATGACGGAAGGGCTTGTCCTTTTGAATGAGAAAAATATAATTCTGAACATTAATCCTGCCGCGCTGAAGCTGTTTCATACGAAACGTTCCAGCATAGGTAAAGATTTTCTGACAGTAGAGAGAAGCCATAATGTGAGCCACGCCATACAGGACGCATTTTCAAGTGGACACAGCGAAATCCGCATAGAACGTGAGGGAAAAGAGTATCAGATCCATGTCAACCGCATTGAATCTAACGGTATTGTAATTGGGGCGGTTGTTCTTGCCTTTGATATAACAGAAGCAGCTTTCGCAGAAAGGAACAGACGGGAGTTTACTGCCAACGTATCACATGAATTGAAAACTCCGCTGCAATCCATAATGGGGAGTGCGGAGTTAATGGAGAACGGTCTTGTAAAATCGGAGGATATGACACGTTTTGTAGGGCATATCCGCACAGAGGCAGGGCGGCTTGTAACATTAATTGATGATATTATCCGTTTATCCCAATTAGACGAGGGATGCGATATGCCGTTTGAAAATGTTGATTTATGTGAGATCGCATCTGAGGTGATGGCAGGACTGGCAGATATAGCAACGGCAAAAGATATTGAAGTGGCTTTAACAGGAAAAAAGGTTTATATTAAAAGTGTCCGGCGGCTCTTAACAGAAATTATTTTTAACCTCTGTGATAATGCTATCAAGTATAATAAGAACGGCGGTACGGTAGAAGTAGCTATAAGCAGTCAGGAAAATAGTGCCTCGATTACGGTGAAGGATTCGGGAATCGGCATACCGCCGGAACATCAGGCAAGAATCTTTGAACGATTTTACCGTGTAGACAAGAGCCGCTCTAAGGAATCAGGTGGAACGGGATTAGGACTATCTATTGTAAAACATGCTGTACAATACTTGAATGGCAAGATTGAACTGCAAAGCAGCCTGGGGCAAGGAACGGTTATACAGATTATTTTTCAGCAAGATAAAAGTGATGTGGTGCAGTTTTCCTAAAAAACCTGTATTTTACATAAATTATACAAAACATAACTTTTATATTTTACAAAGCATTCATAAGAACACGAGGCATTTGGGAGGGGTAAACTGCTAATTTCTCTCCAATTCGACAAATCAGTGTGCAACAATCAAATATCGCTGCTGTTACAGAATGTTTTCGTCTGGCTGCTGATGCGGTCAGGCGCTTTTTTGCCCGATTCGCTGTGTGATTGCGCTCCGGGAACAGTTCCACAGCCTTGCGACATCGGCCTGCCGGTATCCATCCACAATGAGCAGGGTCAGCAGTTCCAGATCGTCCTCCGGCAATTTGCAGAGCCGCCGGTACAGCAGTTCATCCTCCAGGGAGGACAGCCAGCCAAACCGCCGGAAATCCACATCGCCGGTGTCCCAGGTGCAGGACAGGGATTCAAATTTTCGGAACAGGCAGGACTGCTCGCTCTCGTCCTCACACTGTTCGCTGGGAAGGGCCTGTACGCGGTTCTGATAGGTCCGCTGGCTGCAAAACCAGGTCCAGTCATATTCCTTCATGGCCGCGATCTGCCTATCGTCCATACCGGCTGCGCGGTATTCCTGTTCCAGCCGGGTCCATTCTGCATCAAACTTCCTTTTCTCATATCCATAGTGAAAGCCCATAGTTTTCCTCCATTTCGATTCAGGCGTGGTTGACGGGTGAATCGAATGGAGGTGGGGACCGGCAATGGTAAGGTCCAGGATGCCTTTCTAAAAAAGAGCAAACAAAAGCGCCAGTCTCCCGTAAAAGGAAATTGGCGCAGCAGAATAAAGTATGATAATGCCGGAAATACTGCCATGATAATGCCGGTGGAGGGGCATAATGTACCCGGGCAAAACTCAGGCTTTTTTTGACAAGACGGGTATTGTCGTTTTATGTCGAAAAACTTTGTCGTGCATGGCGGCGTCCTCCTGTTGCCGCCATGCTAAATTGCAAGGTGTAGGGTCGTCGTTACCCTTTGAGCAAAAAGAAGCGGCGGCTCAAATTTAGAGCCGCCACAAAATAAAATAGGCGTATGAATACAACTGCTATGTAACGGCTTTTTTTCTTTACCGCCGCATGGCAGTTGATCCAAATACTATTATTTTTTTATTCTAAAACTGAATTGTTGCAGAATTGTCCTAACGCCCACTTCTTTCGACAGAAAAACAGCCCGAATTGCTTCATTTTTGTAGAAATTCAAAATTCAGTGCATTTCAGGCCGCAAAATAACCCGTTTGAACAGGGACATCGTGGCGCCGAAATAGGTCAGATATATCGCGCAGAACAGCAGGATTGTGACCAGACCATAAAACAGCACCAGTCCTTCCTGCAAAATTGCTTCCCCGAAAAAGAACTGCGTCCCCACAATCAGCAGAACCGTAAGAACGATAGGGAAAAACAGCGGGATCAGGAACACGGTGGACAGTTCCCTGCGGACGAGGGAAGCCTGCCTGCGGCCCGATACGCCCAGCCGGTCAATCACCGCATAATTTTTCCGGTTCCGGTCAATAGCGGAAAGCTGCTCAAAGGCCAGCACTGAACAGGAAAGAATGATAAAAATAATGCTCAGATATAGGCCGCAGAAAGAAAGTGTTGTGAATCCGGTGAGCGAATTGGCAACGCCCCACGCCTTTACTGTTACCCCCATCGTCACCCGTTCCGGCAATTCCTGTCCGGGCTGGATGTCAGGCTGCCATTTACCGCTGTTCAGGAATTGCTTGAGTTCGTTTTTCAGTTCCGGGTATCCGCTATCCTCAAGTTTCATCACCAGACGGATTTTCTCCCCGGACAGCCGGGAAGCCACTTCATCCGGTAGAACCAGAACATATCCCTTTGTTCCGGCCATCTGATACTGCTCCATCGGCTCTGTCAAAATCGGAGTTTCGGCAGGCGTCAGCGTCCAGCCGTTCAGCGTGATCTCCGGCTTCTGCTCTAAGCCCTGCCGGATGCCGTCCATATAGTTCCAGGTATCACAGTGAACCAGAAATTCATTGTTGTTCATGGACACAGGGGAAAGCCCCAGAATCTCCCGCAGGTGGTTATAATCGGACAAGGACAAGGCTTCAATCGTTTCATTGGGAACCGCATACAGGTAATAGGTTACGCTGTCCTCCACTTCGCAGCGTTCCTCTACAAAGGAACGGACGGAATCCATGCTGTCCTTGGTCAGCGGCGCGTCAATGGCTACACCGGCGTCATAGGGGTAATACGCCTCCATGTTGGCCTTATAGCCCGCACCCATCGTCATCCCCACAAACATGGTCGCAAGGGAAACGGTCAGCAGGATCGCCACCACCGCCATTGTCCGCCCGGAAGATTGGATGCGCCTGCCGATCTGTCCCAGGAAAAACAGCGTTTCTTTCCGGTACTTCCGGTGCGGGTTTCGTTTTGCCAGTCGGTACAACAGCATGGGGATTTTGCGGTGCAACTCATAAACGCCCGCAAGGATCAGTAGACAGGCCCCACCCCAATACAGCATTGCTTCATTGGTCTGAATGTGCAATCCCTTTTCCAGCAAAATCACTCCCGCCACCATCGCGGCAAGGGAAAGCAGACAGGTCAGGACGCTCCGATGCAAGGGCTGGAACCCGGCTTCTTCATTCTTCTGATTATCATAAAGCAGGTCAATCACTTTCCTACGCCGGATCACCTTTGCCGCGCGCAGCATCCCAAATCCATACATCAGGATGAAAAAGAAAAGGGTCATCCCTAACGCACGGAGAGAGAACAAGACCTGATAGCGGTGAGGAATTTCAAAAATATTCTGGACTACCTGATTCAGTAACCCTGACATGGCGGTTCCCTGCAGAGACCCCAGCAAAAAGGCGGCTCCGCCGATGATGCTGTTTTCCACCAGAAACAGGTTTCGGACCGTTTTCACTTCCATGCCCATCAGTTCGTAGGCGGCAAACTCCTTTTTCCGTTGGCCCAGCATAAACCGGATGGCGTATCCCACAACAAAGGAGGACAGCAGCGCGACCAGCACCGACAGCATCAGGATACCGGAGGTGAGCATGGACATATTCTCCGTCATGGCGAGAATATCCGGGGAGAACCCCAGCGCCAGGAAGGAGTACATCAACGCCGCCGTCAGGGTGAGCGTTACAAAGTAGATGATATAATCCCGCAAGCTCCTGCGGATGTTCCGAAAAGCCAGTTTAGAGTACATCATTCACTCCCCCCTCCCATCATGGTGAGGACATCCAAAATCTTGTTAAAGAAAGTCCTACGAGAATCGCTGCCTTTGCGGATTTCCGTGAAAATCGCACCGTCCCGTAAAAAGAGAATACGGTTTGCATAGCTTGCGGAAAAGGCATCATGCGTTACCATAAGAATGGTCGCCCCCAAGGTTTCGTTGATGCCCTGAATGAAAACACTAATCCCCCAGCTATGCTGGGGAGAATAGAGTAAGCCGTAGCAAAGAGGATACCTTAAAAAAGCCTCCTATGCTAATATGAGAAAGGTGTCGCAAGCCAATCTCAAGAATAGGAGGCGGTCCAAATGGACAGTAAAAGTTTATCACATACAAGATGGAAATGC
>CAJTIM010000006.1 GCA_910576325.1 Clostridia bacterium
CCCTTAGAATGTATTTACACCTTACGGTGCATGCTTACATTCTAAAGGATATATGCTAATGGTTTCCAGCTCCGGAATGCCGGTTTCCTTAAAAACGGATTTGCGGTTTCCTATCACCGGACAGCAGGGGCACGGAAGCCGGAATATTCAGTTGATTTATTTCATTCTCATTTGCTTTATATTACTACCTCGCTATGTTAAATTTTATATGCCAGTACTCTCAGAGGTTAGCCTTGCTTATGGGAATATAGAACGCAAATCGCTTGAAGAAGCGCATAGATATGAACCTTTCTGGACAGAACCAGAAGAACCGGCAGCGGTAATTGAAGAAACAGAGCAAATAGAAGAAGAACCATTGGAGATTTGGCTCCGCTTAAGTGAAAAGGGTAGGGCCGGTTCCAATGTCAGGGAGTCTCCCGGCAAAGATTCTGACAGAATCATTGTTATTTCAGGAGAGGTGACTATGAAACAGCTGGAACTGTCAGAGAATGAAAGGTGGATTCGAATCGAGCTGGAAGATGGAACACAGGGATGGATCAACCATACGCTGGTGGAGGTGATAGAATGAGTTATAATCTTGTCCAAGAGATAAATAGAGAATCTTCTACAAAATATAAGATTTTTATTAGTCACGCAAGCGCTGACGAGCCCTTGGCAACTGCTTTTGTGGACCTATTAGAAGGACTCGGAATTGATCCGGCACAGATTTTCTACAGTTCACTTGCAGAATATGGGATTCCGATGGGAGAAGATATTTTTGAATATTTAAGAAATGAACTACTAGGGAACAAGGTTTATGTGATTTTCTTTCTGTCAGATGCTTATTATCAAAGCGCCGCCTGTTTGAATGAGATGGGCGCCACCTGGATCTTAAGAAGTGAATATCTAACCGTACTACAGCCTGGGTTTACACTTCGCGAGATAAAGGGAGCGGTAAATCCCCGTAAGATTGTTCTGGACTTAAACGGAGACTGTCGAAAATCCTTAAATAGTTTCTTTGAAAAATTAAAAAAAATGTTTTCTTTGGAGAATATATCATATAGCAAGTGGGAACGCTATCGGGATCGCTTTATGGGTCAATTAGCAGATAAAGTCCGTTTAGAAGAACATATTTTATTGTAGATGATATCTTGCAGGAGGTCGTCTATCCATAGGGATAGTAAGGAAGTAAATTATAATTAATGATAGATAGGTTCTTTCCAATCTTTGTTGATTCTCTCTTAATAAAATGCTATTATATCCAGTAACTAAAGACCAAAAACAACTACAGTGATTTGAAAAAATTTTCAAGTGATTTCAAAGCTGTGTATAACGCTCCAAACAAGACGGCAGCATGGTCCGAACTGGAAGTGGCCAGTGAAAATATCATTAAAAATGGAGTAATGGAAAGAACCAAAGAAATCTTTTTCAGTCTTGCCCCCTTCCTATTTTATTTCAATAAAATTTGAATTTTTCGCCATTATCTAAAAACTATTTTTGCTTCCATTCCTTCAAATCCGTAGCCGCCACAATTGCCCCTGCCACAATCACTGCTCCGCAAATCACACTCTTCAAATCCGGCAGTGTATGAAGAAGCAGAAAAGCAAAAACAATCGACCAAGCCGAATATGTAATATTCAGAGCCATAGCTTTCGACGCCCCGATCCCCGCTATTGCCTTATAATAAAACACATACGATGCGGTTCCAAAAAATGCTGATGCCAGAATTACGGCTGATGCTGATGTTACTGCTGCCTCTATCGTAAATCCCCAGCCCTTTATCACTGTCAAAATCACAACACCATAAAAGGCTGCTGATGTCAGCTGACGGATCTGCAATGCGTGCTCATCTGTAATATCTGGATCCTTCAAGCCATATGCACATATTACTGCTTCTGATGCCCACCCAATACAGCACAATATTGCACACCCAAAGCCCAATACAATATTCTTCATCTGTTCCACTCCCCCTGGCGTATATCCCATCACAATCACGCCTAAAATACTGGCTGCTAAACCGCATAACTGTATAGGTCTCATCTTTTCCTTTAAAAATATGTAAGAAAGAAACGCGCCAAGAGCCGGAAACATAGAAGAAATGATTGCCGTATACGCCGGACCAATATAATGAATGGCCGCCACATACCCGGACATTCCTATAGGGCCTCCCAAGAGCGCTCCAAGAATGATAAATTTTCCGCTTCTCGTCTTGACTGCACGAAGAATGTTTTTATACTGTTTTTTTATACCCATATAGATCAGCATCCAGACTGATGAGCAAAAATCATGGATAAAGGTACTGACAAAGGGGGCCAATATAACTGCCTGTTCTGTCGATACAAACATAGACATAGATAATGCGACTCCTAAAATTACTGTATCCAGCCCCCAAAGAATACCTGCTAAAATTCCTGAAATCATATGTTCTCCTTCCTCTTACTTAAAACAGCCAGACTCTTCTTAAGCCGCTGGTAACGTACAAGCGCATATTGTTCCATTTCATCCCCGTCATAGGGCACTCTTGTTTTGCCCCATAAACTCCACAAAAAATCCAAGTAAATTTTATTGGCATAAAACCGCAGTTTCTCTATATTATTTACCTTTCCGTTAAAATAAATATCTAAAAGAAGCCCATCCTCATGATCGCCATACTCTGCCTCAATGGATAAATCCGCCAAATCCCACATAGGATCATTCATTCCGGCATATTCCCAGTCAACCAGATACATACGTTCTGTTCCTCGTACCCAATTCTCACATAAGGGATCGTTATGACAAGGAACCTTTTTGCATGGATACGAATCTATTTCTCTCTTCATATCCATAACTGCCTTACGTACATCAGCATAGTCAGGATAAAGTTCCACACCGTGCTCCAATATAATCTTTTCATACCCTTCCGCTATTTCAAAAACCTCAAAGGGTACTTTTGTATCCTGTCCACAAGTATGCAATGTCCGGAAAAGCTCTGCCGCCTCTTTCAGATTCTTTGATTCGCGCATACTCTGAGGCGACATTGTCACGGCTTTTTCAATATAAGAAGCAATCTTCACCCCTGTTTCGGAATTAAAATAAATCAGTTCTGTGTCAACTCCTATTTTGCTGGCAAGCTCATTGCTTATCCTTTCATCATTGCGATTGAGCAACTGCTCCGTTCCTTCTCCCGGAAGGCGGACCAAAAGCTTCTTTCCTTTTACCTCTACTGCATAAGTATGGTTTGTCATACCGCCCAGTCGTTTCACATGGCTTATTTCATCTTCCAACGCAAAAATGTCCATTACAAGTTCCTGAATTTGCCTCAGATCTTTTTGCAAAACTTCTCTCATAATTTCTGTTCCTCTCTTTGTTTTATCAGATTACTGCAAAATTTTATTACTGTTCACACAATACATTTTTTACTGTCAGATACGCAACAATATACCTGTTACATAATCATATTGACAGCCCCCTTGGGGTCCGTGAAAAAGAATGTCTGTCACAATATCCTGTATATTTTTTTTGGCATTATCTTAGTCAATTCTCCTTCTTTATAGTTGAGCTGCTCCGCAATATTTTTCAGAATAACCGAACCACTGTTTACTTTATAAGTGTCTGATAACGCGCTCTATCAACGGCTCGCCATTTACCTGAAGAAGTCCCTTGGGCGTCTCTGTATTGAGATATCCCTGTTCCTGCAGACTTCGGAGGGATTGGTTGGCTGTTCATTATATTTTATTATTTTATTTTCACGAACATCATAACATAAATTTACATGAAAATCCAGTAAAAATTACACTTACATATAAAAACATAATATCCCAAACACATGATATTCCTCCAAATTTAGATTTCTTCACTAGCAGTTACTATCCACTAGAGGCTTGGCACTTAGCTGCCAGCGGTCTCTGTGTTCTTCGCTGGGTAGCTGCTCTGAACAGTCTCTTTTTCTGATAATCTTCTGTGTTTCTTATTATACTGAGATTAATAATGTCCATACAAAATGTCTATCCTCCTTGTTTCTTGAATTATTATCTTTTTATCTTTATTAAAGGTGCTTCTATAAAAAAATAAGATATAAGTGCCAGAATTACACTACATAAACTCATAATCCCAAGTGCCTTAACTCCTGTTATATCCATTTTTATTAATGTATTAGTTATTATCATATGGTAAATATAAATGCCATATGACAAATCCACTTTTAATCTCAATTTAAATTTATAACCTATGCCAAATACGAGAAATACCAGAATTAATGTAGTAATAGGATTATAGAATTTTCCAAAATGCACAAATTCATTGTAACTATAAAAAACTTTCCATGCACAAAATAAAGCCGCAATTGCCGCAATAGAGTTCCCTTTACAGATCTTTTTAAATATAGAATCCCTATATTTATAAATATAACATCCTATCATAAAAATATATAGATACGGCAGTATAACCATATTGTATAAAATATAAAAAATCTGTGAAAATGACTGGTTGAAAAAGAATTCATCTATCCTATAAGCATATATATTAAAAATAACTAAAATTATAATCATAAATATAAAAGAAATTCTTTCTATTTTTTCCAATATCTTATAAAGGAAAGGAAAAAACAAATAAAATTGCAATTCAAACGGAATGGTCCACAAACTTCCATTTGTAATATACCCTTGTATTCCCTCTGCTCCCCCCCTGGGCAAAATGACTTCTGCCAATGTGATTCGTACATAATTTGGATTTAAAATATTTTCCCCAAAAATATAATTCATCAATACAAGTAACAAAATACTAATCCATATAAGCGGGTAAATTCTGATAAATCGGTTAAAATAAAAATTCTTTAACTTGTTTGTGCAACTTTGATGATTCATTTTATCAAAAGACGCATATGTGAAATAGCCGCAAAATAAATATAATACAGTGACTCCCAAAGAAGAATCCATAAGCCACTTTATCCCACCCGGAAAATGAATTCCCAACATATTCGTTCCATGTACCAACATAACATTTATAGCTGCTGCCAGTCGAAATACATCCAAACAGTTTTCTTTTAAATTATATCTCATCGCTTTAATATCCTTTTTATTAAAACAAATCATTTCCAATATATAAATCTACCCAAGATTCTAAAAACCAAAATTAATTTATCTATACAACGTTTCATAAAATAACGTATATCACAAATAAATTTAATAGGTCCGGGTAATAATCTCTTATAAAATTCTTGCTTATTAATCCAATTATCTTTATAATATTCTGCTAATTGTCTCAGTTCTTTTGAATCAGATACCAGAATATAGGGATAACATTCTTTTCGAACAGTATTTCCATGTGAATCACTGTCAAATTTAAACTCAAAAATTGAACATTCTTTTATCAAATTATGTTGCTCTATATCATACTGACATTTTCCAGGGTAAAAATAAAATATATCTCTTTCCATTTCTTTTAAATATGATATTAAAGAAAAATAACAATTTCGATTCTTTTCCAATTTATACTTATGAATAAGCGGAGATTCCCTAACAGGCTTTTTAAGCTCATCCTCTACAGAATATTGTCCAGAAAAACTAAATATTTTCTTTGCATTTAATTGAGTTCCTGCCAGAACAGCCATATAACCTCCAGCTGAATTTCCACATGTTGTAACCTCATATCCTTTTGTAAGCTCTTGTAACAAACCTACTATTTTATCAACTGTGTCTATTCTGGGATTAATACCTTTTACATACCACTGTTTATAAACATCCCTTACAAAAATTATTTTTTCATAATATTTTTGTACCACTTTCGCCTTTGCTACATGTTCCCATTCATAACGATTCTTCTGAATGATCACCTTTTCAAAGGTTTCTTTGGTATTCGGATAATATAACCCATTACCCGAAAAAAAGATTATTATCCGCCCTGTTTTTCTCTTGTTAACATTGATATAGTAATTATCTGTTTTATATATTTTATCTACAACTGAATTACAATTCCAAGGAAAACCAGCTTCACTATCTACAATTACCATGTTGTATTGAACCTCTTTTTCAGTTTAAATTTTCCAACTATCTTCAGCGGAACAAGCCCATCTTTGCACAAATTAAATATATATAATTTTTAACAATCTTATAGTATCTGATCCTGCTTGTATAGTTTATTTCTTGTTGCTTGATTTCCTTTACTCTATTCCGTTCTCCGATTTCATCATACATTTTTAACACATAGGTTTTTAATCTATCACTCAGTTCCTCATAAACTCCTTGAACTTCTTTATAAAAATCATCTCCGATAATATAGCCAATATGGCTTCCTCCCATCAGGTTCACATTTCGAATACATTTTATCCTCCCCTTTTTCAACTTAAATAAGTCTAATATATTAAATCCATTTCCTGAATCTATTATGCTATTATATAGCTCTATGCCATTATAAGAAGCCATTAATAAATATTCGCCATTTGTTACACAAAATGCTTTATTGAGTCCATTATTTTCTCTTTTTTGAGCTGTATATAAATTTCTGGCAAACACATACGTCTCCTTTATATCTGGTTGTGCTCCTTTTACTAAACCTTCTGTTAATTTTCGTAATGATGTAGTAGAAATCAATTCATTTTTTTCTTTATATCCACTTCCTGAATAAACGAATAAAGGCGTTCTTATCATACTTGAATAAGGTTCAATTGCATGCGTGAATCCACCATTAAATTTGTGAAAATAAAAGTCATCCCCATGATCTCCATACGCAATAACCACAGTTTTTTCTAAAACTGATGCATCCTCTAAACGTTTAAGCAAAAATCCCAACAAGTCATCCAGCATCTCATATCCTTTTTTCCATTTATCTGTCCATCCTTTGCTCTTTCCCCGAAATTTTGAATAGCCAATATGGCTGATGAACTCTGTTATATAAATGGCAAACGACTTTTTCTTGAGAGCTTTTTCTATCTCTTCACGAAACTCCTTATATGTATCCGCAAAGAAATAGGTATCCACATTCCCAAATATATTTATATATCTTTGCTTTTCGCTTTCAGTTAAAAAAGGAGGCGCTATAATTTCAGAGTAATAACCCTCCATATGCAGCTGCTCAAAAAGATTCTTCTCTCGATTCCGTTTTTCAATTAATGTAGTATAGTCCTTCGATTTTTCAAAAATTGATACATCGCCATAAGCCAAATCACTCATTACCATAAAGGTTGAAGTACTTGTAGAATAGTAATTAGCATATACATAACACTGTTGTGAAAATTTTTTCAAATTCGGAAATAAGTCGGCATTATTTTGATAAATTACATTACTTAAACTTTCTAAATGAAATACTACCAGATTTTTATTCATATGAAAATTCCTTTCCATAAAGGATACTTCTAAACAGATTTATTCGTTTTCAACCATACAAATGCTCCCGTCTGCTTACTTGCTTTTTTCATTCTCTTGTAAAAAACCAATATAATCCGATACCATTCTATTATTCCATTTTTCCATATCTCTCTCTTTCAAAAACCCTTGGTAATTATTGTAAAAAAGCTTATCAAATGGTTCTTTTACCTCAAACAATCCTTCTCTATAATAATAAATTTCTCTTGCCATATTTATCTGTTTTGTGTTTAGTTTTCCCAGCTTTTGAATATTGCATAAAGTATCAATATATTCTTCCTTAGTTCTCATGTCCACAGTATATCCATAACCACTATAAAATGATTTCCCAGTCAATACAACCGGAATTCCAAAACAAGTATACTCATATCCTGCTGTTCCCTGTACGGTAACTATCACATCTGCTAACTCCTTCACCAGTTCTCCACTATATTCCTCCGGAAAATAAAACATATAATCAGACTTATACTTTTCAAATAATTTCTGCACCTCATCTGATTCTCCATACAACCGTCTGCTGGGGTGTGCTCGGATAATCCAATTGGCATTTTTTAAATTTCTCACTATTTTCAGCGTTTCTTCCAGCCATACATAATAATCATTAAAAATTAATTCATCACAAGAATGTGCATTATCCGAAAAGCAGTGACACATGATAATGACATTCTTATATTGAGGTTTTAACCCCATTTCTTTCTTTAACTCTTCTAATGTAATATCTTTCTTTCCTGCAAATGCACAAACTGTATCTTTATTTCCCTTTCCGTGAAATTTTGCATAAAACAGTTCATCTACCTGTTGGTTAATTTCGATTGTACTAATTTTCTTTTCTGCCCTTTTCTGTTCTATATAATATCTGATTATATCATGTGAATTAGGTTGACACTCTCCTTCTATCTTAGGGATTTCTACAATCTTCTCTGAAACAACGCAATCATACAACTTTGCCCCATACCTCTGCGCTATGCGCACATATATTCCTTGAAGATAGCAATAATCTCCCAATATATAATACTGAGGAGGATATTTTTTAAATTGTGCCCAGATACAATTACAATATATAAAAGCTTTTAATAAAACAGGAAAATCTCTTTTCCACATTGTTTTGTTAATCGTGTATACTTGTGAAGCATGGCGTAAAATATCTGTATATACACAATCTCCAATTAAAATTCCTTTGTAATGTATCTGCAACATTTCTCCCCCAGATTTTATTTGGAGCATCGTTATTATAGCTTTGAAGAAACTGCAAATACATTCTATTGGAAATTTTATCCAATAAAGATTTTCAAAAAGCAAATGAATACCGGCGCATCGAAGCAACTGTGTTAATTGACTTCTCCTTTTATCACAAATAGCAAAAACCTGTGTCTCAGTCTTCTGCTCCAGCCGAAAAGCAAACTCCATTTTTTTTAAAATATCTGAGGACATTCCAGCCCAAGACATTTCCACATAAATTACATTCTTGTTGTTTCCATGTTTCGTTACTGTATTTCTGTTCTTTATAAGCTCATAAAGTTTTTCATAAAGCTCTCTATCAATTCCCCACTGATGTATTATTCTTCGCCGATATATAAAAGCCACTCTATTTTTGATTTTTCTCAAAATCTTCATCTTCAAATAAAACCTCCGGAAAATATTTTAACCATGCATGTACACCAAAAGGTTTTTCTTTTGTTTTTTTATACATTTCACGTGCCCCTGTCTCCTGCGCAAACTGTCCCGCTTTTTCCACAGGTGCTATTTTTAACATGGATGAATCTTGTTCTCCATAATAAGCAATAAACCAATCCTCTAATTCATTTGTATAAGACGCTTCTTTTTCATATTTTTCCAGGAATTGAATCATAGCACTTACACGTCGCAAGCTTAATCCACCATTTCCCACATGGATACGTCTCGGCCTGGAAATTAACCGGAAAAGCTTGTATCCAAAGCAACGCCTCCTATACGCTCTGGCCCGGAAATACCATGGAGCCCCCCAATAATCATAATTCTGCTCCAAAAAATAATGTAAATCATTAGAAGTCCCCATTACGAAAACATCTGTCTGACAAATTAAGATATACTCAAACATCTGAAACCGCTGATAAAATTCTTTTGTGAGCAGTAATCGGCTATAAGTTTCTGTACTAGCAAACCATGAAGAAGGAAATCGAACTACCTCTAACGTATCTGCTAACGGATACATAGAAATATCCAAATTACCCCCCGCTAAATACACAATTTCCCTGCCATCCAACTTTTTTATCGTTCTCCAAATGGAATACAGCTCACTCTTTTCCGGCACCTGATTGTAAATTGGGATTATAATACAAACATCTTTCATATTCAATTTATATTGTTGTTTCAACAATCTTTCCTTTCTCAACACGATATACAATATCGCAATTACGAATAGTTTCCAATCTATGGGCAATAATAATCATGGTCTTCTTTCCTTTTAGGAAATCAATCGCTTCCATCACCGCTGCTTCTGTCTCATTATCAAGAGCCGAAGTAGCTTCATCAAAAATCAAAATATCTGGTTGGTTATAAAGTGCTCTGGCAATTCCGATTCGTTGACGTTGTCCGCCGGATAAGCGCACGCCTCGTTCACCTATTTTTGTTTCTAATCCCTCCGGAAGATCTTTTACAAATTCTAAGAGCTGTGCATCCTTCAATGCTTCCCATATCTTCTCATCTTGTATTTCTGTTTCTTCTTCCCCAAAAGCAACATTTCTGCGGATCGTAT
Source organism: Clostridia bacterium (assembly GCA_910576325.1). GTDB lineage: Bacteria > Bacillota > Clostridia > Lachnospirales > Lachnospiraceae > Laedolimicola. The sequence continues at coordinate 10,051 of CAJTIM010000006.1, forward strand.
CATCCAGCATATAAATCATTTGAGGGATATATCCCACCTTTGACAGCCATGTATTATATGCTTTCTCAATATCAATTCCATCAATCAAAACTTTTCCCGTTTGAGGTTTTAGTAATCCCAATATAATATCAACAGCCGTACTTTTACCTGAACCAGAATGGCCTACAAATCCAACAGAGTGACCAATTGGGATCTTCAAATCAACTTTTTCTAAGACATACACTTCACTTTCAGGATAATGAAAGGATACATTCTGCAACAGAATTTCTTTGGAAAAGATAAGCCCGTTTTCTATTTCATCCTGATATTTGTGGCTTGTACAATCATTTAATTCTCTAATAACAACATCAAGAGAAGGTTCATAAAACGCTATCTGATTAATATACGTATTCATTCTGTTTGCTGAAGGCATTAGCCTTACTGCCGCCAATGCAAACGCCGACAACTGTTGCATCATTGTGCTGATACTTCTTCCTGCTAAAAGAAATATAATGATAAGCCCCAGCATCCCCCCAATCATAATTACTTCTATCAACAATCTGGGAACCTGAGTCATAATATTACTCTTTATTGTCGCATCATTCGCATTCCGCGCATTTTCTTCATAAGCATGAATAAAATGTTCTTCTTTTCCTGCTATTTTTACCTCTTTTATTCCATTAATCGGCTGCCATAGGCTTCGACTGGATTTTGCAGAATATTGAATTGCCTTCTCTCCCAAAGCATTTAATTTTTTTTTCAAAATTATATTATTTAAAAATAATGCCAGTAGAAGTACCCCACCCAGCGTAATTGTTATCGTTGCATCTATACTCATCAGTAAAACAATCAAAAGAACCGCAACAATTGCTTCAGAAAGCAATTGAAATAATATAACCAGTAGACTGAATGTTGAACCCACATCGCCATTTAAAACTCTGTTAATATCTGCTGTAGAAGCATTCAGGTAATATTCATATGGCCGAAATAAATAATTCTCCATAATCTTTTTTGAAATTTTCAACTGATTATTATATACGTATTTATACTGAAAGCGGTATACAAACACTAAAAACACATTTTTTAACACATAGCATAGAATTGTTGCCAGTAAAATTACTATTAAGAATCCGTTCATAGAATTTAACCGCAAAAAATCATAGATAAACTTTAGTATTTTGTTATTTAATACCTCTGATGGGCTCATCACGATAGACATAATAGGTATAATCAAAGAGACACTAACTGTTTCTAAAAAACCCTGGATGAACATTAGAAATAATAATGCTACTCCTGTTGCAATTTGATTTTTGTCTAATATCTGCCTATATTTACGAATATAATTCATATCCTTATCCATCCCTCACAAAAAATCCGATTATCTTCCTTACTATTCGTCCACCTTTGCGGAGCAATTACTTGTTTTTCTTTATTTCTTCCCAGCCATGCCCCCCACCAGCTAAAACTGCTATTGGCTATAATATGATGTTTACAAAAACTCATTAAATATAAATCCAAATACCCCTGCTCCTCATGATTGCTATCAACAATGCAACAATCCTCCTCGGTATAATTCTGCCTTGCCCATTCCGGATCATTTGTAAAAATATAAAATTTAGAATCTGTATACTCTGAACGGAAATAGGACATTGCTTTTTTATAATAATCTGCTGTACATATGCCGCCAAATATTGCAGAAACATCACTCCATGTATAATCCCCTCTTCTAATATGCATACTGATACTATTGGAAAATTTTATTCTCCTCAATATCTCTCTATTTGCAGGATCTAACACCCTCTCTTTATTATAAAGCATTCGTACCTGCTCTTTTACTCCCTTAAAATATTCTTCACTCTGCCAAAATCCTGTTATAATCCCTTCCTTTTGTTCTAAAACCTCACCAAGATATTTCTCATCTACTTCTCTAAAAATAGTTTCTTTTTTCCCGAATATCTTTCTTCTTACTTGGTTAACATACCCTGTCTTTTCGTCCTTATATTGCGAAAGTTCTTCCTGTACTGCATAATCTTTCTCTATATCAAACACCTCTAAGCAAAAGGGTCTGGATGCACCTGTCCCATATCGAGAACTTTTATCTATTTTTACAGATCTTCCGCACTCTTTTAGTTGCAGATACAGAGCATATTGAAACATCTGATTTCCTAATCCACCATTAAATTCAACAATAATCATATTTTCATCCTAAATTTGTTATATCGATTCAATACCTGTATTCCTGTTTCTACACCGAACAATTTCATAAGCCAGATAATCACTCTTTGTTTTTTTCCTGTAACCCTTTCCCATATTTCTTTATCTAAATGTACTCTTTTCAAAAACTCCTTTTTCCCCTTATTTTGTTGAATCTTATCTACTAATAAAAAAGCATTAAAATATTCTCTGGCTAAGCTTTCGCATACTGCAAAAACCTGTTTTCTTTCTCCCGATTCTTCTAAAAAATAAAGATACCACTTTCTCAACACTTCCAATCTCTGGATCATTTTTTCATAAGACAAAGAATTTGTAAGTGAAGAATCGTTATTTTTCCTGTAATAATAAAAATTGATATCATTTGAAATGAGCTTCTCCGCCTTTTCTAGCGCCTGGAACACAAAATCTGTGTCCTCTCCAAATATCCATTTTTCATGAAATACAATTTTGTTTTCGATAATAAATTCACGCCTATAAACATTATTCCACGTTGAACTGGGACATCTGTTTTCATCTCGGAAAAAGAATCCTATTTTATCATCTTTAGAAAGCAAATGATTAAACGCTTCACTATTATAGTAATGAAGCGTTTCTACCCTATCCGAAAATAAATCATTATGCTGGCTTCCAAAACAAATGTCAGGTTTCATTTCTCCTATAGCTTCTGTCAACCTTTTTAAATAACTTCTATCCAAATAATCATCACTGTCTAAAAACAGAATATATTCGCCCTCTGCCCTTTTAATGCCTATATTCCTGGCCTTTCCCGGGCCAGAATGAAAAGTATTTTCTATCTTGATACGTGAATCCCTCTCTTGAAACTTCTGTATTATGTTAAGAGAATTATCGTCTGACCCATCATCAATCATAATCAATTCCAGTGAAGATTCACTTTGTTCCAATACGCTCTCTATACATTCTGTTATATATTGTTCTGAATTATAAACCGGGACTATTATTGAATATCTCAACACTTTTTCATCTCTTTCTTAACAACTTACTTGCAGCTCTGCGAACAAATGTCATTCCGTAGGATTGAATCAACTTTAAAAGCGACTTTTTGTTATGCTTTAATTTATCTACATCAAAATATCGGCTCTTGTCCAACAAAAGAATCTTACGGGGATATGGAATATCATAATTCTCTGGATAACAATACGATGGTTCCAATACCCTGACATCATTTCTTTCTAAAATATATTTATTTAAATGTGACTCATCATGATATCGAGCTATTATGCCCTTTTGAAAATCTGTATCTATAGCCTTTTCCAAATCATTGATTAGTCTTATATAATCTTTTGCCCTTCCTCCATTTACACCTCCGCATACATAATACTCTCCTTTATTATAGGGAATATATGCCTTACTTTTCCTGTTTCGCTCATAAGTATAAAAAAGCCTTATATCATTAACCCATCCTGGATGCTTCACTACTACAAGATTCTGATTTTCCCTTGGTAAAAACTCATCTTCTGTTATAACTTCCTGACAAATCAAATTAGAATTAAAAAAATATATATAATCAAAAGCAGATAATTTTTCCTCAATCTTTCTGAAAATCTGAAAACGTTTCAGAGTATTTCCCGGCCATCCCAAATTTTTTTGATTAACTTTATGGACATTTTTATAATCTTGTGCATATAAATCCATCGCGTCTGTAAACACAAAATAATCTTTCCAGGATTTGGGCAAAAAATATTTTTGAAAAGAATCATAAAATTCTTTCCAAAAAATAACATAATCGCCTGTGCATATATAAAGCACTGCTATCTTATACATGTATCCTCCCTGTTTTGCCTAATCCAGCCATTTTTCAATTTCTCTGACAACTCTTTCCCCGCCTTTTCCATCTACCAAAAGCTGCAATTGAATAGCAAGCATTTTACGGATATGGAATACTTCCAGATATTCCATATAATCTATTAATCTCTCTTCACGCAATTCTTGATAACTGCCTATATATTGAATTAATCCCCTTTTTTTCAATGCCTGTATTTGCGGCTGTTGGTTCTCTGCATAAGAAAAAACAATCATAGGTATGCCACATGATGCCAGTTCATATAAAGTGCTGCCTCCTGCTGTTACTGCAATGTCGCATTTCAACATGATATCCGCCATATTAACTGGCTGCTCGTATAATAAAACTGATGTGTGATCTTTAATTATAGGATCTTTCCAGATTGCCTTGTCAAAACCGCCACCAATTATCACATGATATCGTAAATTCGAAAATATATCATTGTTTATAAAAAATTTAATTATTTTCCCGGTTACATTATAAGGATCTGAATTTCCTGTAGAAATAAAAACATCCTTTATACATTCTCTTACCTGCTTTTTCGGAATTCTGCGAAATTCTCTCCTTACTAAATTATAATTTAATCCTAATAGCTTTTTTGCTGAATCAGTATGCCCATACTGCATCTCTTCTGCTCCTGCACTTCCATTGATCAAAATATCCACCGGATACGGAAATGCATTGATATCATCAATATAAGCTAGGCAACGGGTCTTAACTTTCAAATTTTCAAAAAAGCCATAGGTAACATTATAGCTGTCAACAATTATAACATCCTGTGTTTCCTGTATACTGTTCATAATCTCTTTTATATCTGTAAACAGTTCTCCCGCAGTTCCATAATGAAAAGTATCTGCTCTTTGAGAAGCAATTCCATCTGCATTTTTATAACCTGTTACCTCAAACCCCTTCTGCCTAATTTTTTCTGCACCCTGCATATATTTGCTGTAAAAGCATACTTTATGCCCGATGTCCCGAAAGGCTTCTGCCAAGGCCAAGCAGCGCATAACATGTCCCATTCCGATACATGTGTCACCATGTGCAATTATATAAACATTCATTTTTTTCTTTCTAACCGTTTCTTAAACATATCTAAAGACATGTCATAAGTTTCTATTATGTCTTTAACTGTCATCCCATCCTTTAAAGAATGGTATGTCCCCTTACTCAAAGGGATCTTTTTCATCTGAGGCCAGTCTTTATAATAAATAAATGCCTCTTTAAATAATTCTTTTGCCGCCTTATCAAGCTCTTCATAGCTGCTCCGCAATGTTTCCCCCGGCCTTTTCCCTACCAGCTTCTGTGCTATAATGCTGCCTTTGTCCAAGGAAGTATCCATATAGTGCAGTGTCACCCCTCTTGGCGTATCATCCACAATACTCCAGATATTTGGATCTGCCCCGCGGTTCCATGGCAGATAGGCATTATGAATATTAACTACATTTTGGTTTAATAACAGTAAAATCTCTTCTGTTAAAATATATCTGTACGTATAGCTGACCGCTAAATCAAATTTTTGCTCCCTGCACCATTGCGCCTTTAATTTTTCTGAACTGCAAATAGTTTCATGACCTTGTTCTTTTATCCATTCAAAGAGCTCGGCTGCACACTCATTGTTATACAAACAAAGAATTTTCATGCCGCCACCTGGTGCATGGCTGCGCCAGAGATATTGCTCTTTATTTTATTTGTCCAATACCCCCCCCCCGGAATCTGCTCTATTTCTCCTACTACCTCTCGCAAAAGTTCGAAGGCCTCGGCGAAAGCAAATCCCACATTTGAGCCTCTGTATTTTCCCAAAGCCCGAAGCGCCTCCGCGCTTCTTGGATGTGGTGATTTTGCACTTTCACTTCTATAGCAGGCCATCCCTCTAATCTTCGCTTCCAGTGTCCCGCTTACATCAAAAAACACATTGGGTCTGAACGGCTCCATATACCGAAAATTCCATTCTGTGGAGGATGGTGTCTCAAATGCATAAATCCGCTTAACTCGATATGCTCCCACAGGCCTGCAAGCTGTTAAAACTGCTTCACAGGTTTTTTGATGATCAACATTCAGATCTCCATGATGATGTGTAAAAACTGTATCCGGCTTATATTTTTGGATATAACCCTCCACTGTCTTTACAAGCTCCAACAAATCCACTTCGTCCATACGGTTATCCGGAAAGCCACAAAATTCAATGCTTTTATAGCCCGCTTCCCTAGACGCTGCAAAAGCATCTTGCTGCAATTGTATTAGCTCATTTTTCCCAGTTTCATTCCGGTTACTTTTCCGTGAAGTCAGACCTTCTGCCAGGATCAGCGCACGAGCACATATCCCTTTATCTGCTAATAAACGAATTGTTCCACCAACACCCAGCAATTCATCGTCCGGATGAGCCGCAACAACAAGAACATTTTCCATCACTTTCCCCTCCTGAACTCTGCCTCTGCATATACCACATCATCTATCAGCCTTGCATTTCTGTAATATACTTTTCTGCTTTGGCATTTTGTATATGCAGGCGGATACCCCTCTCCATCCAGCATCCGTATATAATCATATATCTGTCTTTGTGATAACCCTTCTGGTATCTCGCTTTCTTCAGGGCGCCTGCGTGGAAATACAACTGCCTGTCCCTGCTGCGGCTTTAATGTAATATTTCCTGTAATAAATTGTGGAATCATCCTGCTAAATATCGCCTCGGATATTTTTTCGAGAATTTCATCCGCATTTCCTATACTTATATCTATGGGTTCTTTAAAATATATATCCCCTGTATCCAATCCGCCATCAACCTTGATAGCAGTTATTTTTGTGCGATAAATTCCCCGTACAATCAGATTCTGCAGTGGGCTTCCACCTCTTCCAAAAGGTAAATCCGTCATATGAAAAACCACACAGTTAAAATGTTCATAAACCTCTTCTGGTATTATCCATGACCAATGCGGAAAAAAAATAAATTCCGGCTTGATATCGGAAAGATTTTTATATATTAATTCTTCTTTCTTAGTCACTATCCGGAAATTATGATTCGGAAATTGTTCTTCCAATTTCCTACAGTTATCCATATTCCATGATTTTATCGTTGCAATTATATAATTTGCCATCAATTCTTCTCCAAATTCAGTTCAGCACTAAATGTGATAACCTTCCGATCTGCATTTTGTCATATCATACTCATACTGGCTATATGTTTCGGAAAACCCATTTTTTCTAAAACAACATATGGATGCTGCATTAGATGTTTTCACTTTTGCCACCAGTTTTCTTATTGAAGTATATTCGTTAGAGACTATTTTCTGAAGAAGATGTATGAGTTCTTTTCCATACCCCATACCCCGCTTTTCAGATGCTATACTATAATCTATCTCGGCTTCATCCATATGAATAGACAGCCTTGCCTGACCAATCGGCTCGCTTCCTGAATACATAATAAATTGCATCTGTTTACTATCATCCAAAAGCTCTTTAAACCATTTTTTATGTTCCTCATAAGAAATCTGTTCCGTATTAAAAGCATTCTGCCTTACAAGCTCATTATTCGCCCATTCAAACAGCATATCCAAATCTGTCATATCTGCTTTTCTTAGAAAAAGTTTTTGTTTCGGCATTTTAACCTTATTCCCCCAACCGTTTTTATATATCCGTATTTTTAATCGGTTCTCCTCTATGGATACATCTTGGGCTTTCCTTTCCCAGCAGTTCTTTTAAATGTTTTGGTGCCACGCCATATCCTGGGCGAATCACACGCAAATTATCATCTGTAAATAACTCCCCTTCTTTTATATCCTTTACCGCAAAAACACTTCTTCGAAAGACTGTTGAACTCTTCTCTTTCTCTGTTAGTTTATATCCTGACTTCCTCAGCAGCAGTTTTGCATTCCGTACATCCAATACCATCTGTGCAAAGTCACCTATCTGCATGCTAAACCTGCTGTCCGGACTCTCTACTCCAGGCAAACATACATGCTTTTCTATTACACATGCTCCCAAAGAAACGCCGACTATGGCTCCCAAGCTCCCCTCACTGTGATCCGAAAGCCCTATCGGCACCTGAAATCTTTGCCTCATATCCGGAATATCTGCAAGATGCATGTCTGCCCAGTCTGCCGGATATTCACTGCAGCACTTTAACAGGATGATCTGTTCATTTCCCATTCTATGGCAGGCATCAACTGCATCCTGTATCTCTTCTATATTCCCCATACCACATGAAATGATCATAGGTTTTCCTTTTGAGGCCGTATACTCAATCAGTGGGATATCCACCAGCTCAAAGCTGGCTATTTTGTAAGCTTCTGTTTGTATATCTTCCAAAAAGTCTACTGCTGTATAGTCAAACGGTGTGGACAAAAAATCCACACCGTTTTTTTCACACTCCTCTTTGATACGTTCCTGCCATTCCCAGGGTGTCCCTGCTTCTGTGTATAAATCATAAAGTTTATATCCGTCCCACAGCCCGCCATGAATACGGAAATATTCATTATCGCAGTCAATTGTCATGGTTTCTGCTGTATAAGTCTGAATTTTTACGCAGTCCGCACCGGCTTCCGCTGACTGTCTGACAAGCTCCAGCGCATTTTCAAGACTTCCTCCATGATTAGCACTCACTTCTGCAATAACATAAACTTTGCCTTTAGTTATTTTTTCAAATAACTGGAACATCTCCACCCTCCATTTTCTGAGCCGTCACTCTATATTTCAATAATGCCTCTGTTTTGCAAAAACAGAACTGCCGCTTTCGCCTTTTTTATCGTTCTACATTCCTATCATTAAACATTTCTATTTCTCAGCTTTCTTGAGCAAAAACCATGTAATATCATCCTGCGGAAAATTATTATCTCTATGATATACAAATCCATAATCAACCAGCTCTAAATCCGAAAACTTATCCATCATTTCACCTGCAAAATCTCTCTTAAATAATCTGTTTTCATACCCACGATAGTTAATTTCAACAGGTGTCGGATTGTAATACTCCGCTATACAGATATATTTCTTTGAACATTTATAAAGCTTTTCATAAACATGCTTTAATTCTTCTGGATTAATATGAATCAAAACCCCTTTAATTAAAGCCATATCGAACTGTTCTTTAACCGCTTCTGCATCAAAGTCCAAAATTGATCCTTCATATATATTTTCATGCGGAAGAAACTGTTTTAACACATCCAAAGCTTTTATATTAATCTCAATCGCTGAACATTCTACAGAAGGAATCAGCATTTTTATCGCACGCAGATTTATGCCAATATTAGATCCGAATTCAATTACACGTTTCACCCCCCCCCGTTCTGGACAATACTGTGGAAAATAGTGCTGTGTTTGAGGCAAGTATGGTTTCATCACTATTTCTTTCTACATACGCGTCTCCAAATTTTCCACTCCAAAAATCTTCCTGTTCTGTCTTATACATATTTTTCTTTCCTTTCTGCTATTAATTTTAAATTTCAAAATCCCTCTTGATAACTTTTTGAACCATCAATCTGTATTTCATTTCTGCTATTTTCCAGTCTGATGGGCTGTCTATATCCTGCACCTCCTCATCTGGCACAATCATTGGCACTATATTTGGTGTAACTAGCGAACTATATTTCAATAATGCCTCTGTTCTGCAGAAATAAAATTGTCCGCAGTCATGATAGATTGGTTCCAAATCCTGGCTTCTGGCTGTCTCAAATTCCGGATATTGATACCCTGCCCTATTGTCTTTGATTAGCAGTCCTCTCTGTGGTGGAAAATTGAATCTCACAACTGGCATTAAAGAATCGGCCTTCTCATGTTCTAATAAACTTTCTGCCTGTCTCAATTTTTCCGCTGTTATAAATGGCGCTGTCGGATAGATACAACAGAGCAAATCAAACTGTTTTCCTCTAGCTGTATAATCAGCAAGCACTTCTTTCAACACATCTGCAGTAACTGCCCAGTCATTGCTTGTGGCTTCACTTCGCATAAATGGCACAACTGCACCATACTGCTCTGCAACTTTCGCAATTTCCTCACTGTCTGTAGACACCATGACTTCATCAAAGATACCGCTTTTCAATGCTGCTTCAATGCTGTATGCAATAATCGGTTTTCCACAAAATTCTTTGATATTTTTCTTGGGAATTCTTTTTGAGCCGCCACGGGCTGTTATAATTGCTACTTTCACTTTTTCACCATACCATTTCTATGAATGAACTATTTCCTTACTGTCTTTTTTAATAAAAGCTAATGTCTATAATTTCCTATTACCTTTGTAACTGCATGTATCACATCTTCCACATCTTGCTCTGTCATCTTTGGATAAAGAGGGATACTTACTATTCCCTTATATATTTCCTCTGCATTAGGACACAGGCCCTTTTCATACCCAAGATGTCTGTAATAAGGGAACCAGTAAACAGGCACATAATGAATCTGGCATTGCACATTTTCTGCTGACATTGCATCAAAAAACTGACGTCTGGTACATGTCAGCTTTTTAAGGTCTAATTGGATTATATACAGATGCTTACAGGCGTCTGATTTCGGTATTTCTTCCTGCAAAATAATCTCAGGAATATCACGGAAAGCCTTGTTATATCTCCTTACAATCTCCTTCCTTCTTTTTACGAACTGATCCATTTTTTTTAGCTGGCTCAATAGCAAGGCTGCCTGGAAGTCTGTCATTCGGTAGTTATAGCCTAGAGATACTTGTTCATAGTACCAGGGGCCTTCATGGGGCGCCTCTTCCATCTGCGTTTCTTCATGGGTAATACCGTGTGTATGAGCAAGGACTAGCTTTTGATAAAGCTCCCTGTCATTCGTTAGAACTGCCCCTCCTTCTCCCGAGGTAATAGTTTTTACCGGATGGAAAGAAAAGCAAGTCATATCTGCAAGGCTTCCCACCTGCTTCCCATCATACTTAGTTCCTATGGAATGGGCCGCATCTTCAATAAAGAACAGATTATACTTATCGCACAGTTCTCTGATTTCTTTGTTCTTTACAGCCTGTCCTGTAAAGTCTACGGCGACCACAGCCTTTGTCTTTTCTGTAATATGTGCCTCTATGCTTTTTGGATCGATATTATATGTGTCAGGCTCTACATCTGCAAATACTGGCCTCGCTCCGCAGTACAGCGCACAGTTGGCGCTTGCCGCAAAGGTCAGGGGCGTGGTAATCACTTCCTCTCCTGGTCCGATTCCGGCTGCCAGACATGCACAGTGAAGGGCCGCTGTTCCATTGGAAACTGCCACAGCATATCCTGCTCCCGCATAGTCTGCAAGTGCTTGTTCCAACTCTCCCACCTTTGGCCCGCAGGTAATAAAATCACTTGTCAGAACTTCGCTAACAGCCTTTCTGTCATCCTCGTCAATCCATTGTTTTCCGTAAAATATCTTTTCTTTCCGAACAGGCTGTCCGCCATCTATCGCTAATCTATCCATATGAAGCATCCCGCTCCTTCCTCATTTTTGCATAAAAAAAGAGCTTTTAATGCTCATCCAAATCTGTCTTAAGCTTTTCTTTTAAATCTTCTATATCCAGCCATTCCGTATTCGTTCCGGAACTGTATTCAAACTCAGAGGTTACCAGCCTTCCCTCTGGAATAATGTCCTTTTTTCCCCACCAGTTATAATGGGGGTAAACAATAAAATGCTTTTCATATTCATAGGTGTGGAGAGAATCCTCTCTGGTCACCATGATTTCATGAAGCTTTTCTCCTTCCCGGATTCCCACCTCCGGCATCTCACATCCCGGCATCATGGCCTGTGCCAGATCTATAATTTTAAATGAAGGGATTTTGGAAATAAATGTCTCTCCACCACGAGCCTCTTCTAGCGCTTTGATAACCAGCTCTACCCCCTGCTCCAGACTAATCCAGAACCGTGTCATCCGATAATCCGTAATAGGAAGTTCAGTTCCTCCATTGTCTATAATATTCTGGAAGAAGGGAATCACGCTTCCTCTGCTCCCAGCCACATTTCCATAGCGGACCACCGCAAATCTGGTCCCATCCTTTCCGGAATAAGCATTCGCCGCAGTAAACAGCTTATCCGACACTAATTTTGTCCCTCCATACAGATTAATAGGATTTACGGCTTTATCTGTAGATAATGCCACAACCTTCTTTACCCCCGCATCCAAAGAAGCATTGATCACATTCATTGCTCCATTAATATTCGTTTTGATCGCTTCATTGGGATTATATTCACAGGCCGGAACCTGTTTTAATGCAGCTGCATGAATCACATAATCTATACCTTTCATGGCCATTCGAAGGCGATCCGGATCTCGGACATCTCCAATAAAATAGCGCAGTATATCTCTGTATTCTCTATAAGCATTTTCCATTAAAAATTGCTTGTACTCATCTCTAGAGTAAATAATAACTTTTTTCGGCTGATAATGTTTTAGTACATAATCTACAAAATGATGGCCAAAAGAGCCTGTTCCGCCTGTTATCAATATCACTTTATTGTTTAACATATTGCCTCCATCATATTACTTATTTTTATAAAAGGGCTTATGAATTCTTCCCTTAAAAACACATTTAATAAACAATCTACATTTATCCTTTAATTTGACATGATTCAACTCTTCAAATCTGCAAAACACATGAAATACTGATATGCCAAACTCACTATACATATAACATAGTTCATAATAATGCTTTGATAATACAAGCAATATCTGATCATCCATTTCACCAATCATCTGTCGTGCATATTTCATCAAAATCCTTCCGTTTTCACTTATATCCTGTATTTTAGACAATTGTCCTGCATACCCTTTTATTAGTTTATCTTTTTCTTCTTTTTGCAAGTCTAAAGTCTCTACATATTCCTTTTGAATATCTGTTACTTCCTTTGCTATTTCCTCCTTTCTTTTTCCAAAATTTGAACTATGGATTCTATAATTCAAAAAAATCTCCGGCAAATTTATCATCTGCTTTCCATGCAATACTGACTGATTCATTATCCGCATCCACAAATCATAATCATCTGCAAATGTCCTCTGATAATACAACTCATGTGCTCGAATAAAATCCGTTCTCAACATCACTGTAGGATGAAAAAAGCAGTTATATCGAAGCAGTGCAATACGTATCTCCTGAAAAGAACACGGAAATAGCTCTTTGTTCCTTTTTATTTTTCCCTCAATTAAATAATGAACATTTCCTCCGCACATGGCTACATCAGGATGTCGTTCCATATATTCCGCCTGTATCTCAAGTCTTCTCTCAGAAGCAATATCATCTGAATCCATTCTAGCAATATATGTCCCCTCTGCCAGCCGAATTCCTCTGTTCAAACTGTCTCTTAACCCCAGATTCCTTTCATTCCGGCAAAAACGAATTCTACTGTCTGTATATCCCTGAATGATGTCAACGCTTCTATCCGTAGATCCATCATCCAAAATAATAAATTCAAAATCCTTAAAAGTCTGATTTAAGATACTGTCTATGGCCTCTTTTACATATAACTCATTGTTGAAAACAGACATGACAACGGAAACCAAAGGTTTTGAAATTCTATCCATCCGCACCTAATCTAATCCACCCTTCACATCCAATATCCGGATTTTCGGTATAATTCATCCATTTCTCAGGCATGATTACTATCTTATCAGGATTTTGATTCAGCCAAGCCGCCCACCAGCTAAATGTACTGTTCGCTATAATCTGATGTTTACACAAGCTCATTAACTGCATGTCCAGAAAACTTTTATTATCCGAATTCCAATTCACAAGCCTGATACTTCCCAAATCAAAATTTTTTTGTATCCATTCAATCTCATCACTGAACACGTAGAAGAAAGGGTTGGTTACATGATTCTGAATATAAGCAATAGCTCTGCTGTAATAAGCTTTTGTACATATATTCCCATAATTATCCAGATTGTCCCCGGATAAATAATCTCCTCTTCTAATATGAATAGCTACCGATTCATTATTTAAAATTTCTGACAAGCATTCCTTATTCTTCTTATCAACTATGTGGGGAAATGTAAACATCTTCAAAATTTCACTTCTGATATTTTTAAAATACTTTTCCGTCTGCCAATATCCTTCCAGATAAATAGTATTTAGCCCTAATATTTCAGGTTTATATTCATAGGCCTGCTCTAAATAATGTGTTGCCTTCCGAATTCCACCTATTTTCCTTTTCAATCTTCCCCAAAGAGTTAATTGTAAGTCGGCAAATTTATTTATTTCTTTTTCAGATGCTTCCGCTAAATCTAACCCAAAAATCCTCTTTAATTCATATCCATTGTGAATATTTCCATATTTTTGTATATGTGTTAGATCAGCTTTTACTTCTTTTCCCTCAATCTCCATACTTTTATATAGGGCAGCCTGGAACATTTGATTTCCTAAGCCACCCATTATTTTAATAATAACCATTCTTTTTAAACCTTTCCCGAATTGACTTCAATTTATATCCCATTAACAGACAACAAAATTGCGGGGAAAAAAAGAAAGCCATGCGGAACAAATTGGCTTTTCTCCAAGTTCTTGTTCGTATCTTACATTCCTTACAAACTTGTAATAGCTTTTTCTGAATTACTTTTTGGTATATTTTTTTATCCTTAATTTTTTTACTTATATAAATCCTATAATAGCTTAGAAATAATTGATTTAAATAGTTATTTAAGCTTAGCTCATATAGTTCTGCATTACCATATAATTTCAATATTTTATTTCTTTCTTCACAATTCTCAATTGCGCTCAGGGCTTGTCCTGGTTCTATACCTTCGTTCATAATGCTCCCTGATCTTTCTACAACGTAATTGTAATAGTTCTTCCCAGCACATACAACCCTATGACTTCTTAAATAAGCCTCTACTGTAAAACAAATATCCTCATAATTCTTTCCCTTCGGAAATCTTAGCTGTTTAATTGTTTCAAAGTAATACAGTTTATTCCACACCGCATTTATAAATTGATAGTGCTCATTTCCATAAAAATGCTGATATACCGCCTCCTCACCTGAACAAGTCCATACCCGACTGGTTTCAGGAACATAAATAAAATCTTTATATATTTGGCAAACATTGGCTATGGCAATCTCTGCCCTTTCTTTATGGCACAATTCTAATAAACTCCCCAGCATCTCCGGTTCTATATAATCATCGCCATCTATAAAGCTGATATATTCTCCAGTCGCATTTTCCATTCCAACATTTCTTGCATCAGATAATCCACCATTTTTTTTATGAATTACTTTGATTCGATCGTCCAATTCAGACATATTATCACATATAATTCCCGATAAGTCTGTCGATCCGTCATCTACTAATAATATTTCTAAATTTGAATATGTCTGATTTACGACTGATAAAATGCATTTCTTAACATATTTTTCAATATTATAAACGGGAATAATTACTGATATTTTATCCATTGCTATTTTATCCTATAATATAACCCAACTAATTTCGAGACTGCGTCTATCCCCAAAGCTTTTAGCAAATATCGCATCATCTTCACACCTACACTTTTTTTATATAAAAGTAAAAACTGATAGTCCCGAAAAAATCTTTTACAACTTTCTAGGTTCTTCTTAGAAATTGTCTTTTTTCCATTACAATATATTAATAAAGCTATGGCATATTCATATGCCATAAAACTATAAATTGCTTCCTCTACTTCCTGGTGATTTTTTGCTATTATACATGAATCAGATATAACCTCCATCAAACATAACAACTTATTTTCATTAAATGATTGAGTAACAGACCCCTCCCTTTGTTGACGGTAAAAATAATAATTTTCCTCCAAAGCATCAAATTTATAAGCATTTAAAAACACTTTAAGACACCATATTAAATCTTCAGATGTTTTACCTTCTTTAAAAAGAATATTGTTCTGAACAATTATATTCTTTCTAACTGCTTTTGTGCAGGCACTACCTGGATACTTTTTTAAAGTCGCTAGATATTTTATCACCTCTTCTTGTGTATGATTCTTGATTTTGCTCCTATCATATTTTTGATCTAAATATACTTGTCTCCCATTAGAATATACCTTTTTTCCTGTCAAAAAAATAACATCTATATCTGGTTCAGCTTGTATCAGTCTTAATATTTCTCTTATAATATCTGATTCTATATAATCGTCCGAATCAACAAATAATATATAATTTCCTTTTGCCTCCTGAATTCCTCTGTTTCTTGCCACTGATGCACCTTGATTTTTTTGATGAAAAACAAATATATTCCTATGTTTTCTTGCAAAATAATCACAGATTTTGCCTGAAGCATCAATGGATCCATCATCAATAAGTATAATTTCTATTAAATCCTTATCTACACTGAGCATACTATTAATACATTCACAAATATAATCCTCTACATTATAAACTGGAACAATTATACTAATGAAAGGTCCTGATTTAGTCAATTTAATTTTTCCTTTTTATTTATTCTATAAATTTGTTTCATAATATCGCTCACATTTTCCAAAGAAAACTCCTGTATTCTTCTTATATTATAATCTCTCATTTTCTGTCGTAAGGGTATACTGGTCATTATTTTCCTTATAGCCTCCTCTAACTCAAATACACTATTACCAGAAATGTGAATTCCACCTTTATTATTTTCTATCAGATCTCTATTTCCCCGAATATCGGAAACAATACATGGCAGCCCTGATGCCATTGCTTCCATTAGAGCCAAAGAAAGCCCTTCTCTTTTGGACGGAAATACAAAAGCATCTGCCATTTTGTATATCTCAATAACATCATTCCGAAAACCCACTAACCGTATATTTTTTTCTATTTTTAACTTTTGGGACAGCTTGCGAATCCTATTTTCACATGGGCCTTTTCCACATATTATATAATGAAGAGTGTCACTTCCTATTGCATTCACTCCTTTTACTACTAAAGCTTGGTTTTTATTTTTATTTACTTCACCAACAGATAAAATTACAAAATCCTTTTCTCCTATTCCAAGCTCCTGCCTTTTGGCACTCTTATTTATACATACATTATCAATTCTTTTAATGTCAATTCCCACTCCAGGTACATATTCTATCTGAGATGCTCTAAAATATCTTTGAGCCAAGTGATAATCTTCTTCATTTATTGTAATTAAAATATCTGTATATTTTGACAGCCAGTATTCAATAGGAAAATATAACATCCAATTCAATAATGGTGACCCTTTATAAAAATGAAAACCATGCGCCGTATAAATAATTGTAGTCCCATTTTTTCTTACCTTACGTCCAGCAATACGTGTAAGCATTCCTCCCGTCGGCGTATGACAATGAATGATATCGTATTTTTCCTCCTCAACTAATTTTTTTAATTGATAAAATACTTTAAGATTATTTCTTTTTAAAGGGAATCTTTCAAATGGAAGATCATAAAATATATCACAAAAAGGGATTTCACATTCATCCTTATTTTCAAAATCATTCCGTGCACAAACAGATACT
The DNA here is from genome assembly GCA_910576325.1 of Clostridia bacterium. Taxonomy (GTDB): domain Bacteria; phylum Bacillota; class Clostridia; order Lachnospirales; family Lachnospiraceae; genus Laedolimicola. The sequence goes on from CAJTIM010000006.1 coordinate 27,439, forward strand.
TCCCAGCCGGCTTCATGAAACATTTTGATATATGGAAGATGAAATGCATTTATATGCTTTTTTACAACCGTAGCTACAAACAACACTTTTTTAATCTCGTGCATAAACCAAACTCCCAAAAGCCTTGTTTAAGGTTTTTCCTAACGCACCAGGAACTTTGCAGCCTATCCTGACAAACGGATTTAATAATGGCGTAATCCAAATTTGGTGTCCTTTTTGTTTCGCTATTTCCCGGACCATTTCAAATGTACAAACATATTCTTCATTTTGTGGAAAAAATAATCCGCTTTCTTTTTGATCGATTAACTCTTTTACTCCCTCACATAATATATTAATATGGCACATGCTCCTACGATTCTTAATTTCAGGAAATACAGGGCTTTTCTGTGCAATCTTAACCAACGTCTGATAGTTGCCTTTACACCCATCGCCATAAATCATTGGCGGCCGTAAAACTGCTATTCGGAACTCTTCTGTCTCCATTCCATTTAAAATCTTTTCTGCATCCCATTTACTCTTTCCATAAAGTGTGTTAGGATTAGGTTTTGTCTCCTTATTAATACTCCCAGAGATAATTCCATAAACACTCATAGAACTCATAAATATAAATTGCTTTACACCTGCATTCTTTGCTTTTTTGGCAACCTCGATAGGAAGAGCCTTGTTGATCTTCTGATATAGCTCATACATTTCTGGCTTTTCTTTTTTATGAACGATTCCCGCCACATGAAACACTGTATCATAGTCAGAAAAACTTTTCTTTTTCCAGGAATCGCCTATCATGTCTATGGTATCTACCTGATAGTCATTAGGCCACTGATTCAGCCATTGTTCTACTGAGGTTCCAATATAACTACCTGCCCCAGTTATCAACACATGTATCATACTTTTCCCTCATCTATTTTCTAACTATCCTCTTTAATCTGCCTGTTCCACCTTCAACTACTCCCTCATGCTTCATCACCGATAATATCGTTCCAATAAAGCACTTTGTATCAAAGAAAAAACTCATTTTCTCCACATACTCCCCATCCAGCTTGGCCTTCACCGGAATCTCCAGCTCATCTCTCCCGTTAATCTGAGCCCACCCAGTAAGGCCAGGCATCACATCATTCGCCCCATACTTATCCCTCTCTTCAATCAAATCATACTGATTCCAAAGCGCTGGCCGCGGACCGATAATACTCATATCCCCTTTCAGGATATTTAAAATCTGCGGCAGTTCATCCAGCGAGGTCTTCCGCAGAAACCCGCCCGCTTTTGTAATATACTGTTCTGGATTCGACAGCAGATGGGTAGGAACATCTTTCGGAGTATCTATCCGCATAGTGCGAAATTTCAAAATATAAAAATGTTTTTTGTGAATTCCAACTCTTTTCTGCCGGAACAATATCGGTCCTCTCGAATCACATTTAATCCAAATAATCAGGACACAAAAAAGAGGTAATAATACAATTACCCCAATACCTGACAATAAAATATCCATTATTCTTTTCCATTTTAAATAGCTTTTCTTTGACATCTGCCTTCCCAATCATTTCTTCGCTATAATCTCCAAGCCTACCTTCGTATCCAACATTCTCCCAAACAAGGGAAGCTCCAGGCATGCCTCCCGCCTGTGGCGGTCTATCCTTTTGATATATCCCTCCAGCCCCTTCAATGGACCATTCAGGATCACAATTCGATCCTGTTCCATCAATCCTGTTGACATTTTTACCAGCTGTTCTTCCCCGCCAAGCTTTAATAAAAATGCTTTTTCTGCCTCTGTCAATGCAATAATTTGCTCTCCTGTTTTTAAAAGCTTTGTCAGACCTATTACTTTTTTCAACCCTTGATAAAGTACTCCCGAATCCTTGCTGATTAGGAAAACATATCCTGGAAAAAGCAATTTTTTTTGTCTGTGCCAGCTTCCCTGATACCGCTTCATCTCCTCAAAATACGGAAGAAAGCTACTCTCCAAAATTTCCTGCGGAATCACTGTCCGGCATTGTTTGACAATCTCTTTTTCGCTGCCTGTCCTTACCTGTATCACATACCACATATAAGCTCTGCCCTTCCTTTTTACAAATTGATAATCCATATATTCTAAACAATTCCGCAAAAAAGGTAAGCTTCGCCATTTCACCATCAAAAAGATGCTGATACAGATACACAATCATAACCTCTTACCCTTTAAAACGCGGCAATGCGACGATTTCAAAGCTTAAGATTTTGTCGTTACAGTTCAGCCTTATAAATACTTTGCGCCAAGCTGTGCAATAGAATTATTTATTAAATATTCTATACTGAAGCTCTTCTGACAACTGCTCTCAGAAGGTCCTTCGCTCCTAGGCTTCTGCAGAGAACCGAGGTACCTCTGGCAGTCCCCCCTTTTCACGAAGGCTTTCATCCGTTACGGATATCGGCCCGCCTCAAGACCAAACCTATCTTATCTAAATAATAGCTGTTTCCCTTGTTGATTTAATTTGTACTCTAAAACCTTTAAAAAACCTGACGGTGCTGTCTGCATGTGATAAACACCGCTAAATCTTACCCCATCCAGCTTTACCCGGCCTGTTTCTTCTATATAAAAGCAGGAGCCGCTGGAGCTGATTTCCTGTGCAAGCTTATATTGTGATTGCTTCTGCAATACAGCTTGCTTCCGGCAAAGCTCCTGATAAATAAGTCTCGCTTTCTGATACTTATTTGAGTAAACCCAGTGATTACTGCCCTTTTTTATTCGGCCATTTGGTTCATAATTCCCGGGATTCATGCTTCTTCGGCTTCGTTCCATATACTGACTGAGTTCACGCTTTTTTTGCTCCAGCCTGCGGTTTTTAAACGGAAGAATATATGTGTGTATTTGATTTTGTGTTACAGCCTCCACCTTTTGGCAGCCTATATCTAATCCTACTACACCAGTCGCATCTTCATTTCTTTTAACAGGTACATCTCCCTTGAGAACTATTTCCAAAAAATACCTGTCTTTTCCGCGAATTACAGATTTTTTAATTCTGCAATAGCGTATTTCCCGTTTTAAAGCCTCTTCTTCGTACCAGTTCCAATTTTTTCTATCAATTGGAATTGTAAGCCCCTTCCAGACAAGGTTTCCTTCCCTGAATTTAATTGATGAACGATTTGTCTTTCCTGAAAGGCTTTTCAGCTGCCCCTGCTTTTTCAGATATACTTGACTGGCGCTTCCCTTCACTAAGCCATCTATGGCCTGACCAACCTCGCTTGCCAGATTCTGAACAATAGGGCTGTCCGTATGTTCCGAAAAATACTGTCGATATTCTGTTGTTTCCTTGCAGATATCATAATTTCGAAGCTGATACTTAGCTACAAGACTGTCACGCTCCTGTAAAAGTTTTTTTCGTGCTTTCTTCTCTGTGGTATAAAGCAATGCTTCTTTATTCGCCCGATACAATTTTGTTTGAGACATTTGCTTATATCGTTTCATGGCATTTTGTAGTAAAGCATTATATATCTGCCGATTTATTTCAAACCGCTTTTCTAACACATGCTGCTGCCACAATTCTGTTTTTAATGGCAATGTCAAAACAAAATACTTATTCTGGAAATCTGACACAGCGCTTCACCTCAGATTGGAAACTAATTTGCAGGTGAAAATTTTCGTAGAGTATTTAACTCTATGATAGCAGGAGGGAATCCCTTCTGCTTTTTTCTAAGATATCATAGCACAAATCTTGTGAAACGTAAACATATTTCTTTGTTTTTCAATTTTTTACTTAATATTTCCATAAAATTCCTTAAGCATCTTCCGGTTCTACCATTTCTTTTATCTATTTCTTCGAAATCCATATATCTTTTCTCTAAAACAATCAAAACAATAGTTGCTTTTCATAGAGTTAAATACTCTACGAAAATTTTATATTCCCCCGACTTCCCCCTCTCTCTGTTTTCATCACATTCATATTTTATCCTTTAAAGCTTTAAAATATATACATATAATAAATAAACCTTTTAAGATATCAGTTCTGGTGAGTATAAGAGAATTTTATCCATATTTTCTCTTTTTTGTTCCATAGAAGAATGTACATATCGATTCAAGGTTATACTTACATCAGCATGTCCAAGAATCTCGCTCAATGATTTTGCATCAAATCCTTCCTCAATATATCTTGTTGCAAATGTATGTCGAAGTACATGAAAATTCATCCTTTCTATATTACATTTCTGTAAATAGCCTTTTAATATATTTTCTAATGTCCGAGGTTCGATAAACCGTTCTCTGCTTCCTGTTAAAAGATAAGCGTCCTCCGGAAGCTCCTTCAGTTTTTCCAATCGCTCCATCAGTAGCGCCGGAATCGGTATATCGCGAACAGAATGAGGACTTTTCGGTTCCGTTATAATAATCTTTGTTTTTTTTTCCTTCTCCGTTAAGGTTCTGAATTCTCTGCATTGTATTGCGTATGCAGAGAATTCCTTCCTTATATAATATATGCTGCCGCTTTAATGCGCATACCTCACCCAAACGTAAACCCATATACAAGCTAAACAAAATGCCTGTTTTTTTCAAGCTATTATCCTGCAGTAAGAATTCCACTAGTTCCATACAATTTTGTCTGTCTAAGACCTTTACCCGGGGATCGCTGTGCCTTATCCTAACCAGTTCAAAATGACATGGTACTTCCATATCAAAATACACTGCATAAAGACATATTTCTTTTAAAATTGTCAGAAGATCCTTTACCGTTTTTTCAGATAATCCGCTTTTTCCGTTCTTTCTCCCACGTTCAAGCTTTTTTTGTACAAACAGCTCTACAACCTCTGTCGTAAGCTGCTCCATCTTCCAGGCACCCAGATCCGGGATAATGTGATTATGAATCATATTGTAGTATTTTACATAGGAGGATTCCTTGACTCGGAGCTTTGTATTTTTCAGCCACTGTACGGCTATTGTTTCAAGCCGAATTGACTTATACTTAGCAGGTTTTAACTGTGTTAGCCTATGAGTTACAGTTGTTAATTGTTTTTCTTTTGTTTTCATATATAATCCTCCTTTGTTTTTTTGATTATATACGAAATATGATACTTATTTGTGGCTTGCCAATTGTCAAGAATAAAAATCTATCTATTCTATATATTTTCAAATGGATAAAAAAGACTCTATATTCTTATGCTTGGATACCAATATATTGGTTTTTGAAAATGTATTTGCAGAAATAACTTTGAAATAAATATAGAAAATATATACATAAGGCCTCCTGTCAGGAGAACCTTATGTATTTTAGCATGTATCCTATAAACCTTGCTTTAGAGTCTCCGCCACCTTTTCAATCTCCTCTTCCGTTAAATACGGATGGATAGGCAGACAGAGCACCCGATTGCACAGCTCTTCTGTAACCGGACAGTTTGCTTCTGCACTGTAGGTTCCCTGGAATGCTCCCTGCTTATGCATAGGTTTTGTATAATAAATCATTGTAGGAATTCCTTGTGCTTTCAGCCTTTCCTGCATCGCTGTTCTATCTATATCCTGCGACAGCTGAATCGTATACTGTGCCCAGGAGCTATAGTAGCCTTCCGTTACTGTGGGAAGTATCAGACCGGAAACACCAGACAAACACTTTGTATAAAGCTCTGCTGCTTTGTTTACATCATCCAGCTCATAATCTTTAAATGCCTGAAGCTTCTGCTGCAAAACAGCAGCCTGCAATGTGTCCAGCCTGCTGTTCATGCCCAGACGGATATTGTCGTACTTATCCTCCCGGTTCTTTCCATGGACGGCTATAGAGCGCATCCGCTCTGCAAGCATATCATCATCTGTAAATATAGCCCCGCCATCTCCATAACATCCTAGGGGCTTTGCGGGGAAAAAGGAAGTAGTGCTGATATCACCAAAAGAACAGGCACGCTTTTCTCCTATTCTTCCTCCGAATCCCTGAGCGCCATCCTCCAGCAACAAAAGATGATATTTATCGCATATTCTGCGAATTGCTTTATATTCTGCCGGAAGTCCGAATAAGTCCACTCCAATTACTGCACGGGGCTTGTACCTTCCATCTGTCAGCACCTTTTTTACCTCTTGTTCCAGGGCTTCCGGATCCAAATTGTAGGTCTCCTTCTTCACATCTACGAATACCGGTGTTGCCCCAATGGCAGCCGGACATTCGCCGCTGGAAAAAAAAGTAAAGTCCGGAACGAATACTGCGTCACCGGAACCTATGCCCCAGGCCATCAATGCTATACTTATAGCATCCGTCCCGTTTCCGCAGGTGATACAGTGTTTTACACCAACATAATCGGCTAAAGTATTCTCAAGAGCAGTAACCTGTTCTCCAGATATAAAATGTGCTGAAAATAATACCTCTGCGATGGATTTATCAATAGAATCTTTTAGTTTCTCATATTGTCTTTGCAGGTCTCTGAATTGCATATTTTTCCGCCTCCACCATAATAACAAATAGCTTTCAAACTCTATTTTGTATTTCCAATTAATTTTTTCATTAATGCTATAATATTATCTTTCGTTCTAAAGTTCTCCTCAAGCACATATTTGGCATCAATTTCTATATCAAAAGTATCTTTCCTTAATAATGTGCTCCTTAATTTATAAAATTTTTACACTTTATTATAACATCAAAATTCTTTTATAATTTCTTACCCTATTTCCTTAAAATAACCTTATTTAAAATATATTATTTATCCTTTTTTGCCAATATTACAAAATGATACCCTACTATTGATTTAAATTTACACCAACTATCATTTTTGCATATTACTTTTCTTGGATCCTGATAATTGAAGCAGAGTACCCTACTGGCTATTCCAAAAAGCGCAAAAACATTATCCAGTAAGAACATTCCCCATCCATCCGTTTTTAAAATATGGAATTTGTACTTTACCAAAAGTTTCTTATAAAATCCAACCGAATGAAATTTAACATTTTCCAAATGTTCAACAGAACTTAGATGTAATTTTAATTTTAACCTCCGTATTAATGTATATATAGAATATTTTGTATGGCCAGAAATATATATGATTCCTCCAGGTTTTAAAACTCTTTTTAACTCTATAATCGTTTTTTCATAATCTGTCGAATAATAAATAACAGACTGTACAAAAAGAAAATCAAAAAATTCACTATCAAAAGGCAAGTTATCAATACTAGCTTTTTGATAGTGAAATCCTGAATAAGTAAAAGGAACCTCATCAAACAAATCAATTGCATATACATTTGTAAAATGATTTTTAAGTAATGAAAAAGAATAATTACCATTTCCACATCCAACATCAAGAATTTTTACGTTTCTTTCTCTAGAAAGTAAATATTCTTTAAGATACAGCCAACCCAAACTATATCTTCCTACTTCTTCTTGATCACACTTCCATTCATTATTAAATTTTCGCTCATATACATCTTTTAAATTATTCATATCTACCCAATTCCTGTATTAATATTATAACAGCCTTATAAAGATTTCTATGATATTCATTATTTTTTGCACATGTATGATTATGCCATAAAATATTTAATTCTCCGTTTGTTCTCTTGATAACATATAATAATCTTTTTATATATTCTAATGCCTGTTCTTGCGACAAATTCATATATCGCTCATCATTTAAGGTTCCATCCATAATAATCAATGGATGTAACAATAAATCTGTTAATTTTTTATTATAAGGATTGATATATTTTACAGCTCTGGAAGTTCCTAATCGAAATCCTGCAATATCTGCATAACCACAAGAAAAATCTTCTGTAATCCCAATTTCTATTAAGCTTTCCATGTCTAAGGGACTTCGAACAAGCAAACAATGATTTCTGACTTTTTTTACTGGATTGCCTAAATATTCTTCAAGCATATCCTTTTCGTCTTTCAATTTTTCCATTGCTTTATTAGTTAATGGACTAGCATGCAGTTCAAGGTCACATCCAGCTTCTTTTAAAATATTCATAATACATAAGAATCTTTCATCTTTAATATATGAATCTGTCAACCACTGTTTCTCTGTGTTTGCCAATACAAAATATATGTTTTCACATTTATCTGTATATAAACTTTTAATTTTTTGATCTTGCTCAATAAAAAAAGAGAAAGGTTCAAGATATTCTTTTGTTTTTATTCCCAGATAATCTTTTAAAGAATTAAAATTAATTTTGTGTTTCTGTTGAATTCCATAAACCAACTTCACAAAAAATCCTTTTAAATTCCGCTGCTCCCATGGTTGATCTATATCATGTGTTAAATATACTTTTGATATCTCTTCTTTTCTTTCTTTAATCTCAACCCCAACTTCTCTTAAGACATTTTCCACTAGAATTCTATATTCATCAACAAGGGGTCTGTCAATAAAACCTCCCCGAAAAGCTAATGATTCTCTTCCTGGAAAACGTCCCCAACCATCCTTTTTATCATCCTCCACCATTTCTTCATATCTTGAAATCATAACATAAGTTGATGCAATCAAATCTGCATAAATATATGCTTTCCCTTCTCTTAATTCTATTCTTGCATCCCCAAACAAAATAGGAATTCCTCTAAGTTCTTTAAAAGGCAAATTGGGCAGAGATTCTTTCTTTCCATAGTTCAAATAGAAATTCTCATCTTTTATTATGTTCACTTTCCCATTACTATTCTCATCCCCGTAAATTACCAGATCTGAATAATTTCCACATAAAAACTCGATAATATAGCTTTCTATTTCTTTCATTCTACAATTCCTTCTAGGTAGTTCCTATATTTGAAACATCTCTTTTCCCTTTTCGAAGCATTCCTTATAAACGTTTATGCCTGTTTCTATCAATTCTTTCTTTATAGCTTTTCTATTCCTCCAAAAATCAGTAAATTTTGTAATCAGTATATCCTTCCCACATAATTCTGTAGGAAGAACCCATTCTTCCTGTCCATAAAGTGTTAATAATTCTTCATATTTCCAATGCCATCCTATCACTAAGGTAGGTACCCCTGCGGACAAACCAGCAACGCAGGAATGATACCGACTTGCTACAAGAACCTCACAAGAAGCAATTTCATTCTTTAATTCCTGGCAGGTCATATTTTTAATATCCAGTATACTCACCTTTGCTTCCTTGTTCCCCTCCATAATTCGAGAATATATGGATTGTGCGACGTCAATATCACTATATTTTAGTATAGGTGTATACTCATTTGGTATTAGTAAAATCGGATTATCAAAATGGTTTAAAATATAGTTACATAACTCTATTATACAAACCAAATAATTTTCTGTTCCATTCCACTGATTGATAATCTGAAAGCTCACCGATATTCCTATAGGCCGACAGCTTAAATATTCTTTTTTTTGATATCTCATGATATTAGCTAGGTCTGGGGAAATAACAGGTTTTTTATTCTTAGTAGCATAGACCATTAATTCTTCAGCACTTCTTTTTTCTCTGACATAAACCTTGTCCCACAAATACCTTACAGCCAATTTTGCCCCTAAAGCATCCGTCCTTTTCGTAAATGGCCCTACACTGCAAACCGTTTTCACAACAGGCTTCCCAAATATTTTTCCTATCACTAACAATAAATTTTGTCCTGCAACCATCTTTAATGCATATAATCTATTAGCCCTTTTATTCAAATTAAAACTACTACAAAAGCTAATTGGATAAAGGCCAACCACCAGATCTGCTTCCATTATTTCATCAATGATCTTACTCCATTTATCATCCCTCACTTTAATCCCCAGCCTTTTTAATATTGCTATGCACAACAACTTTTTAGGATTACTATCGATATACTTTATTGTACTGGAATAATCTCTAATTATCTTTTTACGAAAATCCGAATGGGAGTAGATGGTTAAATGATATCCACTTTCTCCATATAATTTATCTAAAATAGCCTCTACACCATGTAAAATGCAAGGATATCCAAAATTATAATCTGGCACATAATCATCATTTGCCACTATGTTAATAACTCTTTGGCTTTCCATTCTGCTGTCCACTCCTAATAAACTTTTTTATAATAGTTAACAATACATTTTTTATATAGTTGAATTCTTTTGTTTTTCTAAACATTAAATACCAAATACTGTTTGTTCCAATAATACAAATTAAAATCTGAAATAAAAATTTAACAGGCAAATTTCCTGGCATAAAAAAAGTAAAAAAATATATAATTCCCCCAGTAATAATACTAACTGATAATAACCCAAAGTATATACAAAAAAAATGTCTTGACTTTTTTTTAAAAACTTCTTTAGCCACAATATTGGGATAAAACGGAACAATCGTTATCATTCTGGCAATAATTGTTGCTAAAATAACACCACTGATTCCCAAATCTGTATAAAGCAAAAAAACAATAGACAATAATAAATTAATACCCGCAGAAGCAATACTGAGCAAGCCTCGTTTTGAAAAATTTCCAGTAGCCTCAATAAATATACTAAAAACAGTCAACATACCACCTGTTATGAAATTAAGAAAAATCAGCATTACTGTTGTATCAGAGAGCAAATAAGTTTCATCAAGCCATATAGAACCTATAAATGGATTTAATAATACCCATAATGAAATACCACAAAATCCATAAATCCAAAACATTAAAAGCGCAACACAGTGAAAAGAGAAATATTTTTTTTCATCGCTCTCTGTTGTATTCAAATTACCGATTCCCGGAACTAATGCTGTAACAACAATCCAAATCATACCATTAATTATTGACACCAATAATTCATAATTTGAATATATACCATTTGCTACAAGACCAATAACTGCAGAGATTAAAAGCGTGTCAACTGCATTATTAACAGTTCCCGAGATTCTATATGCTGATAAACCAATGACATTTTTAAAGATATTATTTCTTTCTAATATTGGCAGCCTTTCTTCAGGCTCTTCTAACAAAAAAGGATATAAAATATCTGCTTTTTTTCCAATAAGATAATTTGAAATAAGAATAAAAGCTATTCCTAATATTGAATAAACATAAAAGGATATAACTGGATATTTTTGTAATAATAAAAGAAATATAATTCTAAATAATGATTTAAATATATCTACTATGTTTTTAATGACAGAAGCAATATATTCCTTTTGATCTGCTATAAACATAGAAGACTTATATGCCCAAAACCAATATGAAATCACCGTTTCAGCTAAATAAATAATATATATAATATTAACATTAATTAATGTGTTTTCGTCTTTAACTAAAGATGGCAAAAAAGGTATCAAAGCAATTCCCAGAATCCCAATAATACTCCCTATTACCCAATATGCCTGACGGTAAAATTTCATTAATTCCCTAATCTTTTCTCTGTCACCTTGTGCCAAAGGTTTATATAACGCAAAAACAATTGCACTCCCTAAGCCTAATTCTGTCAAATTCAAAAACGCAAATACACTTGAAAACAATCCGTTAATTCCTAAAAATTCTTTTGATAAAGAATATATAAATACTGTTCTCACAACAAATCCCAATAATTGATTAAGAAGTCGGCTTACTATTCCCATTGAGACATTTTTAAAAAAATTATCGGAACGCATTTCTTCCCTCTTTTTCACCAAAAAACTTTTTTAAAATCGTTTTTATTGTTTTTTTGAATTTAGTCAGCAGCTTTTTTCTCTCATATATCTTCTTTTTATTATTTATTAAATTTTTCAGATTTTGATGCTCTGAAAAATAAAGCCTGTAAGAATATTTCAAATCATACAATATATTTCTATTCTTTTTTTCTTCTATTCCATTCTTTTTTATCCCTATATGCTTAAAAGGTAATACATATTCCTTATTTATATTACCGATATATATTAATCTGTCCAACATATTCTGGCCCTTATATATTTTTTCGAACGGTATTACCTCTGCCTGTATAATACCTTCTTTTAAAGCATCTTCTAATAATCTCTGTCCCTTAGTTGTCCTGGCTAATATTACATTCGCCCCATTTTTAACTGCAACATCTCTATCATTAATTCCCCAAGGATCTCCACATACAATATCACATTCTGTATTATAAAAATCTAGACATACATTGCAACGATAACACTTCCATATATCAAACAGCCTGATTCTTTCTTCCCGTGGGATTGTATATTGCTTTTTTTCTGTCTCAATCAGCATATCTCCTGCAATACCACCAGCTTTTTTATCTTTAGCTCTAAATCTGAACTTGGAAACAGCATCCTTCTCTCCAATACCCGCCATATTCAATGCTTCATCTATAATGTGCCTGCTAAATTGCCCTCCACAAAACAACCCAATTTTTATTACAGGTTTATTCACTGTTTCACCCTGATATTTTTCTTGGTTTGACAGTGCTCTCGCTTGACATCCCAGCAATACTATTGCAAGCTTTCTACCACAATTCTCCAAATATGTTTTGCATGCAGAAGTCTGACAATAATAAGAACCTTGAGCATTTAAGAGTTCTTCTCTATTACTAGCAACTATGGATATCGCTTTCCTCTCTTTTTTATGAAAATCCGCTACTACAGCTCCATCAATCTCACCCCGTTCCAACAAAAAATTAAGTAGAGCAGTTACCACCCCTCCGCTTTGACCATTTCCTCTTATTTGAGAATTTGATGCATAGCCTAAGTATCCTTCCTGTATCTTTCCAAGAATATGATCTTTAAGCGGTTTTTGGATTATACAATTTTCTTGATTGCTTGGGCAAATTTGTATGCATTTTCTACAATTTACACATTTATTTTTATCTAACTCTGCATATAAAAACCCTGCATTATTGTATCTCATTTCTATTGCATCAACCGGACAGACAACAGTACAAGATCCGCAAGCTGAACATAAGCCCATCTCAACAATTCCACAAATATTTCTCAAACAAATTTCTCTATCCATTTCTTAAATCTTTCCAAAATTATTCGAAATCAACATCCTACATTTTTCAGCAGACAATATAACGTTCGCTCGTATTATTAGAAATTTTTTTTGCCGGAACACCTGCAATTGTACATTTACCTTCTGGAAAAGATTCATTTACAACAGCATTCGCACCAATAGCCACATCGTTTCCTATAATAATAGGGCCAAATAATTTTGCCCCTGGCCCTAAATAGCATCGATCCCCAATAATAGGAGCTCCAGCTTTCCCCTTTGCATAGGCCCTCCCTATATTTACTCCTACATGTATTCTGGCATAATCTCCTACCCTTGCATCTCCAGATACAACAATAGCACCTGAATGTACAATTTGAATTCCTTTTCCAAACACATTAATTGGAATTGTCCAGCAATAACGCTCACATAATCTAAAGTACTGATATCGCACTAATTTTCCATATATTTTTCCAGCAAAATCTTGTCTACAGTTTGTATAATATTCAGCTCTTCTCAAATATTTATAAAATTTAAAACGTTTATCTTTAAATCTATCCAGCAATCTCATCTCTTGCAATCCTGTTGCCCATAAATCTTCTCTCAAAAATTCCTTATATTCTTCTTTATTTTGAATCATTTCTATTTTAGCCCTTCTTGATTTTGATAAAGCCTTGCTAATACATCTTCTCCATCTCTTTCACACCGTTCAGCACCATCCACATATCCAAACCAATTACATCAAAATACCATTTCATTGACTCAAATCTTGGCTCATTATCCCGATAGACCAAATGCAATGCTTCTTCGCGGGTTAAGATTCCTTCTCGAATCTGATTGCTTCGAAATGTATCATTTTCAGTAAAACCTGTTACCAAACAATAAATATAATTATAAAAAGGAACCGTTCCATCTCCAATTCGCCAGGTACTTTCTGTATCATCTGCGCACTCCCATGCATATTCCTCTTTGAGAACTTTATCCACAGTCTTTTCATCCCACGGAACATAATCAAACAGCCGAAAATAATTGTGGAGAATAACGTAAAAACTTGCTGCTGCAGATATAGTATCCAGTATTGATGAATTAAAATATTTATTATTCTTTAAAAATTGCCCTCCATAAAATGACGCTAATTTTATCACGTCTTTCCTTCTCAGTCTTTCTATGTCAAGTCCATTATCTACCATATTTAATATATCCGGCTTCACTCCGCAAAATCCGGGTTTGAAGTGTGTTTTTTCATAAGGGTTTGAAGCCAATAGAACATGCTGCAAATGATAATCTTTACATATCTTATTAGCGTAATAAAAATAGTGTTTATCTCCTGCCATAAATAATGGCACCATTCCAAGTATTGGTTGTTTCAGCCATGCAAGGATGTTTTTACGAATATTTTCTCTTTTCTTTTTTATATCAGCAGAAACCAATACAAACTCAATTCCTAACTGGCTACACATTCTTGATTGGTTTCTTCGTGCTAAATCTGTAACCATTCCCCAATCATAACAATAAACAATAGGCTTAATTCCCATTTCCTTTACAAAATAATGCAATCCATAACTGCTATCGCGACCACCGCTAAATGCCACCATGGATTTATTCTCATTATTTTTCAGATACTCTTCTTTCCAGCTATTAAGAGCATCCTTTCCTCTATACTCTACCTTTTTGTAAGTTTTACAATAATTGCATACTCCATTATCATCAAATTCAATAAATGGCATAGTCTCTGGCAAAACACACTTCCTGCATCGCCGTAAATTACGGATCTTTTCAAAATCAATCTCATATTGTTTATAATTACTTATCTGAAGTTCTGGTCTGCTTTTTATAACTTGTGTGTTATTAGGATCATCCTGTAAAACCTCCGTCCTATTTTCCAGAAAACATTCTTTTCTATAGATTGATATACATCTTCCAGCCTGTAGTTGTTGTATATGTTCCTTTAACAAGCATGAAGAAAGCTTTGGTATATCTTCCAGCAATTTCTTCAAAATCAAGGCTTCCGATGCAAAAACAGTAAAATTTCCATCTTCACTTTTGCAGTAGTACAAAGAACCATTATTTGTTGCCGCCACAAAACAATTTTTTTCCTGTGATATGCCGATAACAGAGGCCATACCCTGAATTTTTTCAAAAGTTTCTTCCATGGCCACTTCTGGAGTTCTACCCTCACAAATGTATTTATGAAACAGCTCTAAAATAACCTCTGAGTCAACCTCATAATCATGCTCCAGTTCTTTATTATTCTTCCAAAGTGTATCACAGTTCACTATAATACCATTGTGTACCAATACTATATTTTTTTGAAACTGGCTGATTGTTTTCTGGTTGATACTGGCTTCCGTTTGTTACCATCCTGGAATGTCCTATAATAAATACATCATCCGAACTATCTGCTATAATTTTTTTATGAATAACTTTCTTAAAATCCTCATCTCTCAGCAATTCATGAGAAACCTTCGCCTTCCTAAGAGTTGAAAGCTCCTGACCTTTTAAAATGGAAATACCAGATGCTTCCTTTCCGCGTGCCTCGGAAAGTACCATTAGTTTTTTTATTACCTTTATGAGCGTTTTGTTGTCAATTTTACAATTTAAATCAGCAATACCCCAAATTCCACACATAATATAAAATGCTCCTACATTATTAATTCCATCAATCCAATGTATACATCACTTGAAATACTCCCAAAAGTAAACTTTGATATAGATATATTCTCTTTCCTTCAAGCCCTACTATATGGTTCCACATACAAAATAAACACCCTCCCTATACGATCTGGATATCTCAATCATTACGAATTTCGCTCAACAAATTCCAGTAAATCTCATTCTGCTGTTTACGTGAATATTTTTCCACATTTCCTTCTGTCAGAAAAGAGGGACAATTCTGTGTCACTTCTTTTACGGTATCAAGCATCTGCTTTTTATCCTTGCAGATATAGGTATATTCAAAGCCGTCAAGAAACTCTGCAAGTTCTGACGGAACTGTTCCTGCATAAATAATCGGTTTGTTCAAAGCAATATAGTCAAATACTTTTGTACCCAGTCCATTCTCATGGGCGTAGCATATTAATAATATATCTGATTCTGCAAGTATTTTCATTGTATCTTTATGGTTTTTAATTCCTGCATTATAATATATTTCCGGATATTTTCTTTCAAAAAAATCGTCCTTTTCTCCAATATGCACTACTTTAACAGCATGAAAACTATTTACCTCTTTACATGCAGCCAGGAAATTTTCTGCTGCACATGGATTGTAGGATGAAAATTTTCCTGCAATACCAATTACAAGTTCTTTTCTTTTCTTTTGCTGATTTTCACCTGGGACATCTTCATATCCGTTATATATTACTCTACATTTGTCTTTTATTATGGAGTATCTTTCCACAATATCTTTTTTACATTTATCTGTCACCAAAACAATTTTTGTAGCATTTTGAACAGCACATTTTTCGATTGGAATACATAAACAGTTATATAAAAGCAATTTATACTTTACAAATCCTTTTGGTTTAATCGTATTTTTTTCAAAAAGCCAAGTATCTCGGTAATCAATCAAATACGGAAGCTTCCATTTTCTACACAATTTATTAATAAAAAACATTGGCTCAAATGGACCTACTGAAACAATACAAAGACGAAATTTCTTATCTTTTATAACTTTCTCAACTGCTTTTTCCAGATTTTTTATGTTGTTTCTTTTCCCCCGTTTTTTCTCAATCGGAATCCTCTCTATCCCTTTCGGGATTTCCCTTTGCTGTTCTTTATCTCCAAATACGTTACAATCATAACAAATAACGGTAACATTACACCCTTTCTCTATCAGATATCTGGAAAGACTTGTCATTCTTGCCGCACCTACTCCGGAATATGGAGCATATGCCAATGACAAAATTAAGATATTCATTTGCTTCTCCTCAAAAAATTTCTTTTTCCCTTTTGCTCTTGAGATAAATATCTTCAATCTGTTTGGCAATTCTTATATCAAGATATTTATCTGTAATTTTTTGCGATATATTTTCTGAATCATATTCCTTCACATGCTTAATCATCTTTTTCATTGCCCGGTACAGTTCTTCCCGGTTATCTACCTCAACCAGAATCCCATTGCTCTCATTTACAAAGTCCTCTGGTCCTCCGCATTTTGTAGCAATAACAGGAAGGCCAGAAGCCATCGCCTCTATATAAGAAACCCCGAATGTTTCCACAGCGGAAGGCAGTATAAAGCAGTCTGACTTATCAAAAATATTTTTTATTGCTTTCCGGCTCTGTTGTCCTAGCAGAAATACCATCTTTTCCAAATTTAATTGTTTAATCTTTTCCATGATATGACTTTTTTCCGGTCCATCCCCCACAAGGATCAGTTGGATATCTGGAATCTCTTTTGCTATATCAGCAAATACCTCTACAAGAAATGAGATCCGTTTTAAAGCATTCAAATTTGCTACAGAAATAAATGTAAACCCATTTGTTTTTTTCTTTCCTGCATTATATTGAAATACTTTTGTATCTACAATATTTGGAATAACCTGAACCTCTACATCAAACTTACCTTTTATCTGTTTTGCCAGTGCATTGCTTACACAGATAAGTCTATCTGCCTCTTTATATGCAGTACATCCCATCTTATAATTCACATCATCTATTAATCCATCCGTAATGCCCGATGAGTGCTCTGTAATCAAAATCGGTATACCAGTTTTCTTCAATTCTTTCACTGCATAATAACCATACTCTAGAAAGTGCGCATGCACAATGTCTGGTGTTCCATGTTTTTTTACAAACGCAGGATATTGTTTTCTCAACATTGCTCTAGATATTAACTCCTGTATCTGACGAGGTGCTCTTCCACAGGGAATGCTGGTATTATGAATCAAGACCCCATCTTTTTCTATCTCAAAGGTTCCGAATCTTCTGACTCTTCTGATAGAACGGATATCCAGACATAAAAAAAAGACCTTATGGCCTATTTTTGCTAATGCCTTTGCCTGGTCAAATTCAAATATTCCGTTTAAATTATATTTTGCAGTTGGATATCCTCTCGCTATTATTAATATTTTCATCTAATATTTCCCTTTGCATCCACTCTCCCAATCACTCTGGCCGGCACTCCGGCCACCAGTGCGTAATCCGGAACATCTTTCGTAACCACTGCCCCGGCCGCCACCATGGCATATCTTCCAATTATATGCCCGCAGACAATGGTTGCATTGGCTCCGATGCTTGCACCTTCTTTTATTAGTGTTCTTTTATAATGTGCCTTCCCTTTCGGATAACGGGCTCTGGGAGTTAAGTCATTGGTAAATACACAGGAGGGGCCACAGAATACCCCATCCTCCAATTCTACCCCTTCGTACAGAGAGACATTATTCTGTATCTTACATTCGTCGCCTATTACAACATTGTTTGATACATTTACGTTTTGTCCCAAAGAACATCTTTTCCCAATTCTGGCACCTTTCTGAATATGACAGAAATGCCAGATTTTTGTTTCGTCCCCTATTTCAACGTCTGTATCAATATAGCTGCTTTCATGTACAAAATAACTTTCCATTATGAAAATTCTCCTGTCATTTCCGTAGAAGCAAAATCCGTTAATGGCAGCTTCACCGGAAGACCCGTCTTCTGGCTTTTGTAAATTGCAAGAACCAGTTCCAAAGCATTTCTTCCTGCCATTGCGTCCACATACGGCTTCCGGTTTTCCTGTATGGCCTTAATCATATCCCCATACAAACTGCTGTGTCCATTTCCATAAACATTGCTTGTCTGTTCCTGAAGTTCCCTTTTCTGACTATCTGTATCATCTTCATCTGCAAACTGCCACACATCAATATTATTGGTTGATTTTCCCCCTACCTTTACGGTTCCCTTCTCTCCAAAAACGTATAATGTCTCCTCCAGATTCTGCGGGTAGACATTCGTGGTCCCTTCAATAGTAGCAATTGCTCCATTTCTAAATTTTACCACGGCCATTCCCACATCCTCCGCCTCCAGGTAGTCATGAAACTGCTGGCGGGTTTGTCCGTACACTTCTTCCACTTCGTCCCCAAACATCCAACGAAGCAGATCTATCCCATGTATACACTGGTTCATCAGTGCTCCCCCATCAGAAGCCCATTTTCCCCGCCAGGGAGCCTGGGTATAATAATCTTCATTTCGATTCCAACGCACATGGATGGATCCGTGGGACAACTTTCCGAACCTTCCCGCTTCCAGTGCTCCTCGAAGTTCCTGAACAGCCAAATTAAACCGGTTCTGATGACAGGCCGCAACTTTCACACCTCTTTCCTCAGATCGGCTAATAATTTCATCCGCATCCTGAATGCTCATGGCAATGGGTTTTTCAATGATGCAGTTTACTCCATGGTCAATACAATATAAGGCGATCTCTGCGTGAACGCCGCTTTCTGTGGCAATTCCTACTAGATCTATCTCATTTTCTGTCAGCATTTCTTTATAATTTGTATACCTTTTAACTGACTCACGATTCTCCAAATTTGCTTTATTAAATAATATATCTATTTTATCTAACTCTACATCACAAGCTGCTACAAACTCTAATTTATTTTTCAGCACAGCTTTTACATGGTTTATTGCTATACGACCACAACCAATAAGTGCATATTTCATTTTCTCCTCTTCCTTTCAAATCTGCATTTTTTCTAAATATTTTTATGTGTGTAAAACACGAAGAATTTTTTCGCTGGCATGACCATCTCCATAGAGCCCTTCTTCCACATTGCGAGATCGCTTTTTGAACACAGCCTCGTAAAGATTATGACTGTCTACCAAGATGTTTGCACCACATTCCACCAGCTCTCTCCAACTTGTATCCGGCATCAAAATACAGGCTTCTTTTCCTGCAAAGTAAGCCTCTTTTTGATATCCACCGCTATCTGTAATTATTTTTAACGCATATTTTGTTAAGCCCATCAGATTAAGGTAGTCGATAGGCTCTATTACAAGAATATCTTTTAAATAAGAACCCAGCCCAAAATTTTCCACGCTTTTCCTTGTATGTGGATGAAAGGGAAACACAACTGGCAATTCTTTTGCTATCCTGCTTACCTCTGATAAAATACTCTCCAAAATCTCTTTGTTATCCACATTAAAATCTCTATGCAATGTCATAACGATATAATTTCCCTGAACTAAATGGAGTTTTTCCAGCAGCGAATACTCAAAAGAGGCTTCCATCTCTTTATATACATCATACATTACATCTCCAACAAAATGTACATTTTTAGAGATACCCTCTTTTCCCAGATTAATGACTCCCAACTGGCTGGAAGCAAAAAGCCAGTTGGAAATATGATCCGTTAAAACACGATTAATTTCTTCTGGCATGTCTTTCGGTTCCTGCCTTAAACCAGCTTCTATATGTGCTGCTTCAATTTTAAGCTTTGCACACACCAATGCTCCTGCCAGAGTAGAATTTGTATCTCCATAAAGTAAAGCAATATCAGGCAATTCCTTTAGCATTACTTTTTCCAACTCAATCATCATCTTAGCCGTCATTTCCAAATGACCTTTTCCATGTATACCCAGATTGTATTCTGGCTTTCTCATATTAAGGACATCGAAAAATACCCCTGACATATTACTATCATAATGCTGGCCAGTATGTACGACAATCTCTTCTATGTCTGGATACTTTCTTATTTCTTTTTGGATAATTGCTTCTTTTACAAATTGAGGACGGGCTCCTACGATAGATATTATTTTCATTTTGTCTCTCTTCCCAAAATCACTTTTTTACAATTCTAATTAGGCATCTTGTATTTTTAAATATATATTTAAAAGCTTTTTACTCTCTTCTTCCCAATTCCACATTTCTCGGATAATCTTTCTTCCTCTCTCCCCCATGTCAGAACACTCCTGTGGATTTTCAAGTAACCTGTTAATTGCATGGGAGATTTCTTCAATATTTAAGGGATCTACACATATTCCTACACCTTCTCTTTCCACTATCCTGTTATATGGAGAATCCGATATAATCACCGGCAAACCCATAGACATATATTCATAAACCTTTGTTGGCAGATTATCCATTTTGCCATATTGACCGCTATTTTTCAAAATGCTCATTCCTATTTTGGTCTTCTGATAAATCTCTCGTATTTCACACCAGTTCAGTTTCCCCCTATATTCTACAAATTCCATTTCCGGCATAGATAATATTTCGTTTTTATATTCTTCTGATGAAAATTCACCAGCCAATACCAATTTTACTTTCAATAAAGCCGCTGCTTTAATAAGATTTTTTATATTTCTCTGTTCTGAAAGTCCCCCTACATAACAAATGGAATCCTCTTTTATACAGTCTGCCTGGTAATGATCATAAAAAACTTTCATAGAAGGATAACCATTAATATATTCAACAATTCTGGTTTTTCCCTTTAAAGGATTATTCCCCTCAAAGCTGCAGGGAATGATTGCTGCATCCACATATCTCAATAGTCTTTTTTCCACCCACCCATATAATCTTGAGATAGCAGATCGCATAATAACCGGAATATATTCCTTCTCTTTTATTTGTAAAGAATAGTTTTCATGACTGTCAAAAACAACCTTCTTCCCTTCTTTTTTTAATCTTTTTGCAATTAACAGCAGTTCCGGATCATGCAAATGATAAATATCTGCCGAAATGCTCATAGCTGTATTTAAAATGCTTTTGTTTCCCTCAAAAATTCTTTTCCATCTGGAACAATATTTTTTTCCTGTGGAATAAATGTCCACCCCTTCTTTTTTTTCATTTTCCAGTTCATCATGAACAATTAAATTTACCTTTAGCCCTGCCTCTCTCAAACTTTTACATTCCTTTAGAAAAATTCGATCATCATAGCGATCATGGGCACTTGTGACATGACAAATATTCATCTAAATTCCCCCATGTTTACTTGTAACCTAAAATCTTTTTAATCCTGGGCTTAAGTAAATCCAAGAACTGCCCCAAGACTGACAGCTTTTTAATTTCATAATTGATAATGAATTCTCCACCAAAGGCTCTGAAAAAAGTCTCTATCCCTTCTATCATTGAGCCTTCAAAATCAAATGCCTTTGAAACCTTTGCCGCAAACTGAATTCCTTCCCACAGTATTAGCGTCTGTGCTCCGCTTGACCGAAATTCCGGATTACTTCCGGAAATGAGATAATAACATACATTTTTATCATAAACAAAATAGGAGCTGGCATGTACATTGCCGTTTTCATCTATCGCAGATAACATTTTACCAGCATTCCTTTTCTCGCACTCTGAAACAATTTCCTGTATCAGTTGTTTTGATATTGGATATTTGCGATTCTGATTTTTAAAGGTCATTTCCAGTATTCCATATAACTGATCTACATCAACCTCATCATGGATAATAACTTTATTCCTTGCACTCTTGATATTCTTTTTTACAACCTTCGCAAAATTGGCATATACCTTATCTGTGTCTGACAGATCATTGATTCTGTAAGAACAAAAAGGTGTAATTGTAAAACCATTCCAATGGTAAGGAAGTATATAGGAACAATGTGTATCGAGACATATGCGGATATTCCTTGCTCTGGGAAGCTGATTTAATATTTGATTTATGATATCTTTTTGTTCTGCAAGATGTTTATTCCCCTGATCCTTTCCTGCATTTGCCGTCCATATGCCCAATGTCTGTGTTAATTTGGGCATTTGAATATCATAACCAAGAGCACTTTTTTTATATACATATGGCAGACGGGCTTTTATTTGTCCATTCTCTTCTAAGCATATCTCTCTCCAAGAATTCTTTGCAACAATATCCAGCCACCATGGCTGCTCGAACACACTATTCGCATACTCTGTTATTTTCGTATCCACTACTATGCTCCAATTCTTTTATAGCCTCTTTAAAAGAAATAAATTCAAACCCCTGTTCTTTCAAATACTGAACCAACCAGCAGTACCACTCTTTTTCCTGAGGATAACATCCGGAATTATAATAATAATCATGAAAAAGTATTGTACAGTAGGGAAGTCCCTGTGCTTTCACTTTATCAAGAATCCGAATTGTATTTTTCCGGCTTTGTTCTGTGTCACCCGTTACCAGAACATATCCATCCATGATATGCAGAGGAAATTCCCACATATTATTAATTTTATATGGACCAGACATGTTGCTGCCTTTTTTATCAAACTCTGTAGAGTCAAACACATACCCAATCTCATCTAATTTTCTAAATGTTTCTTCATCTTTTCTCACATAATGCATTCGGATTCCATATGGAAAGTCTCCTACAATACTTTTGAATATCCTATATTCCTCCTGCATCTTATGAGTATCCGAAAATTCAATCCCATGCACACCTACATCGAACCTCTGAGATAGTACATAACTGATCATTTTTCTGGCTGATGTTATGCTGTATGACATCCCAAGACCATGTTTCATTCCAAAGAAAAAAGTGGAGGGAATGTTGTGATCTCTGTCAAATCCTAATACTTCTTCTGTATAATTCCATTTTTTTTGGAAGCCATATAACAATCTCTGAACAAAAACAGAACCTTTTATTTGTCTTCTACATAATTGTATAAAGCTTCGAACCCACAATTTGGGAATAATCAGATCATGAACCCAGTGCTCTGTTGCATATAAGTGATCTACATCATGGGAAATTATTATTTTCATAGCATCCTTTACAATGTTTCAATATTATCTCTGTTCCTAATATTTTTCATTACATTTTTCGTATCAAAAACAGCTACTGCGTGCTTTTGTATCAATTCATAATCCACATTCGTATGTGCTGCCGTTATCACCAGCAGATCATATGATTCAATTACCGTTCCTGTCAGTTCCGGAATTCCTTTCTTAATCATTCCATGCCTCTTATACTGAGGGATCCAGGGATCATAAAAGTCAACTTCAGCGTTTACTTTTACAAATTCATCAATTACCTCAAGAGCAGGACTCTCCCGATAATCATCAATATCCTGTTTGTAAGCCACCCCTACCACAAGCACTTTTGAACCATTCAATGCTTTTTTAAAACGGTTCAGAATCTTTCCTGCCCGCTCTACACAATATTCCGGCATTCGATCGTTGATCATCATAGAACTCTCTATCATGGACGTATGGAAGCCATATTCTCTCGCTTTCCAGGACAGATAGTAGGGATCCAGGGGAATACAATGCCCTCCAAGACCCGGTCCCGGATAAAACGCCTGAAACCCATAGGGTTTTGACTTTGCCGCTTCAATTACCTCCCAGATACTGATTCCCATCCGATTGCAGAGAATCGTCAATTCATTTACAAGACCAATGTTAATATTGCGATAAGTATTTTCCAGGATTTTTTCCATCTCTGCTATGGCCGGAGATGATACCTCAAACACATCGCTCTCCAGTACAGCCCGATACATTGCCGCTATAACCTCTGTGGCATCCTTTCCAATTCCCCCCACAACCTTAGGCGTATTTTTTGTCTTGTAGATTAAGTTGCCCGGATCCACCCGTTCCGGAGAAAAGCCCAGATAAAAATCCACACCGCATTTCAGCCCGGATCCTTTTTCCAGAATCGTCTTTACCAGTTCTTCCGTAGTTCCGGGATAGGTTGTTGACTCCAATACAACGATCGTCTCTCTTGTGAGATACTTTGCAATTTCCTCTGTAGAAGATTTCACATAGCTGATATCCGGCTGCTGATGTTTGTCCAGTGGTGTAGGAACACAGATTGCAATAAAATCCACTTCTTTCACAAAAGAAAAATTGGTTGTCGCTTTTAACATTCCGGCTTCAACCAACTTCTTTAAATCACTGTCGACCACATCCCCAATATAATTATGGCCCTTATTTACCAAATCTACTTTTTCTGACTGAACGTCAAAACCAATGGTTTTGAATCCGGCCTTCGCTTTCTCTACAGCCAAAGGAAGGCCTACATAGCCAAGGCCTACAACTCCTACCTCTATCTCCTTATTTTCTATTTTTTTTAATAATTTTTCTTTCATTTTCATCCATCCCCTTATTGTGAATAAAATAATTTTTCAAACGTTTCTGCCAAAACATGATAATTATAATACTTTACAACCGCTTCTTTTCCTCTCTGCCCCATCTTCTCTCTCTCTTCCTGAGGCATGCCGTATAAATTCTGTATTGCCTGCTGTATATCCGCTGTCTTTCCGCTTCTTACCATAAACCCACACTGATATACTTCTACTGGACACTGTGGTACATTCAATGCACACAGAATCGGTTTCCCTGCCATCATGGAATCATACATTTTATTCAGGCTTACTCCGAATCGATATAACTTCGAATCCAGTCCCCCCATATAGCAGCAGTCAAAATATCCCAGCAAATCTCTAACACAGGATTTTCGAACTGTATCCAGGAAAAAAACATTCTCTATTTTTTCTGTCCGTACTCTTTCCACCAGCCTTGACTTTTCTATACCATTTCCTACAAGGACAAAGACTGCATTCTGAATTTCCATCGTCTTTGCCGTATCAAGCAAAATGTCCAAAGCATTGGACAAAGCATGCCCGCCAAAATATCCTACAATAAACTTCCCCTCTTTTTTCAAAGTCTTCAGTAAGTTTTGATGTTGTTCCGGTATCTGCTCCCCATGTTCCCATTCCTCAAGAACAATTCCATTCTGAATGTTTACAAATTTATGGGCTGCCATCCCATGACTCATCATATATTCTTTTGCACAGGGAAGAAGTGATACTACATGCTCGGAATGTCGGTATGCGGAATTTTCCCCTATCTGCATAAGCATTACAAAGGGATTGCTTTTTTTCATTCCCCCCAGTTCTATCAAGGTAGCCGGCCACATGTCATGAACTTCGTGAATCAGCTTTGCATTGGACAGCTTCCGAATCTTCTGGCCTGCAAAGGTATCCAAAGGATATGTTGAAGATGTAATAACGACATCCGGTTTCATGCTTTTGGCAATTCGCCTTGCATTCCACCACAATTTCCCCACAAAGCGAAACATAGTAAGAGCCCGTCCGATTCCATTTCCTCTATATCGCCCTGTTTTTACCCAACAGAAAGAAAGCCCGTCTATCATCTCCTTTTGGAAGCTCTTCTTTACATCCGGATTTTTTATCCGCAGATGAGAATAGTCACCGGCAATAATCGTCACATGATGCCCCATTTTTAACCATTCCTGGGCAAAATAATAGGGCCGGAACTCCATCCCCAGTTCAAGATTCCCGGCATAGTGATTTAAATATAAAATATTCATTTCTTTGACAAGCCCCTTAATCTTTTTCTCCTCTTGCAATTTCCTCCATCAATAAGACTGCATAAAGCTTTTTAAATATATTGCCTTTTAATTTTCGAATCCCCTTTCTCAGCGGATATAACACAGCAACTATCACACCTACTCCTCTTCTGTATTTTATATTCAGCTTCGCATAGGCTTTACGAAATCCAAAATATTTCTCCAAGTAATCCTGGAAGTTCGTTTCATGAAAAATGCTTCTCTCCCCATCTGACAAATAATATCCTTTCTCTATTTGAGGATTGTAATCTTCACAGATTTTCGCCATAATTGCTGCATTGATTCCCAATTTTTCAAGTATTGGCATTGTTTTCAGCTCACTGAGCTGTGCATAGCTCTCATGCTCTATTAAAACTGCAAACCCTCCGATTTTATCGCTATCCTTCTCAAATGCTCCATAAATAATCCTCTTATTCTTCTTCCAATTTTCTACAGAACGAACAAACTCAGAGCTTTCAACAGATGGTCTGTATTCCATTGGATATGCACAAAAAGCTTCTCTCAAGACCTTATAAAGTTCTTCGATATAAATACCAGGATCGATTACTTGAACATCAAAATTTTTTCTGCCTTTATTAATCTCATATCTCCGCTTAGCTTTTAGCTTGCTAATATCAAATAAAGTATCTTTGATACAATACCACCAGGATGTTTCATGCACACAGTCAAACTCCGATGTCCAGCGTGCAAATAATACCAGCCCTTTCTCACTTTTCCAAATACTCCTTGTTCTCAAAGGTTCCAAATCTGCCTGCTCATGTGGTGCATTTCCTGGCAGAATAGCATGGTTATAATAGATCCAATTCTTCAACTGTTACTCCCCTGTTCAGTTATTTTCTGAGCTTCTAGTTGTCCAACAGCATACTCCTTTTCATTGATACGGCCCTTGCGCAGCAAATAATCCCCATAATCTTCTGCAGTTGCCATTCCATCTGTATGGATCCCCTCTCTTCTAAACACGTTTTTTACAGTTCGAAGTAAAATTATGAAATCTCCCCATAATGTAATTTTTCTGATATATTGAATATCAAAATCCAATTTATCCTCCCAGGAAATCCCATTACGCCCATTTACCTGTGCCAATCCAGTCAATCCCTGCTTCACATAATGTCTTTTCCTCTGCTCTGTAGTCATAAAAACCATATCTCGAACAAGCTGAGGTCTTGGTCCAACAATACTCATATCACCTTTTAATATATTAAATAATTCTGGAAGCTCATCTAAACTGGTATCTCTAAGTTTCCTTCCAAATGCAGTTAATCTAATCTCATCAGGAAGCAGCTTTCCTTCCATATCCCGTTCATCTGTCATAGAACGAAACTTATACATTTCAAAAATTCGTTCATTTTTTCCCGGCCTTAACTGCTTAAAAATAATTGGACTGCCAAGCTTAAGTCGAACCAAAATTCCTGTCACCAACAGAACCGGAGAAAGCAAAATAATAGACATCAGCGACAAAGCAAAATCCATAGGGCGCTTAAAATATTTTTCATAAACACCATAAGGTTTATGTATACATGTCCTATCATATCGTTTTAGAAAAACTGTTTTCTCAACAAGCGAGACAACAAATCCCAAGATTAAAGCAGCCAAACTAAAAACGCTTAATACTTTAACTAATTTTTTCATCTTATTTAAAACACCTATGAATAATCTCAATCACAATATCCTGCTCTTCCACTGTCATCTTAATATCGCTAGGCAAGCACAATCCTCTTGTAAATATATCCGCCCCCACATCTTCCCCATCCACACGAATAAAGTCTCTACTGGCATACATAGGCTGTAAATGCATCGGCTTCCAAATAGGTCTGGATTCCACATTCTTTTCATCCAATGCTAAACGAATTTTCTCAGGTGTTACTTTCCCGCTCTTTACAAGCTCCGGCTCAACGAGCATACAGCTCAGCCAAAAATTTGGTTCCGTATATTCCAAATATGGATTCATCTCAACCGGAAGATCTCTGAATCCGTCTTTATACCTTAGAAAGATCTCCTTTTTCTTCTTCCGGTGCTCATCCAGATGTAATAATTGCCCTCTGCCAATCCCTGCAACTATATTGCTCATGCGATAATTATAGCCTAGCTCGGAATGCTGATACCAGGGTGCTGCATCCCGTGCCTGTGTAGCCCAAAAACGTGCTTTACTCACTGCTTCTTCATCATTTGACAGCATCATACCACCGCCGGAAGATGTGATAATCTTATTTCCGTTAAATGAAATACAATTATACCTTCCAAAGCTTCCTGTCTGTCTCCCCTTATAAGTGGCTGACAGACTTTCCGCAGCATCCTCAATTAATACCACATTATATTTCTCACACAGATCAACAATTTCATCCAGCTTCGCCGGAGTTCCATACAGATTTGCAACAATAACTGCTTTTGCTTTCCCGCTATATTTTTCTAGTGCTATTTCCAACGCATCGGGGTTCATATTCCAAGTATCCCGCTCCGAATCCACAAATACCTGAATACCATTTTCATAGGATACCGGATTCACTGTAGCAGCAAAAGTAAGATCTGAACAAATTATCACATCTCCAGCTTGTACGCCTGCCAGTTTAACAGCCAAATGTAAGGCGGCTGTTCCCGATGTCAGGGCGGCTGCCTGGGCTACTCCTAAATAAGCTGCCATTTCCTTTTCAAATTCATTTACATTTTTTCCAAGAGGAGCAACCCAATTTGTATCAAATGCTTCTTTTATAAAAATCTGTTCTTCACTATGTGTTGTTGGAGAAGAAAGCCATACTTTTTGCTCAAATCTTTTTATTTCTTTCATCCTTCTACACTTCTTTCCTAATTTTAATGAAATTTCATATTCTGCCTATAAAAAACAGGTATGCTTTTACTAATCTGCAAAGCATACCTTAAATATCCTTTTAATCACACGCACTACTCTTTACTGATAATCTCCAGCCCCGCCTGTATCTCGATCTTCCTGCCAAATATTTCAATCTCCATCCAAGCCATCCTTTTATGCCGGTCAATCCTTCGAATCAAAGCTTCCATCCCCATCAGCGGCCCGCTGGTAATTGTCACCTTGTTGCAGGCAATGTACCCTTCCGAATGTTTCACCACACGTTCTTCTCCTGACAACGCTTCTATAATCGCAACATCCTCTTTTGTCATAGGAGTCCATTTTTCCCCTACCCCTAGAAGCTTCGTCAGCTGCGGAACCTGTTTCAGCGCCTGGTACAAGCATTCTACTTCACCACTGATAATAAAAATATAGCCTGGAAACAAGACGGCCTCTTCCTGATGCCACTGTCCCAGGTATTTCCTTCTGCGCTCATATTTCGGAATGAAACATTCCTGTAAATATTCCTGCACACCATATTTTTTTATCATATTAAGAATTTGTTCTTCTTTTCCTGTAGCTACCTGAATCACATACCACATACGCCTTCTCGTTTCTAAAATTGGGTATGCTTCGCCATTCCGCACTTTTGCTCGGATTTTGTACAATCCTATATCCACCATTACCTAAAACGCGGCGAAGCGACGATTTTAAAGTTCCGGTTTTTAAATATTCTATAGTGAATTATTGTTTCCACCTTCGCTATTGTACCAGTATGTGCTGCTTTTTTCAAGCACGAAAATAAATTCTCTGCCTACTCTGCTTCTTTTATCACATAAGTAGGCACTATCTCCTGCACCTTTTGCCGAATCGCCTCGGAATCCTGGTCAGCTGTCTTCCGCAGCTCCTCCAGCTCTTTACGAAATCTCTCCTCATCAAATTCAATAGGCTTGCCAATATGAATCAGCTTATTTTCTGTTTCCCGCAGCCCTTCCTCACTCATAAGAAGCTCTTCATACAGCTTTTCCCCGGGACGCAGGCCCGTGAATTCAATCGGAATATCTTCAAAGGGCTTAAAACCTGACAAACGAATCAGATTCTTAGCCAGATCTAAAATCTTTACAGGCTCACCCATATCCAAGACAAAAATCTCTCCCCCTTTTGCCAGAGCTCCTGCCTGAAGAACCAAAGATACAGCTTCCGGAATTGTCATAAAATATCGAATAATCTCCGGGTGTGTTACCGTCACCGGCCCTCCCTGCTCAATCTGCTTTTTAAATAGGGGAATCACACTTCCATTGCTGCCCAGCACGTTTCCAAAGCGTACAGCCACAAAATCTGTCCTGGAATGATTGTTCATCATCTGAATAATCATCTCGCAAATTCGCTTGGAAGCCCCCATAATGTTCGTTGGATTCACCGCCTTATCTGTCGAAATAAGAACAAAGCGCTGCACACCGTACTTGTCTGCTGCCTTTACAGTCTTATAAGTGCCAAAAACATTATTCTTTATAGCCTCATTGGGACTGTCTTCCATGAGCGGAACATGCTTATGTGCTGCGGCATGATACACAATATCAGGCCGATAAGTCTCAAAAATCGAATTCATTCGATGTGTGTTTCGTACAGACGCAATTAATACCACCAAATCCAGCTCCGGCGATTTACGCTTTAGCTCTTGCTGAATATCATAAGCATTATTTTCATAAATATCCACAATAATGAGGCGTTTCGGCTTATGAGCCACTATCTGACGGCAAAGCTCACTTCCAATAGAACCGCCTCCCCCTGTCACCAGTATAACCTTACCGGCTACATACCCCATTACAGATTCTACTTGAAGCTTAATCGGCTCTCTTCCAAGTAAATCCTCTATCTCTACCTTACGCAGCTTAGAAACACTGATCTCTCCATTGATCATCTGATATAATCCGGGAAGCACCTTTAATTCACAGCCTGTCTCCTGACAAATCTGAAGAATTTCCTTTACCTGAGACTGTGACGCAGAAGGCAGGGCTACTATAATCTCGTCAATCTGCAGTTCATGGGCCAAGTAGCGGATATCATCCCGTCCCCCCATAATCTTAACTCCGCGCAGATACTTTCCCTGCTTAGCTTCATTATCATCGATAACGCAGCAAACCTTCTGATCCAAATAGCGGCTGTTCTGAAACTCCTTAATAATCATGGCGCCGGCTTCTCCCGCTCCCACAACCATTGTATTTTTCCTGGAGTCCTTGCGAAGCCCCATCCGTTTTTCCTGAAGCATCCTTAAAATACGGTATGCAAAGCGCAGGCTCCCTACGCCTACTATCAGTATCACATACTTCATCATATAGTAGGACACAGGCATTCGCATCTTCATAAACGACATGATGACAATCTGAATCAAGGTGCTTGCGGAACATGCACTAATCACATTCAAAAATTCATTTGCACTGGCAAAACGCCATACACTGCGGTAAAGCTTAAACAGCACAAATAGCAGGAGGGTAATCATCAGATTTAACGGAAGATATTTTAATTCGCGATCTACATACCCCATTTCCATCTTGCTGAATTGAAAATCAAACCGAATATACAGTGCCAGAAAGCCTGACACTGTAATAATCAGCAAATCTAAAATTACCAAAAGAGCAATCCTGTTTCTTGGTGCATTTTTTTCAATAAAACTCTCAATATTCATATGAGCCCTCATCTACAGCAAAATATTTTCTCTCCGTATTATACACCAGTACTTCTAATCTGGCAATTTTTTTAAATCCGGTATGGCAGCATAAGGCATATGATTCAATTTTTCTATATCGAAATTTCCCACCGCGCTCCAATTTCCAGGATCACAAAGAATTGCCTTTGCCTGCATAAATCTAGATTTATTCTCATCATTTACATCAAGACAATCCTGTGTATAATCATTGATTGCTGTGACCTCTTTTGACACTATATTCCCATTTTCATCTCTTTGTGATGTTCTTGGAGTATCCATATATTTGTATACATAATAAGACATCTTTTTTGTATCCTTGCCATAGTTTCTTAACCCCATATACAATCCGGCCTGCATTTCCTCCCAGTCATCGATCTCTGCCCGGATTATAAATGCATCTACCCTGGGATTAAATTCGGCAATATAGTAAGCCCGCGCAATTGCTACAGCCTGATTTTTTTCTCCATAATTCAAGGAGGTCCAACCCTGCTCTGACAGAATTACCCGAATATCGCCATTATCTTTACCATATTTTTTCTCCACTGTTCCCAGATAATTCGTCAATTGATTAAGATTCCGCATAGATATGAAGGGGCTTCCCACACTGTCTGTTGTATTTGAACGATCATTCCAAAAATCTGTCCGTGTCAGCGGCGCTGAATAAGGATGAAATGCCACATTCCATTTAATATTCGGATCCTCTGCTTGTATATAGGATGCAAATGTATCCAAAACAGCCTTACCGGTATAGCCTGCAACTGCCTGATTCCATGCATTATCCAAAGAAATAAATACTCTGGAACTGGCCCTAGTCATCTTCACTCCATAATAAAGCTGACGGAAAGATGCCGCATAACATTTCATATAATCATTGAAGCTTAGGGAACCCTTATAATTCCATGCATTGCAGGAATTAACCTCATTTCCAAGAACCCAATTGGATACATAGCAGTCGTCCTGGCCAAACACTTCACCCAAATAGCTGAACAAAGCCTCATACAGCTCTTGACCGCTCTGCGTAGAAGAGTTTAAGGTATAGTAAGGAGCCGCTCCTCCATGTCTGGCCGAAGGATGAACCAATTCTTTCCGAAAATCACTCCTGTAACTGCAGAGAATTACCATCGTCACGCTGATGCCATTTCCGTATTTTCCATTATTATACTCTGTTACAGTTCCCCGCTCTGATAAAAGTTGTGAGAAATAATAATCCTTTCCTTTATAGCGGTAAGTTACATTGCCCTCCGGTCCGCTTTTTAATACAGATTTCAAGTCCAGATTCATAACAGTTTGCTTTGTTCCCAAATCCATACTATATGTGCCGCTGGCTCCCTGAACCCCCTTCTTGGATTTCGCCACAAAATACTCTGTCTGATAATCTGCTGCTAATTCCGGATTAGATACATATATGCCCCGGCTGACAGCCATATATCCTCCGGCACTGCTTTTTACTGCCAAAGCATACCGGCTCATGACACCCTGACGCTGTGTATCCGTATCATCTGTATATTCCTCCGACAATGGAATATCAAAAGAGAACCTGAATTTATCCCCCTCCTGCACTCCGGAGTCCTTTGGTATCGTATACAGCGGCTCACTCAAAACCTTATTGGAGTAAGAATCCACACGAACTAAGTAATAATTTCCATCTCCCTGATAACTTTTTAACCGTCCCTTTACTGTGAATTCTGCTTGGAGTCTAAACTCTGTTCCTGCCTCCATCTCCTTTGATAAATTTCCTGAGTTTTCAGTCCCAGGCTCTCCCAACGCAAATTTCTGAAAAGCAGCAGATGTTCCTGTTGCATTTATCTCTGACTGAATCACCACATTTTTTACTGCACTGTAAACGCTCTCCTCAACTTCTCCGGTCTTTCTGCTCTCCAATTCATATTTCAATCGGAAATAATAGCGTACGCTCTCTTGAAGGTTATGAAGCTCCTCTGACAGCTGTTTGCCGGCTTCTATATACAGAATCTGCGGTTCTGTAAAGGCCGCATCCTTTGCATATTCCAGCACATACCGTTTCGCCCCCGGAACTTCCTTCCAGGTCACCACAACACTCCTGAAGTTATTAGTAGCAATAGAAGAAATTACCGGTACTTCCCGGACTTTTCCTTCCAGGTCAAAGAGATACCGCACATTGTCAATGTAGAACCATCCTCCGCGATAAGCCGCCCCTGTCAATGTATGAAAGTAATATTTTCCTGCATGTTCTCCGGAACGTATTGTAAGCCACCCTGTCACCTGTTTTCCATTTCCGTCAAAATAATATAGTTCTCCGTCAGAAGCTGTAAGAAACCGACCTGAGCGCTCAATCACCCCTGTCTCCGGATCGCTGTAATACTTTGCTGTCCCAACGGTAAATGCTCCTTTCTGCAGTTCACCGGTTGCGGCATCAAAGTAATATCTGTATTTATTTGACGAACCTATATTATAAAAATTCTTCAGTACCGTTTTATTATTATAGATACAGAAAACAGCCTCTTCCACTTCGTACCATACATAAGCTGCATTTTTCTCGCCTGCAGGCGTTAGATCGCCCAATCGCGTATACTCACGTTCCCTTCCGTCTGTACCAAAATATCTCCAGACATTTACATTTTTTCCGGCTTCATCTTTTTCAGTACTTAAAATCCACCCTGTCTGCATCACGCCGCTGGCATTAAAATAATAATTGCCTGTGTCCATACTGCCGTTCCCGGTATCCCCTTCCTCTGCATTTCCGTCTGCCGAGCCCCCAAGCACAGGTAAATCCTTCTGATATCCTGTCTTCATCACACCATCATCCGGCTCAAAATAATATTTCTGCCCATTGATCTCCTGCCAGTCTGTATGCAGCTGCCCGTCAGCTCCATAATAGAAGCTCTCATACACACGCTTTGCACTGTTATATACTTTCTGGAGTCCCGTCTTTAAGGTTCCATTCGTATTCGCATAATAGGTTTTTCCGTCAATCTCCACAGAGGTAAAGATACGTTCCCCGCTGTCAGGGTGATGCACATACCGGGTATTTCCAATCCAGCAGATACCCTTCAGCATAATGCCGTCTGCGTTAAAGTAATAAATCCGGCTGACTGTTTTTCCATTTTCCACAGCTTTTATTGTAACCTGGCCTTTGCACATCAAGCCATTGCTGTCAAAATAGTAGGAATTGTAGATATTTCCGGGATACACATCATCCTTACATACTCCGTCCACAAAAGTCTTAAGTCCGCTGACAGCCCGGCCGGTCTCTGAATCTGTATAGTAACGGTTGGCGCCAATAACGATCCAGCCCTTTTGCAACATGCCATTGCTGTCAAAGTAATATCTTCCCTTTACGCCGTCTACCACAATATATTGCCAATTTTTTGCCAAAGTAGTCCCCTTTAGGAAATAGTACTGCGTTCCATCCTCCAAAGTCACCCAATTGTTATCTCGATCCGGAACAAGCTGCGCTTTCTCTCCCTCTTTGGTCACCGCATCAAAATAATACCAGCTTCCATTAATTTTCTGCCAGCCGCTCAGCAAATATTCATAGCGTCCTGTGTAATACAATACCTCCTGATCTTTCAGATTCCTTCCGGCAATTACTGTCGACGCATTTCTCTGTAATACCTTCGTCTCCGGATCGAAGTAATAGTACTGACTCCCTACCTTTGTAAACCCGGAAGCCGCCTGACCGTTGGAAGGATCAAAATAGTAACGGTTTGTTATTGTTCCTTCCTTCAGATTCATCCACCCGGAGGCACGCTTTCCGTTTCCGTCAAAGTAGGTAAGCTTCTTTTCTTCATACACCTCTGTCCAAAGCTTGTAACCGGAACGGCAGATAGCACCTGTATCCGGTTTGCTATAGTAAGAGATATTTCCAACTGCAAAATGTCCCTTTTTAAGAGCTCCTGTCACAGAATCAAAATAATACCGCCAGGTTCCAAGATTATAAAAGCCCTTCAATACACTTGCATTATTATAAATACAGTACCAGTTACCATCCACCTGATACCAGCGGTAATTGCGGACGCTCTCGCCCTCCGGACTCACATCCTGAATAGTCTGAACCATGCATTCCTGTCCATCTGCGCCAAAGCATCTCCAGACATAAACTTTATTCTCTGTAAAACGGAACCAGCCCGCCTGACGGATACCGCTACCATTAAAATAATAGGCTGCAGTCAGAGTATCTCTGTCTGATTCGCTCCCCGGCACAGGAAGATTTGTATGATATCCCGTCAGCATTACACCTTTTTCATCAAAATAATAATGCTGCTTATTAATCTCCTGCCAGCCGGTACAAAGCCGTCCGTCGGTGCCATAATAAAAGCTTTCATAAACCTTTTTTTCTTTGTTGTATACCTTCTGCCAGCCGGTTTTCAAAGTGCCATTGGTATTGGCATAATACGTAACCCCGTCAATCACCACGGAGGTTGTTATCTTCTCTCCTGTATCCGGGTGAAGTACATACCGGGTATTCCCAATCCAGCAGATGCCTTTCAGCATAATTCCATTGGCATTAAAATAATAACTCTTCGTTACAGATACATTCGTATCGGGCTCCTTCTTTGTCTCGGAAATCCAACCCTTACGCATCAAGCCGTTGGCATCAAAATAATAGGAATTATAAGTATCTCCCTGCCGCACGCCGTCTTCGCAGACACCATTCACAAAGGTCTTGAATCCGGTCACTGCCTTTCCGGTCTGTAAATCTGTATAATAGCGATTCGCTCCGTTCTCAATCCAGCCGGTTTTCAGTGCCCCTGTGGTATCAAAATAATACCGGCCGGACACACCGTCTTCATCTTTGATCGTCTGCCAGCCCTTCACCAGCGTTGTTCCGTATCGGAAATAATACCGGTTTCCGCCAAGGGTTACCCAATTTCCGTCTCCTCCTGTTACAGCCGACGCCGCCGTACCTTCTTTTGTCGCAGGATCAAAGTAATACCAGATTCCCTGTACCTTCTGCCAGCCGCTCAGCAGATACTCATAGCGTCCTGTATAATAGAGTACTTCGCCGCCCTCCGGGTCCTCTGCATGGATAAGGGCTGAGGCATTTTTCTGCAGTACCCTGGTATCCGGATCAAAATAGTAGTACTGATTTCCAATCTTTGTAAACCCGGAAGCCGCCTGCCCCTGATTTGCAGGATCAAAGTAATAGCGGTTGGTTACTATTTCCTCTCCTTCCTGTTCCTTCAGATTCAGCCAGCCAGTCACACGCCTGCCATTCCCGTCAAAGTAATAAAGTTCTCCGTCAGAAGCTGTAAGAAACAGACCTGAACGCTCAATTACCCCTGTCTCCGGATCGCTGTAATATTTTGCTGTCCCAACGGTAAATGCCCCTTTCTGCAGTTCGCCGGTTGTGGCATCAAAGTAATATCTGTATTTATTTGACGATCCTATATTATAAAAATTCTTTAGTATCGTTTTATTATTATAGATACAGAAAACAGCCTCTTCCACTTCGTACCACACATAAGCTGCATTTTTCTCGCCTGCAGGTGTTAGATCGCCCAATCGTGTATACTCATGTTCCCTTCCGTCTGTACCATAATATCTCCAGACGTTTACAGTTTTTCCGGCTTCATCTTTTTCAGTACATAAAATCCACCCTGTCTGCATCACGCCGCTGGCATTAAAATAATATTTCTTACCACCTATTTCTACATTTCCTGTGACACGGACGCCTTCTTCCAGTTCTTCAAGCCCCCCGTCATCCGGATCATTCAGATAATAGGCTGTATTTCCAATCTTCTGAAAACCGGTCAGCATCTTTCCATCCGGCCCAAAATAATAATAAGAATAAATCTTGGCTGTACTGTTATAAATTCTCTGCCAGCCCTTTAATGGCAGGCCATTGGTATTCAGGTAATATGTGCTGTCCCCGATTTCTTGAAAACCGCTGGTTATCACTCCTGTATCCACATCACTGTAACAGGTATTCACACCTGCCTGGAACCAGCCCTTTTGCAGCTTCCCGGACACATTATTGAAATAATAACGTTTTCCGCCGATATTCTGATAATTTTTCAGTACTGAACTGTTATTATAAATACAGTAAATCCCTGCCTCTTCGCCCTCTGTCACATGATACCAGGCGTATCTATCTACCTCTGGCATAAAAGGTCCGTCTTCCAGATCGGGATCCAAATCATTGACTGTATTCAAATACTCCCCGGTAGACGCCGACAGGCACCTCCAGATATATTCTCCATCTTCATAAAAACGGTTCCATCCGGTCTTCAAAGTCCCGTTCGCATTCGCATAATAGGTCTTCCCATCCTTCATCACAACCGGTCGCTGCACATCCGTAACCAACTGCCCATTGTCTGGATCAAACACATACCGGGTATTTCCAATCCAGCAGATACCCTTCAGCATCACCCCATTGGCATTAAAATAATACCGCGGTCCATTCTTCACATTAGGAATGGTCTGCCACCCGGTCACTCTCTGTCCATAAACATTATAATAATTAACATTTGCAGCCGAAGGATCCGGAGCAGCAGGATCGCCTTTTATACAAGGGTCAAAACCTGTATATACGGTTCCATCTGCATTTGAATAGTAGCGGTTCTGTCCAATTGCAAAATATCCCGTATAGAGAGCGCCAGTACTGCTGTGGAACCAATAATACTTCCCGTCAATACTCTGGCGGTTTTTGAGCAATGTTTTATTATTCAGGAAACAGTACCTGGAACCCTTTACCGTACAGCCAGAATCGTCAATCGTATACCAGTGATAAGTATTCGTTGTCCGTCCGGATACCACTGTCTGTACATCCTCTTCTCGTTTTGACAAGCTCCGTTCCACGCCTACCAAGCGTCCGTTTCCATCCCCGGCCGCATCAAAATACCGATAATTTTCCTCACCCTTCAATTTCTGCCAGCCTGTGATTAGGGTTCCATTGGTATTATAATAGTAAGAATCCCCCTCTGTATCTGTCACATAACCCGTCGCCATCTTTCCATGATCCAATGGGTCAAAGTAATACCAATAGCTTCCAACCTTCTGGTGCCCCATCCAGATTGATCCGTCAGCAGGATCCAGATAATATCTGCCACTGATCGTACCTACCTTAATAGTCTGCCACCCCTTCAATGCCTGGCCATTGTTGTTCAGATAGTAAGTCTGTTTTCCCTTTCCTTCCTCCTCAAGCTCCAGGAACCCCTGATGTACAGAGTTATTCTTATCTGCATCAAAGTAGAATCGATTGCTTCCTATCACCAGCCAGCCTTTGTCTTCCCTCCACTGGAATCCATTACTGTCAAAATAGTACCGCTGACCGTTGATCATCTGCCAGCCTTTTAGAATACTGGATCCATTCCGAATAAAGGCACGTTCCCGGGTTCCGTCGCCAAGCTCAATCACCGCCCAGTAATACTCATCAATCGTAACCTTACACTCCACACCACTCTGAGGCATAAAATAATGCCATACATTATTGATTCTCTGCCAGCCATACTGGCGTACCCCGCTGGTGTTATAGTAATAACCGTTTCCAGCTGCATCCTGAATATAGCCTACAGTCATTTTTCCCTGGTCAGAAGGATCAAAATAGTACCAGTTATTCCCGATCTTCTGGTGTCCCATCCACGCCTCTCCGGTCGTGGGATCCAGGTAATACCGTCCACTGACATTCCCAATCTTTATCGTCTGCCACCCCTTCAACATCTGTCCATTGGCATTCAAATAATAGGTCTGCCTGTTCCCTGCTCCATCTGTAAGCTCCAGGAAGCCCTGATAAACCGAATCATCCTCTTTTTCATTAAAATAGTATCGGTTATTTCCGATGATCAGCCAGCCCTTTGCCTCCGTCCAGATGAGGCCGCCCGCGTCAAAATAATACCGTTTTCCGGCAATGGTCTGCCAGCCCTTCAAAACCGTCGCCCGATTATTGATAAAGGAGCGTTCCGTCGTTCCATCGGGCATATGAATGGTCACCCAATAAGTCACATCTGTCTCTGTCTCAAGCTCTGCGCCATCTACCGGATCAAAATACCTCCATTCATTGTTCAGCTTCTGCCAGCCGTACTGAAGCACTCCGCTGTTATTCAGGTAATAGGTATGCTCCCCAATCCTCTGCTCACCCTTCAGCATCTGTCCCAGATTCGCTCTGCTTTCTCCAAAGTAATAGACAGCCGTGCCGATTTTCAGGAATCCTGTCTGCATGGATCCTTCCGTGTCAAAGTAATACCGCTGACCGCTGATATTCTGCCAGCCTTTGAGCATCACACCACTTCCGTTGAAGTAATATGTGGTATCACAATATTTCACAAATCCGGTACGCATTTTTCCATCCGGACCGAAGAAGTAGTAGGTATTTCCAATCTTCGTCCGCTGGGTCTGCATCACGCCATCAGCATTAAAATAGTAACGGCTTCCGCTGATATTCTGCCAGCCGGTCACCGCCTGACCGCTGTTATTGAAATAATAGGTATTCCCATTCAGCACCATCCACCCGGTTCCCGGTGTGCGGTCTGCATAGAAATAATACCACGCCTTCCCCACCTGGAAGAACCCGGTCCGCATGACATTGGTTGTCGTATCAAAATAATACCGAAGGCCGCCGATGGTCTGCCACCCCTTAGCGAGTGTTGTTCCGTTTACAAAATAGAAGGTCTGGAGTTCTCCGCCCTCGTGAGCCGTGGCAAAGTAATCTCTGCCTACAGACGCTTCTTTGTCCTGCTGCCTGCTGCCCCGATCAAAGTAATACCACTGATTTTCAATCTTTTGCCAGCCTGCCAGCAGAACGCCCGCTGTGTTGGCATAGTATACAGGTCCTTCCTCTCCCTTTTCGCGAATCCAGCCATACCGCAGAACGCCGTCATCCCCCAGATAGTAGATATTGGCGCCAATGGTATACAATCCCTCCTCATTACCTGTCTGAAGCACTCCTGTCTTGGGATCGAAGTAATACCGCTTCCCGTCAATCGTCTGCCAGCCCTTTACCAGACTTGCATTGTTCCGGAAATAATAAGTCTCTTCTCTCTCTTCGCTATATGTTAACGTTACCCAATATCCATCCCGCTTGGAAGGTACCTCCTTCCAGGTATCGGGATCCTTCGTGTTGGTAACTGCAAAATAATGCCACTCATTGTTAATCTTCTGCCAGCCGCTGACACGGTATCCATTTCCATTGTAGCCGTACCCATCCACAATGGTGTTCTTCTTCATCACACCATCTTTGTCAAAGCAATAGACATAACTTCCGATCTTTAGTGTTGTGTCTACCGTAGCTGCGCCTGTAGAGGGATTCAGATAATACCGCTGGCCGTTAATGGTCTGCCAGCCCTTCAGAAGACTGGTGTTATTGCGGAAGCAGTATTTCTCCCCATTTACGGTATACCAGTACCAGGAAGCCTCCACTACCGGCTCCAGGCTCTCCTGCTTCTGTCCTCTTTCTGGACTGTTATCTTCCATGCTGAAGAAACACCAAACTCCATCAACCTTCTGCCAGCCCACATACATCACATAATTGGTGCCAAAATAATACTCTGCGCCATTGATTATCTGTTTTCCGGTCAGAACCTCTCCTGGATATTTGGAAAGCTCCGCTTCCTCCCTGCCATAGTAGGTATTGTTTCCCACCTTAAAGAAGCCCGTCTGCAGGATACCATTTCCATCAAAATAGTATCTCCTTCCTTCAATGGTCTGCCAGCCGGTCGCAATCCTTGTGCCGTTGATGAAATAAGAAATCTTTGTTATGGCTCCATCTTCACCATTGACAACCGCCCAATAATTGACCGCAATCGTTCCTTCTTCCTCTGCTCCTGTCTCATGGTTAAAGAAACGCCAGATTCCGTCTATCTTCTGCCAACCCCGCTGCAGCACACCGGAGCTGTTGGCATAATAGGTCTTTTTACCATCCTCAAAGAGACCGGTTCCCAGTACACCCCTCTGTCCTTCCTCCGTGCGGAAATGATAGAAAGCGTTGCCGATCTTCTGAGTATCCGTATACATTTTCCCTTTACTGTCAAAGTAATAGCGTTTCCCTTCAATAGTCTGCCAACCCGTAGCCAGACGGGTATTGTTAGTGAAATAATAGGTATCTCCCTCCATCACATACCAAAAACTCCTGGTATTCTCAGACGGAATCTCCTGACCATAGGAATAGGCTGTAGATGCAGGATCCATATTGAAATAATGCCAGATATACGCTCCATCTTCATTCAGGATTCTCTGCCATCCATACTGGCGTAGTCCGTTGGTATTGAAGAAATAGGCTTCCGGTGCTCTGTCCTCTTCTTCACTTCCGGATTCATTCACGGTTTCCATCACCACATAGCCCGTTTCCATCTGACCCAGCTCATTCAGATAGTAAACATTCTTATCCTCTGCATTGGGGTACCAGCCAGTCAGGGCATAACCCTCCGCCGTAAAGAAATAGCGGCGTTTGTCAATGGTCTGCCAGTTCTTCAAAAGCGTAGTGTTATTGCGGAAGTAGTATCTGCGGCCTTCCATGTCGCCGGAGCCTTCCTCCATTATCACCCAGTATCCCTCCTGGCGGGAAGGGAGCTCCTGGCCATAAACACTCCTGGAAAGATCCTCATCCGGGTTGAAATAATGCCAGATATTGTTGATCTTCTGCCAGCCCTTTTGAATGACGCCGTTTGTATTTGTATAATAGAAGGTTCCCTGCACTGCTGCCTCTCCCTCAGAAGCATCCTGCGGATATTCCTGATATCCAATCAAAATTCCCTGTGTCCGGTTCTGATAATTACCAAAGAGATACCAGGCCTTGTCTGCCTCCACCCAGGTGGGTCCCTCACAAAGATATCCTTCTCTGGTAAAATAGCACTTCCTGCCCTCAACAATCTGCCAGCCGGTTACCGGCTTCCCGGTACGGTTTTCCACATAATAGACAAAAACCTTTCCATCCTCCACCTTTGTCTGCCAGCCATATTCTGATTGAGAGGTCAACACATAAACCTGCCCCTTAGAAGGTTGGTTTAATGTGAAGGATACCCAGTTCCCCGATTCCTGATCCCGCTGGGCCGGCCTCTGATAGCGCAGCTTCTCTCCCTCATACAGCCACAGATTCAGGGATTCCCCATCTGCAAACCGGGCTCCGATTCCATTCTGTGTAATCTGAAGCTCTGCCTGTTCACACGCAGGCAGAATTCCTGCCGGAGCAGCCTGAATATACGTACGCTCCATGAATTCCGGAGGAAGCTCTGCATCCTCCAGTCTCAAATCAACCTGCAAATCAAAATCTCCCGCTTCTTCCCCTGCGGGTATGGATATTCCCTGGAAACTCCACGTATAAGAAAGCCCCCGCTTTTCACTGCGGGTATACTCAAGATTCAGCCCTTTCTCAGAACAGATCTTTATAAGCCCTGCCGGTATTGCCTTCGGCTGTTCTTTCCCCACATTGTAAACTCGGATATTGGTGTCTCTTGACAATGTCATCCCTTCAAGAGCTTTAATCATCTCCTCCTGGGAAGTATAGTACACAACCGTTCCTTCCGCTGCTGTCTCATCTTTATTCGTATGCTCTGTCTCAAAGCCATACTCCAACCGCCAGTCATAGCGTGACGTCTCTGCGGTATAGAGAACCCCTGCCTCCAGATTATTGATATCATAGAGTAATAAGGTATGAAGCTCCCCGATTCCTTCCTCATTCGCTGCAATATGGGCGTACTCCCCCAGAGAAACAAAGGTCTTCTCCCTGCCTGCCATGCGGTAATAGTAAACAGTTCTCGTTTCCTCTCCTATATCATAATAAGTGCTCTCCAGGCGTGAATCCGAATAGGAAACCCATACCTGCTCTGCCGGGAAATCCGAATCTGCGAAGGACAGACTCCACGCCCCATTAGGTGCTTTTACAGTTGTGATTGTTCCGTTAAAGCTTCCTCTTTCTTCCGGTATATATTCAGGATGAACCAGGTGCCAGCTGGTCTGCTTCTGCTCTGCTTCCTCGCGGAATACGAACTCTAGCTCACCCTCTGTTTTCAACATGTAGACTGCCCGGTTGATAATCTCTTTTTCCAATCTCTTGCCAAGCCGGCGGTTCTCCGCTCCTACTCCGTCTGACCACACAATGGAGATTCCGTCAAAAGGCGCCTGGTGGCGGTTTTTCTGAAGAAAGCTCTGAATGTCCGTCAGAGAAAGCTCTTTCTCTGCTGCAATCTCACTGATCTCCAACCACTTCCCATCCGCATCCTCACGAACACTGCCCCGATAGCCGGGTTCATACTTTTCCTGCTCCAGTTCCGGGTACACAAAGGGATGAGGCGCCCCTGTGGTAATCTGCATATCCGGCACATGTTCCTCAATAAATGTATACCGTTTTCCGTCATTGCTCACAAAACCAGGTGTATTGCTCCCTGCAAGAAAATACTCATCCCGTGCTCCGGTACTTAATTCCTGATCATCCCAGGTTGCATCCATACCATACCAAAAGCCATCCTCCATCTGCACATAGTTCCACATATGAGGTCCCTGGCTTCCGGGCGTTCCTCCCTGGCCAATCACAAGTATACAGGGAATATCCCATTGCTCACACAGAACCTTAAAAGCCTTTGCGTAGCCTTCACAGACCACCTTGTATTCCCCATTATATCCCAGAAATGCCGTAGAAGACGTATGGGCATAACCGTAGTCCTTCCCATACAAATCATTTCCTGCCTCATGATCATATGTCAGCTTATCACAAAGATACTCATGAATCGCCTTCACCTGATGATACCGGTTTTCCGAATCCAAACCGGCTTCCGCCATTCTCTCCTCAATCGTACCCTTTGCCGCTTTTACCGCCACATCATAAGAAGCAACCTGTCCGGAGGCTCCCTCATAATACTCCTCACCCGGCTGAAAGACAATGCTTGTAATATAGGCTCTTTTTGTGGAATAATTATACCCAATCCCATAGGACAGTCCCATCCGGTTCATCCAGAATACCGACGGATAATCCAGGTAAAAAGCTCCGAAGGCAAGATTAAAGCAGTTCACCAACTTTTCCCTGGCTGCCGTATAATTGCTGTCCTGAATCAGACTGCCTCC
Source organism: Clostridia bacterium (assembly GCA_910576325.1). Classification (GTDB taxonomy): domain Bacteria; phylum Bacillota; class Clostridia; order Lachnospirales; family Lachnospiraceae; genus Laedolimicola. Next base: position 71,945 of record CAJTIM010000006.1, read on the forward strand.
CGAAACCTTGGCCGGGAAGGAAATCTGGTTGGTCAGATCCGCTCTCTGATTTCCGGTCATCCGCCCCCGAGCATACCGTTCCGCCATAATGTTATAAAGCTCTTTGGCCAGAGGATCCTCAATCTGGCTTCCGAAGGAATCCGTATACCGCTTCTCTCCAAAAGCCGCAAGACCGCTGTCAGCCGTCCCATCCTTGAACCGCTCCACCAGCTGATGGAAGGGATTCTCTACCTCTATGGTTCTGTACTCCAAGGCATCCGGAAACAGCTCCCAGAGCTGTTCGTCCACTCCGGTGCTCTCCGAGGCATGCCCCTTCACGGCCGCTCTGTTGTTTACCGTATTCAGATAAGTTACATAAATCTGCCCGTCAAAAGAATAAGCCGCAAGACCGGAAACCGTCTCTCTTGCCACACTCTCGCCCAGATTGGTCCATACGCCGTCCTGAAGGCGCTTTACCTCCGTCACCCGCGACTGCGATCCGGACATAAAAACCACATAGGGTTCCCCGCCGGCAAAACAGAGATCCATCTCCGCAATGCTGGCGTCCGCATAGAGATTACTCCCTACCTGCTGCCAGTTTCCGCCGTTTCTCAAATCATATACATACAAATAAGATTTGTTTTCCCCAAAGGTGCTTCCGTTTTTCATCAGGTAAACCTTACCGCCGCGAATTTTTACAATGCCGCTGTTGGCGGAAAAGCTCTGGCTTCCCACATCACTCCATGTCTTTGCCGCACTGTTGTACTGCTTCACGCAGATCCGGTTGTTGTTAAATGCCTCCCGGTACATAACCACAATTGTACCGTTCTCCGCCGCAATGGAAGCATTGGCGGCATAATTGGTGCTTGCGGCAACCTGACTGCCCAGATTTACCGCGCCTGCCGCCGTGTAGCTTGCCGCATATACACGTGTTCCGTCCTGATTTGCATACGCCAAATAGACTCCCTTGGTATCGGAAGTCATACTAAACTCATTTGCCTGATAAGGTGATGTATAAAGCTCCTGCCAGGAAGAGCCGTTCCATCGGGCCAGTTTGATATATTGGCCTTTCAGATAGGCCGTATAAAGCTGTCCGTTAAACCATGCCAGCTTATGCTCGCTCCCGGCCGGCACTGCAGATTTTCGGGTAAATGCCCCATCTTTGCACTCATACAGATAGCTGCCATTTGCTTTTTTCAGTATGTAGTAGAGATTACCCTCCTTATCCATGCAGGAGGCGGACGCAGATGTGTATTCTCCCTCCTTCTCAATCGCCAATGTCTTCCACAGAGCACTTTCGTCCTTCTCATGGAAAGTAATATCAAAGGTAATCTGATCCCCGTCCGTGTTCCCTACATTGCTGATAACAATGCCGCTGTTGGCTCCGTCCGAATAAGTAATCGCTCCTTCGGAAAGAGAATCCTCAAAGTTGCTGCTTCCATAGCCGGTTCTTTTTACATCCGCAGACAGGTGAGCCGAAAACGGATCTCCTTTGCCCAGTTCTCTTCCGTCATTTCCATAGCTGTCCCCCGGACGGAACAGATACACCAAATCCGAAGTTCCCGTATAATTGCTCGACTGGCTCGTATTAACTCTGTACACAAGCAGGCCCGATCCGGGAATACCTGCCTCATACCCGTTAAAGTACTGGCCGCCCTCATAGTTGTCTGCCTTCTTACGGTACTCCACCACGAAAAATTCCGTGTCTGAATAGTCCGTCTTTAAAATCAACGCCTGCTGATCCTTTGTCTCGTCCGTTGTCTTGCTGGCCGCATACAGGGAAAGCCCTGTCTGAGATTCCGTTACCGTCGGGATCTGAAACCAATTAGTATAAGCGGAACGCAGATAGGCCAGCGGATACTGTAACCGGTAACTTACATTGGCCATAATATCCCAGGTTCCGATGGGTACTCCTTCTCCTTTGCGATACATATCCGGATATCCCAGCGTATGTAAAAACTCATGGATAATCACGCCCGACTCGTCATGTCCGAGATATATTTCCTTCTCCTTGGTGATGGTATACTTCTGCACCAAGCAGCCTGCCACCTGTTTATTTCCAAAATAGCTGGCTTGATGATTGACAAACACATTGGCGCTGTCTCCGCCCAGGACGATATTCAGATTATCCAAAAAATATTTTCCGTCAGCGCTCTCACCGCTCAGGTGAAGATTCATATTATCCTGAATCTGCCCGGAGGCATTGAGCTTCTCCAATATCTCCGTAACCATGCCGGACTCGTTATTCACATAATCCGAAGCTTTCCCTGAAAGGGTATACGGTGTAATTGTATTATTTACCGCATCATACTGGGGAAAAATATTCTCCACCCGAAGCTGCCCGTAGGAAATATTGTACAGGTACTGCCGCATTCCTCTGGGAGTGTCTTCGTCTCCGTTAAAATATTTAAATGTAGTGGCCGGATTCTTGGTCAGACATTCCCCGTATGTCTCCGGATGTGCATTATGATCCGTATCCGCAAAGTCTACAAACACTACCAGATTGGAACGGTTGCCATTCTCCCAGTAAGGCTTATAAGTATTCTTCTCTTGTAATAAAACCGCAGCCTCTTCTTCTGCCGGTTCCTCCGCAGGCAGTTCTTCCGGCTCTACGGCTTCTTCTTCCGAAGCTCCTCCGGTCTCTCCGTCAGTCTCGCCCTCTCCTGTTGTATCATCCGGGGTTTCCGGCTTGCTCTCACCCTCTGAGCCCGAACCGCCGCTGCCTTCACCATTGCCCGGATCTTCACCCTCCGTTACGCCGTCTCCGCCTGTTTCTCCGGAACCGCCTCCAATATCCGTTTCCGTATCGGAAGTCTCTTCCGGCCGTACACCGCTCTCGGTTCCGGAGGACGTCACGTCCCCTATTCCGGCAGCCAAAGCTGTATTCCCGTATCCTCCTATCATTGTCAAAATCAAAAGCCATGCTGTCAGCGATTTCCATCTCTTTTTCATATTCTACCATCCCAAACCAGTCTATTTGAACCATCATGTTTTGCATCATTCATCAGCCGAATTATCCCGGCACAAAGTTTTACACTTTATTATATCATTATTTTCGTTATTTGAAATCAACTTTTTTCTAAGATTTATGTAGAATATTTTACCTTTTTTAAAAATTTTTTTAAAAAACATACGATTTTTTGTTTTTCGATCGTATTTATTTAAACTATATAAAAAAGAGGCAATGTCCCACTTCATTGCCGCCCAAATCACAAAGGAGAAGGGATTATGAAGAAGAAAATTCAAACGGTTTTACATTCAGTAGGTATCTTTCAGCATTATTATGGCTACAACTATTTTCAGGATGCTGTTTTTCTGGCTCTTGAAAAACCGGAACGCTTACAGAGTATCCGAAAAGAAATTTATTTCCCGGTTGCCAAAAAGCACCGCACTACCATTACCAGCGTCGAAAAAAATCTCCGCACAGTACGGGATGCCCTTATTAAAAACGGCGGCCTGGAAACACTGGAAAATTTGACGGGATGCCCATTGCCCTGCGGCAAAAAGCTTTACCCCAAGGATCTGATTTGTATCTTTGCAGACTATCTGAGTAACGATTAGCCGAAGAGCTTCATTGCGTTTTCCGTTGTATTGCCCCATGTATATCCTATTAAAAAATTTTTGAACTTTTTTCAAAAAACCATACGATTATTCTCTTCTCAATCGTAGATATTCTACGGCGGTGCCCCACTCACTGCCGCTTACATATTACAAAGGAGAGAGTATCCATGATGAAAAGAATTCAAGCTGTTCTACATTCTGCAGGTATCTACCAACACTACTATGGCTACAGCTATTTTCAAGATGCTGTACATCTGGCACTAAAGGAGCCGGAACGTTTACAAAGTATCCGAAAAGAAATTTATTTCCCAATTGCAAAAAAATACCACACAGACATCACCAATGTAGAGAGAAATCTTCGCACAATTAGAGATGCTCTCATTAAAAATGGTGGTTTGGAAACATTGGAGAATTTAACAGGCTGTCCTTTGCCCTGTGGTAAGAAACCATATCCCAAAGATTTGATCTGCATCTTTGTAGACTATCTAAGCGAATAAGGTACTTAAGCAAGACTTAAAAAGTAGTGTGAAGTAGTATAAATTGCAGGTAAAAAATATCGCCTTTTTGATAAGAATCTTTCTATAATCAGTTCTTATCAAAAAGGCAATATTTTATGACTGATACCAATCTTTACCAAACACAGCCATATCCCTTCTCTGCATCAAACCCTGCCGCAATCACAAACTCCTGATTCAGCTCATCATAAACAAAAACATTCAATCCATTTGCTGCCTTAAAGTAATCCTTGCCTTCAAAGATGATCTGCATTCCCGTCTGTCCCCGTCGTACCAGCAGATCCGCTCCTTCCAGCTCCATATGATACTGCATGTCCGTCTGTCCGGGATAACTTCGTTCTCCCTGGGAAGTATGCACCCATAGCCCGCCCTGGGCTGCGATATCCGAGGGCAGCCCGGCTTCAGGCAGTATCTCCGTCACGGGCTGTTCCCCGCTGTCATAGTCTCCGTTCAGCGAGATCAGATAAGTATAATTGGGATTTTGAATAAGCAGCTTAATAAAATCATACCACCCCGTTTCCTCCCGAAGCGTTTGATTGGCGCAAAGCTGCTCCCACCTTAAGGCATTTTGTTCCCAGCTTTCATAAGAAGCCTCTCCGCGCCTGTCGGGAAGGCTGTATTTATCCCGCAGCCAATCGGCCAGCCATGCGCTCAGCTTTGCAGAGCCTCTGTGATTCAAATGAGAAGCCTCCGCCATATCCTCTCCCGGATCAAGCCCCAGCTCCTCGTACATCCGGTTAAAGTCCAAAAACGGTATGCCGTTCTCTTCCGCAATTTCTCCGCACCTGTTAAAGAACCGCTGCTCCTCCATGACCTCAATCTGATAGGGGGAAACCATGAACACCAGCGGAATTTCTTCCTCCCTGGCAAGCGAGATGATTTTTTTCAGATACTCCTCTGTCTTCGGCGCCAGTTCCCGGCTGTCCGTAATCCCGCTGATATCATTAAACTCCTCGAATTCCTTTGTATCAAAAAGAGGATAAAAGCCTTTGTATGCCGCTCCCTCCTCCGTATCTCGAAACGATCTGAAATCCTCTTCAGAAAGCTCCGTATATCTGGAATGATAAGCAGGATATCCCAGCAAATACGCAATCTGCTGATCCGGCGTGCTCACCCGAATCGCCTCGTACTTCTCCCGTGACAGGCGCATGCCGAAGGTATTGGTCATAACCCGGGCCTCTTCTATATATTCCCTCTCCTCAATCGCCCGCACCAGCTCCACCACCATCACCTTCGGCCGCTGGTATTTCAGGCTCTCCTTCATATAGTAATAAGTATTCCACATGGGCTGAAGGGTCCCCGCCAGATCAAAGGAAGCAACCCCTGCCTCTCTCCACAGAACGGCAGGATTTATATCGGAATACACATGGCTGCTGCCATAAAATATTACATCAATGCTGTTTTTCTCCTGCTCATAAAATATTTCCATAGGACGAATTCCATCTGCTCTTTTCAGACGGAAGATCCCGTTTAACCGAGCCAAAAGCAGTACGGCCAAAAGCAGAAAGGCAGTAGCCTTTATCACATTTTTCTTCATTGCCGCCTCCTGTTAAAACTGAAAATAAATAAACTGCTTTGCATCATACTCCGGCCCATAAATGCCGAATATGGCAATCGCCGCTATCAAAAACAGCAGCACACCCCAGCGGAACCAAAGATTCTGAGCGCTCAAAAACTCATCCAGCCGCTCCTTACGGAAATAGCGGATCAAATCCACCAAAAACAACAATACCAGCCCCAAAAGCAAAATATTTATTTCCGGTCTGGCCAAGCCCAGTTCGTAGAGCTCCCCATTGAACAGCGACCAAAAATCCGGCCTTGTAAACATCCGTCCAATATATGCAAATGCGTCTCCCAAAGAATTGGAGCGGAAAAAGATCCAGGCAAGGTCCGTAAGCGCAAAGGTAATCATCACCTGCCCCAGCTTATAGCTCAGGCAGCCGGTCTTCGTCCGAAGCTTTTGATTTATCCAGGTACGAAAGCCCTTCAGCTCATAGCCCATCACCTGATACAAACCGTGTATACCGCCCCAGGCCACGTATGTCCAGCCTGCTCCGTGCCACAAACCGCTGACCAGGAAAGTAACCATAAGATTCCGATATCGTTTCCACTTGGAGCAGCGGCTCCCTCCCAGAGGTATATACAGATAATCCCGAAACCAGGTACTGAGCGAAATATGCCATCTCCTCCAGAATTCCGGGATACTTTTTGCAAAATAAGGCGTATCAAAATTCTCCATCAGGCGGAAATCCATTACCCGGGCCGCACCGATGGCAATGGTGGAATAGCTGGCAAAATCACAATAGATCTGCAGCGCAAATGCAATTGCCCCCACACTGAGCCCAAACCACTCATACATCTGATAATTATTAAAAATCTCGTCCACCAAAACCGCTATCCGATCCGCAATCACCATTTTCTGAAACAGGCCCCAGAGCATCAGAACAAGCCCGCTGGCAATGCGATCATAATTCCAAAGCTTTTTCCCCGGAAGCTCCTGAATCTGAATCAAAAGATTTTCGGAACGTTCAATAGGCCCTGCCACAAGCTGGGGAAAAAAGGACACAAACAGGGCATACCGCAGAAAATTCCTTTCCGGCTTCACCGTTCCCCTGTATACATCCATAGTGTAACTCAGGGCCTGGAAGGTATAAAAGGAAATTCCCACCGGCAGCAGCACATCAAAGGGCTTTTCTACCATTGTAAGTTTAAGAAGACTCAGCACTTTATTTGCATTTGCCAGCATAAAGTCAAAGTACTTAAACAGAAACAGTATGGAAAGGTTTGACACAAAGCTTGCGGCAACCACAAACTTCTTCCGCCTTTCCGAGGCCTTGTCCATCAAAAGTCCGCTCAGCCATGTAATCACCGTTGAGGTCAGAATCAGCACCGCATATTTGGGATTCCATCCCATGTAGAAAAAATAACTGGCAATCAGAAGCCATGGACAGCGCATTTTCCGGGGCATAATCAAGTAGAGCAGAACCACTATCGGAAAAAAGAGGCCGAATTGCAACGAATTAAAAAGCATATTTTTCTCCCTCGTATCTTCACAGAAAGCATCTTTGCAATGTTCGTTGTCCGCAAAAGCTGCTCTCCATAATATTCACAGGAATACTAACGGTATTCCTCCATCAGCTTCTCAAAGGCCGGCATTGCATTCACAATGGTTTTCTCTGCCACACAATATGCAATCCGCACATATCCCGGACACCCGAAATCATCGCTTGGGACTAAAAGCAGATCGTACTTTTTCGCCCGCTCGCAGAAAGCATTAGCATCCTCCTCCAATGCCTTGACAAAGAGGTAGAATGCACCCTGTGGAGGAACGCAGCTATAACCAAGCCTAGTCAAGCCGTCAAGCAGCAAATCCCGGTTGCCCCTGTAAGCCTCAATATCTCCCGTATCCTCCACACACCTTGCCGCCACCTGCTGAAACAGAACCGGTGCGCAGACAAAGCCCAATACTCGGGCCGCTCCCGCAATGGCCGGGGATATTTTCTTATATTCCGTGAGGCGCCCGGGAATTACAATATAGCCGATACGCTCTCCCGGCAGCGACAGGGATTTGCTGTAGGAATAGCAGACAAGGGTATTGTCATAATACTTTGTAAGATAAGGCACTGTCACATTGCCGTATACAATTTCACGGTAGGGCTCGTCCGTAATCAGATAAATAGGTGCGCCATATGCCTCGGATTTTTTCTTCAAAATCCCGGTAAGTCCCTTCAGTACCTCCTCCGTATAAACCACGCCGGAAGGATTGTTGGGTGAATTAATGATTACTCCCTTTGTCTTAGGTGTAACGGCCTTTTCCAAAGCCTCCAGATCTATCTGAAAATCCGGCAGATGAGGCGGAATTACTTCAAGCTTTGCTCCGATTCCCTCCACCCAGCAGCGGTATTCCGGGAAAAAAGGAGCGAAGGTGATAAACACGTCTCCAGGATTCCCAAGAGCCTTGATGCAGATATTAAGAGAAGCTGCGGCGCCGCAGGTCATAAAGATATTCTCCGCAGTAAAGTCTTCTTCAAAACGCCGGTTCAGGGATTCCGCTATCACTCCCCGAACACGTGCATCTCCCGGTGCGGGAGAATAGGCATGAACCTCCTCCGGCGGCTGCTCCATAAGCTCCAGGATTGCCTTTTTTACGGATTCCGGCGCCGGAATACTCGGATTGCCTAAGCTGAAATCATAAACCTTGTCTGCCCCTGCCTCTGCCTTGCGCTTCAAGCCGTAGGAAAAAATCTCTCGTATAATAGAGCTTCTGCTTCCCAGCTCATAACATTTTTCTGATATCATATTGCGGCTCCTCTCCGTATGTGCAAATAATTCTTTTCTCATTTTACTATTTTAGGTGGTAAAGCGCAAGAAAGTTTTTGATACTTTTGTTTCCGGCAAAAGCTTGTTTATCAAGGGTTTCATAGATTTTGTGGTATTAAGAGCTTATTATTCGCTGTATTATTCAGAGCGTTTTGCCTTGAAAAAAATTAAACTTCATATTAACATAAGAAAGGAACCTGCAAATAAAATGCTGAAAATTTTCATTTCTCATGGGAATAGTGTTCTTTTCACATATTACGAATATGCCGGAATCTAAAAGCTAAAATTTAATATGGAGGTTAAAGAAATGAAAGCAATGGTGGTAACCGGATTAAATCAAATGGAGATTTCCAATGTAGAAATGCCGAGCATCGATGAAAACGGCATTTTAGTCAAAGTACATACCTGTGCCATATGCGGATCTGATATCCGAATCTTCCATTCTGGAAACAGCAGGGTCTCCTACCCTGCAATTATCGGGCACGAAATAGCCGGCGAGGTTGTGGAAACCGGAACAAAAGTGACCAAGTTCAAAGTCGGTGACAGGATCGCCGTGGGCGCCGATGTTCCCTGCGGCGAATGTACTTTCTGCGAAGCCGGAATCGGAAACAATTGTCAGATCAATTATGCTATGGGATATCAATTCCAAGGCGGGTTTGCGCAATATCTTCCGTTAAATCGTACTGTCGTTAATTACGGACCGGTGCACAAGCTTCCGGACAGCATGAGCTACGAGCAGGGCTCTATGGCCGAACCGCTGGGTTGCGTGCTCAACGCTCTGGAACTGGCCCCCGTAAAGTTAGGCGATACCGCCGTAGTAATCGGCGCAGGTCCTATCGGCTGTATGATGGCAAATGTAATCAAAGTAATGGGCGCTTCCAAAGTGATTCTGATTCAGCGTTCCCGGCAAAGGCTTGAAATTGCCAAAAAGGTTGTCAATGCGGACCGCTTTGTCTGTTCCGGTGAAGAAGATGCCACAGCGGCGGTTATGGAGGAAACCAATGGGCTGGGAGCTGATCTAATCTTTACGGCCTGCCCTTCTCCCGAAGCCCAGAAGGATGCTCTGCTTATGGCAAAAAATCGTGCAATCGTCAGCTTTTTCGGAGGCTTGCCTAAAGACAAGGAGCTTGTAACTTTAAATACAAACCTGATCCATTATAAGGAATTATTCATCACCGGAGCCCATGGAGCAATGCCAAAGCATCACCAGAGGGCAATTGAATTGATTGCATCGGGAACCATAAATGTAACTCCGTTTATCAGCAAAAGTTTTGCACTGGACGATGTCAGAGAGGCCTTTGCCTATGCGGAAAGCCATGAAGGAATGCGTGCAATCGTAAGACCTAATGAAAGGGATTAAACCACAGGAAGGAACTATATAAAATGAAGACAAAGCTTGGTATTAACTGCGGTTTTGCCATTAACCGTTATATCGAACCTGAAGTCTGGGGAAAAATTGTCGGAGAAGAATTGGGGCTCCACAGTGTTCAGATTGTTGCTGATTTGATTAATCCATTCTGGCCTCAGGAATATATTGATCAGCTGATTCAGCGAATTCAGGAAACATCCAAACAGTATGATTTTCATGTGGATTCCATTTTTACAAGTGCATATACCAGAGTGAATCATTTGATGAATCCGGACGAAGATGCCCGACAATTCTGGTTGAACTGGTTTAAAAAACTGCTGTTGATCGGAAGCCGGCTTGGAGCCGTTACAGGCGGAAGCCATTTTGGAATTTTAACCTTTGACACCTTAGAGCATGAAGAGAAAAGGAAGCAGGTCGTCGATGCCGGTGTAAGATCCTGGCAGGAACTCAGCTTCTATGCGGAGGCGATCGGATATGAAGCTCTGATCTTCGAGCCCATGAGTGTTCCCAGAGAATTTGCCAATACCATAGCCGATACAAAGGAATGTCTGGCGGCCGTTAATGCACATTGCGGCGTCCCTCTGAAGGTCTGCCTGGATGTGGGACACGCCCCTCACCCGGATGAACGCGACCCTTATCCGTGGCTGCGGGCATTGGGAAAACATTCCCCGATTATTCATTTACAGCAAACTCTTCCGGGAAAAAGCATGCATTGGCCTTTTACGGAAGCTCACAATAAAGATGGTATTATCAAAGCGGAAAAAGTACTGCATTGTTTGAAGGAATCTGGATGCGAAGAAACAATTTTGATGTTTGAGCTCTCCCACAGAGAGCATTGGGATACGGATAATCTGGTGATCCCTGATCACAAAGCCTCCGTAGCCTATTGGAGACAATTCGTAAAAGATTAGTGTATTATTGTTGATAAAATTAAAAGAAGCGGAAGAAAACTTTTTACAGTCTTATTCCGCTTCTTAAAAATCTTATCTGTCCTGCCGCTTATACAAGCTCCAATACTACTTCCATAGCCGCATCACCTTTACGCTGGCCAATCTTTACGATTCTTGTATAACCACCGTTGCGGTTTACATACTTGGGTGCAATCTCATCAAACAATTTTGCAACCATATCAACCTGCTTGGTATTTCTCTTTCTTCCTGCGGCCTTCTCCGGAACCTCTTTTACCGGATAAAGAACCTTCAGCATCTGGCGTCTTGCATGAAGTCTGGAAGGCTGATCCTTCTTGATGGTCTTCTCTACTTCATCAAATAACGTAACCTTCTTGCCGTCTACAACTTCTTTAACACGCTTGCCGTCTTTGTCCTTACGCGGAACCTTGGCGGTTACGGTTACGGTCTCGTAGTTATCCTTTTCCTTTACTGCAAGTGCAATCAGACCCTCGGCAATCTTGCGAACCTCTTTCGCCTTTGCCTCGGTGGTGATGATTCTTCCATGCTGCAGAAGAGCTGTTACCTGATTTCTCAGTAATGCCTTTCTCTGGCTGGAAGTTCTGCTGAGTTTTCTATACTTTGCCATTTTTCATTTCCTCCATTCGTGGAACCACATCTCCATGCTTCTTCGGTCTTATTGGAGAGGGTTACGACTATTCGTCGCTTGGGTTTAACTGTAATCCCAACTCTTTCAGCTTTGCAAGAACCTCTTCCAAGGACTTGCGGCCCAGATTGCGGACCTTCATCATATCCTCGGAGGTGCGGTTGCAAAGCTCCTCTACGGTATTGATGCCTGCTCTCTTGAGACAGTTGAAGGAACGAACGGAAAGCTCCAGCTCGTCAATGCTCATCTCAAGAACCTTTTCCTTCTCATTGTCCTCTTTCTCTACCATGATCTCTGCGGTCTTGGCATTCTCGGACAAGTCAATAAACAGGCTTAAATGCTCGCTTAAAACCTTTGCCGCCAGACTGACTGCCTCGTCGGGAACCAGCGTACCGTTGGTGTACACATCCAGAGTCAGCTTGTCAAAGTCAGTAACCTGGCCTACACGGGTATCCTGAACGGTCATATTGACACGCTCTACGGGAGTATAGATAGAATCAATCGCAATCACTCCGATGGGAAGATCCGGATTTTTATTCTTCTCTGCGCTCACATAACCTCTGCCTTTTGTAATGGTAAGCTCCATGTATAATTTGCTGTCCGCACCGCCGTTCAAATGGGCGATCACCAGGTCGGGATTGAGAATTTCAATATCGGGATCTGCCTGAATGTCGGCTGCCGTCACAATGCCCTCGCCGTCAAACTCAATGTAAGCGATCTTCGCTTCGCTGGACTCGCTTGTGTTACGGATAGCCAGATTCTTGATATTCATAATGATCTCAGTTACGTCTTCCTTCACTCCCGGAATGGAACTGAACTCGTGAAGAACACCCTCGATCTTTACCTGGCTTACTGCTGCGCCCGGCAGAGAAGAAAGCATAATTCTTCTCAGCGAATTGCCAAGTGTCGTACCATAACCTCTCTCAAGCGGCTCAACTACAAATTTCCCATATTTTTTGTCATTTGAAATCTCTGCAATCTCAATTTTCGGTTTGTTAAAATCGAACACTAAAAGGCCCCTCCTTTTTATTTTAGTTGGGTGGCGTTATGCTACGTGTTATACTCCTGATTACTTAGAATACAACTCGACGATAAGCATCTCATCTACCGGTACATCAATCGCATCTCTGGAAGGAAGCTCTTTTACGGTTCCCTTTAATGCCTCCAGGTCAGATTCCAGCCACTCCGGAATCAGTCTTCCGCCGGTAGCTTCCACGATATCCTTGTATCTCTGAGATCCTCTGCATTTCTCCTTGATTTCGATTACATCACCTGGTTTTACCTGGTAGGACGGAATGTTAACCTGCTTTCCGTTTACCAGTACATGTTTGTGATCTACGATCTGACGTGCTTCTCTTCTGGTTCTTGCCATAGCCAGACGGAATACCACGTTGTCAAGTCTGCTCTCCAGCATAACCATCAGGTTTTCACCGGTCATGCCCTTCATTCTGTCGGCCTTCTCATAGTAATTGCGGAAGGGCTTCTCCAGAACGCCGTAGATAAATTTTGCTTTCTGCTTTTCGCGAAGCTGAAGTCCGTACTCGGACATCTTTCTGTTCGCTCTTCTTAACTCTCTTGTAGATTTTTTATCAATTCCTAAAACTGTCGGCTCCAGACCAAGGGAACGACATCTTTTCAGAACCGGAACTCGATTGACTGCCATTACTCTGTACCTCCTAATTAGACTCTTCTACGTTTGGGCGGGCGACATCCGTTGTGCGGTACCGGAGTCACGTCGCGGATACTGGTTACCTCCAGGCCGCATGCCTGAAGTGCACGGATTGCTGCCTCACGGCCGGAACCCGGTCCCTTTACCATAACGTCTACTGTCTTAAGTCCATGTACTAATGCTGCCTTAGTTGCTGTCTCTGCAGCCATCTGTGCCGCATACGGAGTAGATTTCCTTGAACCTCTAAATCCCAGACCACCGGCACTTGCCCATGATAAAGCATTTCCTTCAGTATCTGTCAGAGTAACAATTGTATTGTTAAAAGATGACTGAATGTGTGCCTGTCCGCGTTCAACGTTTTTCTTTACGCGCTTTTTTGTCACTTTCTTTGTAACTTTCGCCATTTTAAACTAACCTACTTTCTTTTTTTATAAAGTATCATTACTTCTTCTTGTTTGCTACTGTTCTCTTCGGACCTTTTCTTGTTCTTGCATTGGTCTTGGTCTTCTGACCACGTACCGGAAGTCCCTTACGATGACGGATGCCTCTGTAGCATCCAATCTCCTGCAGACGCTTGATGTTCATGGCAATCTCACGTCTTAAGTCACCCTCTACCTGATAATCCGCATCGATTACGGCGCTGATTCTGCGAACCTCGTCGTCAGTCAGATCTCTTACACGGGTATCCGGGTTTACTTTCGCTGTTTCCAGGATCTTGTTTGCGCTGGCACGGCCGATTCCGTACACATAAGTCAAACCGATCTCCACACGTTTTTCTCTTGGTAAGTCTACACCAGAAATACGAGCCATTTGATTATTCCTCCATACTAAACAATTAGTTCCGGGCGTTTTTTAATAGGTGCCCGCTGACACTTTCCTAAATGGGATATGGAATGCCATATCCAGCCGGATAAAGACCCGGCCTTTCAGATACTCCGCTTCACGCATTTCTCCGTTTTAAGCAATATCGTTGTGAATAATCCTGGTCAGATATATTGTAAATAACATGGATGCCTATAATAAGGAAACTCCTGTTCAGGCAGCCGATGCTCAGCCGCACAAATATATTTCTTCACAGGGAATCACTGTTTGCTGAATTATCCCTGGCGCTGTTTGTGCTTCGGATTCTCGCAAATTACTCTGATACTGCCTTTTCTTTTGATGATTTTGCACTTTTCGCAAATAGGCTTTACAGATGATCTTACTTTCATCGTAAAAATCCTCCTTTCACATCTTTCGTTCTCCCTGCATCAAAGACCTCCTGGGTTTTGAAGGCTTTCATTGCCCGGAAAACAAGGCATTTCTTGTTTCCGGTCTCTCCTTGGACCTCTAAAAAAGCACATAAAAACAGGCGCAATAATCCCTTTGAGACCATACGCCAAATAGTATAGCACCAGTAAAATCAAAATGCAAGTACTTTTTTAACAAATTACGGAAATTTCATTAAAGAAGCCTATGCATCTATGCACAGGCCCCTAAAACTGTGAACTCTTTCAGTTTATTTATCCCTCCAAATAATCCTCCCCTTAGACAAATCATAAGGAGACATCTCAATCGTCACCTTATCCCCGGGAAGAATCCGGATAAAATTCATGCGGAGCTTTCCGCTGATATGAGCCAGCACCTGGTGGCCGTTCTCAAGCTCTACCTGAAACATGGCGTTGGGCAGTTTCTCCACTACGGTTCCTTCAATTTCGATTACATCTGCTTTAGACATCTTTTTCCTCCACTTTGATCAGATTTAGATTTGCGGACTTCTTCTCATATTCCTTCAGCATCCGCTTTACGTTGTCATCGCTTATCCGGTCCGGATTCCAGTCCTCCGGCACCTGCTTTATGATTTGAATATGCCTGTATTTCTTCTTCTTCGGCTTGGCAAGAGTCCTTCTGACTCCGTCGGTCAGATATACGTATTCGCCCTCTGTCCTCACAATAAAATACAGACTTCCCTTATCGTGGCCGGCTTGGGATCGGGCCATCATGCCCGGTACAATGTTATCCATAGGCGCGCCTCACAGTGACAATGTCAGAATCTCCGGTTCTCCGTCTGTAATCAGAACCGTATTCTCGTAATGTGCGGAAAGGGAACCGTCATCGGTCACTACCGTCCAGTCGTCATCCAGCCAGGATACCTGCCAGGTTCCTGCGTTGATCATGGGTTCAATGGCCAGAGTCATTCCCGGCATCAACTTCACACCCCGCCGCCTTTGATGAAAGTTGGGAATCTGCGGGTCCTCATGGAGCTTCGTCCCAATCCCGTGACCGACCAGATCCTGCACCACTCCATAGCCAAAGGTGTCAATATAGTCATTGATGGCATTGGAAATCTCGTGAAGGTGACAGCCTGCTCTGGCGTACTTGATTCCTTCGAAAAAGCTCTGCTTTGTGGCTCTGATAAGCTGCTCCGCCTCCGGGCTTATCTTTCCTACCGCATGTGTCCTGGCTGCGTCGGAATGGTAGCCCTTGTAAATAAGGCCGGCGTCCAGGCTTACAATATCCCCTTCCTCCAGTATTCTCTCCTGACAGGGAATCCCGTGGACCACCTCGTCATTTACCGAAACGCAGATAGAAGCCGGATATCCGTTGTAATTCAGAAAATTCGGAATACATCCCCGATTCCGGATCAGCCGTTCTCCGTATCGATCAATGTCCAAAGTGGAGATTCCCGGCTTCACAAAATCCGCAAGCTCATTGTGAACCTCCTCCAGAAGCTTTCCGGCTGTCCGCATCAGTTCAATTTCTCTGGCAGATTTAATACTTACTGACATGCTTTCCTCTTTCTTGACGCATTTACTGCGTCATTCAGCCAGAATTTGATGTTTTTACTTTCAAATTCTATGCTCCTAATATCTTAATAATAGCCTCAAACACAGCATCCATCTCCTGTGTACCGTCTACCTCCGCCAGTTTTCCCTGGTTGGTATAGTACTCGATCAAAGGCTGTGTCTGGCTGTGGTAAACGCCGAGGCGCTTCTCTACGGTCTCCGGCTTGTCGTCGTCCCGAAGAACCAGTTTCTCGCCGCAGCGATCACATACTCCTTCTACCTTTGTGGGAATATGTACGATGTGATAGGTTGCGCCGCAGGAGAGGCAGGCCCGCCGTCCGGACATGCGGCTGATAATATTCTCATCCGGCACCTCCACATTCACCGCATAGTCAATGCTCTCGCCCTGTTCCTCCAGAGCTCTCGTAAGAGCCTCCGCCTGAGGAATGGTTCTGGGGAAGCCGTCCAGAACATATCCGTTCTTGCAATCCGGCTCCCTGAAACGGTCCATAATCAGCTCCAGGGTCAGCTCATCCGGAACCAGAAGACCCTGATCCATATAAGCCTTGGCCTTTGTTCCAAGCTCTGTCCCGTTTTTTATATTTGCTCTGAAAATATCGCCCGTGGAAATATGGGGAATCTGATATTTGTCAGCTATTTTCTTTGCCTGTGTGCCTTTTCCTGCACCCGGGGCCCCCAACATAATAACCTTCATCACGTTCCTCCTATTTATAGTCGCTGCGCGACGGCACTATGTGCTCCTTTTACTATAACCTTCGATAGCCTGCGCGGAAGCTTCCGCACAGGCTAGAAAGGTTTTTCCTAATCGTTCAAAAAGCCCTTGTAATAGCGCACTGCCATCTGTGATTCAATCTGCTTCAAGGTCTCCAGCACAACACCAACGATGATGATGATGGAGGTTCCACCGAAGGACACATTGGCTCCGAATACTCCGTTAAAGAAAATCGGAATCACGCATACAATAATAAGGCCGATTGCACCAATGAAAACAATATAATTTAAAATCTTTGTCAGATACTCGGTTGTGGGCCGGCCGGGACGAATACCCGGTA
This sequence comes from Clostridia bacterium, assembly GCA_910576325.1. Lineage (GTDB taxonomy): Bacteria > Bacillota > Clostridia > Lachnospirales > Lachnospiraceae > Laedolimicola. The sequence continues at coordinate 88,750 of CAJTIM010000006.1, forward strand.
CAAAGCCGCCCTGCTTCTTCATATTGTCCGCAATCTCCATCGGGTTAAAGGTGATGGATGTGTAGAAATATGCAAAGAATACAACCAGTACAATATAGAGCAGGAGACCCAGGCTGTAAACCGGCTCCTTGGGATTGCACCAGCTTCCGGAGCTTAAGGCTCTCAAAATTTTGCTTCCCATTCCCGTTCCGCCGCCCTTGCCAATCAAAGAGGCAATGACGCCGGGGAAGGACATCAGAGAGGAAGCGAAGATGACCGGAATCACTCCGGCAGTATTCACTTTCATGGGGATGTGAGTGCTCTGTCCGCCCACAACCTTTCTGCCCTGAAGCTTCTTGCTGTACTGAACGGGGATTCTTCTCTCCCCATCCTGCAGAACAATAACAAATACTACTGTTACCAGAATAACCGCCAGAATAATCACTCCTGCAAGAACGCCCTTGGCCACGCTTCTGTTCTGAATGAACATGGTGTACAGGCGGTAAAAGTCATCCGGTATACGGGATACAATATTCACCAGAAGCACAATGGAGATACCGTTGCCCACACCGTTCTGTGTGATGCGCTCACCGATCCACATAAGAAATGCACTTCCTGCCGTCAGTGTAATTACCACGACTGCTATATTGTACCAGGTGGGATTCTCCAGAAGTCCTTGTCCGCTGAAACCGATGGTCATGGCTGATCCTTCGATCAATGCCAGTGCAATCGTCACATAGCGGGTGATATTCTGGATTTTCTTTCTTCCATCCTCTCCGTCTTTTTGCATCTCTTCCAGCTTTGGAATTGCAATGGTAAGAAGCTGCATAATAATGGAGGATGTAATATAAGGGTTGATACCTAACGCAAATAATGACATGCTTGCCAGAGAGCCGCCGGTAAAGGAATCAATGAGATTGAATGCATCTCCTGTATTCTGGGCCAGCCACTGGGCAAGGAAGGTTCTGTTGACACCCGGAACGGGAAGCTGTGAACCTAACCGGATGACCACGATCATCAGGAAGGTAAACACAAGCTTCTGCCGAATCTCCTTGATTTTAAATGCGTTCTGTAATGTTTTAAACATTAGATCACCTCAGCTTTTCCACCAAGAGCCTCAATTTTGGCTTTTGCGCCCTCTGAGAAAGCATTCGCCTGAACAGTCAGCTTCTTTGTCAGTTCTCCGTTACCAAGGATCTTAACGCCATCACGGGGATTCTTAACAATGCCCTGCTCTAACAGTGTCTCTACCGAAACTACTGCGTCGTTTTCAAATACCTCAAGAGCACTTACATTGATTCCAATGATTACTTTGGAATTGCGGTTTGTAAATCCTCTCTTCGGAAGTCTTCTGTATAAGGGCATCTGGCCGCCCTCAAAGCCCGGTCTCGGTGCACCGGAACGCGCTTTCTGTCCCTTGTGTCCCTTACCGGCTGTCTTACCATTTCCTGAGCCGTGTCCACGGCCTCTTCTGAAGTTGCTGCTCTGCTTGGAGCCTTCAGCATACTGTAAGTTTGATAAGTCCATCATGACACCTCCTACTTATTCAAAGTTCCGCAACACTCCTTCCAGTACGCAATTAGTCTGGAAGAATTTCCAGTCACAAAAAGATGTGCCTGTAAATCCTTCCGGGTACTGTCCGGATTGCTGCTGATTATATATGATCTAAACCTCTTCTACTTTTACCAAGTGCTTAATGTGCCAAATCATCCCTCTGACTGCCTCGTTATCCGGCATCTCAACGGTCTTGTGAAGCTTTCTAAGACCCAGGGCCTCAACCGTTGCCTTCTGCTTGGGAACAGCACCAATCGGAGATTTCACTAAGGTAATTTTTAATTTATCTGCCATGTCTGTTTCCTCCTAGTTCGTAATCTCTTCAACAGATTTGCCGCGATTCTTCGCAACTTCCTCCGGAGTCTTCAGAGCCTTCAGTCCTGCGATGGTTGCCAGAACAACGTTCTGCTTGTTGTTGGAGCCTAAGGACTTTGTACGGATATTCTTGATGCCGGCAAGCTCCAGTACGTTACGTGCCGGACCTCCTGCGATAACGCCGGTACCTTCCGGCGCTCTCTTGAGCAGTACGGATGCGCTGCCGAACTTTCCGATAAAATCATGTGTGATACTATTGTTCTCGTCAATCGCTACCGTGATCAGCTTCTTCATGGCATCCTCTTTGCCCTTGCGGATTGCTTCCGGAATCTCGGTGGCCTTTCCAAGACCTGCTCCGACATGGCCGTTGCCGTCTCCCACAACTACCAAAGCTGTGAAACGCATGGTACGACCGCCCTTGACAGTCTTGCTTACACGCTTGATTGACACTACTTTATCCGTTAATTCCAACTGGCTCGGATCAATAATCTCATGTCTCATGTGTCTTTTCCTTCCTTTCCTAGAATTCCAATCCAGCCTCGCGGGCTGCATCTGCCAATGCCTGAATCTTACCCTGATATATAAAGCCGCCTCTGTCAAAGACAACTACCTTAATACCTTTATCAAGGGCTTTCTTGGCAATTACTTTTCCCAGGTATGCTGCCGCATCAACGTTGTTCGTCTTCTCAAGCTCCGCCTTCACGTCCTTTTCCAGAGTGGAGGCTGCAACAAGAGTATTGCCGACCGTATCGTCAATAATTTGAGCATACATATGATTATTACTTCTAAACACAGCCAGACGCGGTCTTTCAGCAGTTCCGCTGATATGATTACGTATTTTTCTATGTTTATTCTGGCGAACTACGCTTCTTGTCTTTTTGCTAACCATTCTTATACTCTCCTTACTTATTTCTTACCGGTCTTACCAACTTTACGTCTGATCACTTCATCAGCATACTTGATACCCTTGCCCTTGTAAGGTTCCGGTCTTCTCTTATCTCTGATTTCCGCTGCGTATTGGCCAACCTTTTCTTTGTCGATTCCCTTTACGGTTATCTTGTTACCGTCTACTACAGACTCCAGGCCCTCCGGATCAATCATCTCTACCGGATGAGAGTATCCCAGGGACAATGTCAGCTTATTGCCGGACTTGGCGGCACGGTAGCCGACACCGTTCACCTCCAGAACCTTCTCATAACCTTCGCTTACGCCAACTACCATGTTATGAATCAGGGTTCTTGTCAGGCCATGTAAGGATTTCATTCTCTTTAAATCGTTAGGTCTTGTAACTGCTACCTGACCTTCCTCTAACTTGATTTCCATTTCTTCGGGTAATACTCTCTCAAGAGTTCCCTTCGGACCTTTTACGGTCACTTTGTTGCCCTCTGCGATGTCTACTGTGACGCCTGCAGGAATGGCTATCGGCAGTCTTCCGATTCGTGACATACCTATTTACCTCCTAATAACTTAAATTTTCGGAGAGAATGCTCTGTTCTCTCTGTTTTCAGTTGCTTTCGGCCTGTCTTACCAGATGAAAGCCAGTACCTCTCCGCCAACGCCCTGGGCACGGGCTTCCTTGTCGGTGATAACGCCCTTGTTGGTGGAAATAATTGCAATTCCAAGCCCTCCAAGTACCTTGGGCAGCTCTTCCTTATTTGCATATACCCGCAGACCCGGCTTGGAAATTCTCTTAAGACCGGAGATAATCTTCTCGTTCTTATCCTTTCCATACTTCAAGGTGATACGGATGGTCTTAAAGTTTCCGTCCTCTACAAGGTCATACTTTGCAATGTATCCCTCGTCTACCAGGATGTTTGCAATCGCAATCTTCATCTTGGAAGCGGGAACGTCAACTGTATCATGTTTTGCGGTATTCGCATTACGAATCCTTGTAAGCATATCCGCAATGGGATCATTCGTTGTCAATGCCATTGATATTTGCCTCCTTTACCAGCTTGCCTTCTTAACGCCAGGGATCTGTCCTTTATATGCTAACTCACGGAAGCAGATTCTGCAGATTCCGTATTTTCTCAGATATGCGTGCGGACGGCCGCAAATTCTGCAGCGGTTGTATTCTCTTACTGCGAATTTCTGTTTCCGCTGCTGCTTAATCTTCATTGCTGTCTTAGCCATGAAATTTCCCTCCTATATTACTGTTTTCTAAACGGCATGTTGAATAATGTCAGTAATTCACGAGCTTCTTCGTCGGTCTTGGCGGTCGTTACGAAAATAACGTCCATACCTCTCACCTTATCTACCTTGTCATACTCAATTTCAGGGAAAATCAGCTGCTCCTTGATACCAAGGGCGTAATTTCCTCTTCCATCAAATGCATCCGGATTGATTCCACGGAAGTCACGTACACGAGGCAGTGCCAGGTTAATCAGACGATCCGCAAACTCGTACATCTTCTCGCCGCGGAGGGTTACCTTGCATCCGATTGCCATACCTTCTCTGATCTTGAAGTTTGCAACGGAGTTCTTTGCTCTTGTAAGAACAGCCTTCTGGCCTGTGATGGTCTCCATGTCCTTAACTGCGGATTCCAGGACCTTTGCATTGTCCTTGGCCTCGCCAACGCCCATGTTTACCACAATCTTGTCAAGCTTCGGCACTTCCATGATGTTCTTGTATCCAAACTTTTTCATCATTGCGTCTACGATTTCATTCGTATACATTTCTTTTAATCTACTCAACTTCTGCAACCTCCTTCCCTAATTAGTCAATCACTTCGCCAGTTGCTTTCGCATAGCGCACTTTCTTGTCTCCATCCATCTTGAAGCCGATTCTGGTAGCCTTGCCCTTCAGACTGTACATTACGTTTGAAATGGCAATGGGGGCCTCCTGGTGGATGATTCCGCCGTTCTGGTTTGCAACGGAAGGCTTTGCGTGCTTTGTGATGATGTTCACACCCTCTACAATGACGGTGTTCTTTTTATGATTGACGGCAATTACTTTGCCCTCTTTATCCTTATCTGCACCGGCAATCACCTTTACGGTGTCGCCCTTCTTAATCTTAACTGTTGACATCTGGCACCCTCCTATAATACTTCCGGAGCAAGTGAAACAATCTTCATAAACTGTTTTTCACGAAGCTCTCTTGCTACTGGTCCAAAAATACGTGTTCCCCTGGGGTTCTTGTCATCCTTGATAATTACTGCTGCATTTTCGTCAAATCTGATATAAGAACCGTCTTTCCGACGAGCGCCCTTTACTGTACGAACCACTACGGCCTTTACCACGTCACCCTTTTTAACAACTCCGCCTGGTGTTGCATCTTTAACGCTGGCAACAATGATATCACCGATATTTGCATATCTTCTGGTTGAACCGCCCAACACACGGATGCAAAGAAGTTCCTTTGCGCCGGTATTGTCAGCAACTCTCAGTCTGGTTTCCTGCTGTACCATGCTGATAACCTCCTTACCTTGTTTTTTGCTTGTTTTCTAGCATACAGGTATGCCCGTAGGGTATTACCTTGTTTTTTGCTTGTTTTCTAACATACAGGTATACCCGAAGGGTATTATATTATTTCGCTTTCTCTATGATCTCAACGAGTCTCCATCTCTTATCCTTGGACAGAGGTCTTGTCTCCATAACCTTTACCGTGTCACCGATATGGCACTCATTGTTCTCGTCATGTGCCTTCAGCTTGTAGGTATTTTTTACGATCTTTTTGTAAAGGGGATGCTTTACGTGATCTTCTACGGCTACAACAATGGTTTTATCCATCTTGTCGCTCACTACTTTACCTGTACGGGTTTTTCTCAAATTTCTTTCCACGACAATTCTCCTTCCGCAATTTTATGCATTCGCCTTCTGTGCGATAACAGTCTGGATTCTGGCGATGTTCTTGCGAACCTCTTTGATTCTGCTTGTGTTCTCCAACTGATTTGTCGCGTTCTGGAATCTCAGGTTGAACAGTTCCTTTTTCGCAGCTACTAATTCTTCATTTAATTCCGCAGCAGATTTTGCCTTTAATTCTTCTACATACTTATTAATTTTCACTGTTATCACCGCCTTCTAAGTCTGCTTTAGAAACGATCTTACACTTGCAGGGCAGCTTGTGCATTGCAAGACGGAGCGCTTCTCTGGCTGTTTCTTCAGGTACACCAGCGACTTCGAACATTACTCGACCTGGTTTTACAACGGCTACCCAGTACTCCAGAGTTCCTTTACCGGAACCCATACGGGTCTCAGCCGGCTTTGCTGTTACCGGTTTATCCGGGAAAATCTTGATCCAAACCTTACCGCCACGCTTCATGTAACGTGTCATGGCAATACGGGCTGCCTCTATCTGATTTGATTTAATCCAACAGGGTTCCGTAGCGACGATTCCGAACTCGCCCATGGTAATCTTATTGCCTCTTAAGGCTTTACCTGCCATTGAGCCGCGGAACTGCTTACGACGCTTTACTCTCTTCGGCATTAACATTATTTATCGCTCCCTTCCTTGTTTCCCTTCGCAGGAAGTACTTCGCCCTTGTAGATCCATACCTTTACGCCAATCTTGCCGTAGGTGGTATCTGCCTCTGCGAATCCATAGTCAATATCTGCTCTTAAGGTCTGCAGCGGAATGGTGCCCTCGCTGTAGAACTCTGTACGGGCCATATCGGCTCCGCCTACACGACCTGCTACTGCTGTCTTGATTCCCTTTGCGCCAGCCTTCATGCTTCTCTGCATGGTGGACTTCATGGCACGACGGAAGGATACACGATTCTCAAGCTGCAGCGCGATGTTCTCGGCTACTAACTGTGCATCACGATCCGGTCTCTTGATCTCCTTGATGTCTACGATAAGCTTCTTGTCAGTATAGCCTGCAAGCTCTGCTTTTACCTTCTCAATCTCGGAACCGCCCTTGCCGATAACTACGCCCGGCTTTGCGGTGTAGATGATAACCTTTACTCTGTCAGAAGCGCGCTCAATCTCAATCTTGGACACGCCTGCATTGTATAATTTCTTCTTCAGGAATTTACGGATGTTGTAGTCCTCTACAAGATAATCAGCGAAGGAATCTTCTGCATACCATCTGGAATCCCAATCTTTAATAACGCCGACTCTGAGGCCGTGCGGATTAACTTTCTGTCCCATGCTTTACCTCCTATTTCTCATCAAGCACAATTGTGATGTGGCTCATTCTCTTCTCGATTCTGTAAGCCCGGCCCTGTGCTCTCGGTCTGATTCTCTTCATTGTAGGTCCTTTGTTGGCGTAGCACTCCGCCACGTAAAGGTTATCCCGGTTCATTCCATTGTTGTTCTCAGCATTTGCAATTGCTGATTTTAACAGCTTCTCAATCAGTGTGGAAGCATATCTCGGATTGTACATAACAATACCAAGCGCTGTCTGTACATCCTTGCCACGAATGGCATCTAATACGAAGCATGCCTTCTGAACGGATACGCGAGCGTAGGACAGCTTGGCTGACGGCCTTGTATCCTTCTGGGCATTTCTCTCTCTCTTTATCTGACTTCTATGTCCCTTAGCCATTGGATGAGTCTCCTTTCAAAAAGTAGTTGCGATTAACGTTTGGATTTCTTCTCGTCTTTGCCATGTCCTCTGTAGGTTCTGGTGGGAACGAACTCTCCGAGCTTATGTCCTACCATATCCTCTGTGATGTATACCGGAACATGTCTTCTTCCATCATGCACTGCGATTGTATGACCAACCATCTGCGGAAAGATGGTGGAACGACGGGACCAGGTCTTGATCACGGTCTTTTCACCTGTTTCGTTCATCGCATTTACTTTTTTCAGTAAGCTTTCGTCTGCAAATGGTCCTTTTTTTAATGAGCGAGCCATGGTTTTTCCTCCTTACTTGAATGTTTTACCGTCTCTTCTTCTTACAATTAACTTGTTAGACTGCTTGTTCTTCTTTCTTGTCTTCAGACCAAGAGCAGGCTTGCCCCACGGTGTGCTGGGACCCGGACGACCGATACCGGTCTTTCCTTCTCCACCACCGTGCGGATGGTCGTTGGGGTTCATAACAGAACCGCGGACGGTGGGACGGATGCCCATGTGACGCTTACGGCCGGCCTTACCGATGTTAATCAGGTTATGCTCCGCATTTCCTACAACACCGATGGTTGCGCGGCAGTTTAAGGGAACCATTCTCATCTCGCCGGAGGGAAGACGTAAGGTTGCGTACTTTCCTTCCTTTGCCATAAGCTGTGCGCTGTTTCCTGCGGAACGCACCATCTGGCCGCCCTTGCCGGGATGAAGCTCAATATTATGAATCTGAGTACCTACGGGAATCTCGGATAAGGGCAGGCAGTTGCCGATTCTCACCTCTGCCTCAGGTCCGTTCATAACCTTCATGCCATCCTTTAAGCCCTGGGGTGCAAGGATGTATGCCTTCTCGCCGTCTGCGTAGCAGATAAGCGCGATGTTGGCGGTACGGTTGGGATCGTACTCGATTCCGATAACAGTTGCCGGTACTCCGTCTTTTCTTCTCTTGAAATCAACGAGTCTGTATTTTCTTCTGGAACCGCCTCCGCGGTGCCTTACGGTAATCTTACCCTGATTGTTACGACCGGCGTTCTTGTTTAAGGAAACAAGCAGCGCCTTCTCCGGCTCCTTCTTGGTGATCTCCGAGAAGTCGGAACCTGTCATATGTCTTCTGGAAGGTGTATATGGGTTATATGTTTTAATTCCCATTACAGTTCACTCCTTTCGTTTCTGCGTTTATTGTCATGCTTTGCTGCATATATTTGCTGTCGGACCTTTGCACCCGGTGCTTACAGTCCCTCGAAAATCTCGATATCTGCGCTCTCGGCGGTAAGCTGTACGATGGCTTTCTTGGTTTTGGCGGTCTTGCCTACTACCATGCCCCGTCTCTTCTTCTTGCCGTCCAGGTTCATTGTATTCACGCTCTTTACCTTGGTTCCTGCGAACATCTTCTCAACGGCTTCTTTTACCTGAGACTTTGTTGCGTCCGTGTGAACCAGGAAAGTATATTTCTTTTCGCCCATAGCAGCCATACTCTTCTCAGTGATGATTGGCTTCCGGATGACATCATAATACTTTAAATCTGCCATTATGCGTACACCTCCTCGATTGTTGCTACCGCGTCCTTGGTTACGATAACCGTGCTGTATTTCAGAATGTCAAATACGTTGATGGTATTTGTCAGAGCTGTCTTTACATCCGGGATATTTCTTGCGGACATTACCACGTTCTTGTCATTGTCATTCAGAACTACAAGCGCCTTGGTGGTTTTCAGGTTATCCAGAACGTTTTTGAAGTTCTTTGTCTTAATCTCGTCAAATTTCAGCTCGTCTACTACAATGAGCTTCTTCTCCTGAACTCTGGAGGTCAGAGCGGACTTGAGTGCCAGTCTCTTCTCCTTCTTGTTCAGACGAATGGTGTAATCTCTCGGTGTGGGAGCGAATACCACTCCTCCGCCCGTCCACTGGGGCGCTCTCGTTGAACCCTGTCTTGCATGACCGGTTCCTTTTTGTCTCCAGGGCTTTCTTCCGCCGCCGGATACTTCGGAGCGGGTCTTTGCCTTCTGCGTTCCCTGACGCTTATTTGCAAGCTGTGCCACAACAGCCATGTGTACCAGGTGCTCGTTTACTTCCACACCGAATACAGCATCGTTTAAGTCCATTGTGCCAACTTCCTTACCTTCCATATTGTAAACAGATACTGTTGCCATCTGTAAGTCCTCCTTTCCGCTAAAGATTATTTGCTAACCTTTACTGTCTCTTTAATTGTAACTAAAGATTTTCTGGGTCCGGGAACCGCGCCCTTTACCAGAAGCAGGTTGTTCTCCGCATCTACGCGAACAATCTCAAGGTTCTGAACGGTCACTCTCTTGTGACCCATCTGTCCGGGCATTCCTTTTCCCTTGAACACCTTGCTGGGATCGGAACATGCGCCGTTGGAACCCTGATGACGATGGAACTTGGAACCGTGGGTCATGGGTCCTCTGTGCTGTCCGTGTCTCTTGATGGCGCCCTGGAAGCCCTTACCTTTGGAAATGGCGGTTGCGTCTACCTTGTCTCCTGCCTCGAAGATGTCTGCTTTAATCTCCTGTGCCAGTGTGTAGCTTTCCGCATCCTCAAGCTTCAGCTCTCTTACATATCTTTTATAAGAAACGCCGGCCTTCTCGAAGTGACCCTTTAAGGGCTTGTTCACCAGCTTTTCTCTCTTGTCAACAAAGCCTACCTGTACGGCGCTGTAGCCGTCATTCTCTGCTGTCTTTACCTGTGTTACCACGCAGGGCCCTGCCTGAAGTACGGTAACCGGTGTCAGCACGCCGTCTTCGTTGAAAATCTGTGTCATTCCAACTTTGGTTGCCAAAATTGCTTTCTTCATTTCTCTTCCTCCTTATTTCTCTACAGCGGAACGCACTTGCACCTTTCAGGTGTCCCTCTATGCCAAAAACAGGCAGACAGAGGAAACGTTCATTCTAGCTGAAGGATTACTTTGATTTCATCTTAATATCGATGTACACGCCTGCCGGCATCTCCAGTCTGGACAGTGCGTCTACTGTCTTCTGGGTCGGTGTAATGATATCAATGAGTCTCTTATGAGTCCTCTGCTCGAACTGCTCTCTGGAGTCTTTGTACTTGTGTACCGCCCGCAGAATGGTAACTACCTCTTTCTTAGTGGGAAGGGGTACCGGTCCGCTTACCTGTGCTCCGTTCTTTTTTACAGTTTCGATGATCTTCTTTGCGGATGCATCCACCAGCTGATGGTCATACGCCTTCAATGTGATTCTCATTACCTGAGTTGCCATAAAAAAAGTCGCCTCCTTTTCGTACTTTTAAGACCAGTACGACAAGCGGTGACTGTACACTCTCCCGTGTGTATCCTGTTCGTAAACGGAAAATCACACGTTGTTTCCACTTTTCTGCCATGCTTTTTGACATCAGGTGCTTTATTGATGCCGCAGCTTGACGTGGACTGTTATTTTGTACAGTGACTTGTCGCCAGTTTCCTAACTTGACATTCGCTCCACGGAAAAACCTGCCTGTTGGGGCAACAACCTCACGCTTCACAGCTATCAATGTCACAACATTTGTGATTATACAGGAAGTTTCGGGGAATTGCAAGGGATTTTTTAAAAAAAGTGCGGAAAATTTTTTATTGAATTTAAACAACTTTTCGCCGTTCATTTTGTGCAAATTGTATATAGACATAAGTTGTCCTTATTACTCTAAATTAGCAAACATGCCTTCTAATCATATGTCCTGAGTTTGTCAGCCGCTGCATACACTGCCAAACAATTGGTCTGCTAATTTGTTACTGCATTTTATTCCAATATTCTATCAGTTTATCAACCTTCGGATCCAAATCCTCAAAGAAAATAATATCCCTCTTTCCCTGATCATCCTGATAATCAATCCGAAGATAATACTTTGCCTTCCGCTTTCCGGTCATACTTTTATCATCATACACATAGAGACCTGTAACCGCTCCCATTACCGCTGCCGCAGCCGTATTAAAAGCTGCCGAAACCGTATCTCTATCCCTGTTTACGGAAGCCGTAATTCCCAAAAATGTAATTTTGTTCAAAGGCACTACATAATGTTCCGTATAGGTATTATTAAAATTATCCTCCAAAGCATACAGGTACAGCTCAGTCAGAAGCAGTTCACACATACAATCCGGCTTTTCATCTCCCCAGGGAACAAGCCTTGCCCGTGCAGCTTCGTATACCGGAAAACCATTGTATTCACTACATCCGCCCGCTGTCTTTTTCTTTTTACGCCTCCACATTCTTGTACTTCACATCCTCAAATTCTTTCAATATCTCTTCCGAAGGCGCCTTTGTCGCCAAGCTCACCCCGACAATCAGCACCAGACTAATTACAAATCCCACCGCCAGGGAATAAAGCCCGGTAACCGCTCCCAACGTCCGGCCGCCGGCCAGCGGCAGATAATCCCACATCAAAACGGTCAGGGCTCCGGAAACAATTCCCGCCACAGCTCCCGGAAGATTTGTTCTCTTCCAATAAAGAGAAAGCACAACCAAAGGTCCGAAGGCCGATCCAAAGCCCGCCCAGGCATTGGACACCAGGCCCATGATGCTGCTGTCCGGATCAAGGGCAATGATATATGCCAATACTGCCACCGCCAGTACGGTGATACGGCTGATACTTAACACTTTTTTAGAATCCGCCTTCGGATTCATCACCTGATGGTACAGATCCTCGGACACGGCGGAAGCCGTAACCAAAAGCTGCGAATCCGCCGTAGACATAATAGCCGCCAGTATCCCGCAGAGAAACAGGCCGCCGATAAAAGGCAGGGCCAAATCCTGAGTAAACACTTTGGTAATCATTTCAATAAATACATTTTCCGCAGACCCCGCTCCATCCGTCCCCAGGACCACAGGGTAGAGATAAGCCCGGCCGATTACACCCAGAACACAGGCAAATGCAAGAGACAGCGTACACCAGATAATGGCAATCCAACGTGATTTCTTAATCTCCTTCTCGTCCCGTACCGCCATAAACCGCACCAGAATGTGAGGCATCCCAAAATACCCGAAGCACCATGCGAATTGTGAAAAAATTTCCATCCCTGTATACGCCCTGCCTCCGCTGTGCATCAGGTTCAAAAACGATTCCGAACCGCCCGCCACACCGCTTGCATTGAGAAGAGAGGTCAGATTTCCGCTTCCCACCAGGAACAAAGCTACAATGGGAACCGCCAGAATTCCCACCAGCATCAGCATCCCCTGAATAAAATCCGTAACACACACAGCCATAAAGCCGCCCATAAAGGTATATAGCAAAATAACTGCCGCACCAATCGTCAGCGCAATCCGGTAATCCAGGCCGAACACCAGATGAAACAGCTTCCCGCCCGCCGCCAGGGCGGATGCCGTGTAGACCAGGAAGAAGATTACAATCACCACTGAGGATATCATCAGCAGAATTCGTTTTGTATCGTGAAAACGGTTCTCAAAATAAGCCGGCAGCGTCAGAGAATTATTCGCCCGAATGGTATAACGGCGCAGCTTCCCGGAGATGAACACCCAATTGAGGATCGTCCCCGTAAGCAGGCCGATGGCAATCCATGCCTGGCCCGTACCGTAGGCGTAAACCGCTCCCGGCAATCCCATCAGAAGCCAGCCGCTCATATCGGAAGCCTGTGCGGACAACGCCGCCACCCATCCTCCAAGGCCTCTCCCTCCCAGAAAATAATCCTCGGAATTATTGGTCTTCTTCATATAAACGGCGCCAATTGCAATCATCATAACCATATATGCCGCAAAAGCGGCGACAATCCAAGCTGTTGAACTCATTTCTAACACTCCTCCATCCTTTTATACCTAAATCACTATGTTCGATTATAACAGCACTTTCTGAAATACACCAGATCCCGGACAAAAACCAGACTAAAGTCTATACGTTATTCTTTACAAATAAGAAAATCCCTTGAATTTACAAGAGATTTTCACTATACCAAGCATTATATATTTTCTAATTCCAAGAAAAGACTTAAAAATTTTGTATAATTTTAAATGTCAGGCCCGCTCCGTCAAACCTCCTCCGCTGCTTCCCGCCGAATCTTATGCAGCATCATCGGCATCACCCTGGCTCCGTATGCCTTCAGCGGATATTCCCCGTTGCAGATACACCAGTCATAAAGCAATGCCCGCTCGCACAGGGCATACAGCTTAGTGATTTCATAGGAGGACATCTCCGAATTCAGCTCCCCTTTTTTCTGCCCCTCCGAAACAATCTCATTAAGCAGGCGGTAATACAGACGGTTCTGATCCAGGAGATGCTTCTCCCCTCTTGTAATCAGCTGCGAAGAATAAAGCGAAGCCAGAAGCTCCCTGGACACACTGGTTTCAATCATCCCGAATAATTCCCTGTTCAAAAAAATCAGCTTTTCAAAACTGGTCATCTCCGGCTGAAGCTGCGGCAGAAGCTCTTCATATTTATCATCAAAAAGATAAGACAGAGAACTCAGCAACGCATCCTTTCCGTCAAAATAGTGATAAAAGGTTCCCTTAGAGGTGCCTGCCTCCCGAATAATTTCATCCACCGTAGTATCATCATAACCCTGGCTGTAAAAAAGCTTCCAGGCCGCCGTTACAATCTTTTTCTTCGTCAGTTGTTTTTTCTGTTTTGCCATAACCGCCCCCGTTTGATACTGATCCGCCCTTCAGCGCATACGTAAACCGCTTGAAACGGAACTATTTGCATAACCGCTTTAAAGCATGTCTCCGCCTCGTCTTGACGCTTTCTTCCGTTCTTAGTATAATATGGGAGTTTACTGATTGCAAGTACAATACAAGACATCTGTTTTAAGAAAGCCGGAGAGGTATATTTATGTGGATAGCAGATAACTGGAAAGACTACGAAATACTGGACACTTCACAGGGAGAAAAACTGGAGCGGTGGGGAAGCCATATCCTGGTCCGCCCTGATCCCCAGGTCATATGGGACACGCCCCGAACCCACAGGGGATGGAAACAGAAAAACGGCCACTATCACCGGAGCAAAAAGGGCGGCGGCGAATGGGAATTTTTCAACCTGCCCCAGCAATGGAGCATCGAATACAAAGCCGGCACCCCGGAAGCCCTCACCTTTCAGCTAAAGCCCTTCAGCTTCAAGCATACGGGCCTCTTTCCCGAGCAGGCGGCCAATTGGGACTGGTTCGGTGAAAAAATACACTCCTGCAGCCGTCCCATAAAGGTTCTGAACCTCTTTGCCTACACAGGAGGCGCCACCCTTGCCGCCGCAAAGGCCGGAGCTTCTGTCACCCATGTAGACGCCTCCAAGGGCATGGTCGCCTGGGCCAAAGAAAACGCCCGTACCTCCGGTTTAGAGGACGCCCCCATCCGCTGGATCGTAGACGACTGCGTAAAATTCGTGGAACGTGAGATCCGCCGCGGCAATCATTACGATGCCGTCATCATGGACCCGCCCTCCTACGGCCGCGGCCCCAAGGGCGAGATCTGGAAAATAGAAGACGCCATATTTCCTCTGATACGGCTGTGCAGCCAGCTCTTAAGCAAAGACCCCCTGTTTTTTCTGGTCAACTCCTACACCACGGGACTGGCCCCCGCCGTTCTGACCTATATGCTCGCAACCGCCTTAAAGCAGTTTGACGGCACAGTTGATTCCCAGGAGGTAGGGCTGCCCGTATCCTCCACCGGCCTGGTTCTTCCCTGCGGCGCAAGCGGGCGCTGGGAAGCATAATTCCAGTCAAAACAAACATAAGGAATATAATTACATCCCCTCATACTCCAAAAAAGAAAGAACTGCGGCAGAATCCTTTATCTTCCTGCCGCAGTTCCCCATATTATCCCATACAATCTTTAATAATAGTAAGCACTATTTTCTATAGCCGCCGCAATAGCCGCACCCATTATAATTGTCATAATAAACATAAATACCATCATAATACCGGTAAAAATGAGAGAAGCCTTAAAATAATTGGACTTGCTTTTCTTCTCCGTACTGCTAAAGGCCCACACAAACATCATCACAATATTCACACAGGGAATCATCATTACAAGCAGAGAGATCATTCACTCCCCCATACTCATAGGCTCTTCCAGATTATCCTGTGCCGGCTGATACTGGTACTGAAGCTGTGACTGAATACTTGGCTGCGTCTGCTGATACTGGCTGCCGCCATACGTATTCTGCTCCTGGTTTCCGGAATTGTTGTACATATCATCCATAACATTTACCTCCTCAGGCTAAGACTTAGAATTCTCAGATATCCGTTTTTAGTGTACCACTTTTTCTCCAACCCTGCAACTCTTTTCCTCCATACGAAATATACCCAGTCCCCTCCCTACCCCCATATCAATTCAGCCGGAAACCCAGTCCCAATCCGATACATATAGAAAAAAACAGTCCCCAAAAGAAGCACCACCGTCAATCCGGTAAGCACCCGCGGCTTTCTATCCAGCAAATACCGATTTACTCCAAACAAAGCACCGAGCAAAATCCACCCATACACCAACGGCTGAAGCCTCCACGCCTCCTGCCAATGTCCTGTCAGAACCAATCCAAACGCCCGTGTCATGCCGCACCCGGGACAAGGCAGATGAAGAAAAATCATCATAGGGCAAAACTGCCCAAACAGCAGAGCCGCCGTCAAATAATAAACAGCAATCCCTAAAAAGGCATACCGCAAACCATACAAATCTTTCCCCAGACGCCGGATCCCCGCGCGAATTCTCTCCATGCCGTTTCCCATCCTTCCATCAAAAGAGGACCACCCTTACGGCAGTCCCCCAATTCTCACAATCTTATCTTACGATACTTAAGCCTTTCCTGCGCTGCCCAGTACGTCTTTGATCTTATGAGCAACAACATCCTTCACGTTGGCACGTGCAACAGTCAGATACTGTCTCGGATCAAAGTAATCCGGATGTTCCTGCATTACCTGACGGATACCTGCAGTCAGACCCAGACGAAGGTCGGAGTCAATGTTGATCTTGCAGACAGCGGATCTTGCCGCCTCGCGAAGCTGCTCTTCGGGAACGCCAATAGCATCCTTCAAAGCGCCGCCATTCTCATTGATAATCTTTACATACTCCTGCGGAACGGAGGAAGCACCATGAAGAACAATCGGGAAGCCCGGAATTCTCTGCTCAATCTCATGAAGAATGTCAAAACGAAGTTGCGGCTTTGTGCCCGGTTTGAACTTGAATGCGCCATGGCTTGTACCAATAGCAATTGCAAGAGAGTCAACGCCTGTCTTGGTAACGAACTCTTCTACCTCATCCGGCTGTGTATAGGAGGAATCCTCATCCGATACGTTCACATCGTCCTCAATACCTGCCAGCTTGCCAAGCTCAGCCTCTACTACCGCGCCGTGAGCATGTGCATACTCAACAACCTTCTTTGTAATTTCAATATTCTCCTCGAAGGGATACTTGGAAGCATCAATCATAACGGAGGAAAAACCGCCGTCTACACAGGACTTGCAGATCTCAAAGTCTGCGCCGTGATCCAGATGCAGAGCAATCGGGATGTTCGGATTCTCAATGATCGCCGCCTCAACTAACTTGGTCAGATACGTATGGTTTGCATACTTTCTGGCTCCTGCGGACACCTGCAGGATAATGGGGGAGTTCAATTCGCCGGCTGCTTCCGTGATAGCCTGTACGATCTCCATGTTGTTCACATTGAAAGCGCCGATTGCATAGCCGCCTTCATATGCTTTCTTAAACATTTCCGTTGTTGTTACTAAAGCCATTGTTATCATCCTCACTTTTTTATGAAATTTTAACGGTTACGATTAGTATACTACAAACCGGAAAATTCATCAATGTAGAATTCAAATTTTTATAGAACCTTTTTATTATATCTTCCGGATATACCAATGATCTTATCCATAGAATAAATACCAGAATAAACGCGGATTTGAAAAGTAACTCTGGACTTCTTTTCCACTTTGTGATACGTTGTTTAATAGGCAAGATATCCTTTGCCGGAATTCAATTCATATCACAAATTACAGAATAAAGGAGAATTCTATGGGTGGATTTTTTGGAGTTGCTTCCAAAAACGATTGTTTATTTGACTTATTTTTCGGAGTAGATTACCATTCCCATCTGGGAACCAGACGCGGCGGCATGGCCGTATATGGAGAGGAAAAAGGCTTTGACCGCGCCATCCACAACATTGAAAACACACCGTTTCGAACAAAATTTGATAAAGACATGCAGGAGATGAAGGGTTATCTGGGTATCGGCTGTATCTCCGATTATGAGCCGCAGCCGCTGATTGTCCGTTCTCATCACGGCACCTTTGCCATCACAACCGTGGGCCGTATCAACAACACCGACGAAATCACCGATGAAATCTGCAAAAACGGCCACGCCCACTTTCTGGAAATGAGCGGCGGGGACATCAACCCTACGGAGCTGGTAGCCTCCGTCATCAATCAGAAGCAAAATCTGATTGAAGGCATCCAATATGCACAGGAACTCATTGACGGATCCATGACCTTTCTGATCATGACTCCCAAGGGAATCTATGCCGCCCGGGACAAGATGGGCCGCACCCCTGTCGTTATCGGTCAGAAGGAGGAGGCCTACTGTGTATCCTTTGAAGATTTTGCCTATCTGAATCTGGGCTACTCTAACTATAAGGAGCTCGGCCCCGGCGAGATTGTAGTTCTCACTCCTGACAGTGTAAAGACACTGGCAGAGCCCGGAAAGGATATGAAGATCTGCACCTTCCTCTGGGTCTATTACGGCTACCCTTCAAGCTCCTACCAGGGCATCAGCGTGGAACAGATGCGTTATAACTGCGGCGCAAAGATGGCTGAGAGGGATCATGTAAAGCCCGATACGGTTGCCGGCGTTCCCGATTCCGGAATTGCCCATGCCGTAGGTTATTCCAATACCTCAGGAATTCCCTTTACACGGCCTTTTATCAAGTATACACCCACATGGCCCCGATCCTTTATGCCCACCATTCAGAGCAAACGGAATCTGATTGCCAAGATGAAGCTTCTTCCTGTCCATGAACTGATTGACGGAAAAAGTCTGCTGCTCATTGACGATTCCATTGTACGGGGAACACAGCTTGGGGAAACTACGGAATTCCTGTATCAGAGCGGCGCAAAGGAGGTTCATATCCGCCCGGCCTGCCCGCCCATCCTCTACGGATGCAAATATCTCAATTTCTCCCGTTCCTCCTCTGAAATGGATCTCATTGCCAGAAGGGTCATCGAGAAGCTGGAGGGCGGACAGGTAACAGAGGAGGTATTAAAGGAATATGCGGATCCGGAATCGGAGAAATATGAGCAGATGCTGGAGGAAATCCGCAAGCAGTTAAACTTCACATCTCTGCGTTATAACCGCCTGGATGATATGATTGAAGCCACGGGCCTTCCGGCGGAAAAGCTCTGCACCTACTGCTGGAACGGAAAGGAATAAAATTGAGCAAAAGGGCTGCCACATTGCGGCAGCCCCTCTGTGGGATTTCAGTTATTTAACCACTCAAAGTCAAATTCCGTAAAGTCACGGATACAGTGAACGGCTCCTTTGCGAATCAATTCCGGATGGACAGAATCACTTCCAATACCTATCACTTTTCCTGCATTATTTTCTCTTGCATAGCCAATTGCGCTTATGCTGTCTTCGATCACAATACATTCGGAAAGCGTCGTCCCCAATCTTCTAGCAGCTTCTACCTGCATCTCTCCCTTATTCGCATATGCACCGTCGTCATAGACGCACATCTCACGTTCAAACCACTGTTCCAGATGAAAGGTTTTGAAATAAAAATCCATATTATCCTTTATGGAGGCTGTGGCAAGCGTATAAGGAATCCGCCGCTCCCTAAGCTTAAGGAACAGCTCCTTGGCTCCGGCTGTCAGATGCACCTTATCCGAATTCTCCATACAGATCTTCCGGTATATGGCTTCCTTGTGGACGGACCACTTCTGTCTTTCTTCCTTTGTCAATTCGGGAGCAAGAGTATAGAGCAGAACATCATTGGGCGGACCGCAGAAAAATGACGGATCCGGTTCCTTATCCTTTTCTTTGCAAAGCTCCCGGTAAACCCTTGACCATGCCTCCTCATGGAAGCATGTGTCAAGGAAAAGCGTACCATTAAAATCAAAAACGACTGCCTGCTTCATCCGCTCTTTAGAAGAGACCGATAAGTGCGCCTAGCAGACCTACTACCAGCAGTAATCCGATACACGCAACCGGAGTCCAGCCTTTCTTCTTAATTAAGAAGTACAGGCCCAGAGTAATGGTCAGCGGAATCAGCTTCGGAAGAATACCGTCCAAA
This sequence comes from Clostridia bacterium, assembly GCA_910576325.1. Classification (GTDB taxonomy): domain Bacteria; phylum Bacillota; class Clostridia; order Lachnospirales; family Lachnospiraceae; genus Laedolimicola. The sequence goes on from CAJTIM010000006.1 coordinate 108,330, forward strand.
ATATCCTGGATGATAATGGGGCTTTCGCCGTTTTCAAACTGAAGCTTAATGGCAGTTGCACCATAGTTGGAGGTCAGAGCGCCTACAACAAATACGCCAAGGAGAGAAGCCGCACGGGTAAATTCCTTTGCATTGGCCGTCAGCAACTCAATGGCCTTGGAGCCCAGTCTATAAGACCAGTTCATCAGCCAGAAACGGATTCCAAACTGTACTGCGTTAAAGATCAGCAGGAACAGAATCGGTCCGGCCAGCGAGCCGTCTATGGCCATCTGCGATGTAATACCTGCCGTAATCGGCACCAAAGTAAACCAGAAAATAGCATCACCGATACCGCCAAGGGGGCCCATAGCCGCCACGCGGACACCACGAATCATATCAATATCTGCCTTCTGCTGTTCCAGAGAAAGCACAATACCCATTACAAAGGTTACCAGGAAAGGATGTGTATTAAAGAACTCCAGATTGTGTCCCATGGAGATCTTAAGGTCCTCTTCATTGTCCCCGTGGATCTTCTCCAGTCCGGGGAGAATACCGTAGAGCCATCCGCCTGACTGCATTCTCTCGTAGTTGAAGGAGCCCTGCAGGTTCAGGGAACGCCATACCATCTTATTCAAAGTCTTCTTATCCAGCGGCTGCGCCGGTGTCAGATTGTTGTAATGTGTTGCATTAGATGCCATCCTCGTCACCTCCATTTCCATTTCCTGCATTCTGTCTGATAGCAACGCGTGTCTGGAAGTCATTCAGTGCAATTGCGATACCTACGAATGCAACAAGGAGCAGTGCGGAACCGGAAAGTCCCGGAACATATCCGACAACAGTTGCCAGTGTAAAGCCTGCGAAGTAAATTCCCCACAGTTCATTGGAAAGCATAATACGGAGCAGGATAGCGAAACCAACGAAACGCATCATTCCGCCTGCAGCTCCCAGTCCGTCCATAATCCATCCATACTTATCGGAAATAGCCTGCAGGGTAGTACCAAGAGCTGTTCCTCCAAGAAGACCGCCGACACATACAACTGCAAACAGAAGTCCAAGTGCTCCCATAGCCAGATAATTCAGACGAACAATTCCCTTTGTGTCTCCCTTCTCCGCCATCTTGTCAGCAGTAGACATAAGGGGAGACATAACGGTGAACACAAGCGTAATCATGTACTGTCCGAAAAGTGCGAACGGCACGCCAAGACCTACGGCCGCCGCGGGCTCCAGTCCGGAACCGATGGCAAATACGGTTGCCATAATTCCTCCGATAATTGCGTTGGGGGGCTGTGCGCCTCCGACCGGCATGTTACCGATTGTCATAAGCTGATATGTACCGCCTACAACCAGACCGGTATGCAGATCGCCAAGGATGGCTCCCACAACCGCACCGGTTACGATGGGCTGGTACAAAGATTCTAAAAGGTTGTACTGGTCAATACCTACAATAAAGGCCCATACGCCGACCAGTAAAACTTGAATTGCATTAAATTCCATAATTTATACAATCTCCTTTCCCATAATAATTCAACAGGTTACTTATTTGAACAATTTCTCAATGTTCTCCGAAGCCTCGGTGGGAACTCTCCGAATCTCAAGCTCCACGCCAAGCTCCCGTAATTTTGCAAAGGCAGCCACGTCGCTGTCGTCTACAGCTACGGATCCGGCAACCTGACGCTTGCCGTCCGCCATATGCATATTACCGATATTCACTTTTTTGATCGGCACACCGCCCTCTACCAGTGCAAGAACATCCTGGGGTGTCTCGCAGACAATAAAGATCATCTGCTTGTCAGATGCCTTATGAATGGTAGAAATGGTCTTCTCCAGTGTCCAGTAGCGCATAGCCGCATAGCTGGGGGCCGCCATATCCATCAGTCCCTGACGAAGCTTGTTGCCTGCCACCTCGTCATTGGCTACCAGAATCAGGTTCGCGCCAATGCTTCCGCACCACTGTGTTGCCACCTGGCCGTGAACCAAACGGTTGTCGATTCTCGTTAAAACAATATTGGGCATAATACTCCCTCCTTAGATAATGATTCTTCTCTGAAAATCCCGTTCAGAGTAGTATCATTATAATATTTATCCAAAAATTAGTCTTTGTACCTTTTAACAGATTATTTATTCTTTTCGTTTTTTTTATATTATTTTTAATATTTTTATTCTTTATTTACAATTACAGCGCCTTTTTTTGTCCATCTTGTACAGCAAACATCAAATAAGCGAGGATTTTTCATTCATCTTTACAATTGCTGGCTTTTTCCTCAAAACAGCTTCTTTTTATAAAAATTCAGTCTCTATTTTCCTGCCAGATTTATAATATCTTATTTTTTGTTTACAAATTTTTAAGATTTTATAGACATCCTTTTCAAAACTCTGTATAATACTTCCATTATGGAGGTTCCGATATGCAGTTAAAAACATCCAATGCGGCATTCAGCAAATATGGCTCTGTCTATAAAGCACCCATAAATCTGGAACAGACCGGTATGATCAGCCGAAGCTGGCACCTAATCGCCAAACGAAGCATTACCCAGCTCTACCAATTCAACTGTGAGGTTTATCTCGAAATGCAGGAGGGTATGGCCGCCCTTCTGGTAAGTGAAGAACCTCAGGCCGACCGGTTGGATGCTTTTGCCATTCACCGCTATGTAAAGCTGAAGCCCAACACATATTTTTCTCTTGTAGCAGTTACGTCCAATATCACTTGCAAGCTCATCACTGTCACGTCTTACTCATCTATTGTGGAGGAACTCTCGCCACCCTACCTGTTTGAAAGAATCCTCCCCCGCATCCGAATCAGTGAAATCCTCGGCTACTATTATTCCATCCGCAATTCCGGCTATCGTTTCGGCGGGGAAAAGCATTCCTATTTTGAGCTTACTTATGTAGATCGCGGATGTATGACATCGGAGGTAGACGAAATCACATACCATCTCAAGGAACGGGAATTGATGCTTTACGGTCCCGGACAGTTTCATACACAGGAAATTCCGGAGGGCTGCTCCTGCTCCTATGTGACGATCATTTTTGATATGGAAACCATGGTTTATGACGTGGACAGCAACAATTATGAGCTTCTTTTAAACAGAGTATTCAGCTATGACAAGAAAATACATACGTTAATCAAAGCCTTTGTGATGGAAAGCACCTCACAGATTCCTTATATGAACAGTCTGATGCTGTGTCTTTTGCAGGAAACCATCGTGCGCCTTCTTCAGTCCATATTTATTGGCTGCAAGAACGAACGCCCCGCCACAGAAGCCAGACAGCACTATCAGGATGAGCTTTTGGAAAAAATTCTGGCTTACATCGACGAGACTATCTACGAGCCGCTCACCATAGCGGAGATTTGCCAGAAGTTTTCCCTGTCGCGCTCTTCCCTGCAGATTTTATTTAAGGAAAACCTGGATCAGCCGCCGAAAAAATATATCAATGAATTGAAGCTGGAAACAAGCCGTCAGATGATCTGCGAAGGAAAATATACCATCAGTGAGATTGCCCTTATGCTTGGCTTTAATTCCATCCATTACTTTTCCAGAGCCTTTACCCAAAAGTACGGAATGGCTCCCAGTGAGTACGCCAAAACGCTTTACAAGGAATAAATCCCAGAAGTATTTACTGACACATACAAAAAAGAACCGCCGCCAAAGAGTGTCTTCTCCCTGACTGCGGTTCTTCTTTATCTGTATACTGTATGCTTTTTGAAATACTTATGAATCGGCCAGCGCCTGAACCGCATAGCGGGAAATCTGAATAACCGTACCCTTGGCAACCTCCACATTTACGGTTTCATCCTCTATGCCCACCACTTTTCCATAAATTCCTCCGGCAAACATAATCTTGCTTCCGATTTTCAGCTCCGTGTGTACCTCTCCCAGCGCTTCCCTGCGCTTGCGCATGTTTTTAGCGGAAATAAAGCTCAGAATCAATCCGAAGATTCCCATGATAACCGCCAAAGTGATACAGGTCCAGGCAACTACTTCCCAGTTTATACCCATGTTTTAAATTCCATCCTCTTCTGCATTGTCCTCATGAGCCGCAAGCTCAAACCGAATGATATAGTCCTTCCCCGTAGGAATCAGTGATTCCGCCATATCAAGCGGGGAATCAAACGCTCCCATCATCATTGAGCCCTCAATCAGCATGGGCAGATTGGAACCGGCTACAACCTCAATAGCCTGATCCGGGCGGGCAAACTTGCACTCTACGGCACATTTGAAGGGTGAGCCGCCCGCCAGATCAGAAAGAACCAGCACACCGTCACAGCTCTTCAGCTCATCAAGCGCCTTGTTCAGATTTTCCGTCAGCGTATCGGTGGAATGATCCGCCTCAAAATCCACATATGCAATGTTCTCCGTGTTGCCGGTAATCAGCTTCAGGCTTGATCCAAGTCCCGTCGCGAAATGGCCGTGTCCGGTAATCAATAAACCAATCATCTTATCCTCCTCCTATTCAGGTTCCGTAATATCATAATTCTATTTTAAAATATATGGATACAGGGTTACACCCTTCACCACCCGGTTTACCTCTCCCGTAGGACAGGGATTATCCGGCGTAATCCCTAAGGACAGGGACTTCAGTACTGCCAGTGTCTGTGCAAACAAAATAAAGTCAAAACCAAGAAGCACATTTTCCAGGGGCTGTCCCATACCAAATTCCAGGGTGTAATCCACCAGATTCTTCGCTTCCTCACAGGGTGTATTCATAACTGCCGCAATACGGTTTTTCTTTCTCTGCGGGCTCATCTCCTTAATCAGATCAAGCTCGTATTTCCGGCGGTACTCATCGTCGCTTAAGTATACCACGGTGAGAGTTCTGTCGTCGATAATGGACTTGGGACCATGACGGAAGCCTAAGGGTGAATCGTACATGGTAGCCACCTGTCCTGCCGTCAGCTCCAGCATCTTCAATGCAGATTCCTGAGAAACACCCTTCAAAGCCACATTGCCCAGATATACAATGCGGTTAAAGTCAAAGCCGTCCACGATCTCCCGCGCAAGGGTAAAGCCCTCCTCCAGGAAGTCGGTTCCTGCCGCGCATACTTTGTCAATCGCAGCCGTAATTTCCTCCAGGCGGTCCAAATTGAATGCCAGATAAGTTGCCATGTACATATTGGAGAAGCTTGAGGTCATGGCAAAGGACTGATCATGAGTCTCCGGTGTCAGATTCAGCGCATAGCAATGCTCTCTGTCTTTCGCCATCTTGGAAAGGCTGCCTTCATGATTACAGGTTACAAACAGATGATAAAGATTCTGACACACAACCTCCGCCGCGTCAACCGCACCTATGGTTTCCGGAGAATTGCCGGAACGTCCGAAGCTTACCAGGATCGTCGGCTTTGTGCGGGAAAGGAAATCCTCCGGCGAAGGAACAATATCCGTGGTAGCGTAGGATTTTACCTTATATCCGTACTTTCTGTTCAATGCCTGATATAAGGAGTTACCTACAAATTCACTGGTTCCCGCCCCTGTGAGGACGATGTCAAAGTCTTCCGCCTTCAGAACCTGGTCAAGAAATGCCTGAAGCTCCTCCTTACAGGCCGCAATCTGTGCACAGGTCTTCTTCCATGTGGAAGGCTGCTGATGAATCTCGGTCAGAGTAAATGTGGAAAAAGTTTCCTTCATCTTCTCCGGGGAAATGTCAAATATGTTCATTTCTAAAATCCTCCTTTACAATTTGAATTTTGTAGCACATCATAGTATGTCTCGATTATAACGCAGGAAATTCATAAAAAACAATAGAACTACTAAAACTAATAATCATTCTGTCAAAAAATACAACCTATTCCTGTTATTCGGTGTTATAATAAGATATTATACTATAATAAAATTTTTTCTGACAGGAGGGTTTTCATGCTGATTCAAAGTAAAAAAATCTGGATTGCGGATCAATTTGTTCCTGCAATGCTTAAGATAGCGGATGGCAAGATTGCGGACATCCTTCCCTACGGCAGCCGGACTGCGGATGCGGATTACGGCAGTCTGCGCATTGTCCCCGGCTTTTTGGATATCCATTGTCACGGCGCTTACGGCTTCGACACCAACGACGCCAATGAAAAGGGCCTGCGTAACTGGACTAAAAACGTAGTGGACGAAGGAGTGACCGCTCTTCTCGCCACCACCATTACCCAGAGCGAGGAGGTGCTGACCCGGGCTGTTGCAAATGTGGCAAAGGTCATGGACGAGGGATATGAGGGCGCCGAGATCTTAGGCATCCATTTTGAGGGGCCTTATCTGGATATGGTCTACAAGGGAGCGCAGCCGGAACAGCACATTGTAAAACCGACCATCGAACAGTTTGAGCGCTATCAGGCAGCCGCAAAGGGCCATATCCGCTATATTACCATGGCTACCGAGACAGACGAGGACTTTGCGCTGACCCATTATCTCACATCACATGGTGTTGTTGTAAGCATCGGACACTCCGCAGCAACTTATGAACAAGCTGTCATGGCTTACGCCCATGGTGCCCGCTCCATGACCCATGTGTACAACGGCATGACCCCCTTCAACCACCGGGCCAACGGTCTGGTAGGTGCTGCCTACCGCATCCGTACCATGTACGGAGAAATCATCTGCGACGGCAATCATTCCACCACGGCGGCGCTGAATAATTACTTTATGTCCAAGGGGCCGGATTATTCCATTATGATCTCCGACGCTCTGATGGCAAAGGGATCTCCGGCCGGAAGCCGTTATATCTTCGGCGGCAATGAGATTGAGATTTATCCTGACGGCAGCGCCCATTTAACCGCTACCGGAGGGCTTGCCGGCTCTACCTTACGCCTGAATGACGGTCTGCGTATTCTGGTGGAGGAGGCTATGGTTCCCTTCAACTATGCAATCAATTCCTGTACCATCAATCCGGCCCGGTGCCTGGGCGTGGACGACCGCAAGGGACTTATCGGTGTGGGGATGGATGCGGATCTCGTTGTACTGGAGGCGGATTACAAGGTACACCAAACCTACTGTATGGGAAAAGCACAGCTGTAAACAGGCTGAAAACATCCAATGCACGGAATCATTTACGGATATATTTTAAGTGAACGGAAATTATTTTTAACAACTACGAACTGAAATGGAGGATTTAGGATGAAACACCCGATTCAAGAAATGATGGAGCAGCGCAGGCTGGGAAAGAAATGCGGCATTCCCTCCTACTGCACCGCCAACACACTGGTACTTGAGATTATCTTAAGACGCGCAAAGCTTCTTAACACCCCGGTTCTGATTGAAGCAACCGCCAATCAGGTAAACCAGTACGGCGGTTATACGGGAATGGTCCCCAGGGATTTTTATGAAATGATCGAAAAAATGGCAAAGGAATTCGACGTACCGGAGAATCTGATAATTCTGGGCGGCGATCATCTGGGCCCGCTGACCTGGCAGAACCTTCCCGAAAAGGAAGCCATGGAAAAATCCGTAGAACTGGTATATCAATATGCCCGTGCCGGATTTACCAAAATTCATCTGGATACCAGTATGAAGGTGGCCGACGATCCGGAAGGGCTTCTGTCCACGGAAACCATTGCACGCCGGGGCGCTGAGCTTTACAAGGCGTCCATGAAGGGCTATGAGGATTTGAAGTCTGAGAAGCCCGATGCTCTGCGCCCCGTATTTATCATCGGAAGCGAGGTTCCGATTCCGGGCGGCGCACAGGAAGCGGAGGACAGCCTGGCCGTTACCAGTCCTGCTGCCTTCCAGGATACGGTTGCCACCTACAAGCGCATCTTTGAAGAGGCCGGCGTAGGCGACGGGTGGAAGGATGTTGTGGCTGTTGTTGTTCAGCCCGGTGTTGAATTCGGCGATGATCAGGTGTTCTTATACGATCACGATGCCGCAGTTAATCTCTGCGCGTCATTAAAGGAATATCCCGAGGTCTGCTTTGAAGGCCATTCTACCGACTATCAGAGCCCGGAGTGCTTAAAGAATATGGTTGAGGACGGCATTGCCATTCTGAAAGTGGGTCCTGCCCTGACCTATGGACTTCGGGAGGCTTTGTTCGCCTTAAGCTTTATGGAGAAGGAGCTTGTTCCAGAAGAAAAACGCGCCGGCTTTATCGAGACACTGGAACAGGTGATGCTTGCACAGCCCGGCAACTGGCAGAAGCACTACCACGGAGATGACCAACAGCTTGCCCTTGCCAGAAAATACAGCTTCTCCGACCGGGCCCGTTATTACATCGGACAGCCGGAGGTAACAGCAGCTATCGATAAGCTCTTCGCAAATCTGAAGGAATATCCCATTCCTATGAATATGCTGCATCAGTATATGCCTGTAACTTATGCCAAGGTGCGGGACGGTGTTCTTCCATTGGATCCCAAGGAGCTTGCCCTGGACGGTGTTACATTCTTTATGCTGGATTATGAATATGCCGTAGCACAGTAAGTAATGACATATATTTTATATCTCTGGCGAATCTGTTTTTCAGCATATATGCAGATCGTTGGAAACGGATGCCGTCAGACTTATAAGTGTACGGATAAGGGACAGCCAACCTTGACTGTCCCTTTTTATTTGCAGGCTGTCTTGCCTATTCCGCTCTTCCCGCATCCTCAATATGCTCCATAACCGTCTCAATTCTATCATTATATCCATTCATATTCAAATAATCCATACGGTCCATATCCAGAATAAAATCCCCTTCCTCCGGTCTGCTCCGATAAAGGCGCACCTCCTGGCGCTTATCCCCATCGTCTGTGTGTATGGTCATCTGATACTCCACAATAATGATAATATCCGTGTTCCCATCTTCATCGTAGTCCTTGAAGCTCACGGCCTGGATCTGATGAAACACCTCATTTCTCAGATAATTATCCTCCGCCACAGCTGGAAGCTGAAATAGCTCCGCCCCGTCACTGGGCTTTATAATACTGAAGGTTACATCCTGATTTCCATAAGCGCTTTTATCCGGCGCATAGGACACGAAAAGCACATCGCCCCAGGGCGCACCTAAGTCTACGTTAAAGCTCTGATCCTCTATCTTCCAGATCTCCTTGGAATACTTCACACCTGCCGTATAAATATTGGACAGAAACCGATAGTCCTCTCCGTGCTTTTGAAGGGTCAGCCGGCAGGAGGGTACAAAAACTTCATAGTTCTCATCCCCGGGCACACATTCCAGTTCGTAGGTATCCCCGCTCAGCTGTCTGCCGCTGACACAGGTGAAGTTCATATAATTGGTATCTCCGTGCTGCCAAACCCATGCGTCGGAATCCGGCAGATACACCCACGATAATTCCCGGGACATCTCCTCCAGAGTCAGACCAAGCTTCTCCTCCAGAAACTCATTGATCTGACCGGTAGTCAGTTTGGTGCAGTCCGTATAAATCTCTTCATCTCCTGTTATTTTCAGATATTCCGCCCGTTCCGCTTCGCTCAGAGGCATATTTTCAATGCCTGCTCCCGCATAGAATACTTGACTTAAATCCACATCCTCAGGCCTTGTATATTCGGAAAGCAAAAAGCCATAATTGCCGCAATTACTTCCCTGATTGATCCATCTCGTAAACTCACGCAGCTCTTCGCTAGTCAGATCCCGCTCTGCGTCGCTGTACTCCGGAACCTCGGATTCTGGATTCTCAGCGGACGGTTCCTGCTCCTTTTCTGTATTCTCCTGATCTTCCTGCCGTTCTATTTCCGGCTGCTTCGGGGCATCCTGCTCCTTTTTACATCCTGTCAGAAGCAGCAGAACACAGACAGTAAGAATCCATATCCTCTTTAATCCCTTCATTCGTTAGCTTATTTTCCTCCTTTTTCTGACATATGTCTTTTTGCCGTCCTTCCATGCGGGCTGTTCCCGGCGGGACTGCATCCCCTGAGTTCTGCCCGCTGTCTGTCCCTTTTGCACGCGCCTGGTCCGGGCAGCTCCCTCTGCCGTTGCCCTGCGCTTTGCCGGCCGTTCACTTCGTACCTGTGTAAATTCTTTCTGCCTTCTTGCCTGCTCACTTCGCCCACGCGCAGCTTCTTCACGCTTTCTTGACTGCTCACTTCGTGCACGCGCAGTCCCTTCCTGCTTTCTTGCCTGCGGCCGCTTCTTTGCGGATACATAGGCATTTCTTCCGCCATGCATGCGGCGCCTTCTCCGCCGTTTCCGCTTCTCTGAGGCTCGTACTGCCATACTGACGCCGATTCCCCCGGCAATTACCGCAGAACCCACAAAAAGTCCGAAGAATATCTTCGTCCACACATCCACCCCGATAGCTCCGGTCTTTTCTTTCCACAGCTTCGCACCGTCTTCCCACAGTGAGTGCTCCGGCAGCTGAGTTCCATTCTCCCCCGAAGCATCTTTGGAATCCTCGCTTCCAGGACCCTCACCCGGATTCGATACCGTAGAGCCGTCGCCGGCTATACCATTTAACAGGGCATCCAGAAACTTTTTGGAGCTTCCGGTGGTTCCTGCTGACGGCTTGGTTTTATCCTTCTTGCCAGCCTCCTCCCCGTCCGCTGGTATCTCTCCGTCGGAATCTCCGCCGTTGCTTCCCTCATTGCCCTCATTGGGCTTGCCCTCTTCCTCCGGGGGCCTCATAATCTCGCCCACATCGTCGTCATCGTTATTGCCTCCGCCCGAGCTTCCGTTGTTCACGGTCTGACCCCCGTCTCCGGTATTGACTTCACCCTCATACATACCGTGAGCCCGGTTGACGGTTTTAAAGCTGTCCTTCACTACCTTGACGGTGGTTTTTTCATCAGAGGTTACAATTACTTTCCCCAGCGAAATATTTTTGCTGCTGTAAATATTCTTGTTGCCGGAAACATAAATGTTTAAAACTCCGGTGTCCTCCTGGTAGCGGTACTCCGTCATGGTCCCCTCCGGTATGCCGCTGCCGAAATCAAAGGAAACATCCTCTTTTTTGATGCTTCCCGGCCCCGAGATCTGAAAGCTGAGCTGTATGGCCACAATATCCTCGGGCGGGGTAAAGCTTCCGTCCGGGTTCTCTTCAACAGGCAGCTCAAGAGTAGCCTCGATCTGCCCGTTCACATTGTTTAAGGATACGGTTTCCTTCTCCGCGGCCCTCACTGACAGTACGAAAGCTGTGAAACAGACAAGTGAAATTCCAAGCCAGAGAATGAATTTATTTCTCATGATTGCCTCCCTTGCTGTATGCCTAACGGGTCATCGGCCAAAGAATGAACCGTGACCCGTTAAGAATCCTCATTCACATGCTCTAATTTTTACTGCTTCCAAGGTTGATATCCGGCAGTGTCTGAGGTACGGCCGTAAACTCCGTATCGCTGACTAAACGCTGTCCTTCATTGGTGAGCGCATTGTCCACCCGGTACAGCTCCGCGCGCACCTTCCCCGGAAGCTCTGCGGCTGAAATGCCTGCGGAGGGTTCAATCCAATAAATCCAGGTTCCGTCAGAGGTTTCACCCAATAATGCATCCTTCGGGTCATCCGCCAGAATAATCTGGTGAGCTGTCAATGCTCCCTCTGCGTCCGTGCCTCCTACAATATTGCCGTTCTCATCATAGAGCACTACCACATTGTATGCCGGATTTCCTTTATAATTTCCGGTAAATACGATAGAGCCTTTCGGAATCTTCTCATCCGCTTTCTTACCGTATTGATAATCACTTACAAGCTTTCCAATGGCTTTTTGTCCGTCTGAAGCAGACATAAATTCTACATTGTCTCCCGAAGGACCGTATAAATCAAGCTCTGCCACGGAGATATTTCGTCCCTGCTGCCCTACTGCCGTCAGCTTCACATAAGCCGCATCGTAGGTACAGATCCAGTTGTCCTTGCCGTTGGTAAAGTAAACTCTCGCCTTTCCGCCCGACTGTGCAAAGGTTCCCGTTCCTACCTCCCGGTATACCTGACCGTCCTCACTGATCTCAATCTTATAATCCGTTGCTGCCTGTCCGCCGGACGCAAACGTATATTCCAGAGCGGATACCGGTGTGCTTTGATTCAGCTCCAGAAGAATATACGGATCTTCTGCTTCCGCCGTGCCGGTGAAAGCCGTGCCTGCGCTGCCGTCAATAACCTTCGTTACCGCAGATATGGTTTCACTCTCACAGGGGAGATCCTCGGTCCCGTTGGGCTTCGTATCCTCCTGAGAAGTCATATTCGTGGAAGCCGTCCATGCACTCTTATCCTGCAGGCCGTCTCCTTCTATCTTTACGGTACCTGCCTGGCATACATTGGAACGATTCAAATATTTATCTATAGCCGTCACCTCGTAGCGAATCACATGATTCGCGGCAAAGGCTGCCTGATCCGTGAAGGTATTGGTCTGGGTAAAGCCTGCTGTCTCACGGCGTTCCTGTCCGCCTTCTATAAATACCCGGGTAATCTCATAGCCCTGTAAAAGCTCGGAAGACGAACCTGTATAAGTCATCGTCAGAGTTACCTGGCTGTTATTTGCCGATGCGTTTGCCGTCACCACCTGCTTTCCGGTAAAGGTATCTCCGCCCGCATGCTCCATCTCATAAACCCGGGCCGTATCGTCCACATAGTAAATAGCACGTTTTTCCGGCTCAAACTGCTTCATGTAGGCTGTACTTTCCGAATCCGGCCTCATGCCCCAGCGAATAAAGAAATCGCTTAAATCCCGTTCTGCTGCCGCACTTGCCAGACGCATCAGGTTCTGCTCCCGTCCGCCGTTCAAGGTAAGGGCCACTCCGCCCGGCTTCGGCGCCCGGCTTGTATCTCTTGCATAGCTGTCTACTCTTGCAAAGAATAAATTGCTGAAAATCTCATCATAATTGCCGTAGGTTTTGAAATTGTAGTCCCGGTCATAGGCCAGATGAAGCTGCCAGTACATGCCAAGCTGTGTAAATACATTGCCGGCGGCTCCCTCTGTCCCGGAGGTTACCTTCTTGAATACCTCCGGATATTTGAAACGAACCGTATTATTGTCGTCCTTCGCCTGAGCCAGTACCGCAAAGTAATTGTTTGTCACCTCTGCGTGAGCATAGGCTCCCTGATTGATGTTATGACCAATCTCATGGGCAATTCCCCAGCCGTAGTATCTGCCGCTCTGATATCTTCCGCTTTCGTCGGATACTACCGGATCGCCGCCCATCATTCCGCTTGTCTCATTCCACTCGATACCGATATGATTTCCCGCCGCATACATGAAGGCTCCTGCGAACATCTTCATATAACGGATATTCAGATACTGGTAGGGCAGATGATTCTTGTCTATGATGCTGCTGTTCGTCCCCTCCGCAAAGGAGTTGGTCAGTCCCTTGTGCTGATAGAAGAGCGTAAGCATATCTCCCATAGCCTGTACGGTCTTGGAAAGGCGCTCCTCCGGATTTGCCCCCAGTCCTGCAAGTACCTGGCTGGCCGGAATGGATAACATCATTTGATCGGTCTGGATATCCGTAAGGTTCAGGATACACTCCCTCTCATTGTATGCATAATGAACATTCTCATTCTCAGAGCTGTCGTGAAGCTCCTGATGCTTTTTACTGAGATCCGATACATAGGCGCTCAGCTCCTGTACGTAGGTCCGTATCCGCTGATTTTTTTCTTCCTCGGACACACCATACAGGCGGAGCACCGGATAGCTGGTTCCTCCGCTGACCCGAACCGCATAGGCGTCATCGCTGCTGCTGCCGGAATATTGAATATAAAGCGCTCCTCCGCGTTCCTTATCTGTAGAGCAGATATCCCCCACCTTAATTTCATTTCTTCCTATTTTCAGATTTACACTGCCGCTTAAGGCGGAGGATTCCGCATGCTGCTGTGTATATACCAGACTTAAGGTTGTGGCTGCGCCCTCCTTCTTTCCCGGATGACCCACATAGACCACAAGCTCATCCCCTGCGGCCGCAGTAACTCCAAGGGGCTGCCATCCGTTCATGCCGCCCACGCTGATTCCTGCATCCTTGCTTCGGGAAATCTCAGGATTCACATGGAGAACACCGTTTAAGCCTCCTGTTTCCAGAAGCTTTCTGGCCGTATCCAGCTCTTTTTGAAGCGCCGTCCGTTCGGGATGATATTCTCCGCTCACGGGGTCCGTTGTGTCCAGACGCCCCTGAAGCTGATCAATGGTTTCCTTTGTTACATCCTCCCGGAGCGTGATATGAAGATCATCGCCGTACAGGTTCATAATATCCTGCTCAATGCTGTCATATTCATAAAAACGTATTTCCGATACGGTTGTTTTTCTAAGACCGCCGTTGTACCTTCCAATGCCAAACTGGATCTTAGAGGTACGGACCGGATCTTTGAATTTGATGAGATAATAATCCCGGTTGGCGGCTCTCTTTTTCAGCATAGTAATATTTTTTACTGTCTGCTTTGTACCGCTCTCGTCCCAATATTGTACGGTAACATACATATAAGCGCCCAGATCCAAAGGCTCCGCAAAGGCTATCATGCCCAGATCGTATACGCCGTCCAGTTCCACAGTCATACCCTTGTCGCCGCCCGGATAGGCTCCGCCGTAATCCCAGTCGTCTCTCTGAACATAGGAGGCATAGTTGTTGTCAAGAAGTCCCAGAGCGCTGTTCTTTTCCGTATCCAGGGCGCTGTCCACCATAACGCCGCCTCCGCCTATGGATGCCGCCTTAATATGATTGCTCAGCACGCCGCTTCCGTTGGAGGTGTTGATTAGACGGTAAGCCGGAAGCTTTGCGTCTATAAGTCCGCTTATGGTCTTGCCGGAAGCCTCTAAGGACTTGGGACCCTCTCCCAACTCATTGGTTGCCGTTACATAAACCGTATATTTTGTACTGTCCTTCAGATCGTTAATCTGGTAGTAGAGACCCTCAATTCCTGCAATTTTTTGGAACTGAGCCTCTCCGTCTTCTTTCCAGTATACATTATAGCTGTCTGCGTCCTCGGTCTTCTTCCACCGCACATCCACGCTTCGATAGCTGCCCTTTACCGACACTCCGTCCGGTGCGGGGGGCTTTCCGCTTGCTTTGGGCACTACCGGAACTTCGTCACAGTATGCACTCTTCCACTCTCCGTTGGTGGAGCGCACGCTTACCAGATATTCGGTGCCGTTTTTAAGCTTGTCTTTATTAAATTGGCTGATGGTCAGGTTTGTTGAAGTTGTTTTGCGGAACTCTGTCTTGCCGTCGCTTGTAATGGATATTTCGTAGCCCGTTACATTGCTGGCTTTGTTCCAGCTTATAGTAAAGGATTTGTTTGCCGGCTCCGCCTTAAGTCCCACAGGAATATCTGCGGTCGGCTCCGGAATCCGGGTTTCCATATCATTCACAAATTCCACTCTGGAAATCTCCGCAAGGCTCTGGGACTTGGCGGTCTTTGTAATCTTTAAGATCACATGCTTAACGGCAATCTGTCCTCCCAGGTCAATGCAGAGCGCACCATTGGCATCCCAAGACGCCTTGAAGCCGCTGTTCTCTCCATAGGCCGGAGCGCTCAGCATGCGCAGATTGCTGGGAGCGGAAAAGCTCACATATTCATACTTATCCGCACCACTGGCATCCAGATAGTGAATCTGTACTTCTCCCTGCTGAATGGCATACTCACTGTCCTTTGGCGACTGAATTACAAGTCCGCCAAGCGCAACATCCTGCGAACCGCTAAAATCAAACTGTACCGCCACCGGAGTATCTGCGGATATGGAGCCTCCGGCTGCCGGGGCAAGTCCTACATTTCCCGTTCCTCCGCTCAGGAGATTATTCAGATCCCCTTCCACTCTTGTGCTGACTGCCGCCTCCAGAGTCATTGCTTCTTCCGGAATCAGCAGTTCCAATGAGGAGAGCTTCTTTTCTACTTCCTTCAAAGTGGTAAAATAGTTCAGATCCAGCAGATCCGCAATGCCGTCTCCGTTGAGATCGCAGCCCGTATTGTTCGGATCGCTCTCAATCGCATTCAGAATGGCTTCTTCATCCTTTTTGTTCAGCTCACCGTCTTGATTTACATCGCCGTAACGAAGCACGCCCGGATGCTGCTTATCCTGGTCCATCTGGGGTATGCTTCCGGTGTAGACCTGTATCCGGCAGCCCATATTCCCTACCTCGATCTCCTGCGTATAGGGAACATAACCTCTGCCGGTTATAGTTAATGTATATTTGCCGTTCTTCAAATTCGAAAACCGGGCAAAAGCTTCCGGTGCTTCCTCCGCCTGGTTTCCCTCTCCCTTTGAAGCAGGAAGAACCATGCTCGTGCTATGCTTGTCCGAGCCTGCTAAGGTCAACTCAAAATTCTGTTCCTTCTGAACTTCGATTCCCGCGACAATCTGCACCTCAATGGAACCGGGAACCGATTTCAGCGGTTCTGTCTGATCCGGATCTTGAGTTGTATCGTCCGGATTGCCATTGTCCTCCGGAAGCTTATCTTTGTCCTGATTCTCCTGATCCTGGCCGCTTTCGTCCGGATTCTGTCCTTCATTCTCCCCGGAACCATTCCCCTCCGGCTGTCCCGCCGGCGGCGTGGTATCCCCGGAAGGCTGCTCCGGTGTCGTATCGGGCGTTTGTTCCTTCCCTTCCGTTGTATCCTTTTCAGGGTTCTGCGCATCTCCTTCCGGGGCGCCCGTCTTTCCCGGTTCTTCCGTACCGATAACCCCTGCTGCCGCATACTTCTGATTCGCTTTGGCAAATACGGTGCCGCTTCCTGAGGAAACCACCAGTATCATTGCCAGTAATCCTGCAAGAACTCTTGAAAATCTGTGTTTCATCTTTTCCTTCTCCTCATATATTCTTAGAGTCCTCTCACCCCCCGATCCTGCACAGGAAGACAGGGGAATGCTGAGAATATTCTCTTATCAACGGCTAAAGAAAATTAAACCGCCGTTTTTGAGAGTATACAGGATTATTTTATTATGAAATCCGCGGAAATGCAACTATTTTCGACAATTTATGTAACCCTTATTTCTTCGGGAAAGCTTTTCCGGGCTCAGGTATCCGGCTGCTTCTATATAAGGTAATGCAATACGGTCTCTATGAAAGTATCCTCCCCCAAATGCCGGAACCCCCAGGTATCTCCCAGTTTCCGGCACATATTCCTGTAATTGCCGTTGGGCGTAAGCTTTGCCTCCGACTCATTGTAGCCGCTGACCTCCTCATCAATCTCTCCCATCAGCTCCCGGGCCGCCGTGTCGCAGTTGTGGGTATAAAGCTGATAAAGGGGAATCCCTTCTCTCTGTGTGTAAGCCTCGATTTCCTGCCTGATTTTCTCTGTCTCTTCTCCTGATACCTCGTAGAAAGAGACATATAATTCCTCATATGCCTCTCCTGTTTCCGTATAAACTGCCGCTGCCTGCACAATCTTATCGTACTGCTCTCTTGAAATCTCCCGCCAGAGTATCCTGTCAAAATTACTGCATTCCTCATATTCTCCGGCCGGAAGATCGCCTGTGCGAAGCAGTTCTTTAACTCCTTCCCTGTCCAAAAGAAATTCCTTCATTTTTCCAACGCCCCTTTTCCCCAGAAGGCATTGAAGCAGATTATACTGCATGCCGTTGTAGCTGAATATGCGTCCTTCCCCCTGCTCATCCGTAAGCATCAGAGCCGTATGTCCCAGGCCCTTCATACCGTCTACATTGAGAAGATAATAAATCTCACAAGGCTCGCCCCCGCTTCGGCACTCCCGGTATGCGGCTCCGCTGCGCGTTATCAGCCTGTACGACAGAAAAATCAGAATTACCGGAAGAATTGCCCGGAGAATCCGCCCGGCTCTTTTACCCTTATCCATTCTGCTCCCCTTCTGTGCCCTGGTAGCTGTAGGCCCACAGATTTTTTATCTGATTCATTAATTGATTGATGTCCCAGGTTTCCTTGCTCCGAAGCTTGCTGTTGGGATCGTTGAGGATGATGTTTCCCTTCCCGTCCACGCCGGTGAGCACCAGAAAATGTCCGTTGTCCGTGAAGTCTCCGGGGCCTACCACACAGATAATAGGCGTGCCTGCCTCCAGTGTTGCTTTGATATGCTCCTCATCAAAGATGACTTCCTCATAAGTCAGTCCAAGCTCGGCCGCTCCCTGCGTCATCAAGTCCCAGGAGGAACCGGAGCCGGATACATAGTAACCGCCGTTCTCTGCCATGCGGGCTGTCTTGTAAGGATTCCAGGCACTGTCGCCGCTCAGTCCGCAGCGCACCATAGACAGGCAGGTAGGCCCGCAGCCGGTGAGGGCCAGAAAATCGTCGCCGTAGGTTTCGTAGCCCCAACGCTCGTCCCATTGGAGGAACAGCGGAATTTTCCCCTGCGTTACTTCCTTTGACACATCGATATCCACATGCTTATCCTTGTTCTTGGGATAATTCATTACGAAATCCTTGGTTTCCGGGTTTTTCTCTAAAAGCTTTAATAAACTTTCCGGATATTCTTCTCCCTCGGCAAGTTTTTCAATGTCTATCTCTTTCTCTTTTTCTTTTCCTTTCGGCTCTGCCGTCCAGTTTTTTACAAGCTTTACTGCCAGGAAGAGAGCGACGCCAAAGAGCGCGGCGGTGAACAGGGCTATAAACCTGCGGATTTTGGCTCTGCGCTTTTTTTGAAGCTTCAGCCTTCTTCTCCGCTCCTGTTCCCTTCGTTCCTGCGCTCTTTTTTGTTCTACTTCCAGTCTGTCCGGCCACAAGCCGGCGGCCGGGCGTCTGGAATAGGGCTGTTTTCCCTGTGTCCGGCGCTGCTCCTGCCGTTCTTGTTCCGACTTGCGCTGCGGGCTTCCGCCTTGCCGCCCTGCCTTGCGTTCCATCCCTGCCGGGCTCTGATATCTCTCTCCATTCCGGCTTTGCTGTATGCTGCGTCTCTGCCCCTCTCCCCGTGTCCGGCTACTTCCTTCCGTGCGGCTGTTTCTTTGTCTTCTGTCATCCTGTCTCATGTTCTCTTCCCCCAATATAGAATCTGTCCTGTTACTGTTCACTCCGTGACCAGTAACTCTATCTTTATTATTGCAGACAAGGATTCGAAATTTCTTTATTTTTTCTTAGGAAACCTCAAGTATTTTCTTACATTATACCAAAAAATTTTAATAATTCAAAAAAGAGTACTGTTATTTTCGATTCACAATTTTAAAATAAGTTCTGGTTGTAATCAGATAGACAAGCGCATAGGCAACGGCAAACAGCAAGAAGCTTACTGCCGCTGTCCGAATAAGCAAAGGCTTGTTGTCCAATATGGAAGCTTTCAGCACCTGGTAAATGCCCGGCAGGGCAAAGGTAAGATGGATGCCCGCCATCAAAAGAGGAAGACCGAATACTGTCAGCATCTGAGAATTGATGCTGCGGCGTATCTCTCTTTTTGTCATGCCGATTTTGCGCATAACGGAAAACTGCCTCTGATCCTCATAGCCTTCGGAAATCTGCTTATAGTACATAATCAGCGTGGCGACAAAGACAAATACCGTACTGATAACAAGAGCCAGGAACAGGACTCCTCCGGCAAGACTTTTCATTTTCGCCCATTTTTCCGCCTTTGTATACCAGGTATAGCCCGGCGCATTTTCCTCCTCTGACAATTCCCGTATACGCTCCTCGCAGGCATCCCCAATGACAAGCTGCCGCTCCCGTTCCTCCGCAAGCCTTACGCCGTATTCCCAGAAGCACAGGACCTGATTTTTTGTGCTCCAGGCGGCAGCGTCGAAGGAATCCCAGAACCGGTTCATATCCGGGACTACAAGCACCATGTAATCCATCATCATATCGGAATAGCTGCCATACAGCTCAAAGGCAGATAACGCCGGCATCTGCTTTACCGTCTTTTTGACAGTGTATTCGCTTCCGTCCCAATTGCGGATGCTTTTGGCTTTTCCGGACCGCTTTCCCCCTGCAAGGAAAACTTCGTTCTCTCCCAACTCCTCTGAGGTATGACAGAGCTGGTTATAATCCTCCAGAGAGATCACACGCACACATATATAATTTTCCAAATATCTGTTCCATTCGGCTGCATTGCCCTCCTCGGGCGCGTTTTTGTAAATGTCAACGCTCAGATCCAGAACGCCGTTCTCAATAGGCGCATCCAATCCAACCTCATAAAGCGCTATGGTCTTTGACACTGCGGCATTGGTATCCTTTAGAGCCGCCTCCAGTTCCGTCTTGTATGTTCGGCTTATTTCTTCCTGATCCGATATGTCCATCTCTATAACAGCTCCAAAATCGTAAGGATAATGGCGTCCAATAATATCGTCCACACCTGTATAGAAGCCGGCTGTTCCCACCAGGGCTACTAAAATTACCGTGGCGAGAATACAGATAGAGGCAAGGCTTGCGCCGTTTCGCTTCATCCGGTAGGACAGAGAGGATACGGTTACAAAATGGGCTGTCTTATAATAATAGCGCTTTCTCTTTTTCAGCCATCCGCACAAGAATACGGAGCCGGCAATAAACAGAAGGTAGGTTCCGACTACCACCACGCCTGCAATCACCATAAGCCGTACCATCGCATCACGGGGATTTTCCAGGCGCAGCGCCCATGCGTAAGCTCCTAGGATAAGCATCAGGCCGGCCCCGGCCAGTACCCGGCGGCTTTTGGGCGGGCGCTCCCCTGCCGCTTCGCTGTGAAGAAGCTCTATGGGATTGTTCTGCCGGATCTGCAGGGCAATATTGAGGAAAATAAAAATATAAATTCCTCCATAGAGCACAAGCGCTGTGAGAACCGCTTTCCACTCAATGTAGATGCGGTAGCCTATCTCCTCTTCCATAATATTCACAAGGCCAAGCTCCCCAATCTTTGAGAACAGAATACCGAAGCATATGCCCGTGAACATTACGATTCCGTAGGTAATCAGGGTTTCCCATATAAGGCTTGCCAGGATATTTCCCTTATTCATACCGAGAATGTTATAAAGTCCAAATTCCTTTTTACGCTTCCTCATAAGTGCCGAACTGGTGTAAAACAAAAAGGGGATGGAAAACACTCCTATGAGGGCCTCCCCACAGATAAGAAGCGTTGTCATGGCTTCCCCGCCCCGAAGATTGTGAACCATATCGGATGCGGCCAAAAATGCCAGAATATAAAATACCATCACCATTACGGTTCCTGACAACAGATACGGAAAATAGAGCTGTCTGTTTTTCCTGATTCCCGTTAAAGCAAGCCTTCTGTAAATTCCCTTTTTCATCTGCGCTCACCACCTGTCATCAGAATTGTCAGTGTATCCGTAATCTTTTGATAAAACTGCTCGCCGCTGTCCTCCCCGCGGCAGATTTGATGAAAAACCTCTCCGTCCTTGATAAACAGAACGCATTTAGCCCGGCTTGCTGCGGCGGCCGAATGGGTAACCATTAAAATTGTCTGACCGCTCTCATTTACGGCTTCGAAAAGACGCAGAAGCTCGTCGGAGGCCCGGGAATCCAATGCGCCTGTCGGCTCGTCTGCCAAAATTAGCTGGGGCTTTGTAATGAGCGCCCGTGCAACGGCGGCCCGCTGCTTCTGGCCTCCCGATACCTCATAAGGGTACTTGCTTAAAAGCTCCGAGATGCCAAGCATTTTGGCAATGGGTATAAGTCTTCGGCGCATTTCCTCATAGGGGGCGCCTGCCAGAACTAAGGGAAGATAGATATTGTCCTCTAAACTGAAGGTGTCCAAAAGGTTAAATTCCTGGAACACAAAGCCCAGACTGCTTCTGCGGAACTTTGCAAGCTGCTTTTCCGAGATTTTTGTGATGTCTTTTCCATTCAGGAGGACGGAGCCGGCGGTGGGCTTATCGAGAGCTGCCAGAATGTTCAGCAGTGTGGTTTTCCCGGAGCCGGATTCTCCCATAATGGCTACGTATTCCCCCTGTTCTACGGAGAAAGTTACGTTTCGAAGGGCTGTTACCTGGTTGGAACCGAAGCGTGTGGTATATATCTTTTTCAGTCCCTTTACCTCTAAAATACTCATGTTAAGATGCCTCCTTTTGATATTTATTCCTGTTGAGCATCTTTATCCTAACAAATGAAGGGAAGTGTATTCCATTCATTCGGCTTACATTTCCCTGTGATTTCTAACATTTTTGTAAGAAGTTCGTCCGGATAGACATAAGATTATTCATTCATAGGATTCTTTAGGAAGCTTAGATCTATTTTTACGGTAGTGCCTGCCTCAATCCGGGAGGTTATGAAGATTTCGGCTCCCAGGCGTTTGCATATCTCTTTGCACAGAAAGAGGCCCAGTCCGCTTGCGCGCTTATCCCGGCGGCCGTTGCTTCCTGTATACCCTCTCTCAAAAATCCGCGGAAGTTCCCCGGTCGCTATGCCAAGCCCCGTATCGCGGATGCTGAGCGTCTTAGGTTCTTCGGAAAATATGGTAACGGAGCCTTCGGATGTGTATTTTACTGCGTTGGAAAGAAGCTGTTCTATTACGAAGGAGAGCCATTTTTCATCGGATACAACCGTTTCTCTGACAGGCTCATAGATAAGCTTCAGTTTTTTCATAATAAAATCGCCCCGCAGCTTGCGGATGTTCTCCCGGATTATTTTGTCCAGGCTCACATCGGCAAATACATAATCCGTAGATTCGGCGCCCATTTTTAAATAGGTGAGCACCATTTCCACATAATGCTCTATGTGCAGGAGGTCCGATTTTAATCTCTGGGAAAGTCTGGTGTCCTCGGCTTCCAGGTTGAGGCGCATAGAGGCAATGGGGGTTTTGATTTGATGTACCCATATGGTGAAATAGTCGATCATTTCCTGATTGGATTGTGTGTACTGCTCCTCGATGGTTTCCATTTCCATGCACAGTTTTTGGATGATCGCCTGGCAGTCCCTCTCTGCTGCGGTTGTTGGTGTCGGCAGTTCATGTTTCAGTACATTGCTTTGCAGAGTTGTCAGTTTTGTCAGTAATATGTGCTTTTTGTAAGCCCGGTACATGGAATTGCCCAGAAAAATGCTGCCGATCAGGGCACAGATTGCTGCCGAATACAGAATTGCGGACAGCGGCAGATGATACAGATAGAATACGATTGCAAAAATTGCCGTAAATAGCAGGTCTGACAAAAGAAGGCGCATATGCTCCCGTAAATATTGAAGTACAAAGGTCATGCCTGTTCCTCCCCTATATAATAGCCTGCACCGAATTTCGTATGGATGAAATCGGAGAGGCCGTTGGCTTCAAGCTTTTTCCGCAGGCGGCCTACGTTGACGGTCAGTGTGTTGTCATCAATGTAGCAGTCGGATTCCCAGAGCAGATCCATTAGGCGTTCCCGGCTGACAATCCGGCCCTTGTTTTCCATCAGCAGGCAGAGAATCCGGTGTTCGTTTTTTGTCAGATCAATTGTGATGTCCTGATAGGTGAGGGTTCCGTTTTCCATGTTGAGGAAGGCTCCCCGGTGCTCTGCAATGGGCATGACTGCCGCAAAATCATAGGCGCGGCGCAGAAGGGCCTGTATCTTGGCAATGAGCACATCCATATCAAAGGGCTTTGCCACAAAGTCGTCGCCGCCCATGCTCATTGCCATAACCATATTCATGTTGTCGGAGGCGGAGGACAGGAAAAGAATGGGGACTTTGGACAGCCTG
The DNA here is from genome assembly GCA_910576325.1 of Clostridia bacterium. Classification (GTDB taxonomy): domain Bacteria; phylum Bacillota; class Clostridia; order Lachnospirales; family Lachnospiraceae; genus Laedolimicola. The sequence continues at coordinate 131,672 of CAJTIM010000006.1, forward strand.
CGAAGCTCGGTGCACCAGTAATATCCGTCGAAGGCAGGGAGACCGATGTCCATAATGACCAGGTGGGGCTGTATTTCCGAAAATTCCGTGAGGATTTTGCGGAAGTTTTTTACACCGTGGATTTGAAGTTCCCATTTTTCGCCTTTTGCTTTTACTGCTTCCAGGATTCCCTGGTCGTCCTCTATCATATAGATGCGGTACATGTCGGCCTGTGTGTTCCTTTCTGTTTTCTGTTCTGTGTTTTGTTCTGTTTAATGTCGGCAGTGAGTTGAAGGTTTGGTTATTTTCTTCAAAATTTCTTCAAATGCGCCGGACCGTTTTTATCATCATACTATAAAGATTGGGAAAAGTCATTTAAATTTTCCTGGCCCTGCAAGACGTGAGGGATGTTCCTGGTGGGGTCTTTTAGCGGCTTGGGTTGGAAGGTTTCCTGGGCAAGAAGCCCTGGCAGTTGATTTTTTATCAGCTGCCGAGGGCGTTTATTCTTTACCTTTTTAAGTCTGCTGCCTTAATTGAATGCTTCTCTTACTTTTTTTCGAAGTACTTCTGACGTGTATCGGGCGGATAGGGAGTAAGGCAGCCTATTATTTTATTTTTTATTATTCTATTATCCTGTTATCTGATTCTTCTGTTTGGGGTTCTCCCGGCAGAACAATAGAATTTAGGGAGGATGCTTCTGTGTCAACGTTTTCCGTTTCCGTATTATCTGTTTCTGCTTTCTCTGTTTCCGCTTTCTCTGTCTTCCCTTTCTCTGTTTCTGCTTTCTCTGCGGGGATGGTCTTTGTTTCCTCCTCTACTGCATTTTTAACTGTGTATATGGTTCCGTCCTCCAGCTCATAGGTTCCCGGCTCTGTTGGCAGCTCCCTTCCATCCGATGTGGTTATTGTGATAATCCAGGGGGTTCCCGTAGCTGCATAAGAAATAATATTACTGGAGAGCAACGCTACTGCTAATACTGCTGCGGCTATGCAGCCTTTGTGTAATATTTTTCTGCCTTTTTTCTCGTTATATTCCTTTCCCATAGCTTCCACCTTTCTCAACAGATGCTTGGAAGCATGTACTTCATGGAAGGTGTTTTGGTAATATTTCCTGTTCTCTTTTTCGCCTGTCATTTCCACGCCTCCTTTAGTTGTTCTCGTAGTTTTTCCCGCGCCCGCATCAGGCGGGTCTGGATGGCTGTTTCGGAGATGTGAAGAAGCTTCGCAATTTCTTTTATGCTGTATTCTTCATAGTAGTAGAGGTATGTTACCTCTCGATATTTGGGGGACAATTTTTGTACTGCCCAGAATAGTTCGCTTTGCTCCGGCTCGAAGAACTCCGGTTCCTTTAATGTCTCCTCAAAAGATATGACTTTCTTTCTCCAGAAGGAGCGCCAAAGGCTGTTTGCCTCGTTGATCGTTACGCGTATCAGCCATTTGCGGATGTGCTCTTCGTCTTGAAATTCCTTCTTATTCTCCAATAGCTTTAGAAACGTGCTCTGCACAATGTCCTCCGCGTCGTGAGGGTTTTTGCTGCCGCTTAAGGCAACCCGATATATGGTGTCCAGATACTTATGAACAATCCTTATGTATTCTGCGTCCTCCAAGATCTCACCTCCTGTTTCAGTTTCATAATATATCTCACAGTGCATTGGTATCAAGTCAATTTTCTGCTGTAATTGCATGTGTCTGTAAATTGATTTGTGTACTGTGACAGATATTATTATACTGTTTTGAAAGGCCCTTCAATATAAGAACGGGATATGGGGGCGGAATATCACTTTTATTTTGGAGTTTATAAATTTTTTCTCAGTATTTTGATGTACTCTGTGGGTATTGTGTAATAATCTATGGTGATTTGGAACAATCTATAGTGATTTTGGAAATATTTTCTATGCTTTCTATATTTACTATATTTTTCATGCAATTTATACGGCTGTTTTGGAGGATTCATTATTCTTGTCTTACATAACTTTTTCTAACGTACCTAACATGGCCTAACATTTTTCAACTTAACATGACTTTTTAATTAAAGCATTGATCCATGTGTAGTATTTTTATATAATGTAATATATTAAGGCGGAGCTTCAAGTGCCGGATCGTGTAAGCTAAGAATATAAAGCAGTTATTAGTAAATCAAAAAAGTACTTTTTATAAAAGATATGGTATTAAAAGCAGAAATGGAGACGGAATAAGTATGGAAAATGGTGCTTATAAAAAAATAAGTAAATTTATCAGCCTGATCCTGCGTCACAATCCTGGTGCCGCAGGAATTAAATTGGACGACCACGGCTGGGCTGATGTAGAAGAACTGATTCAAGGAGTAAATAAAGCGGGGAAGGCTCTGGATATGGATATGTTAAAGGAAATTGTCCGCACGAATGATAAAAAGAGGTTCAGCTTTAACGAGGACGGCACGAAAATCAGAGCTAACCAGGGGCACAGTATTGCGGTGGATTTGGAACTAAAAGCAACTCTTCCGCCGGATATATTGTATCATGGGACGGCAACTCGATTTTTGGGTAGTATTCTGAATTTGAAAGAAGGGCTGAGAGCGGGGAGCAGGCTTTATGTTCATCTATCGAAGGATTATGAAACGGCTGTGAAGGTGGGAATGAGGCATGGGGTTCCGTGCGTGCTTAAGGTGGATACTGGTAGAATGGTAAAGGATGGGTATACTTTTTATTTGTCGGAAAATGGGGTTTGGCTGGTGGAGAAGGTGCCGGCTGAGTATTTGGAGAGGGTGGCTGAGGCATAAAATATGCCTTATTGCCCATTGTGAAGCAGTAGATAGGTCGCTGAGGCATAAAATCAGCAATAATATACAGCAAGGTAGGTAGTGTAAAAAAATTTGGCTCTTTGTCAAGTTAGTTGAATTAACATAATATCTTCAAGCGAAGCAAATCAAATTTGCATCTTCCATACATCTGTCTCTTTATTACTTTTATCTTATTATTGTGCCCTTCTGTGGGCCCGTTACTATATTGATATCTGATTGCATTTTTGACAGCTTCCTTATCGGATCGAATCAGTTTCAGAAAGCTGTCAAGCTCTGTGACATGCATGTCTTCTGCCTTTTTTATCCACTTATCCAGTTTACTCTCATCGCTACCTCTCAAAAGGGTTTTAAAGTCAGATACAAGTTCCAGCATCTGTTTTAACTCGGGCTGAATGCTCAGATACTGCTCAATATCTTTACGTTTCTGGATGTCCTGAATGCCTTCAAGCGGTGTATATAATAACTTTTTAATATCGTTTCTTTTTAAATAACGAATCTTTTGGCTCACTTCCCAACGGATCCCTTTCATTTTACTGTTATACAGGGAAATTCCGCCGGTATATCCTTCCTTTTTGATTTGATTGAATTTTCCATATAACGGTATCCATCCAAAAGCAGCTCTTTGATCCTTGGAACATAAGGATCAAGCTTACAAGGCCTGGATGCAACGGGAGGCTCTGTCATACTCAGATATTTTATGACTGTAGGACGGCTGATCTGAAGCATCCCTGCTATTTCTGTATTATTTTTACCGGATTCCCTTAGCTTCTGTGCCTCTCTTGTTTCCCACTTTTTTAGACCGGTTTCTATTTTTCTGCGTTCGCGTGTATTGAATACCTCTTTTTCCGTTATTGGTACAGTTGAGAGATTAGGGACCTTTATGTTGTCCTTGATTTTGCGCTTCAGGTAACCCGCCATATCTTCTGTCAGGTTTTTCAGTATATGAAATCTGTCCACGATCTGCCTGGCATTTGGCAGAGCCTCACTTATGGCAGCCTTATAAGACTTTGAGAAGTCTCTTGTAACAGTCTCCACATGTTTAAACTTTCGGAGCATTTTTATTACTTCAGGCTGTTGCCGGGAAGGAACTACTTCCAGCCGTTTTCCAGTATCATTATCAATTAGAATAGAAAAATAAATTTTTTGCTTGCAATGTGAAAAATCATCAATGGATATATTTTTTACTTCATAGTCGATGACTGGTTCCGCTTTTTTTAATGATTCTCAGAATCGTATTGTTAGACACAGACACATGGCTGTCGGAAATCTGCTTTTCCGCCTCAAGGGAACTGTTTTTCATTCCTACCCGGTAGATATAATCGTCCAGACGTTTTGTCCTTAGTGAATTTGATGCCGCAAACGGAATTAAATATGCAAAGGTTTTATGACTGCATCGTTCATTTGCACAAAAGAACTTTGGCACAGTAATCACTAATTTTACCTGATAATCCTGGATTGGAAGATCTGAAATGGTTCTAATATATCTGCTGTGAACCGAATGGCTTTCCATGCCACAATATTTACATTTGGCAACAGTACAGTTTATATCGCAGTATATGTATAATGCCTTGCCAGATTTTTCTACTCTGTTTATGGTAAGATTTTCATCCAATTCTTTTAACAATACATCTAATTCCATGTCATTCACCCGTCTTATTATGACATAATAAAATGGATAATTCAACTAACTTGACAAAGAGCCAGAATTTTTTACGGCCTCCTGTCCATCCGCAAACATCTCAACGATATTAAGTAGCACAACAAGTAAAAAACACTCCGGTGAATTGAAAATTCATCGGAGCTCTTAATTGCCTATATAATTTGTTGAGGCAACGACATATTCTTTTAGAGTTACAGGCAGTTTATGGCGTTTAATCACATCCTCACAATACCTTTTATATATTGATTTCAATGCCTTATTATTGCTATTATCTCCTTTAGATACATAGTATATATATGCAAGCAAAAGAACTACATCAAAAGTAACAATTTCAACATCGTTTAATTCTTCTAACTCTTCCGCAATTAAATCAACCATTACTTCCCTAGAGCTAAAATAATTGATTTTATTATGAGCTGCATAGGCCAAGCTATACACCTCTCCCCTATCTTTTGAATTTCCTCTTGTATACATTACTCTTTCATGATTAGCAATCACATTAAAAACCGTTGTGTATTGGGGATCTTTTCCATATAAATCTCCCTCATCAACGATTGTAACATTCTTCCCTTTATATAAATCAACTAATCTTTTTGTGTCTTCATCTAATTCATTATATACCATCTCATGAATTATAATTTGCTGAAAACACTCAAATAAAGGTTTCAAATATACCTTATACATATTTTCAAAAGAACAATTGAAATCAGATGATCTATTTTCAATTCCTACCATAAAAATGTTTGCATCAAACATCACCGGTTGTCTAATTAGAAGTTTAAGAGGTATCTTTTGTAATGCACTTTTCATACATCCGCCCTCCATAACTCAGAAATGTATTGTATTAATTCAATATCATCATCCTCCTCTACATCCTCTTCACTTATATCATCAAAAAAACCCTCAACTAGTGTTTTATCAAGCCCTAATATCTCAGCATCTTTTATAAGTTCATCCCTAGAAGCATATCCATTATCATAAACCAATTTCATTTGCCTATATATTAAACTATTATTTTCAATATAAGGATTTTTACAAGTATATAAGTATTGTACTTGTTCTTGAAATACCTTTACTTCTTGTAGTACACCCTTTATAAATTGATAGTTCTGTATATATTCATCAATTTTATCGATATAATGTTCTTCATACAGTCTATAAATAACAGCTTTTAAAGGTAGTTGATATTTTAAGGTCAAAAAAATACTTAAAACAGCATAATCTTCAAAAATCATTTCATGAATTTTTTTACCAGACATTCTCTTTTTAAAAAATTTTATTTCTGCCCTTAATGCTTCCTCTGGTAATAAAAATTCTGCTGCAAATCTACTCGCACGTTTTTCATTTATGCTACTTAGTGCTGAGAAATTACATATATAGGGTTCTTTCTTAATATCCAAATAATCTTTCACATAATGATAATATTCATGTGCTGCAGTAAAAATCTGGTTAATTAAAGGTTTTTTGGAATTTAGAACTATATACGCCTTATCACACCCAGATTGTGGAATATACAATAAGCCGTCAATTTTATCACTTTCAAAATCAACAGCTTCAAAATGTATACTTGTATCTTGTTCAGTTATCCATCCAAAGATCTTTTCTCCAATTGGAGCTAGCGCATAGGCAACTCGTTTCTCTTTTACAAGCGCTTTAATTGAATCAACTTCATCTTCGCTTAAAGAATTTGTATTAAAGTCATATTCTCTTTGATAATACTGTTCAAATAGCTCTTGATTATTTACTGATATCATCCAAACACCTTCTTGCAAGAACACCATACTTTTCCCTAGTGTGAATCTTTTCAATCATAGTCCCAATTTTTTTTCGATCACTTTCATCCATATTACCCATTAGATAAATCAAGCCATCTTTTTCATTTTCAATAAAAAATTCATCAATTATCGTCTTTGAAAAATCACAAATCTTGTTTAATATTTCTAATGTTGGTAATTGCTTTCCTGTTTCAAGTAGAGATAGCGTGCTTCTGTTTATCCCTATTTCGTCAGCAAATGCTTGTTGCGTTTTATCAGCTCGTAAACTTATTAATTGATGACAAAACTTCTCTGTATTAAATGTTTTCATTGCGTTTTCCTCCAAACATACGTTGTACATTTTAACACACAATAAAGTATATGTCAATTTATTGTTAAATATTCTAACATAATTATATAATTCCAAATTCTACAATGCAATACCTTTTTGAATTTTTTATTTCTCGGCACCGTTTTGGCACCGTCCACACTCAATTTCATTATTCAAGACATAAAAAGGGGCTGTTGCTTTAATGAATGAAAATTCGTGAAACGACAGCTTCATTTTCTTGCTTTTATATGGGAATTCAAGAAAAAATCCTGGATGATTCTGTTATTCTATAAAAAGCTCATACTTTAACAAGCAATTTCCATGACTTGCATGTTTGTTTTATGATCATAAAAATTAAGCAGTTTTTTAGAAAAATCTCTAAAAGAAATGTAGACAAATTTGGATTTTCATGCTAGCATAAGGATGTAAGAGAAGTGTTCACGAGTGGAACGCTAATATAGTATTTCAAACAAGGGAACTACGAGCGAGTTCCCTTTATTTTATCTATACATAATTTTTTTCTTCAACATAAAATATTATTACAATTCTTCTCTGGACGTGTGCCAAAGGATTTATTGTAATTAAGCAAAGGGAGTCACGAGCGGACTCCCTATTTCTAATATATTTTAGAGCCACAAGCCATTTTCAATGAAATTCCGGCAAGTGGCTTTTCCTTTTGTTCGCTATTATTTTCAGACATTAAGAAACCGCAACCCCTTGATTTCTCAAAGGATTGCGGTGCTTATTTTTATTATTTGGCTCTAATCTAAAGATTACTCAATGATTGTAGCCACACGGCCTGATCCAACAGTACGACCACCCTCACGGATAGCAAATGTAAGACCCTGCTCCATAGCGATAGGATGAATCAGCTCGATAGTCATCTCTACGTTATCGCCAGGCATGCACATCTCAGTACCAGCGGGCAGATTGCAGACACCGGTAACGTCGGTAGTTCTGAAGTAGAACTGAGGACGATAGTTATTGAAGAACGGTGTATGACGGCCGCCCTCGTCTTTTGTCAGCACGTAAACCTGAGCGGTAAACTTTGTATGGCAGGTAACGCTGCCGGGCTTTGCAATAACCTGACCTCTTTCGATCTCGGTTCTCTGAACACCACGAAGCAGTGCTCCGATGTTGTCACCAGCCTGAGCCTCGTCAAGCAGCTTACGGAACATCTCGATACCGGTTACAACAGTCTTACGTGTCTCTTCCTTGATACCGATAATCTCAACTTCCTCATTTACATGAAGCACACCACGCTCAACACGGCCGGTAGCAACAGTACCACGACCGGTAATGGTGAATACGTCCTCTACAGGCATCAGGAACGGCTGATCCGTTGCACGCTTCGGATCCGGAATATACTCGTCTACCGTCTTCATCAGCTCCATGATCTTGTCGCCCCACTCTCCTGAAGGATCTTCCAGAGCTTTCAGAGCGGAACCCTTGATGATCGGGCAGTCCGTGAACTCATACTCCTCAAGCTGCTCTGTGATCTCCATCTCGGTCAGCTCGATTAGCTCCTCGTCGTCCATAGCATCGCACTTGTTCAGGAATACTACGATGTAGGGAACGCCTACCTGACGGGACAGAAGGATGTGCTCCTTTGTCTGAGCCATAACACCGTCAGTAGCAGCAACTACCAGGATAGCGCCGTCCATCTGAGCAGCACCGGTGATCATGTTCTTTACATAGTCAGCATGGCCCGGGCAGTCAACGTGTGCGTAATGTCTGTTCTCGGTCTCATACTCAACGTGTGCGGTAGAAATGGTAATTCCACGCTCTCTCTCTTCCGGAGCCTTGTCAATGTTCTCGAAATCAGTAGCGGTGTTGCCGGCTACTCTCTCGGAAAGAACCTTGGTGATAGCTGCGGTCAGAGTTGTCTTACCGTGGTCAACGTGACCAATGGTTCCGATATTACAATGGGGTTTGTTTCTTTCAAATTTAGCTTTAGCCATTTTGAATGTCCTCCTTAATTCATACGCCCTTCGGCATTTTTCATAATTATTTGTTTCGTTTCTTTAGATAAACCCGGCTATCTTTGATTATATTTCAAAGCGCCTTATTTTTCAAGCAAAATTTTCAATATTATTCGGCCTTGCATCAGTTTGCCCGGCAAAACCTTATGCCGGCCGGCTTGTACGGACAAGCCTTCAGTTATTTCTTTGCGGCCAGTACTTTTTCCTGAATACTCTTGGGCACCTGCTCGTATTTCTCAAAGAACATAGAGTAGTTGCCGCGGCCCTGCGTCTTGGAACGAAGGTCCGTAGAGTATCCGAACATCTCAGCCAGAGGAACGTAACCGCGGATCATCTTGCCTCCGCCGATATCGTCCATACCCTCGATGCGTCCCCGGCGGCTGTTGATGTCGCCGATTACATCACCCATGTAATCCTCGGGTGTGGTAACCTCCACCTTCATGATAGGCTCCAAAAGCACCGGATTACCCTTCTGCATAGCCTCCTTAAATGCCAGAGAACCGGCAATGTGGAATGCCATCTCACTGGAGTCTACCTCATGGTAGGAGCCGTCGTATACGGTAGCATGAAGTCCGAGCACCGGGAAGCCTCCCAGAATACCGGACTGCGCCGCTTCCTCAATACCCTCGCCGACTGCGGGAATGTATTCCTTGGGAATCGCACCGCCCACAACCTGAGAATCGAACTTGAACAGCTCTTCTCCGTTGGCGTCCATAGGCTCGAAGCGTACCTTACAGTGTCCATACTGTCCGCGTCCGCCGGACTGCTTCGCATACTTGCTGTCCACATCCACGGGCTTCGTAAAGGTCTCTTTGTAGGCAACCTGAGGCGCACCTACATTTGCCTCTACCTTGTACTCGCGGAGAAGACGGTCAACAATAATCTCAAGATGCAGCTCGCCCATACCGGCGATAATGGTCTGGCCCGTCTCCGGGTCTGTGTGAGCACGGAAGGTCGGGTCCTCCTCGGCCAGCTTCGCGAGAGCCTCGCCCATCTTGCCCTGACCGGCCTTTGTCTTCGGCTCGATAGCCAGCTCGATAACCGGCTCCGGGAACTCCATAGACTCCAGAATTACCGGATGCTGCTCGTCGCAGATGGTATCACCTGTGGTCGTAAACTTAAAGCCTACTGCCGCGGCAATGTCTCCGGAATATACCTTGTCAAGCTCCGCTCTCTTATTTGCGTGCATCTGAAGGATACGTCCTACACGCTCCTTCTTCTGTTTGGTAGAATTATATACGTAGGAACCGGAATTCATGGTTCCGGAGTATACACGGAAGAATGCAAGCTTTCCTACGAAGGGGTCTGCCATAATCTTAAATGCCAGTGCGGAGAACGGCTCTTCGTCAGAAGAATGACGCTCCGTCTCATTTCCGTCCATATCCGTTCCCTTGATAGACGCAATGTCGGTGGGAGCGGGCATATAGTCAAGCACCGCATCCAGAAGCTTCTGAACGCCCTTGTTCCGGTAAGCCGTGCCGCAGCATACGGGAACTGCCGTACACTCGCAGGTAGCCTTTCTCAAAGCCTTCTTCAAATCCTCCGTAGAGGGTTCTTCTCCCTCCAGGTACATCATCATCAAGTCATCGTCCAGCTCGCAGATTTTTTCAATCAGCTCGGTACGATAAAGCTCGGCATCGTCCGCCATATCAGCAGGGATATCAACAATGGAAATGTCCTCGCCCTTCTCATCGTTGTAGATGTAGGCTTTCATCTCGAACAAATCAACGATTCCCTTAAATTCATCTTCCTTTCCAATGGGAAGCTGAATGCAGATGGCATTCTTACCAAGTCTTGTTTTAATCATTTCTACCGCATTGTAGAAATCAGCACCCAGGATGTCCATCTTGTTGATGAACGCCATACGGGGTACATTGTAGGTGTCAGCCTGACGCCAAACATTTTCAGACTGAGGCTCTACACCGCCCTTCGCACAGAACACGCCTACGGCGCCGTCCAGTACACGAAGGGAACGCTCTACCTCAACCGTAAAGTCAACGTGACCCGGGGTATCAATGATATTGATACGATGCTCCAAAGCTCCCTCCTGGGGCTTGCAGTTTTCCTGATGGGTCCAATGACAGGTTGTAGCTGCGGAAGTGATGGTGATACCACGCTCCTGTTCCTGCTCCATCCAGTCCATAGTAGCAGTACCTTCGTGAGTATCTCCAATTTTATAGTTTACGCCAGTGTAATACAGAATACGCTCGGTCAATGTGGTCTTACCGGCATCGATATGAGCCATAATTCCGATATTTCTGGTTCTCTCCAATGGATATTCTCTTCCAGCCACGGGTTTTCCTCCTCAAATCATCAAGCACAAACGACTTTCGGTCTTGATTAGAACCGATAGTGTGCAAATGCCTTGTTGGCCTCTGCCATCTTGTGCATGTCTTCTTTTCTCTTCACAGATGCGCCTGTATTGTTTGCCGCATCCATAATCTCATTTGCAAGTCTCTCTTCCATTGTCTTCTCGCCGCGCTTACGGGAGAACATGGTCAGCCAGCGAAGCGCAAGGGCCTGACGGCGGTCCGTGCGTACCTCAATAGGTACCTGATAGGTAGCGCCACCGATACGTCTTGCCTTTACCTCAAGCATAGGCATGATGTTGTTCATAGCCTCCTCGAATACCTCCAGAGCCGGCTTCTCGGTCTTTGCCTCTACTCTTGCAAATGCTCCGTATACAATCTTCTGTGCCACACCCTTCTTACCGTCCAGCATAATGTTATTGATAAGCTTGGTGACAACCTTATTATTGTACAGCGGATCTGCTAATACATCTCTTTTCTGGATATGTCCTTTACGTGCCACGATACTTCCCTCCTTAATACGTGCTTATTAAACCTTTGGCTTAATAAAATTCACTCTTTAATTCTCAGGTACTCACATGTGTCTCTCTACTTGTGTTGTGCACGGCAATTTCTATATACAACCCGCAGCCTGTTAAGGGCGATATGTCATTCCGGCATACAGACATTTTTTGTCTGCCCAACGTCTCATAGCTTCTGTTCTTATAAATGAAATCATTTCCATTTATAAGGTGTTACCTGTAACAAATCTGAGCCGAATTTACTTCTTAGCGTCTTTCGGTCTCTTGGCACCGTATTTGGAACGGGCCTGTCTTCTCTTCGCTACGCCTGCGGTATCCAATGTACCGCGGATGATATGATATCTTGTACCGGGAAGGTCCTTTACTCTTCCGCCGCGGATCATAACAACACTATGCTCCTGAAGGTTATGGCCTTCGCCCGGAATATAGCTTGTTACCTCAATACCGTTGGAAAGACGTACTCTGGCAATCTTACGAAGAGCGGAGTTCGGCTTCTTCGGTGTGGCAGTCTTTACCGCGGTACACACTCCGCGCTTCTGGGGTGCGGATGTATCCGTAGCTTTCTTTTTCAGAGAATTAAATCCTTTCTGAAGAGCAGGTGCGGTAGACTTCTTAACAGAGGTCTGTCTTCCTTTTCTTACTAACTGGTTAAATGTTGGCATTCCTTTCACCTCCTGTAATAAGTGGCTGGCATGATGCCGGCCCTGTCAGGCTGCTGTGCCATAATCGGCTTTATGGCGCACGAAGGCCTGCGCCTTCGCGCACACTCGATTATTATAGTAGTAAACATGTGGGATGTCAAGGATTTTTTCAATGAAAATGTTCCAATGCTTCAAAATGTTGTAAATGCTTTAAAAGTGATATGATTTCCCCAACTCCTCGCCAAAACACGGCATAGGAAGGCCGTCCCCTGCTCTCTTGCAGACCGCCTTTGCGCCGAAAACCCAATTCTGTTCATCCTTCTCCTCTCTTGGCAGATGCAGAGCCAGAATGTGTAAAGGCTTCAGATATTTTACAAGCTTCTTTCTGGCGGAGGGCAGGCCGATAACCGGGAAAGGCACAATCAACACATCCGGTTCCCGTGTCCATGCCCCGATCCGTGCAAACAATTCCTCCTCAGGCCGTGCGTCGCCCGGAAACACAAGCTTCTTTCCCTCCATCTCAAGCATGCAGGTGAGATTCTGCACTTTTGCATACATTTCTCCCATATGCCTGCTGTTAAAAATCTCCAGATTCCCTTCCGGAAGCTCCATTTTTATATTCTCTTTTTCCTCCGGGGAAACGGCATACAGATGTCCCCTGCCGGAAGCTGCTTTTTGAAGCTGTCCGATTGCCTCTTCCGTGGAAATGATCGTAAGCTCCGGATTCCGCTCCAGCGCCTCCAAAGTATCCGCAAGGCAGAAATGATCTCCGTGGGCATGGGTAAACAGAAGCGTTCCTATGCTTCCCCTCTCAATCTCCTCCCAAAGCTCCGTTTTTACCGAATGCGGTGTATCCGGATACAGCCTGTTCGGATCTCTGCTAAAGACATCCACTCCGACGCTGTTTCTTCCTATAGTTATAAGTACTCCGGCGCTCGCCGTATGACGTATTGTGACATTCGGATTCATACGCTCAATCCCCCATCGTTTTCAGTTGAAACATAAATTTATTCTCTATTTCCTTTTTCTTATTTACGGAAACCGCAAAAAATCCAATTTCAGGCCGCTAAACACAGTATCCTGGAGCAAGATGCCAAAGTCCCCTGTCAAGCACCAGCGCATGGACAGTAACATCTTAATCGCATTTCTATCCCGTGTCAACAAATCACTCTTTTTAATTTTTCAAAAAAATGTTAAAATAGATGCAATAAAATCCATTACTCGTGTATTAATGAAGTGAAAGGAGAAAGCAACTATGATAATTTGCTTGACGTCGGCAAATGACAGCGGAGGACAACCGGAATCCTCACGATTAGACCGCTGCCTTCTGGGAATCGCCGATGAAGATCCCCAGGCACTTGCAGACCTGTACGACTGCACCAGCGCATCCGTCTATGCTTTTGCCCTTTCTATTTTGAAGAATACTCAGGACGCAGAGGATGTCCTGCACGATTGTTACCTCCATATTTATTCGGCAGCCTCCGGATATCGTTCTTCCGGAAAGCCTATGGCATGGATTCTGACCATCACCCGCAATCTTTGCCTTTTGAAGCTTCGGGAACGTAAACGGATGGCTGATATCCCTCCGGAAAACTGGGAGCCGTATCTGCAGGCATGTGAGAATGCTTCCCCGGAGGATCGGCTGATTTTAACCGAATGTATGAAGCTTCTCTCCGACGAGGAGCGCCAGCTCGTGATCCTCCATGCCGTTGCAGGCTTTAAGCATCGGGAGACCGCAAAGCTACTTGAGCTTCCCCTGTCCACCGTTCTTTCAAAATACAATCGTGCCATGAAAAAACTGAAAAATCATATAGGAAAGGAGTATTGACGATGGCAAACAAGGACACAGAGCAGAAAATCAAACAAGCCTTTTCAAACGCCGTTCCTGACATACGCGATAGCATCCTTTCCGACTGTAAATCTCAGAAAGGAGCTGTAATCATTATGACAGATACCAATAAAAGAACCTTTTCACCGCGGCGTCTTGCCGGTATTGCAGCAGCATTTGTACTTTTGATCGGCGGTATGGCCGGTTTCCAAACATATCGGGCAAATTATTCCGTTGCCTCCACTGTCTCTTTGGATGTAAACCCTTCCATTGAGATTCAGGTAAATAAAAAAGAAGAGGTCCTCGCAATAAATCCCCGAAACGAGGACGCGCAGATTGTAGTCGGCGATATGGATTTCAAGGGAAGCAACCTTGACGTCGCCGTCAACGCACTCATAGGCTCTATGCTCCGCAACGGCTATCTGAATGAGTTGGCCAACTCCATCCTGATCAGCGTGGACAATCAGGACCCGGCCAAGAGCGCGGAGCTGCAGGAACGCCTGGCTAATGAGATCAACGCCGTCCTGCAGTCCGGAACCTTTGACGGGGCCGTGCTGAGCCAGAGTATTTCCGCAGACTCCAAGCTGCGGGAGCTTGCCGATACTTACGGCATTACCTTAGGCAAGGCTCAGCTTATTCAGCAGATTACCCAGCAGAGTGCTTTTTACTCCTTTGAAGATCTTGTCCCGCTCTCCATCAACGAGCTGAACCTGCTGACCGAATCCGGCAACCTGAATCTGACAAATGTAAATTCTCTTGGAACCGCCAGCGATAAGGCATACATCGGTCAGGAAAAAGCAAAGCAAGCCGCCATCTCCCACGCCGGGGCATCGGCCGATAAGCTTACGGAATATGAAATTGAGCTGGATTTCGAACATGGCGTCATGGTCTATGAGGTTGAATTTAAATGTGAAGGCTTTGAATATGACTATGAAATTGATGCCGTTACAGGCGCTGTCCTAAAGAGCGGAAAGGAACCGGACAACGACTATGTTCCGCCCCGGACCGACACCGCACAGCCGGAAACAGGCAGCTCCTCTCAAACGGGCGGCAACGCGCCGCAGACTGACAACAGCTCTTCTCCGGCCAATAACGGCAATACGCCTCAGACAAATCAAAACCCGGGTCAGGCCTCCTCGGAAGACCAAAATTCAAAAGCTTCTTATATCAGCGAAGAGCAGGCTAAAAATGCCGCCCTTTCCCACGCAGGTGTTTCGGCAAATGCCATCACAGCTTACGAGAGCGACTTGGATCGAGAGCATGGCATCATGGTCTATGACATTGACTTTAAATGCGAAGGCTTTGAGTATGACTATGAGATTGATGCCGCTACCGGCTCCGTTCTTAAAAATCAGAAAGAGCGGGACGATGACTACATTCCGGCCCAGTCCGGCGGCAGTCAGACTTCCGGCGGAAGCGGAAGCTATATCGGTGAAGCAAGCGCAAAGGAAATTGCTTTCACCCACGCAGGCGTTGCAGCAAATACCGTTTATGAATACGAGTCCGACCTGGATGATGAGCATGGGAAGATGATCTATGAAATCGAGTTTAAATCGGGTAATTATGAATATGAATATGAAATCGATGCTGTCAGCGGATCTGTTTTGAAATATAAGTGGGATGAAGATTAAACGGATATAATCCCACAAAGTAAATAACAGGAAGCCCCGTATCAAAACGGTACGGGGCTTTCATACGTTATATTTAAATGCGCTCTTATGCAAAATCCTATCTTTTTTTAGGCGCTTTCAATTCGGCAATCGCTTCCTTGGCTCTTGTAATCCGCTTCATTCCTTCTTCTCCGAGACGCAGCCGAACGGTCAGATAAATCATATCCAGAATAGTCATCTGCGCCAGACGCGAGGTCATGGCATCCGTATAATACTCCAGGCTGATGCGGGAACTGTAGAACACCAGATCCGAAAGCTGTGCCAGGCTGGAGTCCAGATAGCTTGTAATTCCAATGACTGCCGCCCCCTGCCTCCTTGCCTGCTCCGCACAGGAAAGCAAATCCCGGCTTTCTCCCGTATGAGAAAGCAGTATCGCCGCATCCCCCGTATTCAGGGAATTAGCCTTGATCCGGGCCAGATGGTAATTCGCATCGCAGAATACGGGCAGTCCCAGGCGCAGAAGC
The DNA here is from genome assembly GCA_910576325.1 of Clostridia bacterium. Taxonomy (GTDB): domain Bacteria; phylum Bacillota; class Clostridia; order Lachnospirales; family Lachnospiraceae; genus Laedolimicola. The sequence continues at coordinate 147,589 of CAJTIM010000006.1, forward strand.
TTATGATAGGCGTCCTGTATAATAGCCTGAGAGCCTCCCGAGCCGTAACATAAAATTTGCCCTGCATTTAAAAGTGTCTCCGCCGCCCGGGTCAACATTCTGTCATCCACCAGGTTTTCCGTCTCCCGAATCGCCTGAACGGCGGCATAAATCACCTTATTCTTAATCTCCTCCGCGGAATCCTCCGGGCCGATTCCCTGATAGCCATCCGCCAGCTGGGCCTCTATCGCTCCCCGTCTTATGGATGTGCGTTCCCTCGCCACATCCACCCGAAGCTCCTGATAATTATCATACCCCAATTTCTTAAGGAGCCTCACAATTGTCGCTTCACTGATTTTGCAAATCTCCGAAAACTCCCGCATTGTCATAAGTGCAATCCGCTCCGGATTCCGCAGAATAAAATTCGCCGCGCTTTTTTGCTTTTTTGACAGTAAGTGATATGTATTATGAATGTGCGAAAGTCCGCCTTTTCCTTCCAGCATAACATTTCTCCTCTTTTTTTCCATCATAATCATATTTTTTTCTTCTGTCAAATCATTTTCCCTTTTACAAATTCGCTCTGTCATGATAAAATAATCGTAGTAATACTGCGATTATATTTTTTATTTCGTGTGTTTTACTTCGTTTTTATTGGATAAAAGCGCAGATACATATGGAACAATCCGCACAGAACAGGAAAGGAGCTTTTCTATGGAAATTATGATTGTTGAAACAAGTGCCGTATCCTCCGAGCTTCTCAAGCAGTTAATCAAGGAGATAATCCCCGGCGCATCCGTACATGAAATCATTGACAGCAGCCTCATTGATGAAGTAGTGGACAACGGCGGTGTCACGCCCCATGTGCGTCATCGCATGAATACCTATTTCAGATTTGCCGAGGAGCTGGGGGCCGATATTATCCTGAATCAATGCTCCTCCGTAGGCGATGTAGCCGCCAGAGCACAAAACACCATACAGATTCCCATCGTCAGCATTGACAAGGGCATGGCCGTCAAAGCCGTGCAAACGGGAAGCCGCATTGGTCTTGTGGCCACGGTCGCCACTACGGTTGAACCCAGCAGCAATAACATTCTGCGTACCGCAAAGGAGTTGGGGCGTGAAATCACTCTGACTCCCTATCTGGCAGACGGCGCAATGGATCTTTTAATCAAAACAGGCGATAAGGAAACTCACAACAAAATGGTAATTGGCGCCGTGGAACTGGCAGCAAAGGAAAATGATGTCGTTGTTCTTGCCCAAGGCAGCATGGTTGTACTGGAACCTCTTTTGGCGCACTTTGAAACCCCGGTGCTGCTAAGCCCAAGAATCGGCATTGAATATCTGAAGTCTGTAATAGACGGATTGGAGAAAAAAATATGATGACCCCTTATCTGCCTGACCATAAGCTGGTAGTTCTGGACGACGATCCTACCGGAGTTCAGACAGTCCACGATGTATACGTGTATACGGACTGGAGTATGGAAAGTATTCGGGCCGGTTTTGCCGGAGAAGCGCCTCTGTTTTTTATCCTGACCAACTCCAGAAGCTTTACCCGCGAAAAAACCCGTAAGGAGCATGCCCTGATTGCCAGACGCATTTGGCAAGTGTCTCAGGAAACCGGGATTCCATTTCTACTGATCAGCCGCAGCGATTCCACTCTTCGGGGACATTTTCCTCTGGAAACGGAGGTTCTCCGTTCCACATTGGAGGAGTGCGGAGCCCCCTCTTTCCACGGTGAAATATTCTGCCCCTTTTTTCCGGAGGGCGGCAGGATCACCCGGAACAACATTCACTATGTAAAGTATGGAGAGCGTCTGGTGCCTGCCGGAGAGACAGAGTTCGCCCAGGATAAGACCTTTGGGTACACCTCCTCCGACTTACGATACTATATTGAAGAAAAGACCAATGGCCGTTTCCCGGCAGAGAATGTGCTCTGTATCTCCCTGGAGCTTCTTCGAAGCGGGAATACGGAGGCCATCAAAGCTCTCCTTCTAAAAACCGGACATTTTCAAAAAATTGTTGTAAATGCGGAATTTTATACGGATTTGGTCCCTTTCTGTCAGGCCCTGGCCGCAGCGATTGCGCAGGGACATCACTTTATGCTGCGCTCCGCCGCCTCTATTGTAAAGGTCTTGGGAGGCGTGCCGGATCAGCCGCTTCTGACCGGAGAGATTCTTCCAAAGAACTGCGGCACGGCCGGCCTGGTTGTAGTGGGTTCCCACACTCAAAAGTCCACCGCACAGCTTCAGGCTCTTCTTACGCTTCCCGCCGCGGAGGGAATTCCCTTCCGGTCCGAACTGGTACTCCAGGGAGAAGGCTCCTTTTCCGAGGAAATCAGCCGGGCTCGGAAAGCATGTGAAGATGCCATGAAGCGGGGAAAAACAGCCGTTGTTTATACAGGCAGAACCCTGCTGGTCCGGGAGGACGATACACAGGAAAGCGCCCTTTTACGTTCCGTACGCATTTCGGACGGGCTTCAGACAATCGTACGGGAGCTTACGGTTGCTCCCGCCTTTCTCATCGCCAAGGGCGGCATCACTTCCAGTGATGTGGCGGTCGAGGCCCTCGGCGCCCGCCGCGGCTTTGTTCTGGGCCAGATCAAGCCGGGAATTCCCGTCTGGAGAACCGGAAAGGAAAGTCTCTTTCCCGGTGTACCCTATGTCATTTTTCCCGGAAATGTGGGAGAAGAAAATACTCTTCGCGAAATTGTGGAGCTGCTGACAAAATAACTTTTTCAGCAAAAGGGATTGCCGCTGTTTTCTATAATTATTATTTTAAGAAAACAGCGCTTCCCGAATCACCTCACACACCGTAGGATGGGGGAAAATCGTTCTCTTAATGCTTTCCAGCGGAATCCTATTCCCTATCATAAGCGCTAGAGAATAAATATATTCGGATGCGTAGGAAGACATTATCGCAGCGCCGACAATCACACCCTTCTGTGTATCAATGATAATCTTGCAGATTCCATTGCTCATTCCGTTCTCCGCCACATGGCGGCCGCTGAAATTGACGGAGACCTTTTTAACCGTATAAGGAATTCCAGATTCTATTGCCTGCTCCTCGGACATCCCCACAAAGGCCGCCTCCGGACTGGTATACACCACACCGCAGACTGCGTCATAGCTCATGGCATCCTGTTTTCCAAGAATGGTATTAACCGCCACCTCGCCCTCACGGTAACCCACATGGGCGAGCATCACCTTCCCATTCACATCACCGATGGCGTAAATTCCCGGAACATTGGTCCGCATCTGAGCGTCTGTCACAATGGCTCCCCGTTCTGTCCGCACACCAAGCTCCGCAAGTCCCTCAATATTGCTGTTGGCCCGGCGCCCTACACACATCAGAGCTTTATCGTAAGCAGCCACATCAATTTTTCCGTCTCTTACAAAGGTTACAACGCCATTTGCCACCTTTGTAACTCCGCAGGAGAGATAGAAGGTTACACCTCTTTTCTCCAGCTCCTGCTGAAGAAGCAGGCTCACTTCGCGATCATTTGGACCTAATACCTTGTCCATCATCTCAATTACCGTTACCCTGGAGCCTGCTTCCTGGAAATAGGCCGCCATCTCAAAGCCAATGACTCCGCCTCCTACAATCAGAAGCTTTTTGGGAATCTCTGTCATGTCAAGAATTTCATCACTGGTCATAACCGTCCCCTTTTCAAACTCCTCCTTCACTCCCTCAATAGGCGGTACAACCGGTGAAGATCCGGCTGCGATAATTACGTTCTTCCCGATAAAGGATTCCTTTTCCGTAGACACCACCAGAGCCCCGTTATCTTTGGACAGCTTTGCGGTTCCGTTCACTACCCTGACTTTTTTTCTGCGCAGGCCTCCTGCAACTCCCTGTACAAGGGTCTTTACCACTTCGTTCTTCTTTTGAATAACTGCCGCATGATCAAGCGAAACCTCTTTGGCTGTTACACCATAAGGCTTCCCTGCACCGTTGGCATAATGATATACCTTGGATGCATATAAAAGAGTCTTGGTAGGGATGCAGCCTACATTCAGGCAGGTTCCGCCCAAGTTCTTTTTCTCTACCAGAAGCACGCTCTTTCCATGATGAGCCGCATACTCCGCGCTGTTGTAGCCCGCCGGGCCGCCGCCAATTACAATTACGTCAAATTCCTGCATTATTTCCTCCTGTCTCCGGTTCCGTATATCTCCTTGCAGCACCCATATATCGGAGATAAATTTCATTTACATGTTCCTGATAATTGTATGATACAATCTTTACCACATAAAAAGCAAGAATAATATGAAAAAGAGGATGCCTGCTTATTCTTCGGCATCCCCCATGTATTTATACGCGCTTTAATGACTCAGTAAATATTTATGAAGCATGAAATATTTCTTCTCATTATAATTCATTATAAATTTGATTCCTTTCTGGAGCAGGCTCAATGTTTCGACATTTGGAAAGGCATTTGAAGGACCGGCAGGCCTTTGTATAGCTGTCATATATTCCTTTAGCTCTTTCATAAAATGCTCTACAAACTATTGTCGTTTATTACCTGGCTCAACGAAAAAGGAGCAGGGCTTAAGCACCTGCTCCAAATATAAAGCTTATTCATTCTTTCGTTTAATTTCTATCTTTTTCAAAAAGGAACTCCTTAAACCTCTGTTAATTCCTCTTCTTCGAGACCGTCAAAATCTTCTTCCGTCAAGTCCTCCTCTAAGGTATCGGCAGATTCCACCACTTCTTCCTCCAGGAAATCTCCTACCTCCTCATCAAAATCCTCGGAAAACTCCGCAACGTCAAAGCTCTCAAGCTCCGTATCCAGCTTCACGGACTGATAACGCTTCATACCCGTACCGGCCGGAATCAGTTTACCAATCAAAACATTCTCCTTGAGGCCAATCAGAGGATCGATTCTTCCCTTAATAGCCGCCTCGGTCAAAACCTTGGTGGTTTCCTGGAAGGATGCTGCGGACAGGAAGGAATTCGTTGCTAATGATGCCTTGGTGATACCAAGCATTACCTGCTTACCCTCTGCCTGGCGCTTGCCTTCAGCCTCCAGCTTTTCGTTCATATCCTCAAAGTCAAGAACATCTACCAGAGTTCCCGGCAGGAAATCCGCATCGCCGTTGTCTTCAATGCGAATCTTCTTCAGCATCTGACGCACAATCATCTCGATATGCTTGTCATTAATCTCAACGCCCTGAAGACGATATACACGCTGTACCTCCTGGATCATGTAATCCTGAACGGCACGGATACCCTTAATCTTCAGAATATCATGGGGATTCACGCTGCCCTCCGTCAGCTCATCTCCTGCTTCGAGAACCTGACCGTCCTGCACCTTCATACGGGAGCCGTAAGGAATCAGATAGGTCTTGGACTCTCCGTCCTCACTTGTCACCTGAATTTCACGCTTCTTCTTTGTATCGAGAATGGTTACCGTACCGGCAATCTCCGTAATAATCGCAAGTCCCTTTGGCTTCCTGGCCTCGAACAGCTCCTCCACACGGGGAAGACCCTGTGTGATATCTCCGCCGGCCACGCCGCCCGTATGGAAAGTACGCATGGTCAGCTGCGTACCCGGTTCACCGATAGACTGCGCGGCAATAATGCCTACGGACTCACCAACCTGAACCGCCTCGCCGGTGGCCATGTTGGAACCGTAGCACTTGGCGCAGACACCGATATGTGACTTACAAGTCAAAATGGTACGGATCTTCAGCCGATCGAAAGGCTGACCGTTCTCGTCCACACCGGAGTTGATAATGGCGGCCGCCCGTCTGGGGGTAATCATGTGATTTGCCTTGACAATCACATTGCCGTCCTTATCCTTAATTGTCTCGCAGGAGAAACGTCCTGTAATACGTTCCTGCAGGCTCTCAATTTCTTCTCTTCCGTCCATGAAAGCCTTCACTACCATGCCGGGAATCTCATCCTTCCCCTCACAGCAGTCTACCTCACGGATAATCAAGTCCTGAGATACATCTACCAGACGCCTTGTCAGGTATCCCGAGTCAGCGGTACGCAGAGCCGTATCGGACAATCCTTTACGTGCTCCATGAGCGGACATGAAGTACTCCAATACATCCAGTCCCTCACGGAAATTGGACTTAATCGGCAGCTCAATGGTATGGCCTGTGGTATCCGCCATCAATCCGCGCATACCTGCCAGCTGTTTAATCTGCTTGTCGGAACCACGGGCTCCGGAGTCAGCCATCATGTAGATGTTGTTGTATTTATCCAGGCCGTCAAGAAGCGCCTTGGTCAGAATTTCGTCCGTCTGCTTCCAGGTCTCCACAACCTCCTTGTAGCGTTCCTCCTCGGTAATCAATCCGCGCTTATAGTTCCGCGTAATCTTATCCACCGTATCCTGGGCATTTTTAATCAATTCGGGCTTTTCAGGCGGTACGGTCATATCGGAAATGGATACGGTCATGGCCGCCCTTGTGGAATATTTATAGCCCATAGCCTTGATATCATCCAGAACCTCTGCGGTCCGGGTTGCTCCATGGGTATTGATGACCTTTTCCAGAATCTGCTTCAGCCCCTTCTTGCCCACATGGAAATCTACCTCCAGCTTCAGCTCATTGCCCGGAATATTTCTATCCACAAAGCCCAAATCCTGTGGCAGAATCTCATTAAAGATGAAGCGGCCCATGGTAGACTCAATGATGTCGGCAAGCTCCGTACCGTCCGGCAGTACCTTTGTCACCTTTACCTTAATCTTGGACTGAAGCTTAATCACGCCGTTTTCATAAGCAAGGATTGCTTCATTTACATTCTTAAAAAACTTACCCTCTCCCTCAATGCCGGGGCGCTCCTGGGTCAGATAGTAGATTCCAAGCACCATATCCTGAGAAGGCACGGCCACAGGACCGCCGTCCGAAGGCTTAAGAAGATTATTGGGCGAAAGCAGAAGGAAACGGCATTCCGCCTGCGCCTCCACGGACAGGGGAAGGTGAACCGCCATCTGGTCACCGTCAAAGTCCGCATTAAAGGCCGTACAAACAAGGGGATGCAGCTTAATTGCCTTACCCTCTACCAGAATCGGCTCAAATGCCTGGATTCCCAGTCTATGCAAGGTAGGTGCACGGTTCAGCATAACCGGATGCTCTTTAATAACCTCCTCCAGAACATCCCAGACCTCGGGCTGTACCTGACGCTCCACCATCTTCTTTGCACTCTTAATGTTATGAGCCGTTCCATTCTGAACAAGCTCTTTCATCACAAAGGGCTTAAACAGCTCAATAGCCATCTCTTTGGGAAGACCGCACTGGTAGATCTTAAGCTCCGGTCCTACTACGATAACGGAACGTCCGGAATAATCCACACGCTTTCCAAGCAGGTTCTGACGGAAACGTCCCGATTTACCCTTCAGCATATCGGAAAGAGACTTAAGCGCACGGTTGCCCGGTCCCGTTACGGGACGGCCTCTTCTTCCGTTGTCAATTAAAGCATCTACCGCCTCCTGCAACATACGCTTCTCATTTCTTACGATAATGTCCGGCGCTCCCAGCTCCAGCAAGCGCTTTAAGCGGTTGTTCCGGTTGATAATTCTTCTGTACAGATCGTTCAGGTCGGAGGTGGCAAAACGGCCGCCGTCCAGCTGAACCATAGGACGCAGATCCGGCGGAATCACGGGAATGGCATCCATAATCATCCACTCCGGCTTATTTCCGGAACCGCGGAAGGCCTCCACTACCTCCAGACGCTTGATGATACGTGCCCTCTTCTGCCCGGTGGCATTGATAAGAGCTCCTTTGAGCTCCTCGGATTCCTTTTCCAAATCTATGGCTTCCAAAAGCTCCTTAATGGACTCCGCACCCATTCCCACACGGAAGCGGCTGCCATACTTCTCCCGCATATCCTGGTATTCCTTCTCGGTCAGAATCTGCTTATATTGAAGCTCCGTGTCTCCCGCATCCAATACAATGTAAGATGCAAAGTAGAGCACCTTCTCCAAGGTACGGGGAGACAGATCCAGAATCAGCCCCATACGGCTTGGAATCCCCTTAAAGTACCAAATATGAGAAACGGGAGCCGCCAGCTCAATATGCCCCATGCGTTCCCGGCGGACATTGGACTTGGTTACCTCCACGCCGCATCGGTCGCAGACTACGCCTTTATAACGAATCTTCTTATATTTTCCGCAGTGACACTCCCAGTCCTTGCTGGGTCCAAAGATACGTTCGCAGAATAAGCCGTCTTTTTCCGGTTTCAGGGTTCTGTAATTAATGGTTTCCGGTTTCTTTACCTCGCCTTTGGACCATTCCCGGATCTTCTCCGGGGACGCAAGTCCGATCCGAATCGCATCAAAGGTCATGGGCTGATAAACCGCTTGATTCGTTGTCTCTGGCATGAATACACTCCCTTTCTTATTCCTCTTCTTCAAAATCCTCTTCGAAGTCTAAAAACTCATCCTCGTCTTCTTCCTCTTCCGTTACATCAACCAGTTCTTCACCTTCGAATTCCTGCTTGCTGAATCCGTAGTCTCCAAAGGATTCCTCTTCCTTGTTGGAGTGTCTGTCGCCCTCAATGATAGACCGCAGATCCACATCACCGTAATCGCTGGTCTCCATAATCTCCACTTCCGTATTATCATCCCGCAGAACTCTTACATCCAGGCCCAGGGACTGCAGCTCCTTTAAGAGCACCTTGAAGGATTCGGGAATACCTGCCTCCGGAATGTTGTCGCCCTTGATAATGGCCTCATAGGTTTTTACACGGCCAATCACATCATCGGACTTCACCGTCAGGATCTCCTGAAGTGTGTAGGATGCTCCATAAGCCTCCAGAGCCCACACCTCCATCTCTCCGAAACGCTGTCCGCCGAACTGTGCCTTACCGCCCAGAGGCTGCTGCGTTACCAGAGAGTACGGTCCCGTGGAACGGGCATGAATCTTGTCGTCTACCAGATGATGAAGCTTCAGGTAATGCATGTGTCCGATGGTAACCGGGCTGTCAAAGTATTCTCCCGTCCGGCCGTCCCGCAGACGCACCTTGCCGTCTCTGGAAATGGGCACGCCCTTCCAGAGCTTCCGGTGATCCAGATTCTCATACAGGTAATCCAGTACCTCCGGAAGAAGCTCCTCTCCGTGCTTTTCCTTAAACTCCTCCCACTCCAGATTCACATAGTCATTGGCCAAATCCAGAGTGTCCATAATATCATTCTCATTGGCTCCGTCAAATACCGGCGTTGCCACGTTAAATCCAAGAGCCTTTGCCGCCAGGCTTAAGTGAATCTCCAATACCTGTCCGATGTTCATACGTGACGGCACGCCAAGAGGATTCAGTACGATATCCAGGGGGCGTCCGTTGGGTAGAAACGGCATATCCTCCACAGGAAGCACACGGGACACAACACCCTTATTGCCGTGACGGCCTGCCATCTTATCTCCTACGGAGATCTTTCTCTTCTGTGCGATATAGATACGAACCGCCTGATTCACGCCCGGAGACAGCTCATCGCCGTTCTCCCTGGTAAATACCTTGGCATCCACCACGATTCCGTATTCGCCGTGAGGCACCTTCAGGGAGGTATCTCTTACCTCTCTGGCTTTTTCTCCGAAAATGGCCCGCAGAAGACGCTCTTCCGCCGTCAGCTCTGTCTCTCCCTTGGGCGTTACCTTTCCGACCAGAATATCGCCTGCACGGACCTCCGCGCCGATGCGGATGATTCCGCGCTCATCCAGATCCTTTAAGGCATCATCGCCCACACCCGGCACATCCCGGGTAATCTCCTCCGGTCCAAGCTTTGTGTCACGCGCCTCGGCTTCATACTCCTCAATATGAACGGAAGTATACACATCCTCCTGAACAAGACGCTCACTCAGCAGAACGGCATCCTCGTAATTGTAACCTTCCCAGGTCATAAATCCAATCAGAGGATTCTTGCCAAGAGCAATCTCACCGCCTGCGGTGGAAGGACCGTCCGCAATCACCTGGCCTGCTTCCACTTTCTCACCCTTGAACACAACGGGCTTCTGGTTGTAGCAGTTGCTCTGATTGCTTCGTGAAAACTTTGTTAGACGGTAAGTATCCTTTGTTCCGTCGGCACATTTTACCACGATCTCATTGGATACAGAACGCTCTACCACGCCGTCGTGCTTTGCCACCACACAGACACCGGAGTCTACGGCTGTCTTAGTCTCCATTCCCGTTCCCACAACAGGGGCCTCCGTTACCAGAAGCGGTACTGCCTGACGCTGCATGTTGGAGCCCATCAGCGCACGGTTGGCGTCGTCATTTTCCAGGAAAGGAATAAGCGCCGTTGCCACGGAAAATACCATCTTCGGCGATACGTCCATGTAATCAAACATGGAGCGCTCATACTCCTGGGTCTCTTCCCGATAACGTCCGGACACATTCTTACGGACAAAATGCCCTTCCTCATCCAGGGCCTCATTTGCCTGTGCCACATGGTAATTATCCTCTTCGTCCGCCGTCATATAAACTACCTCGTCGGTAACGCGGGGATTCTTAGGATCCGATTTATCAATCTTACGGTAGGGCGTCTCCACAAAGCCGTACTCGTTGATTCTCGCATAGGTTGCCAGAGAGTTGATAAGGCCGATGTTCGGTCCTTCAGGCGTCTCAATGGGGCACATTCTTCCATAATGAGAATAGTGCACGTCACGAACCTCGAATCCGGCGCGATCTCTGGACAATCCTCCGGGTCCCAGGGCAGACAAACGGCGTTTATGCGTCAGCTCGCCCAGCGGGTTGTTCTGATCCATAAACTGAGACAGCTGGGAGGAACCGAAGAACTCCTTCACCGCAGCCGTTACCGGCTTAATATTGATCAGAGACTGAGGTGTAATGTTCTCCTGATCCTGCGTAGTCATACGCTCTCTGACGGTACGCTCCATTCTGGACAGGCCGATGCGGTACTGGTTCTGCAAAAGCTCGCCTACCGCGCGGATACGGCGGTTGCCCAAATGGTCAATGTCATCATCGTTTCCGATTCCGTACTCCAGATGCAGGTTATAGTTAATGGAAGCAATAATATCTTCCTTTGTTATATGCTTCGGTATCAGTTCGTGAATATCGCGCTTCACGGCCGCCTTGCGCTCCTCCAAATCACCAGATTCATCCAGTATCTTTTTCAGAGCCGGGTAATATACTAATTCCGTAACCCCCAGTTCCTTCGGATCTACATCCATAAAGTGTGTGATGTCAACCATCATGCTGGAGATCACGCGGACATCCCGCTCCTCTCCCTTTACCATCACAAAGGGAACTGCCGCATTCTGAATGTCGTCCGCCAGTTCTCTGCTCACCTCGGTGCCCGCCTCCGCAATAATCTCTCCGGTCAGAGTATCTACCACATCCTCTGCCAGAACCTGTCCGCGGATCCGATTACGGAGCATCAGCTTTTTGTTAAATTTGTAACGGCCAACCTTGGCCAGATCATACCGCCTGGGGTCAAAAAACATGCTGGTAATAAGGCTCTCGGCACTTTCCACAGCCAGCGGCTCGCCTGGACGAATCTTCTTGTACAGTTCCAGAAGACCCTCCTGATAATTCTCCGCCGTATCCTTGCTCAGGGTAGCCATGATCTTGGGCTCCTCACCAAAAAGCTCCAAAATCTCCGCATTGGTGCCAAAGCCCAGGGCACGGACAAGCACAGTAATGGGTACTTTTCTGGTCCGGTCCACACGGACATAGAAAATGTCATTGGAGTCTGTCTCGTACTCCAGCCATGCACCGCGATTGGGAATCACCGTACAGGAATACAGCCCCTTTCCTACCTTATCGTGATCAATTGCATAATAAATACCAGGGGAACGAACAAGCTGGCTAACAATAACACGCTCCGCACCGTTGATTACAAACGTACCGGTCTCCGTCATCAGCGGCAAGTCACCCATGAAAATCTCATGCTCATTGATTTCATCGGTTTCTTTATTATAAAGACGTACTTTTACTTTCAGAGGAGCCGCATATGTTGCATCTCTTTCCTTGCATTCCTCGATCGTATATTTTATATCGCCTTCGCCTGTGCAAAGTGTAAAATCCACAAATTCAAGACTCAAATGGCCGCTGTAGTCAGCAATCGGAGAAATATCGTTAAAAACTTCACGGAGCCCTTCATCCAGAAACCATCCGTAGGAATCCTTCTGAACCTCGATCAGATTCGGCATCTCCAAAACTTCTTTTTGCCTTGAATAGCTCATTCTACTGCTTTTACCGGTTGTAATAGGACGTATCCTGTTCTTTTCCATTGACGTTCACCCCTTATTTTAGTTGTGAATTGCAGTGTTTTTCGTCATTTTTGACAATGACAGTCATAAAAATAGAGTATAACTCACCACAATAGTGCATCCTACATGATAACATAGGCTTGTTTGCGTGTCAAGCATTGTTTTGGGAAAATTTTTCAGAATTATTTTGGATTTTTTTGAAAAAAGCCGCTGTCAAACCGGAGAACCGGCCCCACAGCGGCTTCGCCTAGATTTTTTAAATTTATACTGTCATGATTATGGCCAAAATAAAAAGGAGCAGTATAATAAAAGATATCAAAAGGCCGAGAGCTGAGGTAATCACTCCGCCTACCGCCGCTCCATGTCCTGCGCGGTGCTGTACCAGACTTATAATTCCTGTAATCAGGCCGACCAGTCCTAATATAAACGCGATCCAGGGCACCAGAAAAAGCGCCAGCGACAGAATCCCAAATACCAAGGATAAAACTGAAAGACTGTTGTTTTTCCTGTCCGCGTCCGGATCCTGTTCACCCACAATCACCACCGGCTGGTGGGGAGTTCCTCCATTTGCCCAATAGTTTTCGTTTCTCGGTTCCTGTTCCATTTCTCTCTCCTAAAAAATTCCATATTCAAGCTGCAATTTTAACAGTATCATAAAAATCACCACCTGAACCAACGTACATCCTACAAACGCTCCAATCAAGCCGCCCGTTTTCCCGGACAGACCCAGCTTTGGATAAACCAGTATGCCAAACAGCAGTCCGATCAGAAGCCCGAAAATACCGGCAAAGAAATATCCGCCGATGGTGCTGATTCCGATAAATACATTGGCTATCACCGGCATGTTACGTAACGGTATATACTCCTCGCCGCTTCCTAAGTATCTCCCGTTCACCGCCAAATCTACTTTATTCCCGACTGCCACCACACGAATCTCCGCACCGTCAATGGTAATTGGATAATCGACCATATTCACAAACCAGTTCTGGCTTTTGGCCCGGTAAACCCTGCCATTCACAATCACCTTCGCCCCGAAGCCCGCGCGGTACTCCACTGTGTGCATCACTCCATTGACATTAACATCCCATGCTTTCTTCATAAATTCCCCGCCTCTCTTTTCAGAATGTTTCTCATGACCCTCGAATATGCCGCCGCCCACCGGCGGACATTGCATCGAGGCTGTCTCGTAACATTAATTATACTATAAATCCGCAGATTTGCATCTGTTTTTTTCAAATTTGTTAGGTTTTTTATAATATTTTTTAATGTCAGGAGATTTTCATACGGAACAGAGAGGGAAGAAAGCATATCCGTAAATGAAAAATGAGCGGAGACATTGCATCTCCGCCCACGCTTATTCTTATTATCCAATGGAAGCTTATTTCAGAGTAACCGTTGCTCCCTGCTCCTCTAACTTTGCCTTCAGCTCCTCTGCCTCTGCCTTGGAAACGCCTTCCTTGATTACCTTCGGAGCGCCGTCAACCAGGTCCTTAGCTTCCTTCAGTCCAAGACCGGTGATCTCACGAACAGCCTTGATAACCTTAACCTTGGAATCTCCTGCGCCTGTCAGCTCTACGTCAAAGGAGTCCTTCTCCTCTGCTGCGGCTGCGCCGTCGCCTGCTGCTGCAACAACTACGCCAGCTGCTGCGGATACGCCGAACTCTTCCTCACATGCCTTTACAAGCTCATTTAACTCTAATACGGATAACTCTTTGATTGCCTCGATAAACTCAGCAGTTGTCAATTTTGCCATTTTATTTTCCTCCTAAATAATTTTAATTGCGCTTTACTCATTGAATCCGGCAGATTCAATGGGTATTCATAAAAGTTCTGAATTATTAAGCCTCTTTTGCTTCTGCGATCTGGCTGATCACACGGGCAAAGTTGGCAATCGGGGACTGGATACTTCCAAGCAGCTTGCCCAGCAGCTCTTCTCTGGACGGAATCTTGGAAACGGCCTCCATGCCTGTTGCATCATAGTAGGTTCCCTCTACGATGCCGGCCTTGATCTCCAGCGCCTTTGCTTCCTTTGCAAACTTGGCAAGGATTCTGGCCGGTGCGGTTGCATCTGTCTTAGAGATGGCAATCGCATTGGGTCCTTCCAAATGCTGGCTCAGGCTCTCGCAGTCTGTGCCCTTGAAAGCAAAGTTCATCATTGTGTTCTTGTAAACCTTGTAGATTACGTCGTTCTCACGAAGCTCCTTACGAAGCCTGGTGTCCTGCTCTACGGTAAGTCCGCAGTAATCTACGATCACAACAGACTGCGCATCTGCAATATTGGCAGCGATCTCATCTATCACCGGTTTCTTCAACTCGACTTTTGCCATGAATGGTGTACCTCCTTATATTATTTGTCCACCAACCCGACGGATTTATCTATTATCAATCCTGTTTGCAGGGAAATGATAAAAACCCTCCCTGTCCAAAGACAGAGAGGGTTCGAAAATCATTCTCATAGAGAAATTACATCGTCCTCGGCAGGCGGCTTTAACCTTATGCCTTGCGGCACCTGCTGTCTTCGGGTCGTGTTACATGCTATGAAAGCATAGCATATATGAATCTAAATGTCAATCAATAAATTCTGCGTCAGCCTTAAACCAGCTTTGCCGGATTCAGCTTTACGCCGGGTCCCATTGTGGGAGCAATGGTAATGCTCTTTAAGAACTGGCCCTTTACTGCGGAAGGTCTTGCCTTATTGATTGCATCGATAAGCGTCTGGAAGTTGTCCGCTAACTGCTCCTCTGTGAAAGAAGCCTTTCCAATTGGCACGTGGATAATGTTTGTCTTGTCCAGTCTGTACTCGATCTTACCGGCCTTGATATCCTGGATAGCCTTTGTCACATCCATAGTTACCGTTCCGGCCTTGGGGTTCGGCATCAGACCCTTGGGTCCCAGTACGCGGCCGAGACGTCCCACAACGCCCATCATATCCGGGGTTGCTACAACCACATCGAACTCAAACCATCCCTCGTTCTGAATCTTCGGGATCAGCTCCTCCGCTCCTACGTAATCTGCGCCTGCAGCCTGCGCCTCGTCAGCCTTGGCATTCTTGGCAAATACCAGCACACGCGCGGTCTTACCTGTTCCGTGGGGAAGTACAACGGCGCCGCGGATCTGCTGATCTGCATGACGGCCGTCACAACCTGTCCGGATGTGAGCCTCTATGGTCTCGTCAAATTTTGCAACAGCCAGCTTCTTTACGATGCTGATTGCTTCATTTCTATCATACTGGGTCTGTTTGTCGTAGAGCTTTGCAGCCTCAACATATTTCTTTCCATGTTTCATATTAAATAACCTCCTGGTGGTAATTGCGGGAATCTGGGTTAATCCCTCCCACGTTTCTTTTTCACCCCCTGGACATTTCGCAGCCCGCACTTCGTCAAAGCGGGCTTTGTCCCTCAGGGCATACAGTTACGTCTTAGTCTGTTACAGTGATACCCATGCTTCTTGCTGTACCAGCGATCATGCTGATGGCGGCGTCAATGCTTGCCGCATTGAGGTCCGGCATCTTCAGCTCTGCGATCTTCTGAAGCTCTGCTCTTGTGATGCTTGCTACCTTTGTCTTGTTCGGAACTCCGGAACCGGACTGGATGTTGCATGCCTTCTTAAGCAGTACGGCTGCAGGCGGAGTCTTGGTAATAAAGCTGAAGGATCTGTCTGCGTAAACTGTAATAACAACCGGAATGATCATTCCGTCCTGGTCTGCGGTTCTTGCGTTGAACTGCTTTGTAAACTCTACGATGTTTACACCGTGCTGACCAAGCGCCGGTCCGACTGGCGGAGCCGGTGTTGCCTTTCCAGCAGGAATCTGTAATTTAATATAACCTGTTACTTTTTTTGCCATATCAGGCACCTCCTTGTGGTAATCGCGGGAATTAGGGTTAATCCCTCCCACTTATTTGCTTTGCTGCTGTCCGCTTTGCGGACAATAACGTTTTAACTACATTTTTCTTACTTCTGAGAAGCTAATCTCTACCGGTGTCTCCCGGCCAAAGAGATCTACATTGATGATAACGCACTGCTTGCCGTGGTTCATGGATTGAATGGTTCCCACCGTATCGGCCCAGACGCCGCCCGTAACAATCACGGTATCTCCCTCCGCAAAGTCGATTACGACATTCTCGGCCTCGATGCCCAGCGGTCTCATTTCCTCCTCCGTGAGCGGAACCGGCTTGGAGCCAGGTCCAACAAATCCGGTAACGCCTCTGGTGTTGCGCACCACATACCAGGTGTCGTCATTCATCACCATGTTGATCAGAACATAGCCCGGAAACAGTTTCTTCTGAACCTGCTTTCTGGCTCCGTTCTTCATCTCTACAACATCCTGCATCGGAACTCTCACTTCCAGGATCTGTTCCTCCAGATGTCTGTTCTCAATCGTCTTCTCAATGTTGGCCTTAACCTTGTTCTCATACCCGGAATAGGTATGAACTACATACCAGTTCGCCTCTGCCATATCGTCACCCCTATAACTTCATGATAACATCAATACCGTAGGTCATAATAACGTCCAGTATCTTAATGATGATGCCCAAAGCCACGGATGATGCCACAACTGCAATGGTCTGCTTTGTAAGGGATTTTTTATCCGGCCAGATGATCTTCTTGTATTCAGCTTTAAGACCCTTAAACCAGCTCTTCTTGGGAGCTTTTTCTGCTGCGTCGCTCATCTTTCCACTTTCCTTTCCGGCATCCTACTTGGTCTCTTTGTGCAGTGTGTGTTTCCTGCAGAATCTGCAGTACTTACTGGTCTCCATCCTGTCCGGATGGTTCTTTTTCTCTTTTGTCATGTTGTAATTACGTTGTTTACACTCCGTACATGCCAATGTGATTTTTACGCGCACGACTTCCACCTCCGCTTAATTTCTGTTTGTATGCGGCCTTGCGAGGACCGCCGTTTTTCAGGCATAAAAAAAAAGCCTACTTCCATTCGCCATAGTATCATAGCATGATATGTAAGGGAATGTCAAGGTTTTTTAAAAATTCATATCATTAACTCATTTTGCCTTGCTAACTATAATTTTTATCACCCCATCTAATACCTTTTGTATATATCTCCACGGTTCCCAACATCCACAACATAGACAATCAATTTTCCATTGTCCACAGAATAAATGATCCGATAATCGCCAACACGCAATCTTAATAATTCATCGTGCCCTTTTAATTTCTTTATATCTTCCCCATTTGGAAGCTGCTCTATTGCATGCACAATACGTTTTTGTTCATTCACGGGCAGCTTGTCTATAAATTTCTTTGCTTTCTTTTTAACTATAATATGATACATCAGGCAAGCCCCCACTCTTTCTTGCATTCCTCAAGCGGAATATCTTCTTTATCTTCGTCAGGCGCATTTTCATAATTTTCTACCATTCGTTGACAAAAAAGATCGTCGGCTTCCTCATCGGCTGCTATTCCCTGAACATATGCAAGTACATAACCGATTTTATAATCTGGTATAACATCTAAAAGCTCGACTATCCTTTCTCTGTTACTCATGTACTAGTACCTTCTTTCCTATTGATACATCTATTATATGCATTATTTCTGATTTTTTCAAGTATTGTCAAAACCATTTAAAATTTATATATGACTTTGTACAAAAAATTACATCCCGCCGCTAATTGTAACTTGACACGGTTTTTACCGGACTTTAAAATGAAATTATATAAGATATCCACAGCTTTTCAAGGATTTTTCCCTAAGATACGGTTGAAAAAAGGGGGCTGATATATAATGGAAGAAACTGTTCGGGTTGCAGACCGCATTTTTGATATTCTGGAAGTGTTAGCTGCGTCTAACTCTCCCCTTGGACTTTCAGAGCTTGCCAAAGCCACCCATATGAGCAAAAGCACGGTTCACCGGCTTGCGGCCTCTATGTGTGCAAGGCAGTATGTGGAGAAAAGCAGCGATGGCCTTTATTCCATCGGCTACAAGCTGATCGAAACGGTGAGCCTGCATATCAATCAGCTGGAGCTTCTTACGGAGGCCAAGCCCTTTTTAAGCGATATTATGCGGGATCTGGATCTGACCGCCCATCTGGGGATTCTGGACGGCTGCGATGTGGTTTATCTGGAAAAAATGGATATCTACCCCAACACCCGCCTCTATACACAGGTAGGCTACCGCTCCCCGGCCTTCTGCTCCTCCATCGGAAAATGCCTTCTGGCCTGTCTGTCCGGGGATGAACTGGAGGACGCGCTGTATCTGTGCAATTTCAAAAAATATACATCCAATACCATCACGGATATCCGGGAGTTCAAGCGTTATCTCAGGGTGATCCGGCGGCAGGGCTGGGCGATGGACAATGAGGAATATCAGATCGGCCACCGCTGCGTAGGGGCGCCGGTGTTTGATTACCGCGGTTCTCCCGTGGCCGCCATCAGCGCCAGCGGTTCCATTGCGCAGCTCTCGGACGATAAGCTTGAGATGGTCATTCGGGAGGTAAAGCAGGCTGCGGAAAAGCTTTCCCGGAGAATGGGGTATGTAGAATAAACAAAGGACGCGAAACCATCGGCTTCATAATAATTGAGAAATATAGAAAAAGGCAGTCAGAAGATGTCATATTTTCCAAATCCGAATCATGAGATTTCGTAAATCACCATTGTATCCGGAAAAAGTCATCTTCTGACTGCCTTTTAACTGCCTATCCCGCACTGTCTAACAGCAAAGCTTCTGCTTCTTCTTTGCCCATATCCTGTTAAAGATATGTTCAGGAATATATTAAATAATATTCTTCAGCACAATTGTCTTTGTTCTGGTCACTTCATCAAAGGTAGACATAACACCCTCGGTTCCGATTCCGGAGTACTTGTAGCCGCCAAAGGGCATCTCAAAGCTGCGGAAGAAGCTTGCGCCGTTGATGATGGTTCCGCCGCACTCCAGTGCGTTGCAGACCTTCATGGCCGTCTTCATATTCTCTGTGAACACACAGCCGCAGAGACCGAACTTCGATCTGTTTGCTATCTCAATGGCTTCCTCCACCGTCTCAAAGGTGATAATCGGAACTACCGGTCCGAAGATCTCCATGTCAACGGCTACGTCTGCCGTCTTGGGAACATCCTTGATAACCGTAGGAGCAATAAATGCGCCGTCTCTGGTTCCTCCCAGAATAACCTTGCCGCCCTGCTCTACCGTAAGCTTTATCTGCTCTTCTACCTTAATAGCCGCCTTCTCACTGATCAGGCATCCGATCTGGGTGCTCTCCTCTGCCGGCATTCCCTGCTTCAGCTGTTTGATACGCTCAACAGCCTTTGTGGTAAACTCCTCCGCGCGGTTCTTATGAATCAGGAAACGCTTGGAAGCGCAGCATACCTGTCCGGTATTGTACATACGGCCCCAGATAAGTTCCTCTACCGCCAGATCCACATCGCCGTCCTCCAGTACGATGAAGGCATCGTTTCCGCCCAGCTCCAGCGCAATGTGAGCCAGATGATCCGCCGCTGTTCTTGCCGTCTCAATGCCGACCTCCGTGGAACCTGTGAGGGTAATGGCATGGACATCCTTGTTTGCGCACAGCCATGCGCCTACCTTGGAACCGCGTCCGGTTACAATCTGAACGGCTCCGGGCGTTACGCCGGCCTCGCCCAAAAGGGCTGTCAGCTTGCACAGAGTCAGCGGATTGTCCGTGGAGGGCTTTACGATTGCGGCATTTCCTGCAAGAAGCGTGGGGGCTACCTTCTGATCAAAGAGATCGCAGGGGAAGTTAAAGGGAATTACGCAGGCAATTACGCCGATAGGCTCCCGTTTTGTAATCAGCACATGCTTATCCTGCCCCGCTTCCATGCCGGCGGGAATGGTCTCGCCGTACAGGTGCTTTGCCTTTTCGGAAAATGCTTTGAAGGCAATGGGAATATTGCCAATCTCAGCTCTCGCCTCGGTGATAGGCTTTCCTGTCTCCTGGGATAAGGTCTGAGCCAAATCCTCTTTATTCTTTTCCACCAGTTCAAGAAAACGGTACATAATTTCCGCTTTTTCATAGACAGGAACCTCCGCCCAGATTTTCTGTGCTGCCGCTGCCTTCTCTACTGCCAGATCCACATCCTCTTTTGTGGCTGCCGGAACCGTATCCACGACTGCGCCGGTTGCCGGGTTGATTACTTCGATTACTTCGCCGTTGGAAGCATCTGCGGATGCTCCGTTGATAAACATTTTCATGGGATTTTTTCTCCTTTTCTAATGTAGTCTCGTTATTAAGCCTCAAAGCCCGTGAAGGAAAGCATCAGTCCGCCGCAGGTATTTAAGCCGTCAGCCTCAAAGCCGTACTCGCCAAAGGTGAACTCTGCGATAAAGGGAACGTCTCCCGCTTCCTTCTTAAGCTGCTCCGCCACTTCTCCGATTCGGCTGTCAATGCCGGCTCTTCTTCCGCCGCAGTGTACCAGATGATATGCGCCGGCCGGAGCTGCCATTTTTTCCTTCAATGCGGCAAGAGTATTGCCGGTAGAGTCGATGAGTTCGTCTACGGTTGCCTCCATACGGATAATTGCCGTGCCCTCTGCCAGATTATTTCCGATGTTCATGCTCAGATCGTCATTGCCGTTCATGGGATGGCGGATAGCTACCAGATCGCCGAGGCGGTCTTTCACGCCCAGAGGAGATGTGATAGTCTGAACCAGCAGATCGCCGCCCATAACCGCATCGGTGCCTATGCCTCTCCAGTCTGCGTATTTCTTGAGGGCCGGTACGCCGTCGATCTCTGCCAGAACACGGTTATCCACTACCTTTGTGATAATGCCCATATCCTTTGTCTCTCTGTATGCGCCTGTGAACTTGTTGGTCATTTTCTTCTCCGAATAGAAGAAGGCAACCGCCACGCCGTCCGCAAAGGCTCCCTTATCGGTGTAAAGCTTCCACTCGCCTGCAATGCTGTTGTCTGCGGCGCTTCCGCCATAGAAGGGAACTCTTCCAATTACCTTGGTAATGCCCTTTAAGTAAAATTCCTCTTCTCCCGGAGGCGCTACCATGTAGAAATAATCCGGGGCTGCCTTCCTACCGGCACGCTCCAAGGCAAGCTTCGCCGCCTGCTCTCCTGCATCCACGGAGCATCCGCTCTTCTCAACTGCTGCGATTCCTACGGTCATTTCCGGATCGGATACTGCCATAATGCCTACAAAGCCGTCGTCTCCGGTTATGTAACCTTCCGGTGTAATCACACCTGTGAAGGATGTGTTGCCAATCACGGGAACGCCTGGCATCTCCTCCGCTATGCCTGCCAGCATTGCGTCCAGATCATAGGCGCAGCTTGCATATACATATGCCATATTTACGGAATCCAGACCTGCTTTTGCCTTCTTCGCAGCCTCTGCTCCCGCCGCCTTGGGGTTACTGTTTGTACTGGAACCGGTGTTACCTTTCAACATTTTGTACCTCCTTCTGTTTTGTTTAAATCGGACAATATTTACGTCTTATTTTATTATAATTTATTTAGTTTAACAGACAATATGCCTATTCCGTCAAACGAAACGGGCGTTCCGCTGTGCGGAACGCCCGTTTCTGCTGCTCTTTTTCCTGTTTTCTACAATTTAATCAACTTTTCCTTGTGTTCTCTTATCCGCTGAGGGCGGATCGGAAAATTTCTTGCGTTTTTCTTCTTGAAGTGTTACCCTCTGTATAGAAACGCGTGTGCGGCGCCTGTGATGCAAACGCCGCTCCTTTATGTCCGGTTAAAGGGGGACCAAGCTATGAGCTATCAAAAACATAAGTCGGAGGAATCTGTGGAGGACTATCTGGAGACTATCCTGATTCTCAATAAGTCTCTCGCCAATGTACGCTCCATTGATATTGCCAATGAGCTGAATTATTCCAAGCCCAGCGTCAGTGTGGCCATGAAGAATTTGAGACAGAAGGGCTATGTCACAGTCTCCGGGGAAGGGTTTATCCTGCTGACAGAGGAAGGCCGCGCTCTGGCGGAGACGGTCTATGAACGCCATTCTGTCCTTTCTCGATGGCTGATCCGGCTTGGTGTGACTCCGGAAACTGCCATTGCGGATGCCTGTAAGATGGAGCATGATATGAGTGCGGAGAGCTTTGAGGCCGTCAAAGCATATCTTCTTAAAAATCCGTCGTGACAAGTTCACCTTACCGATGTTTCCCAACAACCAAAAGGTAACTATACAAATCCTGTCCGGATAAGCTTTCACACAGCGGACAGGATTTTTTATTCCTCCCACCCCCACTGTGGAAATTCAACCTTCACACCGCAATACTGCTTCTTTTTCGGCGTAGAAGCTTCTTCATCCGGGCAAAGCGCATAGTCAAATATCAGCTGCCTGCGCTTATAATCATTAAGTATCGTATGGATTTTCCGGCAGAGAACCTCCTCTTTTCTTTTCCTGGAATATTTGTCCCCGGGCATCTCCTCCCCGATTCCCGTCACCCGGAATAAGGTATCATACCGGATCACCCTGCTCAGAACGCTTCTGCCTCTCTCCCGGTCCTCCTTCTCCCTGCCTCTGCTGCCCGACATAGTGGACAAGCGGTATTGCAGATAGTAGATGATTCTGAGATTCTCCTCTGAAGCGGGAAGCTTTTTGCCCTTTGCATCGAAGATCTGCAGCTTCTCCGCTGAAAACGTAAGGAATTGTCCTTTTATATGAAATGCCGTAGCAAACCGGTACAAAGGGGGAAGCTCCTCATAGGAATACCCCTTTTCTCCCTGTTTTTCCAGCGGAAGAAAGCTTCCCTTATAGATGCGAAGCTCCTTTTCATCCTCATAAATCCATTTGGGAACCGCAGCCTTTGAACAGTCAATGGTGATTGTAATTTTGTTCATTTTATCAAGGCTTTGTTCTATGGCCGCCTTTTTGTCCGGCTTCAGCGTTACGGCAGGATCGCCGGATAATAGTTCATAGATATTTTTGGGATACAGAACGGGCGCACCGCTTACCTCCAGGGTATATACCGCGTCCGCAATCATCATATCAAAATAAGACAGCCTTTCCCCGTTATTGCTTTCTATTTTATAGGACAGCGGCAGTTCTTTCTTCTCCCCTGTTCTGCTTGCCTTCCTTCCGCAGTCTATCTGCTTTTCTGCTCCGATTTCATACGCGCCGCTGCGGATCTCATTTGCAATTTTTGTGTTGTTATAATAGAGCGCCCTAATTTCCGTAAGCCGTTTTTCCAGGCTCTTTTCCATTCTTTTTTCATCCCCGGGGGACAAAAGCAGCGCTTCCGGAAGAGGCTCTTTAAAATAATTCTCAATAAACTCCTGCAGCTCCTTAGACGTCGCCCGCCCCGCTGCCATGCCGCAATATTCCGCCATTCTCTCAAGGCGGTATCTTCCCAGATCATATCTGTAACGGGCAGTTTCTTCATCAAATTCATTTCCCGTTTTAAAGTTCTCCAGGAATCCCCGGCAAATCCCATAGTCTTCCCCGGAACGCGGGTCCCTATTGACATATAAAATGCACTCCGCCTTCTTCCCGTCGCGGCCTGCCCTTCCCGCCTCCTGGTAATAGCTCTCCATATCCTTCGGCATATTGTAATGAATCACAAAGCGGACGTCTCTTTTGTTGATTCCCATTCCATAGGCATTTGTGGCAACCATCAGGCGGCAATTCTTCTCATACATAAATCTGCGGTGCTCCTCCTCACGCTCCCCGCTGCTGCGGCCGGCATGATAGAGTGATACCGCCTAATCTGAAATTACTTCCCTCTAACCGTAAACATTTGATTTTACTGGTCTTTTCCGCCAAGTGTTTTCATCGTCGGGAAA
Organism: Clostridia bacterium; assembly: GCA_910576325.1. Lineage (GTDB taxonomy): Bacteria > Bacillota > Clostridia > Lachnospirales > Lachnospiraceae > Laedolimicola. The sequence goes on from CAJTIM010000006.1 coordinate 171,451, forward strand.
GGCAAACGACTTACTTCATTATTCTTCATAACCGCTTATCTCCGCTTTTTTCTCACAATTCAACACTTCATTATGATGTGTTATTCTACCAGTAAAACTTCAAATTTGATGTAAATTTGTTGTAAACCACACAATTTGCTGTACTCATTTATCCGTTTCGGACTCTTTCCTAAAATACATCAAGATTGCGTGATAAATTTTGTATTGCTTCCTGTTTCTTCATGTCAGTGACTTCGGCATATATGTCCATCGTTGTTTCAATATTAGCGTGTCCCATAATCGCCTGTATCACTTTCACATTTGTTTCCTTCTCGCAGAACCTTGTACAAAAGGTATGCCTTAAATGGTGGCATGAGAAGTGAGGTATTATGACCGGCTGCCTTTTTTCTTTTTTAGCATTTAACACTTCCTCTGCATTGTACGATTCGTATATCCGCTTGATTGCCCTGTTTACAGCTTGCGGATTATGAAGATTACCAAAGCGGTTGCTGAAAATAAAGCCTGTCATTCCGTCAACCACCGTAGTATTGAACCCTTCTTCCTTCTGTTCGCTGTATTCCTCTTGGAACGCTTCATATACTGCGTCCATCATGGGAATCGTGCGGATACCCGCTTCTGTTTTCGGGAGGGATACTCCAAACTCACATTTTGTAGTATCATTTCGCCGGGGATAATAAGTAACGCTATGGTTTATGCTGATTATCCTTTTCGCAAAATCTATGTCCTCCCACCTCAAGCCGATTGCTTCACCAATCCTGCACCCTGTTCCTAATAATACTGTAAAGAACGGTGTCCAATGGCAATATACCGGGCTTTTGGCTGTGTAGTCCATAAAGGCTCTCTGCTGATCCAGTGTGAGGGCATGGCGTACACCATGATTTTTCCCCGGCTTCTTCTTGATTTGAGCCATCACACCATCGCTCGGATTGTTTCTGATGATGTCATCCCGCACTGCAAGCTGAAATGTTGGGTGGAGGACGGTATGGATTGTTTCAAGGGTGTTAATCTGCATCCCCCTGTCATTTAACAGGTGATAATAGAAATACAACACATCTGAATACTTTATCGTTCCAATCTTCCGTTTCCCGAACTCATCCCTTACAAATCGGTCATACATATAGGTGTAATTTGTGTAGGTTGTCCGCCTTAACTCTGTTTTAGTTGTGATATACCTGTCAAAAACAAAATTCAAATCGGCGTTTCCTGCCGCATATACATCCAGACCGTCAAGCTGGTCTTTCATCAGCCGCTTTTCTTTTTCCCTAAGCTCTACCAAATCATTTGCATATATATACCGCCTTTTCCCATAAGGATCGGTATAGGTATACATATATGATTTATCCTTGCGCTGGATTTCTCCTTTCCGTAAAGCCCTACCTCTATGGTCTTTTCTTGCTTTTGCCATCTCTGCTCCTTTCTTTCAAAAGGAAAGAGATATTTCGTACTGCTACTTTCTTTCTTCCATTGAGTATTGGATTTCAACACCCTTTTGTAGCACCTGCGTTATGGTCATGTCATGTTTGGCAGCATAGTCTTTCAGCTTCTCATACTCGGCATCGTCAACCCGAAGGCTTAACGACCTCAGCTTAGGCGAGTCGGTCTTTGGACGTCCCGTTCTCGGCATTTACTATGCACCTCCTTCACAACTAATACCATTATAATTCCCGTTCTACGAAAAGTCAAGAACTTTTTGTAGAACGATTATTTATCACGAAACCCTCTTTACCTTAATCACTCACTTACTCTAAAAGACTCCAGATACTGCTCGAAAATATCACAGTTTACCAATACTAATTTGTCTACCTTATAGATTGCGTTTGCCTGTTTTGCAAGCTCCTGAAACTTTGTCAAACCCATGCTGTAAATTTCTGCACCTTCCTTATATCTGACAAATTTCTTTCTGTCTACTTTTTTTACCATAAATTCCTCCAATCATTGCACAGCTTCATCTGCTAATAAACAGGCAGAATACGCTTCTTCCCATTTATTAGCAGATAAAAACTGCAATACAGGTGGCGGCTCATTACGCCGCCCACATCGGTCTTGCACCGTCATTTCATTGACCGGACTGCGGCTTTCCCGCAGCCCGGAAGTATCATTATCACAGATATGCTTCATCGCCCCATGTAACTGCTACATATTTTGCCCGATCTCACTCGCTCCTTACCTTTGCTTCAATGTCCTGCTTCGACATTTCCTCACGTTTCACCCTGTTATAAATCAGGGCAGGTACGTCATGGCGCATCTGCTTAGTGGCTCTGCATATCCTCACGTCCTGTATGCAATACAGTATTCAATTATCAAGGTACACCGCTGTAAATCTGTCAGCTATGGAAAAGGGCAGCGAACCGCCCTTTATACCGCTTCAAACGCCAGTATCTTTGTGATTAGCTTTGTTTCAAGCCTTCGGCGCAGTGTTTCATCGACACAATAATGAAGCCGCCCTCCCTCGTCATACATCTTCCGGGTGGACAGAGTAATTATGTATCCTTCATAATGCTTCAGGACTGTGTTGATTGCCAGTACATCGCCTTCTGATGCTGCCTTAATGATATGGAAAGGCAACAAATTCTTTTCTTCTCTGTTCTTACATCTCTGTTTCATCTGCTTTTCCCTCCATAATCTTCCTTAAAATCTCAAGTGAGCGTGTCCGGTGTTCATGGACTGTGCTGCGGACAAGGTTCATCTCCCTTGCTATATCCGCATCGCTCATTTCCAGAAAATACGAAAGCAGTATTACATTCCGCTTCCTCTCCGAAAGTGTCTGTAACGCTTCCGCAATCAGGGTGTCTTTCACCTCAATGTCATATCCATGCACTGTAAAATGGCTGTTTTCCACTCCGTATTCATCCATAACAAACAACTGGTTCAGCTCCTTTTCAGACAGTTCAGAAAACATGGCTTCATGTTCCCTGCGGTAATCCATGTGCCTGTAATAATTGATTGCTTCGCCTTTCAGCGACATCTGGCACAGGCGGTCAAAACGATGCCTGATCGTCATTTCATCATGGTGAGAAGGTTTCTTCATGCGAGTTCACCTCCTCCCCCGCTGTGACGTGACAAAGGCATACGCCTTTTCCCTTTCCGTTGTATCTGCCAAATGGCGGTAGGCTGATGTTCGGGTGGGAGTAAAAATTTTTGTATATAAAAAACGCCCGGACAGGCAAAATGCCCGCTGGACGTTATTCATATCTGTTATTCTGTTTTCTCCACACGCTACGGGAGTGTATAGTTCACTTGTCAGGGTAGATTCTTCTCTACTGCCAGTAAAACACCTTATAAAAGAACCTTCCCACGCCAATAGCCGGACAGGTTCACTAAGCCAAAAAAATATCCCTCAGACCGTTCAGAACACATAAATTCCCCTAAACGTACCCAAAGGATAAAATTTCACGCAAAAAACCTCTGGATACTGCGTTTTTTTATATGCAATATCCAAAGTCTTTTATTCTTATGTGTGTATTATGCCCCTCTTATAAAGTGATTTATTAGTGCATTTTCAAAGCGAAATGTGCAATATACACTATACATGGAGGTGCATATATGGCAAGAAAAAAGAAAATTGACAAGGAAATGGGATTCCGTCTGAAGAAGGCTAGAACCGACCAGAAGCTGACCTATGAAGAACTGGCTGAAAAATCCGGCGTTTCCTCCCGCTATATCAAGGAAATTGAAAATCATGGAAATGTGCCAAGCCTTGAAAAGCTAGGGCAGCTTATACGAGCCTTACATATTTCCGCCGATCCGTTTTTTTATCCAGCCGCCCCGTCAGACAACCTCGACTACCAGCGGCTGTTGGTTTATCTGTCACAATGTACAGAGGAACAGATTACAACAATCCTCGCTATTGTGGAAGCCTATCTTCGGACATACAAATCTCCCAAAGAATAGAATATTCCCAATATCTGAATTTTCTCATGAATATTTCTGGATAATTCTGAACCATGCAAAAAAGGTGGCTCGCCTTCTCTCCTGCCAGCCACCTCTTTGTTTATCTGCTGAATATTTTAAGAAGTTCCTTTATACGCATACGCCTTTTTACGATGCCCAGTCCATCAAGAACCTGTATGCTGTCCACAAACCCCTGATAATACGCCCGCTGTTCCTCCTTGTAATGGGCATGATCCACCGTATCCATATAGTCCTCTAAAAACTCCCTGTCCTCCTTTGACAGCTTGGAAAGATATGCTTCAAATGCCTTCTGCTTCTTTTTCAGTTCCCGGCTGGCTGCTTTTGCTTCCTCTGTCTGGACGGAATACTCCCTGTCCTCTGTTTCGCTGCGCAGCTCCTCAAAAACACCTGCCAATGTTTCAAAAACTTCATTCATGTTTGTTTCCACCTTTCTCTGCTAAAAATAATATTGCATTTTACAGGCAGTATTATCAATCCCTAACTTTCCTTTCACAAGATAATCTCTCCGCACTTCATCTTTAGAAGTATATTATCAACAATATTTCGTAAAATCAATAATAAAGGACTTCATCTTTAGAAAGTTGGTGGTAGGATATTAAAATCTATTGGAACAAAGAAAGCAACTCCAAAAACCTAATCGGTCAAAGGGTTATGGAACTGCGGACGGAAAGAAAGCTATCCCAGAAAGCTCTTGCCGAACAGCTCCAGCTTGCCGGATATGAATTTAGCGACCTGACTGTTTTACGGATTGAAAAGGGAACAAGGTTTGTCCCGGATTATGAAGTGGTAGCTCTGGCAGAGTTCTTCCATGTATCCTGTGAATACCTCTTAGGTGTACAGGACAAAAAATAAGCAGCAATCTGTTGTTGTATCACAGACTGCTGCTTAAATTTTTGTTAAACCGATAGCCAATGCCCCATACGGTCTGTATGTAAAGCGGCTTGCCCGGATTATCCTCTATTTTCTCCCTTATATGGCGGATATGGCTCATAACAATATTGTAATCGCCGGAATATGGTTCCTGCCAGACAATATCATAAATCTGCTCTTTGCTGAATACACGCCCCCTATTTTTAGCAAGTAACAAAAGTATTTCAAATTCTATTTTTGTCAGAGCAACTTCATTTCCTTTTAAAAGCACCTGATACCTCTCTGGAATAATTGTCAGTCCTTCAAAAGATAATCGCTCTGAATCTGCTCTTTCACAAGGCACTTGGTTTACTTGGTATCCACTTTCAGACAACAGATGCACCAACTTTCTATACAGTTCCTCATCTGTATTGTCTAAATGGAGGAAAAACACCTCACCCAACGTATCACCCCCAACACTCATTATAGGTGTTTTATGCCCTACATAATAATAAATTAACAATTAACTTGTTATCTTCTAAACTGGCTGAAACACCACCCTTCATTTTTTCTGAAAGTAATTTCACGATATATAACCCCAATCCTGAATTAGATTGACTGCGTGATAAATCGGCTGTATAAAACTTTTCAAACAGCTTTTCAATCTCTAGCTCATCTCTATATCCTTCCTCTATCAAATTTTGAAATCTAACCTCTACCATATCTGTATTTACGATTTCAACCTCAAATTTCTTTATACCATATCGTATTGCATTCGAAGTCAAATTCGTAATAATACGTCTGAGCATAATTTCATCTGCCATTACATAAGTTGCTGTATTTAAAGACCGGACATTCGGAATGATTCCTTTCTCTTCAAATTGTTCTGTGAAAGACAGTACAGTATCCGCTAATATATTATCCAGATTTACTTTAATCAAGACTGGAGCATTACTCTCATCTTCCAAAAGCGAAATACTATAAAAGTCATTGATAAGTGTTTGTAAATACTTGCCTCTTGATATGGAAATTTCTAAATACTCTTTTTGCTCATCCGTTAAACAAGTCTTCTGCAACAGTTGTAAATATCCTGTCATAGATGTAAGTGGTGTTCGCAAATCATGAGAAATATTTGAAATGGATTCCTTTAAATGTTTTTCCTTTTTTAAAATTGAAGATTTAATATCCCTTTGATAAGCCTGATGACGGTTAATCTCAGCGGCAAGTTCTGTTAAATCCTTATCTATAAAAGCAACCTCTATTAGTTTTTCTACACCTGTGGAACATTCTTGTAATTGCTCTCGTACACAGCGTATTTCTCTTTTCAGGAGAAAAAGGGAAATAGCAAGACCAATACACAAAACAACTAATATAATAATGATTGACATACTATCCCCCCACTTTTTATTATTTTATTTCCGTATTAGAGAAAAAGTAACCACTTAAAGTAATCGAAATAAAAATTGTAATGCAGGACGATAGAAATACAATCAATATAGTAGATATCGAAAGGTTATCGTTTACAATATACTTTAGCTGTGACAATGTGGAATACTCAAATAATCTCCCCACCAAATCAATCTTTTTTCCAATCGTGCTGTCTATAACTGAAAAAAGTATGGGAAAAGCAAAGCATACACATATTGTTTTGGGAATATCCTTACATAAAAAGGCAAAGCATACATAAATACTTGCTGTTCCTATATTTAAAACAATTCCCAAAAAAGAAACACGAAGAAGGTATAAAACCTCCTGCATATTAAATAAATCTCCCCACCCAAATTTTATCGTGTGAATCAGGCACACTGTAACCGGATATAATAACATGATAAAACCTGCGCTAATACAAAATACAAACGCTTTAGAAAAAATAATGTCTAAACGTCTATGCCCTTTAGATAGCTCCGCCTGTATTGTTCTATTAGAAAAATCTGAACCGATATAAAACCCCGAAAAAGCAGCAATCACAAATAACATAAAAATATCCTGAAAAGCATTTGCAAAGCTATCTCTGCCCCTTACTGGATTTCCCGGCTCTGTTAATAAATTTATCTCCGAATACGCACTGAAAGCAGAAATTGCCATCACAACCATAACTAAAACAATAATTATTTTCTGCCGTCTAAGTTTAAAAAGTTCTGTCTTTATTAAGTTAAACATTTCCCATTCCCCCTATGGTATTGATAAAATAGTCTTCCAGATTATCCCCTGCTAATCCTATATTTTTAATAGACAGTTTCTGTTCATTTAAGGCAAGAATCACCTTTTGCATATCATCAATATAATCATATAATTGTATTGACTGATCTGGCATAACTTTATAATTCCTTGTATTCAAAACACGTTCCAGTGCCATTGCCGCCCTTGAAACATCATCCACAAGTATAAATATATGTTTTTTACAACATTCGTCTAACCGCTCTTTTGAAATTTCTTTTATAATTTTTCCATGATGAAGAAAAATATAATTTGTTGCAAGCTGATAAAGCTCACTCAAAATATGACTTGATACCAATATGGTTAATTGTTTCTCATAGGCAAGTTTTTTTAGTAGTTCTCGGATTTCTACCATACTGACCGGATCTAATCCGTTTGTCGGCTCGTCAAGCATTAAAAATTCCGGCTCCCCCAATAATGTAGCTGCAATCCCTAACCGCTGTTTCATACCTAATGAAAAGTTCTGTACCTTTTTCTTTCCAGTATCATGAAGTCCCACAATTTTCAGACAATCTTCAACTACATTTTTATTCGGTATACCCTGTGCAATCCTCATAGCTTCTAAATTATCACGAGCTGTCATATATGGGTAAAGAGCTGGATATTCTATCATGCACCCCATACGCTTTCTTTGTTTTTCCAATTCTTTTTTCTGTGTTTTCCCAAATAATATAATATCTCCGCTGTCCGGCAAAGACAATCCGGAAACCAATCGCATAAACGTAGTCTTGCCAGCTCCGTTTTGACCGATAAACCCATAGATACGCCCTTTTTGAATCGTTATATCTACATGGTCAAGTGCTACCATATTCGCATATTTTTTTGTAAGCCCTATCGTCTGTAAAATATAATCATTCACTTTTTCGTTCCCTCCTTTTCTTTGATAGCATAATTATAAATGCCAAATCTAAAGAAAACCTTACGAAAACTTATCATAAAGCTAAGTATTATTTTGCCAGACGGTAGCCTAATCCCCATAATGTTTCTATATATTCCTCATTGGGATTTACCTTTTTCAACTTGTGTCGCAAGCGGCTGATATGGACATTTAAAGTATTGTCATCAATGGTATATTCTTCATTCCATATACTTTCAAATAAATTTGCTTTTGAAAAAACCTTTTGCGGTTGTAATAAGAATAGTTCCAATATTTTCATTTCTGTTGCTGTCAAAGTAATTTCCTGTCCGTCCACATACACTTGCTTTGCAGCCTTATCAAACTCTATATCTTTAAACACTAATTTTTGACTTTGATCAACTACATTCAACTGATTCCGGCGCAAATTTGCTTCTATTCTGGCAATCACCTCATCAATATCAAATGGTTTCGTTATATAATCATCTGCGCCAAGTCGAAGCAAATCTATCTTACTTTGTGTGGTTTCCTTTGCTGATATAACAAGCACAGGAATATTCGAGAATGTCCTTAATTCTTTCAGCAAGGCATCTCCACTTTTATATGGCAACATAATATCCAACAACACCATTTCAAATTCTTCATTTTTTAACATCTCCAGTCCATGTATTCCTGTATAAGCTGATTTTGATAAATAGCCATTACTTCTTAATGACTGACACAGCAAATGGTTAATTTCTTTGTCATCCTCTATAACTAATATGTTATTATTTGCCATAATTATTTTTCCTTTCCAACGCATCTGCGTTTATCAACGGGCTTTTCCGCATTTCTAGGTATCAACCACATTCTTCCAACCTTCATTAAATCAGGTACTCTTTCCTCAGAGCACAATTTTTGTATTCTTCGTTCAGATATTCCCCATTTTTTCGATGCTTCCTGCACAGTCATATACTCAAACACTATTACCCCTCCCTTTAGCCTTACTTTATATAGTATAGTCGTTCAAACGAATAATGTCAAGAAAAAATCAAAATATCGACACACCCTCCGGGAGTGTCGAAAGACAAGAATAGCAAGCACTGCCCATGTCCGGACACATGGGCGAAATTCCCCATACTTCCCTACCGTCCGTATGATGAAATTTCCATAGGGAAGTATCCCTAACCCTCTTTGGTTTTCTTTGCGTTTTTCTCCGCAAGTCCTTGACCTTCCCCCGCAGATTTGCTACAATAACACATGGATAATTCTATCCAAAACAACTGAACAGACACGAAACCAGACTGTTGTAAACCGGACAAGTTACAGCAGTTTTTTTATGCCCAAATTTAGAAAGGACGATGTAAAAATGGCAAACAGGACACGCACCAACCGGAATGAATTTCACTTGAATGACAAGGAGCAGTACATCCTTGACGAGAAGTTTAAGCTGTCCGGCATGAAAAGCAAATCGGCTTTTATCCGGAAGCTGATTCTATACGGATATGTCTATGACGTGGATTACAGTTTTTTACGGGAATACAATACGGAGCTTGGACGGATCAGTTCAAGTCTGAACCAGATTGCGAAAAGAATTAACAGCACAAATCACATCTATCAGGAAGATATGGACGAAGTAAAGGAGTTGATGAAACAGGTATGGCAATCACAAAAATCCATGCTATCACAGCAACCGTTGATAAAGCGGTAGCCTACATATGCAACCCGGACAAAACAGACGGAAGCATCTACATTTCTTCTTACGCCTGTGCGCCGGAAACCGCAGCAATTGACTTCAAATATACCTTAGACCACTGTCGGGAAAACAGCCCCAATAAAGCCTATCATCTGATACAGGCTTTTGCTCCCGGTGAGGTCAGCTTTGACGAAGCGCACCAGATCGGGAAGGAACTTGCGGACAAGGTTTTAGAGGGGAAATATTCTTATGTTGTCACTACCCACATTGATAAAGGTCACGTCCATAACCATATCATTTTCTGTGCCGCAGACAACATAGAACATGACAAATACCACGACTGTAAGCAGACTTATTACCGCATCAGAAAATTGAGTGACGAGCTGTGCAGCGAGCATAATCTTTCCGTCATTATCCCCGGTGGGGAGCGTGGGAAAAAATACAACGAATGGCAGGCGGACAAGAACAGCGCCGCATGGAAAACAGAGATAAGGAAAGACATCAACGCCGCCATAAAATCATCCTCAACTTACGAAGAATTTCTGCTCCTGATGCGGGCAAAAGGCTATGAGATAAAAGGAGAAACTTTTGGGGAAGATGCCCTCAAATTTATCTCCTTCCGTCCACTCGGCAAAGACCGTTTTGTGCGTGGCAGCATCAAGTCACTCGGAAAGGAATACACAAAGGAGCGCATCAAAGAACGGATTGAACTGAAACGGGAACGGAAGGCAGTTATCCCGAAAAGGGATTACGCAAATAAGAGATTGATTGACACCTCTGATGAGAAATTCCAGAACAGTCCGGGGCTGCAGAGGTGGGCGGCGGTAGAGAATTTAAAGATTGCGGCACAGGCATATAATGAAGCTGGCTCTATAAAAGAACTGGAACAGAAAATCGCCACCACAGCCGCCACCGGGAAGGAAGCAAAGCAGACTGTCCGCAAGCTGGAGAACCGCATCAAAGACCTTGCGGAAATCATCAAATATGCGGAGCAGTACAAGGCAAATAAAGCGTATCATACCGCCTATAAGAAGTCCAAAAATCCCGACGCTTATTTCCGTAAGCATGAGAGCCAGATCATCCTTTATGGCGGCGCAAGGCGTATGCTGGAGCAGACGGGCATCCCCTTAAAAGGCTTGAACATCGACAAGCTGAAAGCGGAGTATCAGGAGCTGACCGCACAGAAAAAAGAACTGACCGCCACATACAAAAACTGTGAAAAAGAGCTAAAATCTCTGAACCGGAAACTGGAGAACCTGAACCAGTATTTAGGGCGCACAGAACCGCCAAAAAACGCACAGGAACAACCAGACCGGGATAATAACCCTGCCCGGTAATATCCAGCCCCGAAAAGGCTTTAAAAGCAAAAAAAGCATCGTGGACAGTGTGCATAACTCCCCATTCCGCTATGGACAACACTGTTTGCAGGATGTGGAAAAGCAAAAGCAGCTTTCCCACATCCTGCAAACAGTGTTGCCCACAGCTCCATAAGACAGGGAGTTATACACACTGCCCACAATGCCGAAGGCGGCGGAATCCCACCCATTTCTTCCTACCTTGTTATAAAAAACAAAAAAATTCCTTGCAGACAAGACCATATTCCTGTAATATAGTCTACAAATCCGCAAAAAAATAGGAGCGCCGAAGCACCCCCATTTCCTAAACCCTCTTGCAAAATTCGCAGTGTTGGTTTATAATCATCTTAGAAGCCGGAGGATTCTAGCATGTCCGACGGTTGTTCAATCGGAAACAATAATCAGTTTAAAAAACAAACGGATTACAGGCTATCCCCTATTGGCAGTAGAGGATAGCCTTTTCCGTTACTTGCGGTTGTGTTTATTGTCTATGTATGTCAAGGCTGCAAAAATCACCAGCACCAACGTAAGCACTTCTAACGTATTCATACCGACCTCCTTTCCGTTTCCAGAAAGGACAACCGCAGACTATCCCTACTCGCTCTAATCTGACTAAGAGAATTATAGCACGTTATGTCGAATAATGCTATAAAAGATTTGCGTTAATCACTCCGCCGCTTCCAATGCCACCTCTGCAAATTCCGCATCGCTCATGGCTTCCAGTTTCCCCAAGACCTGTCCGGCAAGCTCCATCATATCGCTGTCCTGTATGTGGGGGATCACGTTCTGTATGTCTGCAATCATGCCCGTCCTGTCCTGCCCCTCAAACACACACATCAAATTGATTTCTTCCACTGTAAATTTATCCATTAGCTCCCTCTCCTTTTCTATGAATTTCCATATAATCAAACTCCAGTTGGTTACTGCATATTCCGCTACAAATATAGCCGCTTTGAAATGGCACTCTTTCGTTTGCTTTTTTCTCCATGCCAATATAATTTACTCTTGGGCTGAGCCACAACATTTCCACCCGGTTCTGCTTAAACAGTCGAAATCTTTCTTTATGGTCAAATATGCCCTGAAAGTTAATAAGCATTGCAAACGGTTTTCCAATCTCATACAGCCTTTCCAATACCCTGCCTTTTTGACTGTATGGGGGATTGCTGATAATGTAGTCACATTCTGGCACTTCCATTAAGAAGAAATCCTGTCCCATTTTTATATGACTATAAATGACTAAAAAGCCATGCTCCGACAACACTTTCACAAACTGGCTGTTCTCCATATCAAAAGGACACCATACTGTTGTATTTACCTTCAGCCGCTTCATAATCGGATATACCGCATTGGGAGGTGTCAGATATTCATCATTTTTATTGAACTTATATTGTATCTGTGCCATGCTCTTATATCTCCCTCTCTGATTTTTTCTCCGTCCACTTTTCCGGAGCTTCCTTCTCTGCCTTATCCCTCTGCTCGATGACCGCCTTTTTCTCCGCCAGCTTTTCCTTTATGGAAATTCTGCCTGTCTGCTTTTCCTCTTTCGGCTTCTCATTGTTCAGGACGTTATCAATCATGTTATAGTTACATTCTTCCAGTTCCTCAATCTTTGCAAGCGGCTTGTATTCCGCCAGCTTATCTAACAGCTCCTTCGCCTTCCTTGCGGTCTGTACGCCCTCACTGTCATCAAGCTCCGTCCCTTTCCCGATAATATCCGTCATGCCTTCCCGGATACTGTCTGAAATGAGCGCATTAAGGAAATCATTCAGATACCCGGTATTCCCGTTCCTGATGTCCTCTGTGATATTCGCTATCTGCGCTTCCCTGTCCTCCACTGTATGATTGTACTGGTAAGTATCAAAATCATAAGATAGCTGGTCTATCTCCACAGCAAGGAAAGCCGCCTGCCACTTCTCCAGAGAACCCCTGACTTCTATATCCGGCAGCTTGTCGATCAGCTCCGCAATGACCTCCACCGCCTTCGGATTGTCCGTAATATCCGGCACATAGTCCAGAATCTCCAAATCCGCAACTCTGCCCGAAACAATATCCATCTGCGTGTCCTCATAGCTTTCTGTCCCCTCTGTATGGATATTGATGCCAATGCTTGGGATACCGTTCATCCTCTCCGGCGGTATCCGGTTGAAAATGGCGATTGCTTCCGGGACGTCTGCTATCCCCTCATGGTACTCTCCGAAATTGTGGAATTCCCCGCACTCCGCCACTGTAAGGGTGACAACCGTCTGTTTTTCCTCCTGTGCCTGCTCTGCGGCTTTCTCCTGCAGGGCGGCTCGTTTTTCCTCAAGATAAGCTTCCACACCCGGAAGATACTCCCCAAGCGTCCCGGTCTTGCCCTCTGTAATGGGATTAATGTCTACCTTAACGCCGCCGATTGTAAAACCGTCCTCGTTGAAGACATTGAACAGGGTATCTTCGTTTTCCCCGCCCCGGTACTCCACAGCCACGTCAAGGTCAGATACAGGTTCTTCCAAACCTCTGCATCTGCTCCCTGTAACCGCCATATCCACAAGCTCTATATCCATTCCATACTCGTCAATTTTGGACTGTAAATAAGCATAAACACTCATTTCTATATCTTCCTGTGTCTGCCCGTTGACAGGGTTAAATAATTCCTCAGTTCTGGCTTTAAAATCGGCTATCACTTTGCTTTCCGCCGCTTCCGGCACTTCGGTTCTGATACGTTCCTCAAGATGCTCTTTTTCCGCCTGTTCTGCCTTTTCTATCAATCCGTCATAATCAATCGGTATCAGTTCATCGTCAGTGCGGATACTGCCCTCCAGACTGCTCCTGTGCGCCGGCTCTTTCAAATCCGTCACAATCTCGTCAAGCGCCTGTCTGATTGTTATGTCCGGATTGTCATATACGCCCCCGTCCAGTTCCCGGTAGTCCATATCATAAATGGTGTAATCATACCCCTCAGTGGCTTCCTGAATACTGATATAACGGTCTGCCAGACGGAAGGCAAGCTCTGTTTCTGCCCTGTCTGCTTCTTTGGCATTGGCATCTATGTACGGATTTCCCCACTCCGTAAACGGTACATCTTCCACGATATGCTTCTGGCTGGCTGTGGGCATGAGGTGTTCCATTTTCCCCTGTTCATAGAGGGCATCAAACCTGTCCATATAGAGGGAGATATCGTCAAGACCGCTGCTCTTTAGCTGGTACTCAAACCGCTGTTTCACAAAATCCTTTATTTCCTTCGGTGACATTTCCCGGTGAACCCGTACCTTGTCAAAGCCGACCTCGTGATTTAAAGCCTGCAAATCCTCCATGAAACGGCTGCTTTCCACCGCCGCCTTGCTGTGCGTAAAATCCAATGACAGACAGTTTTCATGGTTTCTGACGTGGATCAGGTCAAATTCGCTGCCATTGACATGGAAGCCGAAAGTTGCCCTCGCCATATCCGGCTTGTCCTCCGTTTCCTTTCCCCGGTACTCTGTGAATTTCGCCATTGCTTCCGGAAGGCTCTCAAAACGCTCCAGCCTGCTTTTTTCCGGGCTGTTCTCCGCCCAAGTGGATAAATCCTCAATGACATAATAGGAAACTTTGTCATTGTCCGGCTCTGCCATTGTATTTTCTGCCGCTGCTTCTGCCGGGATTTCCGCTGTTTCCTCCCTGACTGCATCTTTTCCTGTGCTGATTTCCTCCGATACCGAAAGCTCCTTTGTAAACTCCGGTATCTCCCTGTAACCAACGGAATCCACATAATGGCTTGTGTTCTCCCCGTCCTGATGCAGCACCACCACATCACTTACGGAAAGGGAATGCCCGGTAAAGTCTGCCGGGTGGTCTATGTTGAATTTCGTGTAAATATCTTCAAGGCTCATGCCCTCCGTAAGCTCCCCGGTATAGACAAGGGTGTAATTCTCTCTGGAAACCGGGATACCCTTTCTCTCAAGATAATCCATATTCATAAAGTGAATATCCCTCGTTTCCTCTGAATCTTTAAGCTGGTAGATGCCAAACTTGCTCTCATTGCCATACAAAAGTTGTGCTTCCCGGTTAGGCTCACTGTCCTCTAATTCCTGCTTCATGGACTGGTATTCCTTATAAGCGTTCCAATCGCCTTTTTCCACGCCGAACAGCCCGTCATGCTCCTGCAATGCCGCCCTGTCCTCTACAATCGTTTCTGAACCGTCTGCGTGGAGCTGGTACACCGAAACATCTTCCCCGAACAGCTCCGAAGCCATATCCTTTGTCAGAGGAAGCATTTCATCCCATGAATACCCATATTCGTGCATTTCCGACAGCCCTACCATTCCGTCCGGGAGAGCGTCAATTTCTTCCCGTGCCACCCTGATTGTTTCCCAAAGCAGAGCCGAATCGTCTTTCTGCTCCGCAATGGAATGTGCAAGGGAAGTGGTCTTATACATATCATCCAGCTTATACGCATGGTTCATAATCAAATTGCGCTCATCGCTGTCATATACCGACCTGTGAAATTCCATGCGGTTAATGAGCTGCTCCGCCTGTACCGTTGCCGGAAGCTCCGAAGCGGTATGCACTTCCCATGCACTCATATCCACATCAAAATCATAAAACTGCGGATACCCGTCATTCAAACCGCCGCTTCTCATAATCGGTACAAACTCAAAACCTTTTTCTTCCAGATAATCCGTAACGCTTCCATTCCATTCATCTTCTTCAAGAAATGGTATGTCATATAAAGCATTCTGCACTTCCGACTGCATATTTATGATTTTAATGGTTTCATATTCCCCGCTGTCCGGCGTGGAAATCCTCACAACCACATCGCCATATTCAATCGGAACATTCGCCTTTTCCCGTTCTTCCTGCAACGCCTTATAATCGGTTATCTCATGGGTATCCATATCATAGGCATAGTCTAAATGGTATTCCTCTACTTCCTCGCTCCGTTCATTGGCAAGCAGCGTTACCCATGCACCGGCTCTTTCAAGGTAGGCTTCCACATTCTGCCTGTCATCGTCTTTCATGGCAGACAGTAGATTAAATATTTCCGTCCTCTCCACGCCCTTAACATTCAAAAGGTCATATTCGGAACGGTCTGTATTTGACACAAGCAGGATAATGTCCTCCTGTGACTGTTCTGCAGCACGTTCCTTTTCAATCTCCAGAAGCTGCGCTTCAATCCCCTTTATCAGTTCCGAGGAAGTCCGGCGTATGGTGTCGAGGGAAGATTTCAGCTCCGGCATCTCTTTTCCGCTGCTCCACCCGGCGATATAACCGAAAGAATAATCAGACGTGTCAATCCCGAAATGCTGGCATACGGTGTAAGCGATGCTTTCGGCTTCCACCTCTTTCGTTTCCCGGTCTTTATAAACTGCATTCTCCGTATCCTGCTCCGCTTCCCTTGCATGGAGCTTTGCGTGCGCCACTTCATGGACTCCGGTCTTTGCGGTTTGCGCTTCGCTCATGCCCTCTTTAATGGCGATAGGGCGGCTTAAATCAATAAAATATCCTTTTCTGTCACCCTCCATTTCCTCATATCGGATTGGGACAGGGGAAACTCTCTCCAATGCTTCCATAAAATCCTGATAACGCTCCACATTCCCATGCAGTTCATTCACGCCAAGTCCGGGAAGCTCTTTCCCGTCCGTCTGCGAATAATCAAACACTGTCACCACACGAAAGGCGGGTATCTTTATCTCCACTTCCTCCATGACGGGCATCCCGTCCCGGTCAAGCACAGGCTCATTCGTTACCGGATCAATCTTCTCCTGTTCCTCTTTGATTTTATAAGGCGCAGGCGCAAGGATACGGATACCCCTCTCGCCCTTATTTACATGGCGTTCAAAATTCCTCTGCCATGCCTTGTACCCGGCAACGTATGTCGCATCCGGGCATTGCATCTCTATGAGCTGGATATTGTTTGCGCTGTAATTGTGGAATTTTGACATGGTGTTTAAGTAGCTTTTATATTTCTCCCCTTCAAACAGCGCCTTCAAGCCTTCCTCCAGCCTGTCCGTTATCTCTTTTACTTTCTGTTTTTCAGTTCTTGCATCTGCCATATGGTTTTCTCTCCTTTTCCTCCATAAAAACAGGGGGCAGATAAGTTTCCCTGTCTGCCCCCGCTTTGGATATTTTTATTTGCTGATATTTTTATAGACTTTCCTCTTTGCTTTTCGTCTTTGCCTTGTCCGGCTCCGGCGCTTTTTTCTGCTGTCCCACCTTTTCCTTCATCTGCGACAGCTTATCCTTTACGGACACCCGCCCTCCTTTCTCCGCTTCCTTCCCGGCATCCAGACGTGCAGAGAGCCGATCCAGCTTTTCAAACGCCTGATCCGCCCCGTCAATCTTTTTCCGGAGGTTCTCAACCGCCTTTTTTACAGGCATATTGACTGTCCTTGTCAGACCGACACCCGGCTTTTCGTCCGATACCTCTTTCGTGCCTTTCCCGGCTAACAGCCTGCCCACGTTGGAAACGCTGTTCCCGATCTGCTTTAACTCGTCCCCAATGCTGTCAATCTGGTTGGCTGTCTTTTCAAAATCCGTCATCACGTCAACCAGACGCTCCCGGTAGCCGGAAAGCATGGACTTCACGCCGGAAATTCCTTTCTGAAGAACCTTGCACATCTCCGCTTTTCCTTTTTCCTTAAAGGTATTGACCGCCTGTGATGCTGTTTCCACCAGACGGTTTCTTACCGCTGTCAGGCGTTCCGACAGGTTCGTAATTTTCTCCTGAAGGTACGCCACTTTATCCATGAGGTTCTCTTTCACTGATTTTGGCTGATTCTCCTGCATCTGTGAAAGCTGTTCCCGGACACTCTGTAATTCATCCACCATTGCGCTAAGCTGTACCTGCATACCCGCCACATACCAGAACACCCCCATAAAATCCTGTGACTGCTCTTTCATGTTCTGCTGGTTAAGCAGCTCCATGAACTGCTTTAATGCGTCATTTTCCTCCATGACCTGTTTTGTTTTTTGTCCTGCTGTTTCCATTTTCTCTGATACCTCCATTTAATTTTGAGCATGATAAAAGCAGCCATTTCTGGCTGCTCTCTACATACTGTTTTTTATTTACTTTCACATTTGAGTGAATATTACTGCCCGTATTCGTTTCAATTTCTGCAATTTAGTCCTGTCTCCTCCCTACCCTTTCCGCTGTAAATTATTTAGAATTATAAAAACTTTTTTGCGTCATCTAAAAGTACTTCTGAAAATTCTTTCAAATATTGTTTCATATGTATAGGTAAATTTTCGTTACATAAATTTGAAAGTTTTTTCGACTTATAATCTGGATTATAATCTAAAATTACTTTACAATACTTTGGAAATGCTAATCGACCTTGATTGTCCAAATTATAGGCATTGGGATATTTCTTATAATGCAACAATTTTTCTATTAAAAAATCTTCTATAATCATTTCAATATGATTATTTAAACCTATTTTCTGAATATATTTACTTACCAAACATAATTTATCATATTCATCAATCTCTCTAACCGCTATATAATTCAAAATACATTTTACAATTTTCTCTTGTAATTCATGTGTAGAAATAAAATGTATTGCCAAATAGCATAACGCATTATATTCTTCCTTGTACATAAAATACATCCTCACTCTATTTCCTTGTAATTTAGAGGAATAATTGTTTTCAAGATAAGAAAATTCTTTCCAAATTATATCTTCAATAGCATGTTGTTCTGATAAATCAAACTTTTCAAAATCAATTATACTCTCTAAATATAGTATATCTTCTCGCTTAAAATTTTTATATATCAATACGAAATCTTGCGCACTTATTTTGTAATGAGGATTAGAAAAAAAATTCTTTTCCTTTATTTGAAGTTTCATCCTATAATATTCGCCCTTAAATACATTAATTAATGTATTTCTTATATAGTTCTTGTGTTCAGAAAATTGAGAATATAAAAGTTTATTATCATATATAAACATAATTGCATCTAACATATTTCTTTTAACCTTCTCATATTCTGATTGCCCCGCCAAAATGACTTTATTCTTAAAAATATCTTGTTCAATCTTATAGATACTTTCAAATGATTCAATAATATCCTGAGAATAAATATTTCTTGTACATAACCTTTGTAAAAAAACATAATTTTCTCTAATTTCAGCAGGCAATTCATAATACAATTCTTCAAATCGAAAATTTTTCATTTCCGAAGTCATCGAATCAATAAACTCATCATTAAATAAATTAACATTTCCATATGCCATCTGACCATTTATACTATTAAAATAATTCGTATATGATGTAATAGTCAAAAAAACAAAATATCTATTAATCTGACAAAAATAATAAAGTATCCAATCGTTATCCTCTTTTGACCAAGACAGCAAATCTGTATATAACAAATAACTCTCTTCTAATCTACCTACCGCATATAATCCGTATGCTGCATCATACCATTCCTTAAGAGAATCATAGTTTCTTGTCAAAAATTTTTCAATTTCCTCATATTCGCTCCAAAATACCTCATTACGAATAGTATGTTCTTCCATACCATTATAAATATATCCAGCATCATGAATTCCTTTTATATTTGATTTATCCAATACTCTCTGAATAACATTAAGTTTCAATTTATAATCTTCATCCAATTCATTTACTTTACTTAATAACCCATAAAACACCTCTATATAAGATGCTTTGCTGTCTCTGCTAACAATATAGTTTTGCTGATCAATATAATATTTCCCTTCAAACAACGTTTCTATATCTCTAGCGCGAACATACTCAAAAAAATTTAGCCCTACTAATTTTTCATATAAATATTCAAATAAGTTTTTATCATTTTTTAATACATCAGCCTTATTATAACTCACAATTTTTTCTAAAACTGCAATATATTTATCCTTGAACTCTCCGCTTTTCACAAAGCAATTGGTATCAATAATTCTGATCCCACGTCCCTTATAATACGTTATCATTTCATTAGACAGTTCTTCTTTTCCAGTATAAATGAAAATAGGCTCAATAAATGTATCTCCCTGAACCTGCTTAACCCAATTTAAAATAAGTTTAATATTGTAATCATTTAATCCATAACCTATAAATACAATCAGATTAGTTGCAATAATAGTTTTCATGACTGTATCAATAAGAACATAATCCTTCTCATAATCTAAATAATCTTGTTCTTTTAAAACAAATTTGTTATTTTCAAAATCACCATGTACTTTTAATATATATCTTTTTGTAGGTGTCACAGATATTTTTTCATCATGGTTGATTACACTATAATTTATACCATATTTATTCGCCGCTTGTTCTAATAAAGTATCATAATTTGTTGTTAGTATGTGATATGGATTTAATTGCATAATCAAATCATGAACTTCATTAGGCTTACAATCACTAGAAAATGCACCATTTATCTTTTCAAAATACTCTGTTTCACTCTTATTATCATAATATATCTGTGGTATCCGTAAATATTCTTCTGAAGAAAAAATTGCTTTTCCTTTTGCATCTAGTTCATATTTGTAATTCAACTCATCTGCCATATCTTTGACTAAATCATACCAACTTGGATAATTTGAAACTGCAGATACTCCAGCACCTACAAAAAAAGCTAACTTCTTCTTTTTCTTATATTCCAAAATATCTTCAACTAATATATTAACGTCCATATAAATATCTCCCAAATTTTCTTTATTTTAGTATATCGACTTTATTTTCTCTATTCTTAACAAAAGGGCAGTCGATTGACTACCCTTTTATTACTACCTATAAACTTTCCTCTTTTCCTTTTCCCTTTGAAATATCCGGCTTTTCCGGCGCTTTCTGCCCATATGCCTTCTCCCGCATCTCGGCAAGTTTCTCTTTTACGGAAATACGCCCTCTGGGACTGTCTGCCAGCCTCCTCTCTTTCCCATGCTCCGCTATCTTTTCCGATACTGCCCGGTTAATCTGCGGTTTAAAAGGCACATCCGCCACAGCTTCCGCATCACGCCCCATTTCCTCTATGTCCAGTTCCTCCTGCTCCCCGTCATTTTCCGGCTCATCGTCCATATCAATTCCATCGCCGCCCTTTTCGTCCATGTTTAACAGGGCATTTAGTTCTGTCAGGCGTTCCAGCTTCTCCGCAAGCTCCGCTTCCTGTGCAAATGGCTTTGTGACCTCCACCTTTGCGGTTTCAAGCTGATGCTCCACGTTCTCCAGTTTCTGCGCCACCGTTTCCATTCTCCCGGTCATGCCCTCTAAGGCATTGCTTAACCTCTGTAAATTCCCCAACGGATCAGTGCCGATTTCCACCTCATGGCTGATGCTGCCCTTTAAGTTGACTGTAAACTTGGAAAAGAACGAATCAAAGGAAACGCTCATCTTAAATCCCTGATACTCCCCGATTGTGACTGCCATATTCGGCTGTTTTGCGCTCCGGCACATATCAATCAGCGCTGCCCCGGCTTCCTTTTTGTCCGTATATACCCGGTTGCCGATTTTTATGGAGAAAGTGTCCTTGTCCGGGAATTTATTCTGTGCGTAGGTCTGAATGTCGGCACGATACCCTGCAAGGCGTTCCTTCATGGAAGCAATCTGCACCGGGTAATGCTTCACGATATTGTCCTCTAAGCGGTACTTCTGGCTGGTGTGGTTCGCCTTTAACAGCTTTAGCTTGGACACCTGAATATCTAAATCATGAGGTAAGCACAGTCTGTCATCAACTTCGACAGTACCATACTCCCTCCTAAAACCGTACTTACACCTCTCAGCGTATACGGCTCGCCATAAGTTCAACTTATCGTTCTTCATCACAGGAATGAATTTTCTCATGGCACGTTGGGCATACTGCAAGTGTTTTCCGCCTGCGTTTCCGCATAAGTTTCTCCCACTCACTGTTACCCTTAAGACTTTTCAGCTTTTTTACCTGATGAATTTCCAAGTCTGTACAATAACCGCCACATAACTCACACGTTTTGGTTTTCAACTTCCTTGCAAGGCTGTTTGGTCTGTCATACCGCTTATACTGCGGCAGTACCTCAACCTGACCCGCGATAGAATTATCCCTCTTGCCATAGCCCTGATTGTAAAATACAGAAGTCTTCTTCCCCTGCTTCGTTTCATAGCTGACTGTAAAATCTCCATTCACTACATACTTCTTTTTGATTTTGGAAACTTTTGTTTTGTACTTGAATGCAAAAGTTTTCATCATGCTGTATTTCATTGTCCTGCCAAACTTTCCTATTACATAGGCATTGTCAGCAATACAGTAATAATTGAACAGCCCTCTGACCTTTGCATTATAATCGCTTAAAATCTCAATGTCGCTCTTATTCAGAACTTTGCCACTGTGCATGACTTTCCATTTTTCATTGCCATTTTCGTCAGATACAATCCTGATTGCCCCATATTCAAGCAACTTTTTAATCCAGTTTTCTTTCGGCACATACAGCTTCACTACTCCGCTGAACGGTCTTGTCTTCACTCCGTCTTTTCGGCGTTTAATGCTCTCATTCCTCGATACCTTAATTCTGTAGCCAAGAAATTCAGCACACTCACTTGTATGTGTAATCTTTGTTTTCTCGTCCGAAAGCGTCAGGTTTAATTCTTCCGCAAGGAATTTCTTTACTTCTGCCTTTATGGTTTCCGCATCTTCCCTGCTTCCAATAACTCCAATCAGAAAATCGTCACAGTATCTTGTATACTGTATCTTCTTGAAGTCTGTATCCCGTGCATCATATCTGGGCAGTTTTGTATACACTGCCCTCAAATCCCTGATTTCCTTTGCACGGCGTTTTCGTTCCTCCTCACTGATTTCGTTCCAGTCTTTGGCATATTTCTTTTTCAGGCGTTTTGCCCTGCCCCTTACACTTTCATATTCATAAGAAACTTTACGTCTGTCACAGCTCCCTACATCAAACCGTTCTTTCAATCCCTGCATAAACTCGTCTAACTCATTCAGGTAAATATTTGCAAGTATTGGACTGCACCCCGAACCCTGCGGAATGCCGAAATATGTTTTGTTGTATGTCCACTGTTCCATATATCCTGCTTTCAGGAATTTCCATATCAGATTCAAGAATGCTTCATCTTCTATCCGTTTCCTCAAAATACGAATTAACACTGCATGGTCAAAACTGTCAAAACACGCTTTAATATCGCCCTCAACAAACCATTTAGCGCCTGTAAAGGTATTCCTAATCTGTGTCAGTGCTGTATGGCAGCTTCTGTTCGGTCTGAAACCGTGTGATTTTGTGGAGAAACTTCCCTCATAGATACTTTCCAGTATCATTCTGACTACTTCCTGCACCAGCTTGTCATCAGCGGAAGAAATACCAAGCGGCCTTTTCTTATTGCCTGTTTTCTTCTTGATATACTCACGTCTTGCAGGTTTTGGCTGGTAACTCTGGTTTCGCATACTCTCTATGATTCTGTTAATCCGAGCCATGCTGATACCATCAATGGTCATGCCATCAACTCCCGGTGTCATACTGCCTTTGTTGGCATAAATGTTTTGGTATGCCAGCAGGTAAAATTCCGGGTTGTATAAGTTCCTGTATAACCTCTGGTACTTATACGATTTTTCCTGCGATTTCTCGCCTAAGCTTTTCAATACGTTAATAGGATTTCTCAATGCCTCACGCACCTTCCTTTCTTTGTATTTTCCAAACTTACTGCTTCCCTTCGCCATGTGGGCGGCTTTCCCGCATCTGGTTTTACAGCTTTCCCTGTTATTTCAGGTTCCTCAGACTACTATGGAAGCTCTGTTGCCATGCCCTTTTACGGGTTTAGGCAATCTCCGTTTAGTCTAATCAAAACAATAGCTTTCCGTATTGTCGGGTACGACTTTCGCCATTTACACACTACTCATGGTTGCCCTGTCTTGAGTATTCCGCAGTTATACAAAATGGAAATACAACTGCCAAGACACTGCACGTTTCAACTCCTTTCGTGCAGGGACAAAGCTATGTCCAGGCTCTGGCTATCGTTCAGGCAATCTAGCTTTTACCCTCATATACGAATTTTCATTCTCGCAATAAAGACGCTTGTCAGGAAATTTTAATCACTTCTCTATTGCCTGCCTATAATAGACAACAACATGCTACACTCCCTGTTTTGTTTCCAAAATCAGATAAGTTGTAGAATGATAGGCTGTGGATTTCTCCACGTTAATACTTTTACCTACTCCTTGCTAAAGGGAGTATTCTGACTAGACCTCACCGCCAATAAATTAGCGGTTTACGGACGCACCATCTTTTCTTTTATGTAGGGATTGCCCGTTGCCAGAGCTTTCACCTCGGCATAAGTGAGAGCCGCTTCGTCTATGTCCTCACAGCTTCTGACCGGGGATTTGCTCGTCATAATCTGCCCGATGAATTTTTGCTTATTCTCGATAAGCTGCCAACTGTACGAATCGAACGTACCTTCTGTTACATACCGGAATATTTTCACCTTGTCATTCATGTTGCCCTGCCTTAAAATCCGCCCTTCCTGCTGTTCAATGTCGGACGGACGCCAGGGCACATCGAGGTGGTGTAACGCAATCAACCTGTCCTGCACGTTGGTTCCGGCACCCATTTTTGCGGTTGAGCCTAACAAAAAACGAACCTGCCCGCTTCTTACCTTTGCGAACAGCTCCGCTTTCCTTGTTTCCGTATTGGCGTTATGGATAAAAGCTATCTCATTCTCCGGCACTCCTTTCGCCATGAGCTTATCCCTGATGTCCTCATATACATTAAATGTCCCATCTCCCTTCGGTGTGGATAAATCGCAGAAGATAAGCTGCGCCGATTTCTGCTCTTTTGTATGCTCCCAAATCTCAAACGCCTTCTCCACACAGGTTGTGGCTTTGGAGTTTTCTTCATCGGGAAGCATATCATTGATGAGCCGCTGGTCTAACGCTAACTTTCTTCCATCGTTGGTTATCTTTAATACCGATAGGTAACGGTCTGAACTGGCTTTACAGTTCTCGCCGCTTTCCCCCGGTTCGCACCGTGCATGACAGTTTCCCATCACACGGCGCTCCATCAATAATTAGATTGCAATAGTATTATCCAAAGAACTTATTTCTGTGTTTCCAGCTAGGTTTCTCAACTCATTCAGTTTGCGTAAATCTATGGTGTCTTTGTATTCGGAAATATACTGTGATATTGTGTACTGCTTTGTCGCATGGATTAGCCTATGGATGTCCTCATGCACGATTACCAGATTTCTATATTCATCTGTACCGCCTTGACAGCGTGGGGTTTTATGGTGGCAGTGGATGTCGCTGTATTCCAGTTTTATCCCTGTTACTGCACATTTCCCATACTGCCCGGCATAAAGTGAAATCCTGTTGTCCGCATACTGTATGCTCCTGTTGCTGACAGGGTTCTGCATGAGTTTCAACAGCGTAAAGGTGTCTATCCCTAAATTATTGTGGATTTCAGCACGCCCTTCGGCTGTGTATTTATTGACAGACTTTTTCTTACACTTAGGGATTTTGTTCTGTACATACCCAACCGGGGCTACTGCATAGCCGCTTATAAATCGGATTTGCTCGCTTTTCCCATAGTTCATTTTCACAGCTTTTGATATGTTTGGCACTCTCTTTTTCCGCTTTTTATAATACTTAACGGATTTAAAATTTTTCCTCATACGATTTTTGAATACAGCCGTTGCCTGGAATGCTATCTTTCGGCAGTCAAGGCATATCCGGGTAGCTATTTTATAATAATTGTGTATGCCCATGACTTTTGAATTGTAGTTTTGTATCATCTTATACTGCTCTTTGCCACTGTCCGGCTTCTGTATGCGCTTTATCTGCTCCACCAGCTTCTTTGCCGCCTTTTTCACAGCCTTGTCGCTCATACTGCTGACAACAGTGTATTTATTCCTTTTCCGATGAACCTTTAACTTAAATCCAAGAAAGTCCGAATAGTGTTTCCGCAAGTTTACTATCTTTGATTTTTCGGGTGAGATGTCCAGTTTCAGCCGTTCTTTCAGCCAGCCTTTCACCGCATGGAATGTCCTGACGGCGGCGTCATAACTCCTGCAAAAGATTTTGAAGTCATCCGCATACCGCACAATCCGCATTTCCTTTACATTGGTTTTCTTTAATGCTTCCATTGCGCCGCTCCTGCTGACCGTGCCGTTTTTGGTGGTGGTTGTGTAGTATTCATACCTTGTCGGCATGTTTTCCCAGTTGCTGCTGACCCACCAGTCCAGCTCATTCAGCACAATATTGGACAGCAGCGGCGACAAAATACCGCCCTGTGGTGTTCCTTTCGTTGGATAACAGACGGTCTTGTCCGGCATTTTGACCGGGGCTTTTAACATCTTCCTTATAATCACTAATAACTGCCTGTCCTGTATTCCCATTGTCCAAATCTGTTTTAACAGCTTTGAGTGGTTGACGTTATCGAAAAATCCCTGTATGTCTATATCCACACAGTAATGCAGGTTGGATAACTGCATATTCCTGTGCGTCTGGGCGATAGCATGTTCCACACTCCTGTTTGGGCGGAACCCATAGCTGTGTTCATAAAACTTTGCTTCACAGATTGGCTCCAAAACCTGCAAGATACATTGCTGTATCAGGCGGTCATACATTGTGGGGATTCCAAGCGGCCTTGTTTTGTCGCTCCCTTCTTTTGGGATTTCTACCCTTTTTACTGCTTTTGGCTGGTAATCCTTAAATTTACGCTGGATAATCTGCACGAACTCGCTTACTTCGATTCGCTCAATATCTTTGATATTCATATCGTCTGTACCATACGTTTTACTCCCGGCATTGTCTTTGATGTTCCTATACGCAAGTTTTATATTGTTTTCACAAGTGATATACTGCATTAGGTTCCTGAATTTCCCGCCGTCTTTGCTCTTTTGGTACAGCCCGTCATAAATATCCTGCATATCGTAGTATTCGTTGTGCCTTAGCTTCTTGTTTTTCAGTTTCTTTGTCATAGAACATCACTCCTTTCGGAGCAAACTTTTTGTCTTGCTCGAACCTATGGTGATAATTCCTATTGCAAATCTGACTACTGACTGGAGGCTATCCCTCCTCACGCCTTATTATTGCGTGTATCATCAGTACTGTGCCTCCACTTTCATCACCCGCAAAGACGCTTATATGATTCGTCATCACCACCTGCAAATGGGCAGGTGTCGGGTAACTTACTACGTTCCGATAATCTTATCCCAATCCCTGAAAAAAAAACTTCAAGGATTTCAATATAGTTTTAGGTTCTGCTTTAAGCCTGCCAGCTTGATGCCACCTGTAACGGCATAAGGTATTTCATAACATGCACTTTTACTTTACCTCACTGGCTCCACGCCCGTGGAATAGACATTTCTATCTATGCGACATATAGACTTGTACGTTCGCAGATATGTCAGTCTTTTCAGACATTCTAACCATGACTATATATAGACCTCCGACCTGTCATATACAGCCGGCACCTCTGCCGGCCTTTCCACAGCTCTGCCTGTTTGGGTATACTTCAGCCGTCCTCTCCGTGCTGTGAGCCGTGAACTTTATCCACTCGCCCAACGGGGTATTAAGGGAAGCGTTTCAAGGCGTTACCCTGTCATTCCACTTCTCAGATTATCAGTTATCCTGATGTGCTTTTAACTACTGCACACCAGTCACAGCTTTTGTCACGTTTTCCTCGTGGTTTGTAGCTGTAACGTATCGCTCACGCATATTGTCGATGTTCGGCTGCACTTTCCTGTCCCTGACTGCCTCCGCCCTGTCCGCAAGGGACTGAACCATGTCCTGCTGGTACTCGCTCGGCTTTAACACAATATTTTCATAATCCGCTTCCGGCACAGGCAGCTTTAACATATCCGGTGTCTGAATGTCGGCACTCTCCTTAAATAACGCAATCAGCTCTGGAAGATTGAAAAACTTCGCAAATCTCGTCTTTGCCCGGTATCCAGTACCCTCCGGCGCAAGTTCTATGGCTGTCTGAGTTTCCCCGAATGATGCCGCCCAACTGTCAAAATGCCCTAACCCCAACCGCTGTAAGGTGTTGTACTGGAGATAACGCATATTGGTGTATAATTCCGTCATGCTATTTGAGATTGGCGTACCCGTCGCAAATGTGATGCCCTTCCCTCCGGTCAGTTCGTCCATGTACTGGCACTTGGCAAACATATCCGAGGATTTCTGCGCTTCCGTCTGTGCGATGCCCGCCACGTTCCGCATTTTTGTGTATAAAAAGAGGTTCTTATAATTATGGCTCTCGTCCACAAACAGCCGATCCACGCCCAACTGTTCAAAGGTCACAACATTGTCCTTCCGGCTGGAATCATTTAACCGGCTCAACCTTGCGGACAGTGATTTCTTTGTTTTTTCCATCTGTTTAATGGAGTATCGCTCTCCATTTTCCGCTTTGAGCGCTTCGATTGCCATTTCAACTTCCGTTATCTGCCTTTCAATCATCGCCATCTGTCTTTCGGTGGAAAGCGGGATTTTCTCGAATTGAGAATGTCCGATAATCACAGCGTCGTAATCCCCGGTTGCGATTCTGGAGCAGAACTTTTTCCGGTTGGCGGGTTCAAAATCTTTCTTGGTTGCCGCTAAGATATTCGCACCCGGATACAGGCGCAGAAAGTCACTCGCCCACTGCTCCGTCAGGTGGTTCGGCACAACAAATAAACTCTTTTGACACAATCCTAATCTTTTACTTTCCATTGCTGCCGCAATCATTTCAAAGGTCTTGCCTGCCCCCACGCAATGGGCAAGCAGCGTATTGTCCCCGTATAACTGATGCGCCACAGCGTTAAGCTGGTGCGGTCTGAGTACAATGTCCGGTGTCATGCCGGGGAATTTTAAGTGCGAACCGTCATATTCCCTCGGTCTGGTGGAGTTGAAAAGCTCGTTATACTTTGCACATAAATCCTGCCTGCGCTCCGGATCACGAAACACCCAGTCCTTAAAGGCTTCCCGGATTGCTTCCTGCTTCTGGCTTGCAAGCATGGTTTCCTTTTTGTTGAGGACTCTTTTTTCTTTCCCGTCCTCTGTCACAATGTCAAAAATACGGGTGTCACGCAGATTTAAGGAATCCTCTAAAATCCGATATGCGTTTGCCCGCCCTGTTCCGTAGGTCATATTGACAAGTGCGTTTCCCCTGTCCGCATTTTTCCCCTTCACGTTCCACTGCCCGGTCACGCCTGAATACTGTATGCCCATTGTCTTACGTTCAAGCAGGTATCCCGGCGTTTCAAAGGTTTCACGCATGAAGTCCTCAATATATTTTGTGGAAATCCATGTTGCGCCGATACGCACCTCAATCTCCGATGCGTCAAGCTCCTTCGGCTGTACGCTTTCCAGTGAGGACACGTTAATGGCATATTCCGGGTGGTTTTCTGCAAAGGTTCTCGCCACTGACAGCTTCTCCCGCACGTTCCCGCTTAAATACTCGTCTGCGGTTTCCCATTCCTCTGTGACCGGGTTCTGGAAGATTACCCCGGCAAGCTCCTTTGTGATTTCCTCCACGCTCTTGTCCGCAAGCTCCGACATATAGGCTAAATCCACGCCCGCCTTCTCGCTAAGCGATACCGCCAGCGCTTCACTGGCTGTGTCCACGCTCGTCACAACTTCCTGCTTTTTAATGGTACGCTTCGTGAACATATCCGCTTTTCCAATGAAGTTCCCCTCATCGTCCAGATTTTCAAGGGAACATAACAGGCAGTAGCTGGAATCCTGATTGAACGCCCTTTTATTGGTCTGTGAACTGATAAGACCGAATTTCTTGGAGAAATCATCGTATAACTGATTCAACTCCGTCTGTTTGTTTTTAATCATTTCATCCGGGTATTCTTCCAACTGGAAGTTTATCAGTTCCTGCGTACAGTCCCGGATTGCCACCATGCCCTTCATGCGCTGCTCCGCTTTCTCCGAAACGTCCACAGGCTTCATAATGGAATTTTCCCGGTAATACACTTTATCGTCCACTACGGTATAACTGTAATTCTTCACGTCCGGATCGGCGGGTATGTTCTCCCTTGCCAGCTCATCATCAATCTCATTGAAATCCGCCTGCTCGATGCTGCCCTCCACATAAGAGAGCGCATGTTTAAGCTGCGCCGACAGGGGAAGGGACGTGTCCGGCAGACAGGCGCTTTCCATGCCATGCGCCCCGGAAACCATCTCCATTTTTCCGAGTACCATTTCCGGGTGGTCTGCGAAATACTGGTTTATCACGATACCGTCTTTTTCCGTCAGATGCACCCAGTCCGGTTCAATATCTAACACCCGGTCACGCTTCTTTAAAAATAAAATATCCGAAGTGACCTCCGTACCCGCATTTTCCTTAAACGCTGTGTTCGGAAGCCTGACCGCCCCCAATAGTTCCGCCCGCTGTGCAAGGTATTTCCGCACTTCCGGGTTTTTCTTATCCATAGTCCCCTTTGAAGTGACAAAGGCAACGATGCCGCCCGGACGTACTTTATCCAAAGTCTTTGCGAAAAAATAATCGTGTATGAGGAAGTTATGCTTGTCATACTGTCTGTCAGACACTTTATACTGTCCGAAAGGCACATTTCCCACCGCCACGTCAAAAAAGTCATTAGGATAGGTGGTATTCTCAAAGCCTGTGATTTGAATGTCCGCATGAGGGTAGAGCTGTTTTGCGATACGCCCGGTTATCCCGTCAAGCTCCGCCCCGTAGAGCCTGCTCCCCGCCATTTCCTCCGGCAGACAGCCATAAAAATTCCCGATGCCTGCGGCGGGATCTAACACATTACCTTTTGTAAATCCCATTTTCCCCACTGCGTCATAGATTGCCTGAATGATGACCGGGCTTGTGTAGTGGGCATTTAACGTGCTTTCCCTTGCGGAAGCGTATTCCTCCGGGGATAACAGGCTCTTTAATTCCTGATACTCATTCGCCCAGTTCGCTTTGGAAGAATCAAAGGCATCGGCAAGACCGCCCCAACCCACATATTTTGCTAAGACTTCCTGTTCCTCCGGTGTGGCAGTGCGGCGTTCACTTTCAATCTTTTCAAGGGTTCGTATGGCTTCCACGTTCTGCCGGAATTTCTCTTTCGGCGCAAATCCTTTCCCAGTATTCTCTGCTTCATTGAAAGAAATGCGGTAATTGACTGCGCCTGTTTTATCAATCTCCGGCTGTTTTTGTGATGCTTTTTCCGGCTCTGGCGAATTGCCCCCGGTCAGCGTTTCCACATCGCCCATGACCTGCTGGATAAACGGGCTGTTTTCCAAAGCATTTTCATCTACAACCTGCCCGTCCACAATGCCTGCTTTTTCCAGACCTTCCCGGACAGCCTGAGTGTCAATGTCGGGAAAATCATCTTTTATAGCAACATCTTTTGTGCCTGAAATATTTTCCGTTCCCGGCTGTTCTGTTTCCTCTGTAACCTTTTCCGGCTCTGGCGCAATATCTTTTGTTTCTTTCTGCCCTGTTTCCTGTAAATTCTCTGTCTGTAAACCTTCATTGAGCTTATGGCAGAAAACATCCGCTTCCTCCGGTGTGTCAAATGTCGGCACTGTGCCATCGCCTGTTACATAATAATCCTGCGTTTCGCTGTCCCACACCGCATAAGGCTCTGTAAAGGCATCCGAAGTTTCCGTAACCGTAAAACGTGTTGTTTCTTCCTGTTCTGGTTCTTCTGTAAGGTTTTCCGGCTCGGCATCCGGGAGAGGTTCTTCCTTCTTTTCTTCTGACAGCTCTGCTTCAGAAACTTCCGCAGCGTGTCCTTCCCTCTGCTGTTTTGGCTCGCTCTCATAACGTGCCGCATACTTCTGAGCCTCCTTCAGCAGAGCATCCATTTCCACCGCTTTTTCCGTATTGCCGCTTAATGACTGCATCAGGACATAATCAGTAGCTTCTAAAAACAGAGTATCATAGACCGCCTTGCCCTCTAAACTCCTGCTGTCATCCTCTATGGCAACCGCCCCGGTATCCTCATTCCAGCCGACCACATCTTTCATAGAAAGCGCACCGCAGATTTTTACCACAGCGGACATCTCCGCAAGCCTTTCCATCAGCGCTTTTTCATTGTCGCTGGCTTTATTTTCCGGTTCGGGACTTTTGGATTTTTCCCCGGAAATTTCCGCTTCCTGTTCCGGTACAGCAATTTTTTCCGGCTCCCTGTCACGCTCTATGTACCGCCTTGTCTGGTTTGTAAAACCGTCCAGCACAGCCGGGTGGGACGTGACGAGGTAATCCCTGGTCTGCCAGTCAGCGGAAGGGACAAGGCTTTTTGCCCACTCCTTATTGTCGGGGGAAAACCGCCCGTCATGGGATAAGTGCATGATTGTGTTTGCAAGGACGATTTCCACACGTTCCTTCCCATACTGCCGGATAACGCCCTCTGCAGTATCCCCCGGAAGGGTGTAACCGTCAAATTTCTCCGCAATCGCTTTTTCTATGGCATCTTTACATTCTACCCGGACACCATGCTCCAGCTTTTCCTGCTCCCGGCGCATGGCTTCCTCCGCCTGCTCTTTTTTGTACTGTGCAAAGGCTTCCTTTCCCTTCGGCGTAAGGTATTTATCCGCATTGACAAGCTCCCTGATGCGCTTCTCCACCACGTTCCATTTTAAAAGCACTTTTGCGTATGGATCGCCTATCCTGCCTTTCCCCAGTTTGATTCCTTTGGAATCGTGCCATTCATCGCTCCGGTCTGAACCGATTAGGGCGGGAGAACCGCCGCCCGTCCCGTACTCATTTTTAAGGAAGGCAATATTTTCTTTCTTATCATGCCCTTCCATAAAATACTCATAGATACGGAACTGCCCATGATGATAGTTGCTGCCGCCTGTCAGACGCTCATCTATCTCATCCTGTGTAATAAAATCCTCATGCAGCACCTCCACGCTGTCCTGTACCGGGTATTCCGTTTTCTCTGTACTCAAATCCGCAATCTCTGAAAGCAGATGCTCTGGCTTTTTCACATACCGCCACCTGATCTGCTTTTCCCCGGCTTCAATCTGCTCTTTTGCGCGGGAAAGCTCCCCGGCGATGACATCACGCCCCTCCTGCGTGGATAAAAGCTCGCACAGGATTGTCATGCTCTCCGGGTGGTTGTGGCTTTTAATCGGTATGCTCTCCGGCGCTTCCCCGATACCGTCCCAAAAGAAATTGAACAGGTCATTTGACACCCTCTGACGTTCCACCGCATCCACAAGGAACACTTCATTTGCGCCCATGTAAGAGCCACTCTCCACCATAGAACGGACAACGCCCTCTATCTCCTGCCAGTCCATTAACGCAACCGGGTTTTCTTTTGCGGACATCCCGTAGCCGATGCTCATGCCGGATTCATTGAACCAAACGGAAATGGGATTGCTGCCGAAGTCAAAGCCTTTCCCGGTAGTTCCATATTCATTTTTCAGAAACTCCGCCATTTCCTCCGGCGTTTTGCCTTGCTGGTACTTGGCGTAAATGCGGCTCCTGCTGTTATCCCGTCCACCCCCTGTCCGTAAAATGGCTTCAAGCTGCTCCTGCGGCAGAGAAAAAGCGGCGGGCATGGTATAGTTCTCTCCTGCCTGCGCCGCTTCTATCGTGCCGATCTGTTCCTCTATGGTGGGGAATAAACTAAGCTGCTGGTAAACCTCCGTTTCCTTTGGTTCTTCCCACTGCGGTATCTGCCCTTCTTTCAGATATTCTCCCTTTTCCATGTAAAAGGCGATGCTGTTCCTCACATCCTCCCATGATACAGATGCCTCCGCTGTCCGG
Organism: Clostridia bacterium; assembly: GCA_910576325.1. Classification (GTDB taxonomy): domain Bacteria; phylum Bacillota; class Clostridia; order Lachnospirales; family Lachnospiraceae; genus Laedolimicola. The sequence goes on from CAJTIM010000006.1 coordinate 204,922, forward strand.
TTTAAATAACTTCCCCTCCAGACGGTCAGACCGTTTTCGTCCGCCCTATACCCGGCTCTTTCCTCCCCTACATAAAACTCGGTAAATTCCTTATGCCTGTAACTGTTTTTGATATATTCCGTCTGTTTATCCTTATCCGGCTCGAAAAGCATTACCCCGGCAATATCCGGGCATTTATGCACCATAAATTCATCAAACTGCAAGATGCCTTTCTCTATTTCAGACAAAGAAAGACCGGGCAATGGTTCTCCACTGTCCGGCTCTGGTAAATCCTTATTTTCAGTTTTTTCAGTCGCTCCTTCACTTACAGGCTGTATACCAGTTCCCTCAGTACGATTTCCTCCGCCGAGTGCCTGATGCTGTTCATCTTCTGAACCCAAAGCATCTGGTTCTCCGCCTTGAGTTTTTCCGTCACTCCCTCCTGCTTCATCATCTGCCCGGTCAGCAGTTCCATCCTCTGCTCTGCCTGCTCCTGAATGGTCAGAAGATGCTCTTTCAGCTTCCCTTTCAGCAGAAGCCCGGTGTAAATCCCCTTCTTGTGTTCCTGTAAGTAATTCTTCCTCATCAGTCCGTATTTCGTCAGTGTCCCCTCCGGCTGTTCGTCCATCTTTAACATCGGTATCAGATAATCCCCGTTCTTCTCGTAAGTCAGATTCATTATTTTTTCCCCTTTCCCCGGCGTTCCCGGTCTGTGTGGTAAGTTGTATGTCCTCCGTTTTACTTTCACGCTTTAAAGCATTATAGCGTGTGCCAGAGGTATTTGCAAGTCCTTTTTCGACAAAATTTCTTGATGCTTCCTTTCCGGCGATTTCCCTGTCATACGCCCCGATTGCTTTGCCAATCTCCATAAGCACAGGTTTGGATAAATCGGATATGCTGTCACCGATGTGCGACAGTGTTTCGATTGTATTAAACTCATGGATATAGGGGAACTGGATTTCCTCTGCCAGCTCCGCATCTTCCATGCCGCACCGCTTTAAAACAGTGTAGGCGATGCTGTCCGCCAGTGTTTCCCGGACACGGACAGCAATATTCAGTTCGTCCAGTTCCTCCAGAAAACTTCCCTCTTTCAGATATTCCATATCCGAAGCAAGCTCCCCATAACAGTCCTGTGCAATCCGGGAAGCAATCTCCCTGATCCTGTCCGTAAACCCGGCTTCTTTGTCAGTGTCCCCGTAAATCCCTTCCAGACGGTCAAGCACCGCTTCCTGATGTTCCCCCTTCATCTCCCAAAGCCTGGGGAAACGCCCGATGCGCCTTGCCTTATGCACGTCCGATATGTCAAAGACGTACCGCAGTCCGGTGTTGGGACTCCCTTCTTCATCAAACAAGGCGATACCCTTTGCCCCTTTGTTTACCCAGCAGTGCATTTTTTCATTCCATATCTCTATGGAAGCACAGGCTGTAGCATCCGGTCTTTGGGCATAGATAAGGAGCTGGTCTTTGAACGGGTATTTGTAGAGCCTTGATGCTGTGTTCAGATATTTCTTCCAGCTTTCTTCATTTCTCGTCACTTCCCTTGATGTTTCTGCGGAAAGTATGGAAATTAAGTCATATTTTCTCATGGTAAACCTCCATTTCCTGTTTATTGTTTTTTGGCAATAAAAAAGGCGGCTATGGTTCGTTCATAAGCCATTGCCACCAGTGACGGTAAACTTTATTCAATTTTTGTCTGCTCCTTTCCTCCACTGATTCTTCATATAAGAAAAGCACCTAAGATTTCTCCTAAGTGCATTTTCTTTAAATTCCATTTTCTTAAAAAATCTTATGAATTACTCGCTTTATTGCATCATGTGAAATTCCAGTATTATCCAAAATCATAACATATATCATACATCTGGCTAACTGATATGTATAGGCGTGAATATCCTCTAAGTCTTTCGGGTGTCCATGTCCTATTTCATTTCGCATCTTAGAAAATATCTGACCTAAATTGCTATTTCCTTCAAAATGGATTTTCATTCTCTGTGCTAACATCTTCTTATAATCATTTAAAATATCTGAGTATTTCTTTAGCACATTATTGAATTGTTCCTCTAAGGAAAAATCTATTTTATCAAGGTCATCTAATATTTTTTTCGCATAATTTTCAATTTTTTCCTTCTTTTTCTTTGATGTCCGTTGCTCTTTTAATTCATCGGCAGCACTTTCAAAGTTCTTCTTAATATATTCCAATAATTCCTCTCTTAAAGAATCGCTTTCCTCCTGATCCACTAATTTACAGGATTCGTCAATCACCACATCATTTGCTAACTGTTTTATTTGCTGGAACTCTGCATTAGTTTCCATTTTTGTTTCTTGTGTACGGTCATACTCTCCTTCAAAACTTAATGCACATTCTAAAAAACTTGTATGAGTTAAATCCTTATACTCCGTATCATTATCTGGAACAAATAACTCATCAGAAGTATCTTTTTGACGCCTCTCTGCAATATATTGAAAAAGTTCTCCAAATTTATCTCCAACATCCCTTGTAAGAATTGTATTCAATTCAGAATTTGTATACTCACCTCTATCTATCGTTCTGAAATAAACAATCCCTGTTTTTTCAAATTTTTTATCTCTGTTTCTCTTATAAATCTTAATATTATCAAACTTAATATTTCGGCGGAAACTCAAAAATTTCATAAAATCAAATACCCACAAATAACAGTCTGGTATTATATCAATTCCAACCGATTCTTTAAAATCAATATAAAATTGTGGCGTACAAGTACCTATATTGCGTTCTCCCCACCTTTCATTATAATAAATAGCGTAGTCGATTCCTACTTCACATAAAATCCCATTAACTATTGCCGGATATTTTGTATTTATTTCATTCCAATATCGAGGTTCTTTTGCATATAAGCGCTCACTCCAATCTATCCCATTATCAATCTTCTTCATCACATTAGCACTACCGCCAGCAAATACATCTATCGGCTTTCCAGTAAACATGATCCTATCAAATTGTGAAAGATCATCTGGCGGATTATTACCGCTCGAATAAATATATCCTTTACACGAGATGCTTCTCCCATTATATATACAACCGAACATTTTAAAATTATAATTATTAAAAAGATAACCCTCAACAATATCCTTCTCTATCCTTTCATGTTGCAAGCAAAAAAAGTGTTCTTCATCTACTATAATCTTAAAATCCTTATGATTCTCTGAAATAAAACGTATTTCATTTTCCTCAAGTCCACTCAAATATCCTTCTAACATATAACCTCCCATAATATTTATATCTATTTTTAGCTAACGTATTATGGAAATTATACCACCCTATCAGTTGTAACTCAATTTCTTCTCAGAATATTTCACATTTCAGTTGTAGGGTACTTAACGAACCCTACAACCTACTATCAATCACTCATAGAAACCATGTTCCTCAATGCCTTTTTCCAGAATAGTATGTATCAGTTCTTCCAGTTCCACACCGTTTATCTCACTGACCACAATCAGCTTTGCAAGGGTATCTTTCTGTACGGATATGGCATACTGTTCCTCATCGGCACGAAGTTCATGGACGCAGATGCCAAGTCCGTCCGCAATCCGGCACACCACGCCAAGCTCCGGCTCTCTGATGCCCGCCAAAACATCCATAATCGTCCTCTCCGGCACTCCTGACATTCTGGAAAGCTCCACAATGCTGATTTCTTCCTCTTTCATCACGTTTAATAACTTATCCCCGGTTGTAAACATACTTTTTCCTCCCTTATTTTTTCTTCCCGCCAGAAGATTTCTTTTTCGGAAACTCCATGACAAACTTAAACTGTACCCCGCTTTTTTCTTCCCCGTCTTTGGTATAGCTATATTCTTCTGTCCCGCTCGGAATGATATAGGCATCATAGGGCTTGCCCGCTTTGCTCTTTAACCCTTTTAACAGGATTTTCTTTCCAGCAAGCATATCCTTCACCTGTGCATCGGTAAGGACAGCACCCATTATCCGGCTCACGTTCATACCGCATTTTTTCATGCAGTACGCACCGAATTTTCCTTTTACCACCTGACCGCCGCAATTCGGGCATACCCCAAGAGCCGCCTGTTCCTGTGCGCACATCTTTTTCTGCTCGTCACTGACCTCATGGTAGGTGTGTATCAGCTCCGACACCATATTTTCAATGTCCGCCATGAAGTCCTCCATAGGAAGCTCCCCTTTCGCTACCAGTGTCAGAGCATTTTCCCAATCGGCGGTAAGTTTCGGGGACTTCACCACATCCGGCAGCACCGTAATCAGTTTCAATCCGTCCTCTGTTGGTATGATCTGCTTTTTCTCACGCTTTACAAAGCCGTCCTTGACTAACTTCTCAATAATGTCCGCCCTTGTCGCTGGCGTACCCAAGCCTTTCCTCTCCACGTCATCGCCCATATCTTCCGCCCCGGCACGTTCCATTGCGGATAATAATAAATCTTCCGTAAAGCGCTTCGGCGGGGAAGTGAAATGCTCGCTGATTTTGGTCTGCACACCGTCAAACACCTGTCCTTCTGAAAGCTCCGGCAGCTTCTTTTCCTCTTTTTCTTCTTCCGTATTCCCGGAGATTTTAAAGGAACGCTTAAAGGCATCTTCAAAGGACTTCCACCCGTTATGCGTGACAGACTTCCCGGAAACCGCAAAAGTGTGTCCGTTACAGGAAAACTCCGCTTTGACTGTTTCATACAGATGCTTCTCCCCGGTGGCGCATAACAGGCGGTTCGCAATCAGGGATAAAATTTTGCGCTCCGTTTCCGGCAGTGCTGCAAGGTCAGCTTTCCCTATCTCCATTGTGGGGATAATGGCGTGGTGGTCTGTCACTTTTTTGCTGTTCAGAATCCTTTTTATATCTGGGCTGGACGTTTTGTTTTCCTCAAACATGAGGGAGCTGAACACCGCTTCAATTACACCTTTTGCGGTCTGCCCCATATCATCGGATAAGAACTGGCTGTCCGTTCTCGGATATGTGGCTAACTTTTTCTCATAAAGGCTCTGTGTGTACTCTAAGGTCTGCTTTGCGGTGAAACCAAATAAACGGTTCGCATCCCTCTGGAGGGTGGTAAGGTCATAGAGCTTCGGCGGCATGGCTGCTTTTTCCTCTTTTACAACAGACATGGTAAGAGCCTGCCCGTTCCGGCAAGCTCCCACAATTTCATCTGTTTTCTTTTTGTCATCCATGCGCCCGGTGGCGGCATCTATCCCATCCATCAGGATATGCGCCATGTAATATGTTTCCTTCTGGAAATTCATAATCTTTGCTTCCCGATCTACCAGCATCGCAAGGGTGGGTGTCTGCACCCGCCCCACCTTTAAAACCTTTCCGCCATACAGGACAGTGAACAGCCTTGTACCGTTGATGCCCACAAGCCAGTCCGCTTCCTGCCTGCACAGTGCGGAATGGTACAGGTTATCGTAATCGCTCCCCGGCTGTAAATTCTCAAACCCTTCACAAATGGCGGTTTCCTCCATTGAGGAAATCCACAGGCGTTTGATTGGCTTGTCACAGCCTGCCATTTCATACACCAGACGGAAGATAAGTTCCCCCTCCCGTCCGGCGTCTGTTCCACAAATCACAGCCGACACGTCTTTCCTGTGCATCAACTGGTACAGCACGTCATACTGCGCTTTTGTGTCCGGCTTCACCTCATACTGCCATTTTTCCGGCTTGACGGGAAGGCTCTCATACGTCCACTTTTTCCACTGTTCCCCGTAGCTTTCCGGCTGTGCCAGTTCCACCAGATGCCCCACGCACCAGCTCACAATATATCCGTTCCCCTCCATATATCCGTCACTGATTTCCGATGCGCCGATCACGTCCGCAATGCTCCTTGCAACACTCGGTTTTTCCGCTATCACTAACTGCATTTAGTCATCCTCCCCTTCTTTATCTTCAAAGAAATCATCCTCACTGCCCTCGTTTTCCTCATCATCGTCATATTCTTCTTCCTCGTCCTCCTCATCATCGTCCTCGTCAAGAAATTCCTCTTTCTTTTTCCGGACTACTTTGAAATAATAGCCGCCGCCAATAGCTGCAACTGCCACAATCCCAAGAATGATATAGGTTGCCGCCGGGTTTTCTTCTGGTTTCTCCAGCTCAGGTTCTTCGGTGTTTTCCCCCTCCCCGTCCTCTGTGGGTTCTTCCGTAGGTTCTTCCTCCTTCCCCTGTTCCCCGTTGTTATTGGGAAGTGCGCCCTCCGTCACAGGGATTGCGGACTCCAGCGCAGCGGAATTTTTCGGTAAGGTTTCGCTGTTGTCCGCTGTCACGTTCAACAGGTCATTTTCCGTAACTTCCGTCAGGAAATACACCATTTCTTCCTCCCCGTCCCGGTCAATGATAAGGTAGAACACTTTTTCCGATGCGGTCTGGATTGTATAAAATTCCTTTCCCGTTTCGCTTTTCTCCTTTTCCCCGGATTCCTCTTTTTTCTCCGATGCCGCCGCTTCCGCCATTGCCTGCTTTTTCTGCTCTGCAAGGTTGTTTTCGGAAACGGTGTTCCCGTCACTGTCCGTCTTGGTATGCTCCGTCACCTGTGCGGTGGCGGAGGAAGGCTTGGTAGCCTGTGCGTTCACCGGGAGCTGCTCTGCCGGGTTCTTCTCGTTCCCGTCCTCTTTTTCCGGATCGGTGTAATACGGGTTGGCTGTTTTGTAGACCTCCGACATATTCCCGGCGTTATCCATTGCGGAAATGGTAAAATACTGGTAGCCTGCGTCAAACTGTTGCAGACGGATATTCAGGACACCGTTTGTAAGCTCCGTAAATTCATACCCGTTCACATACACCGCCTTGATGCCGGAATCCGTATCATGCGCCTGTATGGAGAGCAGACCGTCGCTGACCGCAGCGTTTAAGGTAGGCTTCGTGAAATCAAAGCATTTCATATAGCGGTTTTTCTCATAGGTTTTTCCCTTCTGGTCTGTCACAAGCACATAGACGGTGGTATTCTCCGAAATCTCTACATACATATCCTCTGTTACGTCTGTCCAGCTCCCATTCTGTGCCACTTTCGCCTGCACTGTCTTTATGGTGAAGTTGCCGGAATGTGCCACGTCCTCTATGGAGATATGTACCTTTGTGGTGTCATTGTGCCACCCGGACGGAGTGGAGATTGTGACCTTTACATTCGGGTTCACATACTCGCATAAGCTGTAATCCTCTTTGCAGACACCGCAATCCTTATCCGTAACATACTGTGTGCATTTCTCTTTACAGGTACATTCCGGTTCAGGTACTTCGTTCCCGGATACCGTACCGCTTTCCGTTTCTTCCTCATTACTGCCGGACTCGGTTTTTGTTTCCCCGGTTTCATCCTCCCCATTCTCTAAATTTTCCCCGGTTTCAGTGCTTTCCTCTGCTCCGGCGGTTTCCTCTGTTTCCCCTTCGGTATTGTTTTCCTCCGTAAGCGCACCCTCCGCATAGGCATCTACCGTATTCCCACTGTTCGCCATAAACGCCCCTATGGGCATACAGAACAGCAATGCCGACAAGAACAGCGACACCGCCGCCCTAACTGATAACTTTTTCTTCATTTCCTGCCATCTCCTTTGCGTTTTCTTTTTCTTCCAATAACTTCAAAATCTCGTCCTCGCTGAATTTGATAAGTAATTGCAGCTTCTCGGACGAGATTTTATGCTTTTCGATAATATCCATTTTTTCGGCTCTTTCCGCCATGCGCTTCTGTTCTTCCAAATCCTTCTTTTTTGCCTGTAAGGATTCAAGCTGCGCATCCACTTTGGAAAGCTCCTTTTCAATGCGTTCCTTTGTCATAAATGCCTCCTTAATTTAACCTTCCGAAACTGTAAAAATGGCTCTGCCAGTACGAAGAATTGATGCTTGCGTAACTGATCGGATCGCCGCAATGTATCATAGTCCCGCCACCGCAGTAAATCCCCACATGGCTCACTGCCCCGGCAGAATTGTAAGTCCCGGTAAAAAAGATAATGTCCCCCGCCTTTGCGTCCGATGCGGAAACCGGAGTACACTGGTCATAAATCCCCTGTGCTGTAGTTCGTGGAAGGTTATGCACCCCGCTGTTGGTAAATACCCAGCAGACAAAGCCGGAACAGTCAAAACTTGTGGAAGGGTTTGAGCCGCCCCACACATAAGGGTAGCCGAGGTATTTTGCGGCTTCCTCCATAAGAGCCTGCACCGATGCGTCATCGTAGGCATCCGGCGGTATGGCGTTCCCCGGCAGACCTCCCGGCGTTTCCCCGTAAAGCGTGCCTTCGCCCACATCGAAATAAAATAACGGGTTATAATACTCCCCGTCATATAAACATTCGATATGCAAATGGCTTCCTGTGCTGCTCCCGGTGTTCCCCGTTGTGCCGATGACCGCCCCTTTTTCCACTTCCTGCCCCGCACCCACGCTGATGCTGTCCATGTGGGCATACTTGGTTATGTAACCGTCTATCTCAATCGCTACATAATTCCCGTAGTGGCTGTCATACGCCGCCGCTGTCACCGTACCGTCATGGGCGGCATAAACGGTTGTGCCTGTCGGTACAGCTATATCCACGCCCCGGTGAAATTCCTCGTTCCCTGTGGCTGGATTTTTCCGGTATCCGTAATAGCTTGACACATAGTAATACCAGTAAAGGTTAAGCGGCGATGTGAACTCCTGAAGCAGACCGTTTGTTTCCCGGTACATGGCGAAAATCTCCGCCTGCTCCGTATCCATTTTCCCGGAAACAAGGCTTTCAAGCGGTATGACCGTCAGTGTCACCCGGAGGATACTGACCTCGTATTCTTCTTCCTCCTCATACTCATATTCTTCCCCTGTTTCCTCCCCTGTGACCGGATCAGTGACCGTCCTTGTGCCTGTCTTTGTGACTGTCCTTGTCCTCGTTTCCGTATCCGGCGTAAGTGTGAGCGTATACATCTCATCAAAAAGAGCCTGTATTTCGCTTTCCACCTCACTTGCGGTAAATTCCGTATGGACTGCCGATAAATAGCCGATAAGGGTAAACGGGTTATGCCCGATTGCCCCAAGATTATAGGAATATTCATCATACCCCGGATAATCCGTTTCCACCCGGTCAATCTCATTCTGCAAGTCAAGCTCCAGACGGGTAAGCTGTAAATCAGCGGCGTCAATCTCTTTCGGCTTACTTAAATAACTCGCTGCTAAAATCGTGGACTGCGTATCCGCAAACATCGCCCCACAGGACGATACGGAAACCATAATCATCATAAGGAGCAGAGCCATGATGCCCACTGTCACAAGCAGTCCGGCGTTTTTCCTCGCAAACTCCTGTAACTTCCTCGCCACAGTGACCGCACCGTTTTTTGTCTTTTGGAACGCCTGCTCCGCCGTCTTTCCTGCCGCCGCTTTTTTCCTCGCCTTGACATACTCCCGTTTAATGCGCTGTTTCTGTAACCGCTTCTGCAATGCCTTTTTCTGCATCTGCGGGTTTTCTTCCAGAAACTTCTGGTACTGGAAATTGACTTCCTTTTTAAACTGCTTCTTTTCCAGCTTTGCTATCTTTGCCCGCTGTTTCTGCTCTTTCCCATTTATCTGCCTTTTGACGAAAGAATAAACCGATTCCACTTTCTGCTCCGACTTGTGTGCGCCCTCCACCGCTGAATTTTCTTTCTCCGTTTCAGCGATTTTCCCATGCACAAAATTCCTGCCCTCATTCTGCATCCGGCGCATGGTGGTTTTGGATACGCCCTCCTGCTTGAAAGGCTTCTCCTTATCCAGAGGGACAATTACATATTTTCCCTTCCCGGTTTTCTCGTCAAACACTCTCTGCAAGGTGTATTCCCTTGTCTTAGGCAGCTTTGCCCTTGCTTTTTGTACCTTCCTCCCGGCTTTCTGTGCCTGCCGCTGCTTCTTTTTCAGCTTTTTGCTTCCGGCAAATTCAGAGCCTCCTTCCCCCTGAAAAGAATTTCCGGTTTCTCCTGTAAAAGTTTCTTCCGTAAATGTTTTATTTTCCGCTTTTTCCTTCGTGCCGCCTTTATTCTGGTGTTCCCTCTGTACCCGCTTTTTATGGTACTTCCCTTTTTTCTGCGACTGCCTGTAAGTGTCCCTCCGGTGGTAATCTTCCGCATCCGGCTGTTTCTTCCCTGTTTCCTCCGGCTGATTGAAATTGTCCTGCCCGGTAAACGTGTTGTTTTCCTTTATAAAATCCGGGTTTTCCTCCTGCCCCGGCTTTGCATCGGACTTTTGGACTTTTTGTCCAGAAGTGTTCTGGTACATCTGCTTTTTCGCATGGGATTTTGAAGCATGGTTCGATTTACGCTGTCCGGCATCATTTTTCCGGGAATCCATGCTTTTATTGTCTGTAAAACTGTTTTCCTTTCCCGGCTGGCTCTCTTTGGACTTCTGGACTTTTTGTCCAAAAGTTTCCTGTTGCGCCTGCATACTCTTTTCCGTCTGCCTTTTCCCGCCCGAACCATGCCCCGGCTTCCCGATGCCGGAATCCCTCGGCTGATAGGCAGCATTGCCGCCACCTGTAAAGGCATTATCCGCTACCTTATGGAACTCCTTATTTACTTCTTTACGGTAGACGGTATCCTTTTTCTTATTTTGTGCCATTCTCTTAGTTCCTCCAAACCCATAATAAAAATCACTCAGTTTACTGCACTTCCCTAATCCTCCTTACCGCTGTTTCATAATACCCCGGATTGATTTCCGCACCTAAATAACGTCTTTCGGTTGCTATTGCTGCCAGTGCGGTACTCCCTGTCCCCATAAAACCGTCAAATACTAATTCCCCCGGCTGGCTGGATATTTGGATTAACCATGAAAGAAACTCTACATTCTTAATGGTAGGGTGGTATATGCCATTCTGCTTCTGCCATACGGAATTATAAGTTGCTTTAGGATATTCAGAGCCGAACCAACAGGCATTAAACCTTGTTTTATATTTCCTGCTTAATTCCCTGCCTGCATGGAATCTGTTTCCCGCCTTTTTCTTGTTCTGCAGTAATGTTGTATGGTTAAAAATCCTCCTTCCTTTCTGGCAGAAAATAATCCACTCTGCATTATTGGCATAGCTGCCTTTTAAATCGCCAATGCCGCCGACCGTTCCCTTTTCTACAACCATGCAGTTTTTTATGGCAAATCCAGCCTGCCGCAGACATTCATAATGATATGGATAACAGTCAAACCGGGTAAAGAAATACGCATGAGCATCATCTTTCAAAATACGATAGCTTTCATGCGCAAACAGTTCATAATCTATTCCCTCATCCCCGTCAAGTACCTGATGCCTGCTGTTAGTGAAATTGTTCTGGTAGGAAATTCCATATGGGGGATCGGTGAGTATCATCGACACATATCTGTCCGGCATCTGTGCTACTAATTCCATGCAGTCCATACAATATATCTGGTCTGATAAAATAATACTGTTGCCAGTTTCTTCCCCCATATTTTATTCACTCCCTTTTGCTTCCTCCGGCTTCGTATTCATAATCGCAAAGGTTTTTGTATCTGCCGGGTACTTATCCACGAATGGGATTACCACGTTGTCAAACAGTATCAGACCGCTTCCCGGCTCGGAATTGGTGACGTGCATGAGCTGTTTTTCTGACAGTCCTAACTTATCTGCCAGGATATGCTGGTCTTTGGCGTTCTGGTTTAACAGGTACACAAAATCGCTGTTCCCCAAGATGCCCTCAATTTCCTCCGATTTCAGAAAATCGCCCACATTCTGTGTCAAGCCTGTTGGAATCCCGCCCCACTTTCTGAATCTTTTCCAAATCTCCACCGAGTAAATTGCGGTCTGCTTTTCTTTCAGGAGCAAATGAAACTCATCACAGTAATATCTTGTGGCAACTTTCCGTTCCCGGTTCTGCGAAACCCTGTTCCAGACCGCATCCTGTACGATTAACATTCCAATCTCTTTTAACTGGTTTCCCAAATCACGAATGTCAAAGCACATGATCCGGTTATGGGAATCCACGTTAGTACGGTGGTTGAAATAGTTCTGCGAACCATGCACATACAAGACAAGGCTGTTGGCAATCCGAACCGCTTTCTGCTTCGCTTCCCTCTGCATCTCCGGCGCAACATCCCTCGGCTCATACTTTAACAGCGCATTATACAAATCTTCCAGTATGGGCATATTCTCCGGCTTCGGGTGTTTGAAATACCCGTCATAGATATGCTTGATACAGGTGTCAATGATGCCCTTCTCGTCATTTTCCAGACCGTCCTTCCCTCCGGCAATCAAATCGCACAGGGTAATCAGGAAATCGCTCTTTAACTTCAACGCTTCCTTATCCCCCTTATGGGAGAGCTGAATGTCCATCGGGTTCAGGTAATCCTTTGAGTTAGTGGCAAGCCTTACCACCTGCCCATGAAGCGCCTGCACTAATGGAAAATACTCGCCCTCTGGATCGCAGACGATAATATCGTCCTTTGTGATAAGGAAACAGGATAAAATTTCACGCTTTGCGCTGAATGATTTACCACTGCCGGGTGTGCCCAAAATCACCCCATTCGGTGTACGCAGCCTTTTCCGGTCTGCCATAATCATGTTGTTGGAAAGTGCGTTCAGACCGTAATAAATGGCGGGGGCGGGCATGAAAAGCTCCTGTGTGCAGAAGGGTACAAGGACAGCGGCGCTTTTTGTGGTGAGGTTTCTTTCAATCCCCACCTCATTACAGCCAATCGGCGCACTTGCCATTAACCCCTGTTCCTGTAAATACTGCAAACACCGCAGGTTGCAGTTTGCCTGCTGGATAATGCCGGACACCCTCTGCGTCAGGTTCTCCAGTTCCCGCTTCGTCCTCCCGTAACAGGCAATGAGGAACGTCATCTTGATAAGTTTCTGGTTGCTTGTGTTCAAATCGTCCAGAAGCTCCAGCGTGTCCTTCTCATAAGTCACGATGTCCGTAGGCAGAATATCCATATCGTAGCCGCTTCTGACTGCCTTCTTCTGTTCCTCTATTTTCATTTTCTGAATGTCGGTGAGCGCACGTTTTATCATCTTGATTGCTTCCACCGGATCAATGGTCTGCATATGCATGGTAAGTGTGAGGTTATCGTCAATATCCAGCAGCTTCTTAACCATCTCGTCCGTAAACTTCGGCGCAATCATATCAAGGTAAGACACACTCCCATAGATGCTGCCGGACTTAAAGCGGCTCGGATAGCGGAAGTCAAACCCCGGTGGGGCGATATAGTCCTTGACCGACTTCCCGGATTCTGACAGCTCCTTAAACGAAAAACGGAAAGGCTCCATTGTACCCTGATTGAAATACTCATGCAGGATACGCAGCCTTTCCTTCCCGTCAAGACCTCTGGCGTTTGTGCCGATATTGTTTAAGTTGTGTACCACATCCTTCTCGATATTGCTTAACTTGCTCTTTGCTTCCCTGTACCCGGCGCTTTCCACGCCAAAAATCAGATATTTTGATTTGATGATGCCATTGTTGCCCTTTGCCGACTGGTGCTTTAACATCTGCGTGTATTCGTCACGAATATCGTCAAACGCATCGCCCTGTAAGGAAATGTCAAACTGCTCCGCAAGAGCCTGCTCGCTGACCTGCCTGTTAAATAAGAACAACTGGAACTTTATGGACGGATCGAAGTAGTTAATCAGTTTGCTGTATTCTTCCAGAATATCCGCCTGATCCTCCACCTCCAGCAAGTCATAGTTGATGTCAAAGAACTCCACCATTTTCGTGTAATAACTGTCCGCCACCTGACAGATGCCGTCCCGGTACATTTTTTTGAATGTAATGGTTTTCTGTGCGGTGTCCGGCTTCGCCTGCTCCTTGCTGTTCCCGGCAAGCGCACGTTTCAGCTCCGCAAGGCGTTTCTTTTCCGATAAGGTCAGTCCCGCCTTTTCCGGTGTCCGCTTATTTTCCTGCGGTTTTGGCTTTGCCGCCCCCGCCTTTTGCTTTTTGTTCAAGGAAACATACCTCCTTCCTGATTTTTTCCCGTTCCTCCAACTGCTTGTAAAGGTTTTCCGATTTATACGGTCTGATTCCCGGCGTGAGTACCTTCTGCCGGAGCATGAAGTATAATATCTTCTCTGCCGGGAAACCGTCTTTTTCATACATTGCCAAAAAGAAGAATGGCAGCATTGCGCCCACCATGATAAGCGCCGCCCCCTGTGTGCCCAATACCCCTTTGGTAAGGAAGTATAAGGGTATGCCCACAAGCGCTGCGCCGGAAAAACAGATAATCTGCCTTCTGGTAAGGTTCAACGCCACTTTTGTCTTGATTCCACTCAGGTCTTTCGGCACTGGTACGGATATTGCCATAGTCTGCTCCTTTCGTGGGCAATGCCCGCCAAGTACAGTAATTTTGTACTCAATGGGCATTGAAAATTGATTTTGATAATGAGCCTGTCTTGAATAAGCTGAAACAGAGGATTACGGTATATGCCGCAACCGACCATAATGCGCTGTGTAAATTGCCTGCCACTGCCACGCTTGCCACAAGCACAGCATAGATCGCCACGCACACCATGATAAAGAACCCCTGAAAGGCAAGTGCGACAAGCCCTTTTAAGTAATTCGTCCCGATTGTACCCCATTCCCGGTTGGTGACTGTCGCTGCCGGGATTGGGGCAACTGACACATAAAGGTATATTTCAATCATGCGCCCATATAAAATGACGGTGATGAGGACGGACATGATTTTCATACATAAGCTGATGACCATAGTTTCCATGCCAAGACCGATAAGCTCCCCTATCCCCATCGTGTCAATCTGGTTATTGAACATGGTGGTAAGGGTAGCCTGTACGTCAAGGCTTGTGGAGCCTGATATGGAAGATGCCGCCTGTGTCACCACATGGCTTCCCACATCAAACACCGCCATGACTATATCAAAGGTCTTGGAAAGCAGCATGACAGCGATACAAGCCTTAAATAAAAAACGGAAGAACAGGCTTGTATCAAAGTCATGCATATTGTTTTTGTCGATTACCATTGTTATCAGCTCATAGATCAGCACAAAACTGATTATCATGCCTGCTATGGGTACTACCACGTTCTCCGAAAGCGTCCGTATCATGCTGAATATGCCGGAGTTCCATGTGCTGGGTGTCTTGCTGACCTCCCCCGCAATCGTCCCGACCTTATCATTGACATCGGAGAACATGGTATCAAGGTTGCTAAGCACCCACCCCTGCAGCATCTCCTTTATGAAATCAGTGATTTTGTCTATGATGCCGCCCATTTATCTTATGAAAACAGGCTGGAAAGCTGTGGGATCACCGTCTGCGCCACAATGATAATGCCTCCTCCACTCATAAGCTGCTTGATTCCCTGTGATTTTGCGCCCGGATTGTCATTCCCGTATCCCTCAAGCAGATTGATAACGCCCCATACGCCAACGCCTGCTCCGATTGCTGTTACGACTGTCTTTAATCCTGTTACCGCTGTTGTAAAAAATGCCATGTTTCTACCTCTTTCTTTCTCAAAAATAGTTTTTGTCTGGTTTCTGAAAGAGTTTTTCATGTTAAAATGCCCTGCCTTATGGTAAAATAAAGACAGGGCAATCCTTTAGGAAGAACCCTGCGGGCATCCGGCACATTCAGTTTGGCGATTGGCTGTGCCGGGCGCTTTGTTTTTGTCCTTTCCCAAGTACATTCAAAACTCCGTTCCACTTCTGGACTTTTTGTCCAAAAGTTTTGTAGCTGGTTGACGGGTTCCATATTCAGTTTTTCAATATTCAGTTGTCATGCTTCAATCACGCCTGCATCCTCCACCTCATCAACGGTGTCATTGTCCCTGACTTTCGCTTTACACAGGTTCTTTACATATTTTTCGATGTCTAAGGCGTTCTTGTCATCAAAATCGGACAGAAGGCGGTACTGCTTATGCTTTGTGATGTCAAACTTATTGGAGAAAAAAGGTCTTACCCCTCTAAGCTGCATGATGCACTTCCCTCCGTCCATGACTGCAATCTCATCTTGGCTCATAAGCTCTTTCCCGGTCTTTTGATAATTTAAACCGTAGGACTGCGATGTACCCCTTGTGTCAGAGGTATTGTAAAGGTCTATCGTTTCCTTACCCAAAATTTCCGCCATCTCTTTTAAGGTGGTCTTTTCCTTCCCTCCGAGGAATAAGGTGGTATCACAATTCCCTTCAATGGTGTCGGCGTTATCCTTATAAATCGCTTTGAGCTGCGACTTCGACTGCAAGATAATGGAAGCTGATATTTCCCGGCTCCGGATTGTGGCAATCAACTTCTCAAACTTTGGTATCTGCCCGATGTTTGCAAACTCATCGAGTAAGCAGCGCACATGGACGGGCAGCCTGCCATGATACACATCATCCGCCCTGTCACAGAGCAGATTGAAAAGCTGCGTGTACATGATTGACACGATGAAATTAAATGTGTCATCGGTATCGGAGATAATGACAAACAGCGCTGTCTTTTCATCCCCAATCATATCAAGCTGAAGCTCGTCATAACTTGTCAGGTCACGCAGTTCCTTGATGTCAAAGGGGGCTAAACGTGCGCCACAGCTAATTAAAATGCTTTTCGCTGTTTTGCCCGCCGCCAGTTTGTATTTTTTATACTGCTTTACCGCAAAATGCTCCGGCTCTCTTTCCTCCAGCTCATCGAACATCAAATCCACAGGGTTCTTAAATTCCTCGTCATCCTCCCTCGCTTCACTGGCATTTATCATGTCAAGCAGGGTAGTGAAATTCTGTTCTTCCTCCACGCACTCATACCATATATACCCGATCAGTGCAGTATAATAGAGCTTTTCGGCTTTCACCCAAAAATCCTCGCCGGATTGCTGCCCCTCCCCTTTGGTGTTTAAGATGATTGTGTTTACGAGTTTCAAAATGTCCTTCTCGCTCCGGATATAAACGAGAGGTTCCGATAGGTAAGCCTTTGATGTTATCTCCGGCTTTTCCCCCGGCTAGCACCGGACATGCGACTTTCACCGCATCCGGCGCCCCATCAAGCATAGTTTCAGCAGTGATACACACTCACTCTTTCACATTAG
>CAJTIM010000007.1 GCA_910576325.1 Clostridia bacterium
CAACATCACCAGCATTGATCCCCAAAATGACAAATCAATGCGTGAGGTATATGGCTTAGATAAAGCATTACGCGAGTAAACTCGCAATAGCGGTTTCCCATATGCCGGACTGGCGGTTTCCGCCAGCCCGGATATGCGGTTTCACCGCACAAGAATATTCAATGGCTAGAACAAAAGAACCAGCTCTTAGGAATTTTTATTTAAGCAATATACAAAATAAACTTTTAAGAGAATATATTAAAGAAATAGATGGTGAATTAAAATCACTTGAATTAATGCAAATCTTTGATGAACCCTCTGTTTTAATTGGCTTATATAAAATCATTGATAAATATTATAAAAAATTGGTGTGAATAAATAAAAATATAGTGTGGTTTGAATATAATAAGTTTGGTATTATTATAGAAAATAGGTGATTAGAAGAATTAGATTCCATTGTCTTTACTCGTAAAAGTGATAATAACATGTTTAGAAGAAAAGAGATAAGATTGTTGGACGAACAGTAATTTATACAATACAGCGGATTTAATAAACACAACAATAGAAGAAATTATCTTTGAAGACATTATGTTTCCGGGTGTCATATTATCAAATTATATTGAGCTACTAGAATGTAAGAAATACTATCCAGATTATCTACAAGTGGATCAAATGATAAATCTATCTATCAATGATAAATTAGATCCTTCTAATTTACAAAAAAATACTGCACTTGTTTATAAAACAAATCTATACATCACAGATGATAAAGGAAATATAGCTTATTTTGATTGTGATATGCAGCATACAGATAATGCCAGGAAAATAAGAAGTCATCACCAAGAATATAAATCTGTTGGAGGGAAAGAAGCATTACATCCTAATATGGATGCCGGGCATTTTGGTATTTCTCTTGGACAGCACCCAAGCATTACTATGGAGCAACATAAGCATACTAATAGATATGGGGTGTGGCGTAAATTTGAAATAGGCTGGAATAGATTATCTGAAGAAGGGCAAAAAGTAAATGTGAAGGCTGTTTTTTCTGAGGGAGATGAAGAGGGTACATATTCGCCATTCTGGTGTATTCGAGAAACTATTGATAAAGAAGAAGTAAATGAATATGTAATAACTAATGATGACTTGCAATAGATAAATAAGACGTTATTAAATATAGAAGGACAATAATACTATGACAATTTTTATTTGTGTAGATGATAGCAATGGTATGCTATTTAATCATAGACGACAAAGTAGAGACGAAGCTGTTTTAAAAGATATGTTGTCTATTACAGAAGAAAAAGTCTGGATGAATACATATTCTTCAAAACTATTTAGTAGGATTTCTGATAAAGTTATTGTAGAAGATGATTTGTTTGGATGTGCTCCAAAGGAAAGCTGTTGCTTTGTAGAAAATATTCCATTGAAACCACATGAGGATAAATTGGATGTTATAATTGTTTATTATTGGAATCGGGCATATCCGGCAGATGTATATTTGGATATAGATTTAAATTTGGGCTGGGAAATTACACATACTAAAGAATTTGGAGGAACCTCACATGAAAAAATTACACGAAAGATATACAAGCGCAAAAAGCAATAAAACGATTTCCTTATTAATCTTTTTGGTTGCTATTGTATTATCAGTTTCAGCTTGTGGTAGCTCTACTACTATAGAAACAGATTCGGAATCGGAAGTTGAGGAGATTCAGGGAATTGAAGAAGAACCAATAGACGTTCCAGAAGAGGAACCACCTACAGAAGAGCAGATAGAAGAGGTTCTTTCTATTGATGAAATTGTTACCAGCTTTGAGCCGGAAGCTTCTGTTGATATTCCTGACTATGCTGGTGAACTATATGTCATAATGAATGATAATATTCCTTTTTTTACTAAAGACAATCTTCCGACAACATCCTTTGAATATTATTCAGAGTTGGATGAATTGGGAAGATGTGGAGTTGCCTGTGCGAATATAGGACAAGATCTCATGCCGACAGAAGAACGTGAAGGTATTGGACAAATAAAGCCTTCAGGATGGCAGACCATAAAATATGATAATGTAGATGGAAAATATTTGTACAATAGATGTCATTTAGTTGGTTATCAGTTGTCAGGAGAAAATGCAAATGAAAAGAATTTGATTACGGGAACCCGATATTTGAATGTACAAGGAATGCTTCCGTTTGAGAATATGATAGCTGATTACGTGAAAGAAACAGACAATCACGTATTATATAGAGTAGCACCAATTTTTGATGAAGATGATCTTTTGGCTTATGGTGTTCTGATGGAAGGCTGGTCTGTGGAAGATGAAGGAGACGGGATATGCTTTAATGTATTTGTATATAATGTACAGCCTGATATTGTTATAGATTATGCCACCGGCAACAGTCAGATGGATGAACGTGCGTTAGCATCTACAGAGCCGGAACCGATAGAATCGCAAGACAGTAATCCAGATACACAAAATGGGAATGAGCCCCGTACGCCGGCGCCTCAAGAATCTGTAGAACAACAGGAACCTACACCGGCTGGTACAGATTATATATTAAATACAAATACGAAGAAGTTTCATTATCCTGCCTGTGGAAGTGTAAAGCAGATGGCCGAAAAGAATAAACAGTTTTATTCTGGAAACAGGGACGATGTGATTGCTATGGGATATGATCCTTGTAAGAAGTGTAATCCGTAGATTTGCAAAAAATTCACTTGAAAACCATAAGTATATCATTTATAATCAGTGTAGAAGGTAACGGAGATATTGGATCGTCCCCATTACCCTAGACGGAAACTAATGCAAAATGATTTACAAGCTACATGAGCTATCCCCTATTTGCGGTAGAGGATAGCTTTTTTCTGTCTATTTACGGTTGCTGTGATTATCTATGTAAGTCAAGGCGGCAAATACCACCAGAAGCAACGTCAAAATTTCTAACGTATTCACAATAATCTCCTTTCCGTTTCCGAAAAGGGCAACCGAGGAACTATCCCCATACTGCTACACTGATTAAAATTAGATTACCATATATGACAGAAAACGGCAAGATTTTTATTCGGGATTGGATATTTTTGCAAAGAAGTTTCTGCGTAGATTTCTATACCATTTCAAAACCACCTTGCATACTTTTCCACCATCCATCACATACTACTTTAAAAAAAGAGAGGACATATATTATTATGGATAATCAAGAGAAAGTATACAACTATCTGAAATCTTTTATGGAAGAAAAAGGATATCCGCAATCGATCCCTCAGATGTCCAGAGATCTTAATATTCCAGAGCATGAGGTCAAGGAAGCAATAGACAAGTTGCAACAATCTGGAAGAATAAAAATTACCACTGTTCCAAAGAAAGTTACAATAGAATTTTGTGATTGAAATTAAGGGAAATAAAATAATTAGATGCATAGAAACAGCCAGTCTATTCGTTACTGTTTAGTAGACTGGTTTTGTTTTGCAATAAAATCCCTTGAAAAATATATACATAAAATGATATAATATGACTATATTTTGAATGAAATAGACTAATATCTATAGAAAGGGCGCATTATGGAAGCAATCAGACCATCTTCAGATTTAAGAAACCATTATAGTGAAATATCCAGACAATGCCACGAAGAAAGAAATCCTGTCATTATTACAGTAAATGGCCGTGGTGATACAGCGATTTTGGGCTTACAAGATTATTACCAGATGAAATCAGAACTAGAACTATTGCGTACACTGGCAGAGGCTGAAAATGATGTTGTGAATGGAAGAGTAGCACCGATGCAAGACACATTCGATGATATCAGAAAATCCTTGTTGGAGAGAAAAGCGGATGAAATATAATATAGTCAGGACAGACAAGGCAGATGAACAATTAAGGGAGATTATTTTTTATATTGCAGATGATTCTGGCAGCATAAACATAGCATTAAATTACCTTGATAAAATTGAGAAAGTAATAGGCCGATTAGAAGACTTTCCCATGTCTGGAAGTATACCACGATATTCTATTTTGAGGAAACAGGGATATAGAGTTCTTATTGTAGAAAGGCATCTGGTATTTTATAAGATTAATGAGGATAAAAAAGAGGTTATTATATATGCGATTGTGGATGGAAGAAGGGAATACAGGAATTTAATTTGATTGATTTTGGGATGAAGAGAGCCAGTCCGGATAGTGGGCCGGCCCTTTTGAATTTTGATAAAGGAGCAATATTTAATGGCTCCCTTATCGTTTCAATCAATTTTAATCATGCTTTTTAATAGAAAGGTGAAAAAACTTTCCTGCTTGAATTTCAAGATCATGTTTGCTGTCTTTTGTGAAAATTTTAATTGTAATTATGCAAGAAATAGAAATTACAATAACAGTAACAGCAATCGTTATATCCATAGCGTTACCTCCAATCTAAAATTTTTATAGATGAGCGATGTACGCCGTTTGTACACCGGTTTTCTATTATAATAATAGCACTGGCGAAAGAGGAAAGCAATATTTTTCCAAATTTCTTGACAAATGATTTCAAGAGAGTACAATAAAATGATTTAACAAAATGTTAGATGGTCGGCATGGGAATAATTTTTAAAGGAGACGAATGAAAATGTATAATTTCCAGTATGTATCAAAACGACATCTATCCCCTGTGAAACACAACCTAATACAGATTATTAATTTAGTACAAGATGATCTTTGCGAAGATTTTACTTTTCGCTATGATTTTGTAGGCAGTGTCAAACGAAATATGGTGACACATGATGTAAAATCCAATAAAGGTTTTGATTTTGATGTTAATATACAAGTAAATGATGATGAATGCAGATTTTCAGCAAAAGAGATCAAAACCAAAATCATGTTTGCACTTAATAAGGTTGTTCATCATTATGGGTATGATAATGCTGAAGATTCTACACGGGTTCTTACAATAAAGGTAAAGGATAAGCAAAATTCAAGCATATTACATAGCTGTGATTTTGCTATAGTAAATAATTACATAGATGATGATGGTAATGAATGCCAGGAATATATCCATTTTAATAAGAAGCAAAGGTCTTATACATGGGAAGAACAGCCATATGGATATTATCTTTTAGATGAAAAAGTTGCATGGATTAGAGATAATGGATATACAGACGAAATGAGAAAGTTATATTTGCGTAAGAAGAATTTCAATACCGATTTAAATAAACATTCAAGAAGCATTTATGCTGAAACGGTACACGAAATTTGTCAGAAGCATGACTATTACAATTCATAACTTGAAATTATATAAGGCTTGAAAGAACGATTTCATAGCCGTATTTAAGAAGTATATAATAGTATTGGCGAATATTGGTTACAAATAAATTCCATATCAGATACACATAATGTATAGATAGATTATGTT
Organism: Clostridia bacterium; assembly: GCA_910576325.1. Classification (GTDB taxonomy): domain Bacteria; phylum Bacillota; class Clostridia; order Lachnospirales; family Lachnospiraceae; genus Laedolimicola. The sequence continues at coordinate 5,353 of CAJTIM010000007.1, forward strand.
GAAGTATCAGCCAAGATAGTGTACTATGTAGTACATAGATTTGATGAAGATAAATTAAAATATATGTACTACATAGATCGCAATTGGAGGAAATTCAGATGGAAGAAAATAAAAAGCAAACAACATTAACACAAAAGGATTATCAGAAAAAATATGATAAGAAAACAAAGATGGTTTCTGTAAAGTATGTATTATCCGATATGTCAGACCATGATAGATTGATGGATTATCTTAAAAGAACGGATCAGACGGCTAATAGTTTTATAAAAAAGTTAATAAATGGCTTTTTTGAAAAGGGATATGATAGATATAGTAGTTATCCAATACCAAAAGAGTACGAAAAAAGGGAATACTATAAATTTGATTGTATTAGTGATGAATATTTTGAGAAATTAAAAGAGATTTTAAGAGGTGAGGAGGAAAAATATAATATGGTCTTAGATTATTATGATAGCTGCATAAAGGATGAAATAGAATATGCTTTTGAAGATAAAGGGGGCGAATTCGAAGAGTGGGTTGATTTTTTCGAGGAAAGTATAAATAATGGCGAGGTGGATTTGAATTTATCTGGAAGAGATTTTAAAAAGATGATAGGTGAAAGTATGAGCCAAATTATTAAAGAAATTTTTTGTGGTTAATCCCATATCACATTTTATCTGATTTGTCAAGTGTAGCAAAAACAAAAATATGTATTACATAGTTGACAAGCGAAACACTATATGTAGATGTAAAAGTCTATATATAGTGTTTTTTGAATTTATGGGCAAAAATTTTTTAAAATTTTTCTGTTTAAACGTAGAAAATATAGATACAACTTTATTATTTATAAGTTGTACAGAGAAAATTTAATTTGAAAAGTAGAAGATAGTTATGATCAACAATATTTTTTACCATCAAATGACGAGAGGAAAGATATTGAAAAAATTCTTCTCAAAGTGGGGAAAAGCCAGATTAGAATGTGTATTTAATATTGAAAGACAAAATCAGTGTAGTTAGAGAAGTAGATATATGAAGGAGGGATTCATAATGAGGGAGTAAAGGCTGAGAAGCCTATATTTTTTCAGATTGACGTCAGAATTAAAAAAGTAATTATAAGAAATAGAGAATATATGAACAGGAGGTGAAACGAAGTGGAAGACAATTTAAACAGAATACAGTATGTTATTCTCAACATTATGAGAAAACGCAAAGCAGTAGATCATATGCACTCGATGTCATGCAATGAAATTTGCGAGATTGAAAAGCGGTGCAAGGTAACAACAATTTATAAACATATTCGCATCTTGGAGAATATGAGATATGTAAAAAAGGGAGCAAAGATCGAGAGGGCATTTGGCTACATATTAACAGAGAAGGCACTGAATCTATTACCTAAAGAAGAGATGGAGGAAAACAAGAATGAGTGATTTAACTGTAAAAAGAAAATGCGGTATTTTATCAATCGGAGCAGGTGGAGGAAATGTAGGTACATCTTTCTATCAGGCTGGTTATCCGTCATTGTTTGTAAATTCAGCAAAACTTGATCTGGATAGCTTAATTGAAATTGATGAAAAGTTTAAATACCATATTCCAGGCGGTGAGGGATGTAATAAGGACAGGAAGAAATCAAAAGAGTTATTCCGCAAAGACATTGACAACATTATTAATGAGATTAAAGAGAAAATGCCTGGAATTGAATATTTGTTTATTATCGGTTCTGCTGGTGGTGGTACTGCTTCTGGTGTGCTTGCATCTATGAAACGGATTGCCATGAATGAATTAGGTTTGAAAGCATGTATTATAGTCACAATATTGCCTAATACAAAGACGGAATCTGTAAAAGCATTGATTAATGCATATGAGACGTTGGCTGAGATAGAGCAGTTAGAAGAACCAGGCATGACGGTGATTCTTGATAATGATAAGAATTCAAACAAAATGCGGATTAATGAAATGTTTTTCTGCTATCTGGATGCATTGCTGACCAATAATTCCAGTTCTGTATTAGGAAATGTGGATAATGCAGAAATTGAAGAAATGATTTCTACGCCAGGCATGGCAATTATATCAAAGTTGGGCAAAGATAAGTCTGATACGCAACAGCTTATCAGTACTTTCCATAATAATATATATGCGCCACTTGAAGATGATAAAGTGATCAAGTATATGGGATTGATAAATGCAGGAAACGGAAAGGATATCAGAATTGAAGATATCTATAGCGAAACAGGCATTCCACTTGATACGTTCACAGGATATGAAGCAGATGCAACAGTCTGTATTCTAGTGGGTTTATCACTTCCCTATGCAAAAATGGCAGAAATCAAAGAGATTATTGATTCCAACAAGGATACAATCAAACGGAATCTGACAGCACAAAGCCGTGGAAAATTGTCGGAGGGTTTGGGATTCTTTGACGATATTATACCCGAAAGTAAGTCTAAAACAGAGAAGAAAACAAGTAATAGAGATTTACTATTTTAGGGCAGTGTATGGGTTAAAAGCAAATACATAAGAGTTTAATAGTAATTTGAAGCGAAATTGTAATAAATAAAAATGTATTGGGTGGGATTTCCCATCTCACCCAACAAATAAACAGAAGGAGGATTCATATGTTAGTAGCTATATTGCAAGTGGTATTCAATTTTATATTGAAATTAAGCATAATATTCGGTTTAACCTTTATGGTAGCATGTACGGTATTTGTGATTTATTGCATAGTTCACGGTGACATTAAGATTAATCTGACCAAAGATAGAGCTGATAAAGAAAAATGAAAAAGTAGTTAAAGAAATGTAGAAGTACATAGTGGATGGCTTAAAACTTTTGGCTGTCCATTGATATAACAAAATAAATATTACAAAGAAAAAGGAGATTAAGTAATTATGAACAAGACAGTAGAAACAATTAAAAAGGGACAGAATGTAACAACAGAGGAATTATTTGAGGTAGTAAATGCTTATACACTTACTACTCTCAGCCTAAGAAAGCCAGATTCAAATAAGGATACTGTAATGTCTATGCAGGTAAATCAGTATGAAAGATTTCATGGAGATCATAAGTTCTCTCAGCAATGTACAGGTTTTAACAGTGTTATGTATGTGCTCAAAGCAGAAGATTTGGTATCTGTGGACGGCGAATATAATCAGAAAGCGGATGCATTCTATATTACCTGTAAATTAAAAAAAGGTATGGAACTATGGCTGATGATTGTAAATGTGTCTGGAAGTGAGACAGAAATTGAAACAGATGGATTCTATGAGACAGATGTGTACGATATCAAAGAATTTCTGGATGACACAATTCATGAAAGAAACGAGTATTACTGTATTTTGGCAAGGATTACGGATGTATTTGGGTTTGACTTAAAAATCAGGAATCCGATCCGTACATATGTTAATACTTTAGATGATTCTGATTGGAAGTTACATATTAGTGATGATGCAAATACGTTTGAGGTTTCTGTTTGCGATGATAGTATTAATCTTTTTTATATGAAAGAGACAGACAGTTCAAAAGAAATTATCGTGAAGCCGTATGGACAACCGTTCATGGAGATCAGGATGCTGTTTTTCAAGAGGCATGAGTAGAGTGTAAGAATTTTTTAGTGAATTTTATAGAAATAGTTACTACAGGCGGTATCTCACCATAGGTACTGCCTGATTAACAAATGAAAATAAGCGGATAGAAAAGGGGAATGTTAGTAATGAAAGGTACAGTTAAATGGTTCAATGTACAAAAAGGGTACGGATTCATCACGGATTCAGAGGGAAGAGACCTATTTGTGCATTATTCAAATTTAGTTATGGATGGATTCAAAGCTTTAAATGAAGATGATATTGTCAATTTTGAGTTGGGATCTGGTAAGGATGGTAGAGAACAGGCAATAAACATCAAGCCGATAATTACAACGAAAATGGTTGAAGATTCATTAAGAGCAGAAAATTTATATATTCAGATTATGAAAGATGGTTATGGAGTGACAAAATATCTTGTAGTTGATGAGGATGGTATGATTCAGACGGATGAACAGGGAATGGATTTTCTGAATTTGGCTGCATTTGCTGGCTATGATATTGAAGGATTGTAAGCATAAATAAAATAACTGAGAGATTTCTTTTCTACATAGAGAAGTAATCATATAGATGGAAGTCCTAATAGGATAAGCCCCTATCGCATCAAAATATTAATAATTGAGGGCTGGCGGAAGGCTGGCTCTTAATAGTAAAGATATATGGAGGGATGAGTTATTACGAGCGAAAAACTAACACAAGATAGGATATGTCATATCCTAAAAACACAGCTTTATTATATGGCAGATAATGAAAATCTGGATGTATATGAGCCCTTACAGTTAAAATGGGTATTTCCAATCAATAGTATACAAGGGATATTATCGGTATTGAAAAATGCTATTTTTCTTTTAGGCTATGCCCAGAACAATAATTGTAACAAAACAACTATTGATAAGATTATTGAAAATGATATTCGTCCTGTGGTTAAAGAATTAAAGGATGAATTTGATTTTTTCATTGCTGGTACAATAATGGCTATGTGCAGTTCTGTAGATGATTTTTCTAGTCCCAGTGAACTGATGGGCTTGGTTAAAGAGATAACAGGAAAGTTTATTTGTTTATTAGAAGCAGCAGTTGAATATGTTAATTCCGAAAATAATAATGGAACAAATAACAATGGGTTGGAATGGGAAATTGATACAAGCACACTTGTAATTGGAATGGTAATAAAGAATTACAGGGAATTATGTGTAATTTTGAATGAAGAAGCAAAAACAGGTAAAGCCAAACAGCTACAATTAAAAAATTGGAAAAGATATTTTGATTGGGAGAAGGACGGACAAAAATTTATTATTGTAGATATATATGATACGCCCTTACCAAAAGAAGATTTGCGGAGAAAAGGGAATAATTCAATTTATAAGAATTATATTGAACTTATCCTATTACAATATCTGTCAAAACAGGAAGGATATAGAAAAACTTTTACAAAAAGAAACTGGTTAGAATTGCTTGGGATGATTAACAGCAAATATGGAAAAGAACCGAAAATGAAATTAAAACAGCTTGATTATTGTATAAATGACCAGGAAATTACGCTGTTTTATATTCGTTCAAATAAGAAATTGGAACGTGTGTTGCATGATGCCTTGAGCAATCTGCAAAGAGAAAAATTAATTATTGTGGAATATGAAACAGTAATTGTATTTGTAGATGAGAAAGGCAGAGAACATCGTTTTATTGCAAATGATTATCAGAAAAAGAAAATATTACAAACAGAAAGATATGTATTAAAAAATGTCATGCAATATAAAAATATGTTTTATGTCTATATCAAGAATAAATCCAATGAATATTATAACAAAGTTAATGAGAAGCTTAATGAGTTATATGGGTGGAAATATTACTATAAGCAAATAAAAATTATATACGATCAGCCCAATATTATTGAAGCAATACCTTCTAAGGAAGTTATGTTACAGAAAGAAATTTTGAATAGTAAAATAATTGATTTTCTCAATGATAATGCAAAAAACGTATATGAAAAGAAGGAAAAAGAATATGAAGATGCATTGGATGAATATCTGAATGATTGGATAGGTGATAAGGAATATTTGAGGAATCGAATTAAAGTTCCTAATACATGGAAATATCCAAAGGCATACATAGAAGCACAGAGAATATTAACTGATGAACTGATCCGTATAGGACACAGTAATATTGTTTTTATGCCTGATAAATTATTAACAGTGGCAGAGGAAAGTAATGAATTTCTGGCATGGATGGCATAAGAATAAAAATTGTCACTTTAAAAGGGTTATATATAAATAAACCCTATATGGGACTTATAAAGTGACAACTTTTTTGAAGGTATAAAAATTTCACCAGAAAAAGGAACCATTTAGACACTCCAATATATATATACATACCCTATTGTTAGACTATTTAAATGGTTCCTTTTTATAGAAAATAAAAAATTGGACATATTCATCTACTATATATAAAAACCCTATAGTAGATATAAATGTCCAACTTTTGAAAAAGCCAGTAAATACGCTGATTATATGGCCTACGGCGTTGCCCATCCAACGGCTTGCGCCGTTGTCTGCCTTGAAATAAAAAATGTATATGTATTTATGATTGGTTCGCAGGATTTATATCTGATTTGGCTGGATGATTAGTAATTTTGGTGATTATCAAGTTAAATTTCCCTGATTAAAAGCATTTCACAACAACATATATCATTTTTTTATTTTCATGGCAAGGTATGTGAGCGACAGCGAACATACCGTCAGGCAACGCCGTAGGCTATACATTAATACTGAAGGAGATTAATAATAAATGGGATTTGAATTTAAGGAGGAATTGAAACAGCTATTACCTGATTATCTGGAATTATTAGAAGAACAAGGAAAAGTAGAAAGTAGAGGAGAAGGATATTATGTCTGTCCTTTTTGTAACTCAGGTGACAAAAAGAATTATACGGCAGCATTTCATATAGACGGTACAAGATATAACTGTTTCGCCTGTTCTAAGCATGGAGATATATTTGATCTTGTAGCACATATGGAGAATTTGCCATCCGACTGGAAGAAACATTATAACCGTACACTCAAGATCATGCGTCCCTGTTTGGATGGTGATAAACCTACGAAAAGCAGAGAAGAATATATTCCTGAATTCACCATACCTGTGGATTATACAGAATATCTATATAAATGTCATAAGAATGTGGGACAGACAGATTATTTCAGCAAGCGTGGATTGAGTAAGAAAACTATTGAAAGATTCAAATTGGGATACGATTCAGAAAAGAATCTTGTAACAATTCCATATAATCCTAACTGTAAGGGTTATGTCGATCGGGTTTTGTGGGATGGTAATAGCAAATATTATAAGCATGGTAATGAATTATTTAATATAGAGGTATTGTATGAGAAAAGTTTATTTGGTAATGAAGAGTATGTATTTATTACGGAAGGTCAGATTGACGCTATGTCTTTTGAAGAAATAGGTTTAAGTGCTATTGGACTTGGTGGTGTAAATGAAGTTTCTAAGCTGGTACAGAATTTAAATGAGAAACCATCTAATAAAGTGCTGGTATTAGCACTTGATAATGATAAAGCTGGAAGACGTGCAATAGGTAAATTTATTGAAGAACTTGCGGAGACTGAGTTGGAACAGGAATTTATTGTTGATAGTGGCATGTATAAGAAATATAAAGATGCTAATGAATTTTTGATTGCTGATAGAGATGGATTTATAGAAAGAATGAAGAGAATAGCTGATTGACATTGTAAAAGGAGAAAAGAATACAAATGACCAGAGAAATAATTATACAGAACATTATAAACAACTATGGTAAATACGGAATTACACAAGATATGATAAATGAGGTTATAGACGCAGGATTAGAAGGAGGAATGTCCTATGACATGATTTATCTGGATACTATGAGAAGAATTTCTGAAATAACAGGTGAAGAGTTTGTATGTACAGCTTCAGATATGGCGAGGGCTATGGGTGTTAGTGAGGATGAAATGACACGAATGATTGAGGAAGCCAGAGAGGAATTGATTGAAGCTGGTGAAGATCCGGATGAATATTTTAAGGAAGTTCAGAGCACAAGGTTTATGATGTAGAAGAAAGATAATATATGGTCTGTCAGTCAGACGGGTAAAGAGAACTACAAGGGTATTCCTTATCTCTGCCATTAATTTTTTCAATGAAATTCCTCTTTCAATAGTTGGGTGATTATGCTTCATATTTTAGTTCTGATTATATAGTGTGTAAAGGATTTTTGGGGTGATTTAGGGTTTTAGGGATGTGGAAGGGGAATTGGTAGGGTGGAGGGATTTTAGTAGGATTAAGTAAAATAATGTTTATAAGACTGTCATCATTAAAAAAGGACTGGGAGACCCAATCCTCTTTATGCTTATTCTGTATGGATAGCAGTAAAGTCAATTTCAAATTCTTCGTAAATTCCAGATTTTACTTTATCTGAAAAAGTATAATCATGCATTGTATCATGTTCAAAATTATAAACAATAATTAGATTTTTTTTTGAATCCACAATCCAATACTCTCTAACCCCTGATATTCGATATTTAAATAATTTTTTGTAATAATCCATTGGACGGCTGGATGGGGATACTACTTCAATAATCCAATCAGGAGCACCATTACAGCCATTGTTTGTGAGTTTGGTTTTGTCACAAATAACAGAAATATCCGGCTCAACGTAATTATTATTATTTTCATTTAAAAATACTGCAAATGGGGCTAGATATACTCTGCAATCGCCTTTTTTGGCATCAATATAATCAGCAATCTTTCTGGATATTGAAAATACGATATCCTGATGCTGCCGGTTTGGTGGGGCCATATAATGAATTTGGCCATCAATTAGCTCTGCTCTTTGGCCATCTGGTAATGCATAAATATCGTCGATTGTGTAATATTTGATTTGTTTAAGGGCTTCCATTAAATCACACTCCTTTTGAATATTATATCCAATTTGGAAAGTAATTACAAGATTGTTTGATGATAAGTGTGAGCTAAGTGTTAGATTTTCTGCCGTGAATCTGTAATTACATCAGAAACAGGGCGTGACTGATCAGATTTAGCCTGTAATAGTTCCGTTTCCATAATGGAGTTAAATTCTTCCGTTGTCATAGAATCTAAAGCGGAAGGTTCTTTAGGTAATGACAAGGAAAAGGGGATGCTTTTTGTCATAATGATTTGTTTATAAAGCATGTTGATAACAACAGAGGCAGGTACACCGAGTTTGGATAAAATAGATTCTGCCTGTTCCTTTACTTCCGGTTCGACATGTGCGAGTACGTTTACGCTTTTTGTAGCCGTAGTTTTACCGCCTTTCCTTTCAGGTTGATATTATTATATCCTGTTGTATAACTGTTGACAATACAAAAGTGAAAAACTGCGCATTTGAGCGAATGTTTGTTCTTTGACAATTGAATGTTGATGGGTGATATGGTATTGTATTACTAATAATATAGAGATGAGGATAAAAGTTATGGCAGAAGATTTTGTTCATGAATTATTTGAAACAGCTATGCAAGAAACAATACAAGAGAAAATTAATAATGGTGCATCAGAAGAGCAAATAGAAGAATTGATAGGCTATGAAAATTGTAATAATATATATAAGACATTGGTAGAGCAACTCTCTGATGATTCTGTAAAATCTATAGAAAGTATTATGTATGAGAAGGTAATGAAAGAGAGGGGGGTTACAGATGAATTCCTAGCACGACAAAATCAAAAATGGGGAGAGGCATTTGTTGCATCTGATGCGTTATACATATGTATTATAGAATCTGCTGATTCATACAGAGATTATGTGATTGAAACTCATGGGCAGGAAGTTAGTTATTTATACCATGCTTTAGCAAATATTCATGGAAGAGCTTTGCAAATATATTTAGAGATCATGTGTCTGAACAAAAATGGTTTTGCCGATGGAGCATATGCAAGATGGAGATCATTGTATGAGTTGAGTATTATTGCAACATTTATATCAAAATATGGTGAAAAAGTTGCTGAAGCTTTTGTGAAATCAGCAGACACAGAAGATGTCCGTGAATGGGCAAGGGGTGCGGAATGTTTTAAGAATTATCCGATTAAAAAGAAGATATCATTTAATGCTATTCAATCAGAATGTGGCTTGGAAACAAAAGAATGGAAAAAAGAATACAGTTTTGTAAATAAACTGGTTCATGCATCATCACAAGGAACTATGTATAGGCTTGGTGCAGATACATCTAAAGCAATACCTGTAGGGAGAAGTGATTCAGGAATGGAAATATCAGCTGTGCATTCAGCTATGTCTTTAGTACAAATAACAAAACTTTTTTTGGGTGTGTTTTCTCACGGAGATAGTACAGTAGCAGTTCTTACTTTCCATAAATGGATTGATAAAATTATAGAATATTATGAGAGAGTTGATGAGAAACATTTTTTGGATAAGAGATAAGGCTATTTTGATAATATAAAAAATATAGTTGTGTATTGATAATTAATGTTTTATAATTTTTATCAATAATAATGAAAAGGGAGGATTTTATGAGCAATTTGGCTGAGGAAAGAAAGTTTAAAATTGATAGGATTGTAGAAGAGTATAATAAGCGTAAGACCCAAAAGGAAATTGCGGAGATGTTTGGTATGAATATTAAACATGTTTCATGGGTAACACAACTAAACAATTATAAACATACTAGAAAGATTACTGGAGACAATATAAGAGAAGGTGAAAAAATCAATGGTATATTCTTGTATGAAGATGAAGAATATGCATTTTTGGATCAATACCCAATTGAGAATTTTAAAAAATAGTATATATATCAGTCATCAATAATAAAACGGTGGCTGGTATTTTTTTATCCTTGAAAAACAAACATACATTCGATATGATTGCGATATAGAACATGAGTTTGAAAAACGATTATCATTCATATTGGCAGTATGAGTGGTTTTAAAAATTTTGGATGTGAAAGATATTGACATCCGAAAATTTGAAATTTGTAACATACACACGGATTTGAAGATTCATTATGTGAGTGAAATTAAATAGAAGATAGAGAAATAATGTATAGGTTTAAAGCGATTCCGAAAATGGGATTGCTTTAGGTTTTATTTTTGTTACGGATTTTTTGAATTTATTTCTTGATTTTGTGGAAAATTTGAAATTTTTGATGATTATTTAGAGGTTTTCTCAATTTATTGAGAAGAGTTTTGTGATGAATGGAGAAATAGAGTTTAGAAACCAAAAAATAAATGAATGAATTGGAGGATGGATCTATGGAATCTTTACACGAACATAATCAAAAGACATATGAAAATATTTGCCGTATGTATGATGAAGGAATTCAGCGAGTGGCAGTTGTCCAACCAACTGGTTCAGGAAAAAGCCTATTAATGGCTAAATTGATTGAAGATAACCCGGACAGTAGATTTTTCGTTTTATCTACAAGCCACAAAATCAATGACCAATTTAAGTCCAAATTGGATGAAAAGATGCTGAAAAGAGTAGAATGCAATATTTATTGTAATATGCCAAATATGAAACAGGAAGCTATGGAGCTATTACAGCCAGATTATATCTTTCTTGACGAGATGCACAGGGCTTTAGCAAAAGAATGGTCAAAAGGTATCAATGTTTTGCTGAATATGTATCCTGATGCAAAGGTATTAGGATTGAGTGCAACTCCGATTCGATATCTGGATAAATGTAGGAATGTAGCTGAAGAATTATTTGGTGGCAATTTAGCTTGTGATATGAGTTTATCTCAGGCGATTCTTGATGGGATTCTTCCTATGGCTAGATACGTTTGCGGTGTTTATTCGTATGAAAAGGATGCAGAGAGTGTAAATAAGAAGATTGAGAAAAGCTGTAATAATGATGAAGAGAAAAAAGAGCTGCTGAGACAAGTAAAGATACTGAAAAAGAATTTGGATAAAGGGCATGGTGTGTCTGATATTTTCATGAAATATATTATAACTGGTAGCGAAAAGTTTGTTGTATTTTTGAAAGATACTACACATTTGAGAGTAATGAAGCCAGTTATTGAGAAATGGTTTACTGATGCTGGATTTAATGTACGACTTTATGAAGTACATAGCAAAAATGCTGATAAGAATAAGGAGTTTCAAGCATTTACAAAAGATAAAGAGATTGGAGTAATCAAGGCGTGTCTAAGCGTTGATATGCTTACGGAAGGAATTCATGGCGATATTGATGGCGTAATCATGCTCAGAGATACAATCAGTCCAAATTATTACTTTCAGATGATTGGTAGAGCGTTTGCTTGTGGTAAGAAGACTATTCCGTTGATATTTGATCTGGTCGCAAACAGCCAGTTTATTTCTGATGTTGCTGATAATTTCCCGAATGAAATAAGGAGAGAGATTGAAAAGCGGAAAGAAGAATGTGAAAAAGAAGGTAAGGAATACGAAGTTGGTTTTGATGTAGATGAATTCATTGTGATGGATGAATTTATGGATGTGGTTAGTGGATTTAGGGCGATTGAAGAGCGGTTGTGTGATGATTGGGATGTAATGTTTAAGGAATATTGTAAATTTTATAAAGAAAATGGGCATGGTGATGTGCCAAAAACGGAAGAATATAGGAAATTGAGTAATTGGTGTAAACATCAGCGAAAAGATTTGGATAATGAAATATTAAAAGAAAACCATAAAAAATTACTCAATGATAATGAATTTATTTGGGATGTGCCAAAATATAGATTTGAAAAGCAAATAATTGAAACTAAAGACTTTATATTAAAAAACGGGCGATATCCTAAAACTGGTTCTGATAATAAATATGAATCAAATTTAGGATACTTTATTAGTGCGGAGCGGACAAAAAATCGACAGGCAGAAAGAGAAGAAAATGTTTATCCTGAGTGGAAATTGCAAATTATTGATAATATTATTCCTGATTTCTGTTGGAATCCAATTGAAGAATCATTTAATACTTTTCTTCACATTTTAGTTGAATACTTGAAAGAAACGGGTAAAAATTATGTCGAGAAAAATGTGATATTTAAAGGATACAAATTAGGAAAACAGTTTAGGATTTTGAAAGATTCCTTTAATAAAGGAAACATGCCTGATTATAAAAAAGAAGCACTCATGAAATTAGGAGTTACTTTTAAAGATATAACAGATATGAGATATAGAGATAACTGGAAGTTATTAGAGAAATGTGTTGATGACGGTATCGTTTTAAATTCGTGTAATAGGAAATATGAAAATGTAGATTTATATTCATGGATAAAAGGCACTGTTAAAAAACATATAGAAGAAGGTGAAAAATTATCTGAAAGACAGATAAAGCTGATAGATAAGGTTTTACAATGGAGAAGAAAAATTAAAGTAATTGATTTAAAAAGTAGCCAAGTATACGTTTACCCATCTACAAATAAAGCAAGTGAGGCAATGTATAGTGATTTTTTAATTACTAAAAATGCGAAAAGTGCGTGTGTTACTATAAATAATCATCTTTTGGGTAAGACGATGTCACCATATAAAGGACGCTTCATGTTTTATTATGCAACTGATGAAGAAGTGAAAAAGTATCTTGAAAACAATAAAGTAAATTAATTCATATAATGGACAAGCCATTTCGGAGAATAGAAAGCAATAAATCTATCTCCGATCTGGCTTATATTTCCTAAAGTGGTGTATTGATGAATTGAAATTGTGCGGTTGGATTTGATTTTAAATGGAGAAGTAATAAGTGTAGGTATTGTTATTGAATTTTGAGAAGTATGGAGGTGCATTTTTATTAGAAACATCATACAAAAGGTAATAAGAAGCATTGAATTAAAAGGTGCTCCTAAAAACAACATTGTAAAATATATTGAAAACGATAAAAATATTAGAAAATATAAACATACCATTAATGATAGTGAATTGATAAGAGCAATAGGAGCTATAGATAAGCAACATACATATGCTGAACAGTATGGCAAGCTGGAACTGGTCTATGTAGAGGGGCTTATATCTGTAAATGTTAGATACAATATCCCCAAATACAATGCAGTAACTCAAAATGATGGTATTTTAATTCTTCAACATTGGAAATGGATAAATGTTAATCAAGGAAAGAAGGATTCAAATGGTAAAGATTTAAAACCCAAATTTGAATTATCACAATGCTTTGATGGTAATAAAAATCCTATTGTAGAGCGTTTTAAAAGGGTAATTGTTGGCAGTGGCCACAATAGAGCCAAGAAAGCATTATTTATTAGAGAAGATTTATTTGAAAAAATAGATAAGATTATGCTAGGCGGTATAGATGAATATTCGGATATTAATGGATATCCATATTATAGAAAAGGCTATGCGAAATGGAACAGTTATTATGGTTTGCCTAGTACAGATTCAAAACCTGTAAAGTATGTTCCGAATATAGTAGTGATCAAAGATTTTAAACGTGATGTGGAAGATACGTTTGATACGGTAATTCAGATAAAGAAACTTAATCCGGATTGGAAATCAGGTGATGATGAAAAGGATAAATATATCAAGGAGTATTCTGTCAAAAATAATGATAAGAGATTATATAATCCTAATGGTGGGGGGATTATGCCCTTTGATGGTGCTGGACTTGTATCAGTAGAATGTGCTAAAAAATGGGCAGAAGAATTGGATATACAAAATAAATATGAAAAGCGTTATATACCGGCAGCGTTTCAGATTAGGGCAATTCCAGGTATTAAGGGTAATTTATATACATTTGATATTAAACTATTCGCAAAGGAAAATGGATGGATAATTACAGATATAAAAGGTAAAAGACATGATCTGAGAAAAGAATCTGTAGATATTATCCTTACAAAAAGTCAAACAAAGTTTATAAGTCTTTTTGACAATGACATTGAGAAATGGAGAAAGACATTTGATGAACCAGTTATTTTCTATAAAAAAGACGAAAACGGAGAAGATACAAAAGAAATAGAATGCAGTTATAAGCGTACCTTTAATATAAGTGAATATTCTGAAGATACATGTGATGTAAAAAAGAAGATGCTTACTGCTTATCAGCACTTGCTTACTGTAAATTTTAAAGACCTAGAAATTGAAACATTTTCACAAGATACGGTAGATATGTTGCAAAAGATATCATGCGATGTAAATGAGTTTCTAAAGTTTAGAAGTTGTACATCAGATGAAGAGAAATGCAATAAAAAGGAATGGCATCGAATACCACCTTATTATAAAGCAGCTTATTATGCTTCAGATACTAATAAGCCTATTATTTTTGCGGATGATTATTTCAAAAGAAAAGTAAGAGAAGATATTAAAGGGGTTATCAATCGTGTATTGTCAGGCAAATTTTATATTACTGGGAATTATCAGGTCCTTACGCCAGATATATATGCACTTGCCCAGTATGCTTTTGGCAAGCGTGGTAACAATGTAACCGGATTATTAAGAGCAGAAGAAATATATGCGTATTGGTGGGGATATCAAAATGAAAAATCTTCTGAAAAAGAAAAGGATAAAGACAAGTTTGCATGTAATAAATTGGCTTTAATACGAAATCCACATATTTATATGGAAGCCAGAACAGCAACTATGGTATCAAATAAAGATAAAAAGAGATACGGACTTATTAAAAAATGGTTTAAATATCAAAAAACGGGAATTGTTACGGATTCTTATTCTACTATACCATTAGCTTTAGGCACAGCAGATTTTGATGGAGACCATATTGCTACAACTAATTGTAAAGAATATATACAGGCAGTTGAACGTGCAAGAAATAAAGGGAATGGTAACACAATAGATGTTCAATATATGGATTTGACAAATGAAGCAGAAGAACAAAATAAAGATATTCCGAATGTTAAAAATATCGAGAGGTTAATGGAATTTGATGTATTAGCATACCAGAATAATATAGGTTCCGTCATAGACAGAGTAACAAATCTATGGGGAATTGATCGGACGATAGTTGAGCGAGATAGAGTAATGAAATATATAAAAATAATGGACATTGTAGGCCAGCTTACTATTGATGCGGCAAAGACAGGGGAATTTGAACCTATCCCAAAAGAAATAGAAGATTTTTTGAGAACATATAAAATATTAAAACCATATTTCATGAAATACCTATCTAAGAATGAACAGAAATCAAAAGCTGAAAAAGAGGGAATAAATAATGCGGAATTCTTTTTTGATGGACAAGCAGATATTATTAAAAAGCAATTAAAATTCTCTGATAGTAATATAAATCTTAACCGACTATGTCACTATATGGAAAAAAAGATACAAGACATTGATATTAGAATATCGGAGAACAAATTTGACTTGGACAAGTTTTTGAAAATATTTGTAACTGAAAAGCCGAATGAAACTTCTAATCTATATATTGAAATAAGAAAAAGATTAATCAAACTCTCAGAAGAAAATGCAGGATTATACAAGCAGCTCATGGAGGAGGATGATTCAGATGAGAACCAGGAAGAACGTAAGAGCCATTATAGATACTTTTATATCTATGCAAGGAATGAACTTCTGAAAATATGTAAATTGTCAGAGGAAAAGAGCATAAATAAAGTTTTAAATTGCATTGTATATATGTGTTATCGTGAATCAGAACTTATTGATAACGATGGTGCAAAAAATATTCTTTGGAACAGTTTTGAACGAGAAATGCTCAGAAGGGCAAAAGAGGAATATGTAGACAGCAATATAGACTTTTCAACAATTGTACAACGGGCAGAAAGAACAAAAGAATTAAAAGAACGTAAACTTGCAAAGTATCAGGAAAAGAAAGAATTTCATATAGAAGAACTGGAGAATAGGGATAAAAAATATTGTCCCATTGTTATAAGAGATGATGATATTCAGCTTATTCGTGATACGGTATCTTGTGAGAGATTACAAGAACAGGGAATATCTGTAAAGCATACGGAGGAATTACAAAAATTATATTCTGTATTGATGGTTATAAGTAAAAAGATGGAATCGAATAGAGCAGTTGGTAAAAACAAGGCAATTTGCCACATTATAAATCCTTTGACAATACATAATAATAGAAATAATGGCTTGAACTTTTCTAATATATCTAAATTATGTGGCTTTACGGATTATCAGAGAAAGAATCTGAAAAACAGGTTAAAGGAATTATATCTACTAGGTGCAATAAATATTAGTCCGACAAAAACTGATAATATAAAATTTAAAGTAATCTATGAACAAATTGATCCGAAAGAATATGATTTAAGCATGGTTGAACCGGAAGACTATAAGAAGGCATGTAAAGATATTCTCAGGTACATTTAAAAAACGAAAAAAGTAGTGGTCATATCATTAGCGGATATGGCTACTATTCCTTTATTTATAGGCGTTTGAAGCATATTATATTATAAAAATGTCCAAATGGATATTGGGAAAGGGAGAGTGTTTTTTATTTAGAAAAGTCAACTTTTCCACATACCATTAGAAAAGGAGACATTAGATATGGATTTACAAACAAAGGTCAGTAAATATCTATCTGAAAATGGAATAAAGAAAAAGTATCTGGCATCTTTACTAGGGATTTATCCTACTCAATTATCGCTATGGCTATCTGGACGTTATACATTGACCAATATCCAGACTAAAAAAGTTGAAGATTTTTTGAGTGGTAAATTAAACAAATCAATTAAGCAACCTATAAACTCAGCAAATCTTTGAAATTCAAAGAAAATCTTATAATCTTAAATTCAAAGCAGCCTAATATTCCAGGCTGCAAAAATCAAATTGAGACAACAAAATAATGTAGAAAAACTGAATATGGAAAATATGTAATATGAAAGAGGAACAAACAGAGAAATAGTATAATAGGAAGGTTAGAAAATCGAACATGTTTTCTGCTTTCCTGTTGCTATTAGAGGATTGAGGTGGTATAATTGTAGCTAAATAAGAAGTAGGGGGATTGGGTATGGGTAGAACAATTCTTTGTCCACACTGTAAATCAACGTTTGATGAAAACATATTAGCAAATAGAGAAAATCCTAATGTATGCCCAGTCTGTAGCGCATCATTATTAGGGGATGAGGAAAGCTCTGTTGAATCTCAAAAAGAAAAAACTAAATGGTATTATTATAAAGAAGGTGGCGGAGGATTAGATGATACATTATATGATGATTTTACACCATTATATACATTTGATGCTATAGATATAGAGGATGCAAAGAGACAACTAAAAGAAGTTTTACCTAATAGCCCACTTGTAAATGATAATTCACCAGAAAAAGTACGTTGCCCCCGGTGCAGAAGCACAGAAATACAGTTGGTTCCAAGAAAATTTAGTTTATTAACAGGCTTCGCAACTAATAAATTTGATAGAATGTGCATTAGGTGTAAGAAAAAATTTTGATAATATTAAAACTGAATAGTGATTTTGATTTCCAAGAGGGATTATTTTCGTAGTCTCTCTTTTATTATATTCAAAACAAGGAGGAAAATATATTTGAACGATAGTTACATTTTAGAACTTATAGGAGCGTTGGCTCAAAGCAAGACTAAGAAACAAGTTAATGCAGATCTTAAGCAGATTGAAAAAGTAATAAATATGTTGCGTATTACCGGAACATTTGCAAAAGGTGATACCAAGAAAGAGCTGAATGCTTATATAAAATCCTTACAATCGCAACTTAGTCATATTAAGCTGACAGCTAAAATTGACAGTAAAAATTTGAAAAGAGAAGTTGATAAAGCTTTAAACGGTATATCATTTAAAGATATTGACGCTCTGAATATTGATGAAAATAAAACAAAACTTAAAATAAGAAAAATTATAGCGGATGCCAAGGCTTATGCGGAAAAATCACCTATTACAGTTAATATTGAATCTAAGAAAAACAAGCTTAATAATGATCTTACAGCATACCTTAATCGGAATACTAAAATAAGTGAATCTTCTGTACTGCTCAAAGAAGCGGAGCGAGTTAGAGAACTTATCAATGCTATTGGTGATAAGAAGACATTGAGAGAGGCTACAGATGCATTTCAACTTTATAAGTCAGAAGTTTCTGCGACAGGATTCAATACGAAAAGCACTACAGATAAAATTAAAGATATGTTAGGGCATGTATCAAAGATTTCCAGTGCTTTTGGTGTAGCATCCATAGCTGTGAATAACTTTGTTAAATCATTAAAAACTTTAAAATATAATGATACGATATTGACTGAAATTTCAAAGACTTCTGAAATGACAAAGCAGCAATTAAGAGGACTTGGCGATGAAGCGTTCAAAACAGCAAGTAAATATGGACAATTGTCATCAAACTATCTGATTGCAGTACAGGAAATGGCACGTTCTGGGTATGAAGAGACATCGAAAGAACTTGGTAAACTATCACTTCTTGCACAATCCGCTGGTGATATGACTGCTGAAAGTGCCAATAATTATTTATTAGCAACAGATGCAGCATATAAATATGGTGGAAGTATAGAGAAATTGAATGCGGCTCTTGATGGAGCAAACTATATTTCAAATAAGAATAGTGCTACACTTACAGATATCGCCGATGCTACCCGTGTATCTGCTTCGTTCGCCGCGAATGCAGGAGTTGCAATTGATGAATTAACAGCAGCAGAAGCTACCATGCTCGCAGTTACCAAGAGAGGCGGTTCTGAAATTGGTCGTGCATTTAGGAGCATTGTATTAAATTTACAACAGGTAAGCGGTGAATTTGATGGGGAAATTATCGACGAAGAACAGCTTAAAAAGGTTGAGGCCAGATGTCATTCTTTGGGTGTGGAACTGGAATATATGAAAGATGGTATTGCTACACTTCGTAATCCAATAGAAGTGTTGAAAGAATTAGCAGAAGTCTATAACTCTTTACCAGATAACAGTGCAGAGAAACAAGGGCTAATCAGCGATTTGGGAGGAAAATATCATGCAAATGCGTTGAGCAGCCTATTAAGCCGGTGGGATTTGTATGAAAAGATGCTTGGAGAGTTTTCGCAAGGGACTGGATCGGCACTTGAAGAAGCGGAGAAAACAGCGGATTCTTGGGAAGGACGATTAAATTCACTTTCCAATACTTTCACATCTTTTGTAAACGTAATCACTAATAAAGATACTATATTGAATGGTATTTCATTCTTTGATAGATTGATTCAAGGTGCGGAGACATTAATTGACATTGTTGGAGAGGTTCCTGTAGTATTGACTGCTGTAAATTCTTCATTGGTTGCAATGAATAAGGATTACGGCATTACTCAGCTTGTAAATAAAGATACAGGGAAATTTGACATACAAGGGAATTTACTAGGAATAGACTTTTCAACGATTAAGGAACAGAAAAAGCATTTTAAAGAAGCAGAAGATGCGATTACAATTTGGAACAATAAATTAAAAAATGGGAAAAATGATTTAGAGGCATTTAATTATGCAGTGGTTCAAAATAATGCACAGCTAAAGGATTACCTTAGTACAACGTCCAAAGATGCCCCAGCTTCATTATCTGGATACAAAGCCCACCTCAATGCAGCAGGAGTAAGTACAGATGCACTCCGTCTTAAGACAATCTTGCTCAATTCAGCTATCAGTATGGGAATTGGATTTGCAATCCAAGCGGTTGTACAGGGAATAACCTATTTAATCCAGAGAGAAGAAGAACTCCGCCAAGCAACCCAAGAATCCGCCAACGCTTACAAAGAATCCGCTTCATCCATAGAGGACTACACAAAACGCTATCAAGAACTCCGTCAGGCTCTTATAGCCGCAAAAGGGAACGAAGAAGAGACCTATAATATCAAGAAACAGCTTCTTGACCTCCAGACAGAGTTAAATGATAAGTTTGGCGAGGAATACGGAAAAATCAATCTCGTAACAGATGCATACAGAGACCAGACCGATGCAATTAAGGATTACAACAAAGAAGCAGCTAAAGAATTCCTAAATACAGATCGTAAAGGCATCAAACAGGCTGAAAAAGAAATGACCAAAGAACGTCATTACAATCTCAGTCCTGTCAATATATCTGCTTTCACAAAAGAAGGCGAAGCATTAAAAGAGATTGCCGGGCAGTTCAAAGATCAAGGCGTTTCCCTATTGGATGAGCTTGGAGACGGTACATACAATCAATTCTCCGTTCATCTTAATACAGATGCACAATCAGCTTATGACACAATTAATGAGTTTGAAAATGCACTAAGAGACAAAGCAGAAGAATTAGGAAACGAGCATCTGTTTGATGATATACTGGACATCTCTTCTATTTCGGTAAATGATGCTAAAGGTGTACTTGATGACTGGGGGGATATCTACCAGGAATCCCTTATGGCTGAGATTGCCAAGGATGACAGTTTAACATCCCAGATGAATGAAGCAGCAAAGGCTGTGCAGGAATATAACGAGGCAGTACTAAACAGCGAAGATCCATTCAACGATGAAAATGTACAGAAAGCCAGAGAAAATCTTCTTTCGCTTAAAGCAGAAATGCAGAACGATGACGGTTCTTGGAACTCAAAATGGCAGAAATATGCTTCTATTTTAGATGATGTATTCAACCAGGCAGATATGAGGCTCCTGAATTTTGACAATGCCATTAGAAATGATACATCTGTTCAGGAACTTGCTGAAAAACTTCGTGGAATAGATGATATTGCTTTGCAAGGTATTTCTGATTCTATGGATGAGGATAATAAATTCCAAGGAGTTGCAGCACAATTGCTGAAAATCACCGAGTCTGGTGATGAAGTAAAAGATGCATTCTCTGAATTGATAGAGTTTGCCGACGAGTATGATGTGAGTGCTGATGAATTAATCTCTACGCTTACACGGCTTGGTTATGTACAAAGCTCAGTTGCTTCCAGTGCAGAAGAAACAGCAAATGCATTTGCAGGATGGGATGCTTTAAATGAACAGATAGATGCTATTCAGACTTCTTACAAAGCTATACAAGCGGCACAGGAAGAATATAATAAGTATGGGTATGTATCGTTAGATACGTTACAGGCATTAATATCTCTTGACTCACAGTATCTTGCATGCCTGATAGACGAAAACGGGCAATTACAATTAAACAGCCTGACATATCAAAATTTGGTTCAGGCAAAATTGGCAGAAGCTGAAGCTACCGCTGTCGCACAGGCCGTTGAAGAATTAAGTAATTTACAGAAACAAGCTGACGTGCAGAATTCAGCCGCATGTGTAAATGCAAATGCTATTTTGGCTGAAAGTCTTGCTACTCTCAGCGGTAATTACAGTGCTGTTGCAAGTTCTGCCGCGGCAGCCGCTAAAGCCGAAGCTCTTGCATCCGCAATGGCAGACGCTAGAGAACGAGGCGTAGATGAAGCAGATATTAATAAAGTAATGTCAAATCTAAATGCCGAGCTTGCATTGATACAGAATACAACTATAAGCGCAGGTAAGTCATTTGGTGGTTTAAATAATGCTGTAAATGGTTTTTCAAACGCCCAGAAAGGTGCAAAGAAGGCAACAGACGACGCAACTGAAGCACTTAAAAAGCAGAAGGAGGCTTTAGAAGAACAAAAAGACGCACTTGAAGATTCCAAAAAGGAATTGGAAGAACTGTACGATGCTGTCCAATGGTTTTATGACAAACAGATAGACGGCATTGATGATTTTATTGACAAACTGAATGATGCTAATGATGTTCTTGAAAAGCAGAAGGATAAGTATAATAATATTCTCTCTGTAATCGATAATGTTTATGGTGATGAAATTGACGCTATCCAGGCTAAGATTGATGCTATGGACAAGGCCAATGATGCCGCTGAAAGAGAATTAGCATTAGAAAATGCGAAACAGGCTCTTGAAGAAGCAAGACGGAGAAGGGCAATTAAGTTATATACCAAAAACCGTGGCTTCATTTACACCGTTGATGAAGATGCCATCAAGGAGGCAGAGGATGAACTCGCCAATGCCACCCAAGATAAAGTAAAAGCAGAACTTCAGGAGCAGATTGATTTACTTGAACAATGGCGTGATAAATGGGCAGAAATTCCAGATGCTTTTGAAAAGGCAATGAACGAAATTGCCGCCATTGAAAAGTTTGGCCCTGATTATAAGAACTTTATTTTAAGTTCTGACGATGACGATATTAACAGTTTCAAAAATGATTACACTGGCGTTCAGTCAAATATTGCTGATAATGATGCTAAAATTGACTACTATGAACAGCAGAAGAAAAAGATTGAAGAACTCAAAGACCTCTGGGAAGACGCCAAAAATGCATACCGCGATTCCCAGTATGAAGCAAAGCTGTCCGCTTTCTTCGGAAGTGATTATGAATATCAGCTGTTAAATAACTCCTCTTCTTGGAGAATTAAGTTTGCTGATGAATATGCTGATGTATGCAGACAGATTGAAGAAATTGAAAAACAGATTAAAACCTTAAGTAGTGAAACCACATCCAGCTTAACCAATGAGGCTGAACAGGCTACAAATGCTCTTGGACGTACCAGTGGAGCCATTAAAGGACTAAAAGATACTGCCGGAAGTGGTAATACATTATCCTATTATATCTGGACAGATAAAGATGAGTCTGATCTTGGTAATGCGCAGACAAACTTAATGGCATTAGACCGACAGATAGCTCAAGGTAATACTACGCTTATTGATTCACGTAATGCATTATCAGATTTTATTGACAAATATAAGGATTTAAAAGAAACAAGGACTTCTGTGGATGAAGTTAATTCCAGTTTGGAAACCCTTAGAAATTACAGTGGAGATTATACGGATTATTTTAGTCTTGTAATGGATAATGTTAGCTCCATGCTGAATGATTCATCAAAATACACAGACCATATTGTAGAGTATACCAGAGCTGCTGCTGAAAACATGAATCAATTAAACGAAGCAATACAGACTTCTAAAGAATCTAATGCGGAAATTAAGGAAAATGCGGATACAGCGGTCGAAGATACAAATGCTATAATATCAACGGCTCTTGAAAATGTAAGCAAGCTCAATGAATCACTAACATCTATAGGAACAGCTAAAACAGAACTTGAAACATTGGTAAATGAAGAAGTAACAAATGCAGATGCTTTAGTGACAACATCGGAAGAAAAGCTTACAAATGTTAAAACTTTAATTACAGAATTGTTAAATGCCGTTACTTCTTTGGAGACTTCTTTTAACGATTTAAACTTTCAATTATCACAATTAGATACTGTTACATTTGAAAATGTAATCTCTGCTATTGGATTTGGCGGTGGCGAAGAAGAGGCTTCTGGGCTTATGGGAAGTATTTCAAACGTATTGTCACTCTTAAATGGCGAAGAAGGATTAATTGCGCAACTTAATATTTTAAATGAAACTCCGTTAGATATTCTTACTGCTGAATTTAATGGAGAAGAAGGTCTTACTATTGCCATTACAGATGTAATTACTATGATTTCTGGCGAAGAGGGGCTAATTGTACAGATTAACAGAATTACGGAGACAATTGGTAACATAGAAAGCGTAAAATCATCCTTCTCAAATCTGGAGTCACAGGTGACAGCTTGTGTTAATAAGGTTGCCGAGCTGGCAAAAGAAATCAACTCACTGGAAGATAAGACTATAACCATTACTACCGTTTATCAGACTGTTGGAAGTCCTACTGGCGGAGGAGGCAAAGCAACCGGCACCGTATTTACAGGAAGAGGTTATGCATCGGGAACGGTTGATACTGGGAAAAGCTATGCGAAAGGAAATAATATCGGCCTGCCATATGACCAAAAAGCTATGGTGTCTGAACTTGGGCCTGAGATGCTTGTACGTGACGGCAGATATATCCTAATTAAAGAGCCACAATTAATGGATCTGAAAAAGGGCGATATTATCTTTAATCATGAACAGACAAAGGCGATTCTGGAAAGGGGAAAATCTTCTAATATCAGCCGCCTAGAAAACTTAGGCGAAAAGAAATTCCCTGAACTGCCTGACAATCTTATCCCGTTTGAAAATCCATGGGATGCACTTAATGCACTTAACATAGAAGGCAATTCGTTTGCTTCTGGGACAATTACAGAGGAAATGTACAATAGGTTAATGCGGAATATTGAAAATACCCATAATGGCCCAGATTACAGCGGATATCTGAAGGCGTTGAATAATGTAGCAATACAAAAGCAGAAGGAAAGTACAGTGATATATATTGACAAAGTAGAAATGCCCAATATTAAAGATAGGGATGATGCACGTAAACTTATTTCGGAACTTGAAAATCTGAGCAACACTGCTTTACAGAGAGCATACAGAAGAGATTTTAGGTAATCTATATTTAAAGTGAAACAGATGAAAGAAATGTTACAGAATAATTAAAATAAATTGTTCTGTAACATTTATTGGTAGAAAAACAGATATTAGTTATAAACAAGTAGGAGGAATATGAATTTGATTTACAGTATGGAAATAGGTAGAGATTTTAGATATATCAATGAAGATAGAACAGGAAATTATTTTATAGAAGGTGATGAGATTGAGTGTTATATAAGAAATGGAAAGAAGTATACTGGGATAATAATAGGGATTGGTGTTTTTCGAGAAAATGGGACGGAAAACCTGGAGCCGGTTGTACAGCTGGATACATCTAAAAATGATACAAGCTATTCTTGGGAAATTATATTTATAAAAGATATTATATATATTTCTAACAAACACAAAGATGCTATGCCTGAATTTATGAATAAAGAACTAGATAAGGAATTATTTATAAATACATTTATTGAAGCCGGATATGAGGAAAAATTCGCAAAAGTTTTTTATGATAAAATGCTCCCTATTATTATCATATATGGAATTCCAATTAAAAAAGCAGCAGAATGTGCCTTATATGCATTAAAATACCAGTGTAATATTGAGAAACTGTTAAAAGATAAGTGCGATTTAGTGCTTGATAGCCGCGATAAAACGTAAAAGATTTGCAGAAAGACAGTTTGATACATACTTAAACTATTTTATACCAAATAATATATTATAGAAACTGTAAATATTTTCTAAATGCAGGACATAAGAAAAAATCTCTGTCCTGCTTCTCTTAAAAATAAAATTAAATGCTGGATTTTTAAGGTACTGTTGATTTATTTTGACAGTGCCTTTTTTATAAATAGCTTATAGAGGTGATAAAAATACAAGGGGCAATTAATCAAGAAATAGATGATAATGCAATGCTGGACACATTGCAATTTATGATAGATAATAGTATGATTAATCTTGATGATGTGCGAATGAGTATGGAGAAATCAAAGCGTAATGCGATTTTAAAGAAACATCCATATGACATTTGGGTTGCGTCAGATGGAAGATCAAAGACTTATATTGAAGATGAAACGAAGGTTAAGAAAAGGAGGTTAGTAGCCAAAAGCAGTAGAGAAAAGTTAGAAGATTACATTGTAAAAGAATATATTAAAAGTCATCCCATACATAAAGTTGATCATTCTGTAGAAGCGATATTTAAAGAGTGGATAGAATATGCTTTGAAAGAAAAGGATATTGAGAAAAATACTGGAGATCGTTATCAGAATGATTTTGACAGATTTATTAAAGGAAAAGAGTTTGCCAGGACTGATATTGAAAATGTATCTAATAATGATGTAATCAGATTTTTGAAGGATACTCTTAATGAAAATAGCATTACACGGAAGACCTTTAGTAATTTAAAGACAGTGTTAAATGGTATATTTAGTTATGCAATGTCTGAAAAGAATTTGAATTGTATATCTATGTCCTATACATTGAAAGATTATAAAGTTCCGGATAAGAAATTTAAAAAGAATATAGTAAGGGATGAAGAACAGGTATACGGGGAAAAAGAAATTTTGATTATTGCGGATTATATCATTAAAAATTATCAGTCTACAAGGGAATTGGGGATATTGCTTGCGCTTCTTACAGGACTTAGGGCAGGTGAGCTGTGTTCTTTGAAAACGAGTGATCAGGAAAAAGAGATGCTCTATATACAAAGAACAGAAATTAAATATAAAAATGAGGATGGCAAAACAATATATTCAGTTCGTGAGTTCCCTAAGAGCGAATGCAGTATGAATGGGATTGAACTGTCAAATTCAGCAATGAATGTGTTATCTCTTATAAGAAAGCTAAACTTGAAAAATGGAATAGGTAGCGAATTCTTATTTTATGAACCGGAATATGGAAGATTGAAATCCTACTTTTTCAGTAAATCATTGAGGAAAATTTGTCAAGAGACTGGTGTAAAATACCGCTCCATGCATAAGCTGAGAAAGACATATGCTTCTTATTTACTGGCAAATGGAGTGGAAGAGAAGATAGCACAGGCTCAGTTAAGGCATAAAGACAGTGCAACCACGCATAAATATTATGAGTTTTCTATCAGAAATAAAGAGTACAAGCGTGATGTTTTAAATAAGAATGATATTCTGAGAGAAAGCCAGATAAAATGAAAAAGTGTAATCATGTGTAATCACAAATTTAAGGCAATAAAAAACTGAAAACCCTGTAAAATCAAGGTTTCCAGCCATTTTAACGAAAGCTGCTGACGGGAATCGGACCCGTGACCTCCGCACTACCAATGCGACGCTCTACCGACTGAGCCACAGCAGCATCTACGCGTAACGCGCTCAATTATAATATCATCAGGAGAAGAAATTGTCAAGAAATATCGATGAAAAAAATAGAAAATTTCTAATTTTGTTGTACTCGCTTTAAAACTCATCCAAAGCGCACGGGAGCAGGGAGCAAAATATCCATGTTTAAATCAAAGAGAGTGCATTTTGTAGTTATTTTGCGTTATACTTCCGCAAAATGCGCTCTTTACTTTTGGACGCAATCCCTTTATAATAAATTATAGTTTATGTGTCACAGGAGGAAACGCATATGATTTCCAATCAGATTATACAGACAACAATTGATGATTTGCGCGGGATTACAAGGATTGACCTGTGCGTGCTGGATGTAAACGGCAGCCGGATTGCGGCAACCTTTGATGCGGAGGAGATTTCCAAGGATATTCTGGGAGCTTTTGCTGATTCTCCTGCGGAGAGCCAGAGCCTTCAGGGTTATCATTTTTTCAAGGTTTACGACGAGGGACAGCTTGGCTATATTCTTCTTGTAAGAGGAACCAGCGATGACGCCTATATGATCGGTAAGATAGCGGTAAAGCAGCTTGAGGGGCTGATTATAGCTTATAAGCAGCGCTTTGACCGAAATAATTTTATTCAAAATCTGCTCCTTGACAATCTGCTTGTAGTGGATATTAACAATCAGGCAAAGAAGCTTCACATCAATCAGGATACCCTGCGTGTGGTGTATCTGGTGGAGACAAAGGGAGAAGAGGATGTTATTGCGCTGGAGACCGTGCGCAGTACTTTTGCGCCGGATGCGCAGGATGTAATTACGGCAGTTGCTGAGAACAACGTGGTGGTTGTAAAGGAGATTAGTGGGGAAGATACCTATGAGGCATTGGAGAAAACGGCACGTATGCTGGTGGAGATGCTGAATACGGAGTCAGCAGGCTCCGTGCGCGTGTCCTACGGAACAATTGTAAGCCAGCTCAAGGATGTGTCCCGTTCTTATAAGGAAGCCCGAATGGCTCTCGATGTGGGAGAGATATTCTATCCGGAGAAAAATGTGGTGTCTTATCATACTTTGGGCCTCGGGCGCTTGATTTATCAGCTGCCTCTGTCCCTGTGCAAGATGTTTATGGTGGAGGTTCTTGGTGACAATCTGCCCGGCACCTTTGATGAAGAAACCTTGACGACCATAGAGAAGTTCTTTGAAAATAATTTGAATGTGTCAGAGACAGCCCGCCAACTATTCGTGCACCGCAATACACTGGTATACCGTTTAGAGAAGCTTCAGAAAACAACGGGGCTGGACATTCGCATTTTCGAGGATGCACTGACCTTCCAAATTGCGCTTATGGTAGCAAGATATATGGAATATCTTGAAAAACAGGATATATAAACCGGAAGATATATGTAAAAAGCTCCGGAAATCAAGAAAGATTTTATTCCTGCGGATAATGCCGAGGGGTTTTGATTTTCAAAAAAGAACAAGGGTATCACAAAATCATCCGGCAGATGATAAGTGATACCCTTATTTTTATAAAATAGAATTACTTTACAAGCTTATGAAGACTGTGAAGCGGTATCCGCTCCCTTTTCTTTTTTCTTTCCCTTTTTGTCCGGCGCCGGAAGCTGGTCAATCAGCTTTTCAATCACCTGTTTTTTCACATAGACGTCAAAGCTGAGCATACAGATAAAGGAAAAGAGCCGCAGGAAATCCCTGTCCTGCCCGGAAGCTCCCTCAAAGGTCTCTCCTGCAATACGGTATTTGCTGACCAAATCTTCCTTCATAGCTTCGATCTGCGACTTCTCCAGGCTGAATACTTCGCTGTAAATGGAATCCAGCTTAATCGCGTGATCCGTATGGAAATACTTCTCTGTCAATGGAGAGAGAAGACTTTGGATATCGCTGATGGAGAGAATATTTTTAAAGTAATAAATGAAAATCAGCAGAAGCAAATGCTCCTTGGAGTACTTTTTCTTTTCCGGGGGAGGAAGCAGGTTGTTCTTGGCATAATTATTAATCATGGTTTTCGTCAGAATCTTGTCCTCCTCATAACGCTTGGAGGTCGCCAGCTCACGGTCCATGAAGGTGGTCACCTGATCCATATATAAATCAATTCCCGGAACATCCTCCGGACGGATATAGTCAATGCGGTTCAGACTTTCCAATATACTTTCCAGAATATTTTGAACATCAATTGTCATGTACAATCACCTCAAAATCCATTATATAGTATTAAAAACTATATGACAAGAGGTAAATATATTTAAATTTTCTTAAGAATTTTCTTTCTAATAAAAGAATGACAGAATCTTTTGAATGTATTATAATGTAAAAGGAACTCGGGGATATTACGGAATCGGAATAGTCCGGCTAAGAAATGTCAAGTGTATATAAGAAATACTTTTGGCTGGACGGTAAAGTCGCAAAGGCGCACGAGAGGAACTTTTATGAGTGCCTTTCGAATAAAAGTGTCTCTCATTACATGTGTGCCGAAGCGACTTTACCCTTTAGTGCCGTCGCGCAGCGACTTTTAATAGGAGGAGGATATCATGGCAAACATTTTAAAGAGATTCGGCGACATTATGTCAGCAAACATCAACGCACTTCTGGATAAGGCGGAAGATCCGGAAAAGATGATTGACAAATATATCAGAGACATTGAAGAAGACATGCGGAACGTAAAAGCAGAGACAGCAGCCGTCATGGCCACGGAAACGAAGGCAAAGCGCGAGCTGTCCGAGTGTCAGGATGAGATTGCCAAGATGCAGCGGTACGCGGAAAAGGCCCTGACGGCAGGCAATGACAATGACGCCCGCAGATTTCTTGAGAAAAAGGGCGAGCTTGCGGGCAAGCAGGCCGGCTTACAGCAGGCATGTGATCTGGCGGCAGCCAATGCGGCCAAGATGAAAGAGATGCATGACAAGCTGGAAAAGGATCTGGAGAACCTTCGGAACAAGCGCGATTCCATCAAGGCCAAGGCGGCAGTTGCCAAGACCCAGGAAAAGCTCAACAAAATGGGCACAAGCGTGTCCGGAGCAGGGGAAGCTATGGCGGCCTTCGACCGCATGGAAGCAAAGGTGGATCGGATGCTGGACGAGGCAAATGCCATGTCCGAATTAAATTCCGAGACAGACAGTATCGACGATCTGGCTGCAAAATATGATGAGGACAACGCCGTTTCATCCGTAGACGATGAGCTGGCGGCGCTGAAGGCAAAGATGGGGCTGTAAAGCATGGAAGAAAAAATCTATTACTGTGAGGGCTGCGGCGGAGTCATGGAGTTCGACGTGGCCACACAGAGTCTTAAATGCCCGAATTGTGATAAGGTAGTCCCCATAGTCCGGGACCGGAGCCGTCTGGTGGAGCACAGCCTTACGCAGCATGCCATGAAGACAATTCGGGCAAGTGAAAAGACGACGCACACGATGGAGTGCAGGGGCTGCGGCGCCCGGATTGAGGTGGACGGAACCAGCAGAGCGGCAGAATGTCCATTTTGCGGATCGGATTATGTACTGGCGGATCGGGAAGCAGACGCGGTGATTCCGGACGGAGTGCTGCCTTTTCAGGTGGATAAAAACCGAGTGGGAGAATTGTTCCGTCAATGGCTCAAGGGACGTTGGCTGGCCCCCGGCGAGCTGAAGCATCTGTATCAGAAGGAGCGGCTTCAGGGCATCTATGTGCCCTACTGGACCTTTGACGCCAAGGTGAATGCCCGCTATACGGCGCTTGGAGGGCGCCACCGGACCGTTACCCGGAAAGGAGCGGACGGAAAGACAGAACATCGGATCGTAACCGACTGGTATCCCACCTCAGGAAATCTCCGTCATTTTTTTGATGATATTCTGGTGCCGGCCTCCGAGAAAATAGATGCAAGGCTTCTGCGGCGGACCGGATACTACGGCACACAGCAGATAGTATCCTATGCGCCGGAGTATTTGTCCGGTTACGGTGCGGAGTGTTATACGGTAGATCTGAATGTGGCCCACAGTGAGGCGGTAGGAACTATGGAACGGGAGCTGGAAAGCATGGCCCGCAGTGAGGTGCTCTCCAGATATGACGAGGCGGCGGACGTCTGTGTCCGGGCGGACTATCAGGAGGAAACCTACAAGCATGTGCTTCTTCCTATGTATTCCACGGCCTATACATATAAAGGAAAGCAGTACCGGGTGCTGATCAACGGACAGAGCGGAAGGGTGGAAGGCGATTATCCCAAAAGCCCCGTGCGGATTGGAATGATTGTGTTTGCGGTTTTACTGATCCTTGCATTGGTATACTGGTACAGCAGCGGCCCGCATATGAGGGCTGATACTCTGCCTGTTTGGGAAGAAGGACAATTATATGATTATGAGATAGAGGAGGAAGCGGCATGGGCTTATTCGGAGGACAATTTGCCAACGTAGTAGAATGGCAGGAATTTCGGGATGACATACTTTTCTGGAAATGGAGCAACAAGGAGATCAAAAAAGGAAGCCGCCTGATTATCAAGCCGGGCCAGGATGCTATTTTTTTATACAACGGCAAAGTGGAGGGCGTGTTCCGGGACGACGGAAGCTACGACATCGAATCGCAGATCATCCCCTTCCTTTCCACATTAAAGGGCTTCAAATTCGGCTTTAACAGCGGTCTTCGTGCGGAGGTTTTGTTTATCAATACGAAGGAGGTTCTTGTCAGGTGGGGAACCAAGAATCCCGTTCTGATACCGGCGCCGGGACTTCCGGGCGGCATGCCCGTCCGTTCCTTCGGAACCTTTAGCTGTAAGGTGGCGGATTATGATGTATTCATTGAACGGGTTGCCGGAATCCGCCAGCAGTATTCGGTGGAAGAGGTGAAAGAGCGTATTACCTCTATGCTGGATCAGCTTCTGATGAAATGGATAGCAAAAGAAGGCCGTGATATGTTCAATCTGCAGGTCAGCGCCTCCGAGATCGGGAGAGGCATCCAGGAAGATCTGGATATGGAAATGCTGAAAATCGGAATCAGCATCACAAGCTTTGCCATTTCCAGCTTTAATTACCCGGAGGAAGTACAGAAAATGGCGGAAAAGGCGGCGGCCCAGAGCATGATCGGCGATGTGGGACGCTTCCAGCAGGTAGCTATGGGAGAAGCCATTGCCTCCGGAAAAGGCGGCGGGACGGCTTCCGATATGGCGGGCATTGCTATGGGCCTGTCTATGGGGCAGCAGATGGCGGCTCAGATGCAGCAGAATCAGCAGGCCCAGCAGAATCAACAGATGCAGTCCGCGGCGCCGCAGCAGGCAGCAGGGGGAACAGCCCCGAATTTCTGCCCTGACTGCGGAACTAAGACAA
The DNA here is from genome assembly GCA_910576325.1 of Clostridia bacterium. Taxonomy (GTDB): domain Bacteria; phylum Bacillota; class Clostridia; order Lachnospirales; family Lachnospiraceae; genus Laedolimicola. The sequence goes on from CAJTIM010000007.1 coordinate 37,695, forward strand.
GCGGAGCGAATTTCTGCCCCAATTGCGGGAAAAAGCTGGTATAAAAGCGCCGGCCGGCAAGCGATAACCGGAAACATACATATGGAGAGTACGACGCAAGTTACCCGGAAAGCATTATTATAGATAGAAACCGCCGGTTCAGGCGGCGAAATGGAGACATACATGAGTATATATGACAGCTTAAATCCGGAGCAGAAGGAGGCGGTGCTTCACACAGAAGGACCGCTTCTGATTTTGGCGGGAGCCGGCTCCGGGAAGACAAGAGTTTTGATTCACCGGATAGCCTGGCTGATGGAGCAGGGGATAAGCCCTTGGAATATTATGGCCATCACCTTTACCAATAAGGCGGCGGGCGAAATGCGGCAGCGTGTGAACAATCTGGTAGGCCAGGGAGCGGACAGTGTCTGGGTGGCGACCTTTCACTCCACCTGCGTGCGGATTCTGCGCCGTTATATCGGCCATCTGGGTTTTGACACCACATTTTCCATCTATGACACGGACGATCAGAAGACGGTTATGAAGGATGTGTGCAAGAGGCTGAACATCGACACAAAGGTTTATAAGGAGCGGTATCTGATGAGCGTTATTTCCCGGGCGAAGGACGAGCTGGTTTCCCCTATGGAGATGGCGATTGCCGCCGGAACGGACTGGCAGAAGAAGCTCCTGGCGGAAGCCTACAAGGAGTATCAGGCACAGCTTCGCCGGAACAATGCCCTGGATTTTGATGATCTGATTGTAAAGACTGTGGAGCTGTTTCAGAATTGCCCGGAGATCCTGGAGGCGTATCAGGATCGCTTCCGCTATATGATGGTGGACGAGTATCAGGATACGAACACGGCCCAGTTTAAGCTTATCAGCCTCCTTGCGGGAAAATATCGGAATCTCTGTGTGGTGGGTGACGACGATCAGTCCATCTACAAATTCCGGGGGGCCAATATTTACAATATTCTGAATTTTGAGAAGGTATTTCCCGACGCACGGGTGATTAAGCTGGAGCAGAATTACCGTTCCACCCGGAATATTTTAAACACGGCAAATGAGGTGATCCGCAACAATTGCGGGCGCAAGGAAAAGCGGCTCTGGACGGAAAACGATGAGGGGAATCCCATTGCCTTCCGCCTGCTTCCCAACGCCTTTGAGGAAGCGGAGCTGATCATCGGGGATATCAGCCGCCATGTGCGGGACCGGAAGGCGGATTACCAGGATCATGCCATCCTGTACCGGACCAACGCCCAGTCCCGTCTTTTTGAGGAAAAATTGATTCTGGCGGGGATTCCCTACAAACTCATCGGCGGCGTGAATTTCTACGCCCGGAGGGAGATCAAGGATGTACTGGCTTATTTGAAAACCATTGATAACGGAAGGGATGAGATAGCCGTGCGCCGGGTGATTAATGTGCCCAAGCGGGGAATCGGCGCCACGACGCTGAACCGGGTGGGAGATTATGCGGCAGCCTATGGAATCGGCTTTTATGACGCCCTTGTCCGGGCCGAGGAGATTCCGAACCTTGGAAGAAGCGCCGGTAAGATCCGGCCCTTTACCGCCCTGATAGAGACAATGCAGGACAAGCTGGGACATACGCCGCTGGTAGAACTGACAAAGGAGCTTTTGGAGGAAACGGGCTATATCAAAGAGCTTGAGGCGGAAGGGACGGATGAATCCAAGGGGCGGATTGAAAATATTGACGAGCTGATCAGTAAGATTGCCGCTTATGAGGAATCGGCTGAGGAGCCGACTTTAAGCGGATTTCTGGAGGAGGTTGCTCTGGTAGCGGATATCGACAGCCTGGAGGAGAGCAGTAATTACGTGATTCTCATGACCTTGCACAGTGCGAAGGGCCTGGAATTTCCTTACATTTATATGGCGGGCATGGAGGAGGGCGTTTTTCCAAGCTACATGTCGCTCAACGGGGAGAACCCGGAGGAGGAGCTTGAGGAGGAACGGCGCCTCTGCTATGTGGGCATCACCCGGGCAAAAAAGGAGCTGATGCTGACGGCGGCCCGGCAGCGGATGCTCCGGGGACAGACCATGTACAATGCGGTTTCCAGGTTTATCCGGGAGATTCCCGATGAATATCTGGAGCGGGGGAATAAAACCCGGAGCCGAAGCATGGAGAAGCCTTCCAACGGGGCAATGCAGGATGCCTGGATTCAGTCGAAGGAGAGCTTTCGTGTGAAACCTTACGAATCACAGACCCTTACGGTGAATAAGGCGTCCGGATTGGAATATGCGGCGGGAGATCGGGTGCGCCATATTAAGTTTGGGGATGGAACGGTTCTGGATATCACGGAGGGGAAGAAGGATTATGAGGTGAAGGTGGAATTTGATACCGCGGGGATTAAGCGGCTGTTTGCCTCGTTTGCCAAGTTGAAAAAGCTATAGGGTGATTATGGAAATAAATTTTTCGGAAATGATAGTAATTTAAATACATTTGTGGTATAATATGAGCACTTAGTGAATGTAAGCTGACGGCGGTACGGGAGTATGATGTGAATCAAGATCCGGATACCGGACTGGCACCGATCGGAGGCGGAGCATGAATTGAACAACGAATAGGAAAGGGTGCGTGCGATGAATAAGATGGAAGATTTTCTGACAGCAACAAAACTGAATGAGCTGCTTCATAAGAGAGAGGTAGAAGAGAAGAATAAAAATACGGTGCTTTGGATTCTGGCAATCATTGGAGCGGTAGCAGCTGTGGCCGGTATTGCTTATGCCGTATACCGTTTCTTCACACCGGACTATCTGGAAGACTTTGAGGATGATTTTGACGATGATTTTGATGATGACTTCTTTGAGGACGGAGAGGACGAGGAAGAATAAGAGAGTAGGGAAGGGTTGCTGCATAGGCGGCAGCCCTTTTTTCGTAGAATAAGAAAATTGCGCCCGGTAATTCCTGCAAGAGTTTGCAGTGTTTTATCAAAGGAGCAATAGGGTTGGAGCTTGTAATACATAAATGAGGGGGATAAAGTACAATGAAGAAAAAGAGAAATCCTTTGGGACAGTTTGTGATTGGGATGATTATGCTTGTAGCCGGGCTGTACTGGTTTATGTCCAATGTGACAGTCAGTACGTATTTCGGTTTCCGCTTTATGGGATACCGGCTTGGAGGCGGCCTGATTGTGGTGCCCTTTATTGCGGGAATTATCTGGCTGTTTCTGAATGTGGATTCCATTGGGGCAAAGCTTTTGACGGGAGTTGGGATTGTGATTATACTGGCTTCTATTATTTCAAATCTGCAGTTTGTATTCCGTGGGGTAAGCCTGTATATGTATTTGGTGATGCTGATTCTGATTTTCGGTGGAGGCGCCCTTGTGGGACAGATTTTGTTCCGGTGGCCGAAGGATGAGAAAAAGCGCTAGTATATCATTGGATTAATTTTGAAGTGAATGGCGTTTGATATTTGGGTTAGCTGTGCATCTGTGAAGCTACGGCGTAGAGGGATTACGGTTAGCCTCGCAGATAAGCAGACATGCGGCTGGCATAGGACTTGGTTGGGAAATACGAATGGAAGAAAAGCGGGATGGGACAGTGTCGGGCAAGATAATACCGGAAATGTGAGGAGAGCAGAATGAGAAAAGGACAAATTTATGAGGGCATGGTGGAAAGGGTAGACTTTCCCAATAAGGGACTGGTCCGGTGTGAGGAGAACCGTGCTGTGGTTAAAAATACGGTTCCGGGGCAGAAAGTGCGCTTTCAGGTGAATAAGATCCGCAAGGGGAAATGCGAGGGGCGTCTTTTGGAGATTCTTGAGCCTTCGCCTCTGGAAATCAACCCGGGGTGTCCGCATTTTGTATCCTGCGGGGGATGTACTTATCAAAATCTGCCGTATGAGGAGCAGCTTCGTCTGAAGGGCGGTCAGCTTAAAGAGCTTCTGGACGGTGCGATTTCGGAGCCTTATGTGTTTGAAGGGGTGAAGGAGAGTCCGCGGCGGGAGGCTTACCGGAATAAGATGGAATTTTCCTTTGGGGATGAGGAGAAGGACGGTCCCTTGGCTCTTGGCATGCACAGGAGGGGGAGCTTTTACGATATTGTGACTGTGGATGAATGTCAGATTGTGGACGAGGACTACCGGAGGATTCTTTCCTGTGTGCTTGATTACTTTAAGGGGGAAGGTCTGCCGTTTTACCATAAGCTGCGTCATACGGGGTATCTCCGTCATCTTTTGGTGCGAAAAGGCGTCAGGACAGGGGAGATTCTGGTGGTGCTTGTGACTAGCAGTCAGATGGAGGTGTCTGATGCGCCTTGGGTGAAGCGGCTTTTGGAGCTTGAGCTTGAGGGAAATATTGCAGGGATTCTTCATACTTTTAATGACAGTCTGGCGGATGTGGTGCAGAGCGACAGGACGGAGATCCTTTATGGACGGGATTATTTTTATGAGGAGCTTTTGGGGCTTCGGTTTCGGATCTCGCCGTTTTCCTTTTTTCAGACAAATTCCCTGGGGGCGGAGGTGCTCTATGAGACGGCACGGAGTTATATCGGGGATACGAAAGATAAGGTGATTTTTGATCTTTACAGCGGAACAGGGACCATTGCGCAGATGCTTGCGCCGGTGGCGGAGCGGATTGTGGGAGTGGAGATTGTGGAAGAGGCTGTGGAGGCGGCTAAGGTGAACGCGGAGCTGAATGGGCTTTCGAATTGCAGCTTTATTGCGGGGGATGTGCTGAAGGTAGTGGATGAACTTGCGGAGAAGCCGGATCTCATAGTGCTCGATCCGCCCAGGGATGGGGTGCATCCGAAGGCGCTTCAGAAGATTATTGATTTTGGGGTGGAGAGGATTGTTTATATTAGTTGTAAGCCGACCAGTCTGGTGAGGGATTTGGAACTGCTGCAGGGGCGGGGGTATCGGGTGGAGAAGGCTGTTGGGGTGGATTTATTTCCGTTTACGGTTCACGTTGAGACGGTTGTAATGCTTTCCCACAAAAAACCTGACAGCGTAATCAACGTAAAAGTCGAGTTTGGCGAGGGTGAGGGCAAAGTACCGCTTGATAATATCGCCAAGAGAGCCGAAGCGTACAAGCCGAAAGAGCGGGTTACATACAAGATGATTAAGGAGTACATAGAAGCGAAATACGGCCTCAAAGTACATACCGCATATATCGCAGAGGTAAAGAGGGAGTTAGGATTGCCGATGTATGATGCCCCCAATGCAGTAGAGGAATTGAAACAGCCGAGGAAACATCCGACGGCGGAGAAAGCGGAAGCGATAAAGGATGCTTTGAAACACTTTGAGGTTATTTAAAACCGTGAGCGTATCATTAGAAATAGTGGTACGCTTATTTTTTGTCCGAATCGTACCTTTGATTGGCTTGTTAGTTCTCTATATAATGAAATCAAAAAAGGTTGGTGTTGATTATGAGAGAAAAGAAAAATCATTTATATGTGGACAGTGGGGAACGGAGCATTTTATTACATAGCCTTGTGGAACTGAAAAATCAGCTCATACAGCAGGGCAGATATACAGACTGCGTTGACGAACTTATTTTTAAGGTTATCCATGCACCTATAAAAAAATTAAGGGTAGAACTGGCAGGGGGAAGTGATGTACGATAAGGAATTTAAAGAACTGGTGAAAATAGCAGTAGAAAAATTAAAAGATGAATCAGTATTGAAACTGTTACAGGCTGATGCCAGTTATCAAAAAGACAGTAAGGATGAGGGATATGCGGAGGATGCCTTTAACCAGCTTGATTTGACCCAAAAGCAAAGGGAAGTTTGCCAACATCTTATAGATTGCAGGGAAAAGCAGGATTTTGAATACGGCACTCATGCGTATATTGCAGGACTGATGGATGCGTTTCATATTATGGCGGTATTGTTCCCAGAAAAATGGGATACAGAGAGAATAAGGGAAGCCATATCATGTAAGGGCAGATAAGGCAGAGAATAAAACAGAATAGATTTTTACATAGCCGATTGGTGTAGTTTTACGAAACAGCCAGTCGGCTTTTTTTATTTCCATGAATCCTTTACATAGCCACCTTGACAAAGTGGCTAAATCTATGCGAAAGGAGGACGCACCTATGTCAAATTGCAAAGTAATCGCTTTAACTAACCAGAAAGGCGGTGTCGGCAAGACCACTACGGCGGTCAATCTGGGCGTAGCTCTGGCACAGCAGGGTGAGAAAGTCCTGCTCATTGATGCCGATGCACAGGCAAATTTAACCATGTCGCTCGGTTACAGCCGACCAGACGACTTGCCCGATACGCTCTCTACTATTATGCAGGACATCATTGATGATAAACCTGTCGATGTTTCCAGAAGCATCCTGCACCATGACGAGGGCGTTGACCTGCTCCCATCCAACATTGAACTGTCGGGGCTGGAAGTAAGGCTCATTAACGCTATAAGCCGTGAAAGCGTACTGAAAACCTGCATCAATGAGGTAAAAAAGAATTATGATACTGTCCTTGTTGATTGTATGCCGAGTTTGGGTATGTTGACAATCAATGCGCTTGCGGCTGCTGACAGCGTGGTTATCCCGACACAGCCCCATTATCTTTCCGCCAAAGGCTTAGAGCTGTTGCTTCGCTCCGTGTCTAAAGTGAAACGGCAAATCAACCCGCACCTGCGGATTGACGGTATCCTTATGACGATGGTAATGCCACGCACGAACATCTCTAAGGAAATCACGGCAACGGTTAAAAGTGCCTACGGGCAGAGGATTAAAGTATTCGACACACAGATACCCCACTCCATCCGAGCCGTGGAAGCCACCGCAGAGGGAAAGAGCATTTTTGCCTACGACAAAGGCGGCAAGGTAGCCGCAGCTTACGAGCAGTTCGGAAAGGAGGTGGCAGAGCTTGGCGAGAAGCAGAGAAAGCAAAATCGAGCTGACCGCATACGATGACCTTTTTGAAACGGACGAGAGCCGTGCGGAAGCGAATCTAAGCAAAATTAGGGAAATCCCGATTGCGGAGATTGATGAGTTCCCAGACCACCCGTTCAAGGTCTTAATGGACGAGGACATGGAGCAGCTTGTGGACAGCGTAAGGCGGAGCGGCGTGATGACCCCTGCCACAGTCCGCCAGAAAGAGGACGGGCGGTATGAGCTTATCAGCGGTCACAGGAGGAAAAAGGCTTGCGAGCTTGCAGGGCTTGAAACGCTCAAATGCGAGGTCAAGGAGCTGACCCGTGACGAAGCGATTATTGTCATGGTTGAGAGTAATCTCCAAAGGACTACTATCTTGCCGAGTGAGAAAGCCTTTGCGTATAAGATGCGGCTTGAAGCCATGAAGCGGCAAGGTGAGCGAAGTGATTTAACTTCGTCCCCAGTGGGGACAAAGTTACGGAGTGATGCTGAACTTGCCGAAAAGGTCGGGGAAAGCCGCAATCAAATCCAACGCTATATCCGTCTGACCGAGCTTGTACCCGAAATCCTGCAAATGGTTGATGAACGCCAGATTGCTTTCCGCCCTGCGGTGGAAATCTCCTATCTTTCCGAGGAACATCAGTACACGCTTTTAGAAGCGATGGGCTACAACGATGCCACGCCCTCTCTTGCACAGGCTATCAAGATGAAGAAGTTTATGCAGGAGGGAAAGCTAACGGACGGGGTTATCCAGAGCATCATGCAGGAGGAAAAACCAAACCAGAAAGAGAAGCCCGCCTTTAAGGACGAGCGGATAACCAAGCTCATACCGAAATCCATCCCCAGAGGGCAGGAAACGGATTTTGTCATAAAGGCGTTGGAGTTCTACAACCGCCACTTACAGCGGAGCAAGGCTCACGAGAGGTAAGGCAGGAAACATGGGAATTTTTGAAGTGGACACCGAGGGGGAAGTCTGCCCTTTGGGGAACAGAAAAAATTTTTAACTTCCCCCTCTCCACACCTCTCCCCCTAGATACTGCCAGTAACTATCCGAGAAAAGAACAATTAAAGCTGTCCACATGGGCGGCTTTTTTTCTGCCAGAAAGTCAACTATCAACATGAGAACGAACAGGAGGTAATGAATGAAGATTCGTAAATTATTTCAAAGGGCTGCGGCGTTTGCCCTTGCTGCGGTCACGGCATTATCCGCCGTCCCTGCCACGACAGCGTTTGCGGCGGGCGACATCGGCACGATTAGCTTTACCCACACCTACGACGGCGCAGGGAACGCAATCAGATATAATTCCAGTGCCAACATTGGAGGTCATACCGCAGGAGGTATGGGCGAATACAAATACCGTATGTATGTGGACGGGGAAACGGCGTTCTGCCTTCAGCCGGGCGTACCCTTAAAAACAGGGAACACGCTTGCAAAGGCGTCTTCCAACACATGGAACGCCCTCTCCGCAGACCAGAAAAAGGCGGTGGGGCTTGCACTGCTCTACGGCTATCAGGGGAACAGCGGGAGTTTATCTGGAAGCGACGATGAGAAATGGCTTGCCACCCAGACCCTTGTATGGGAGTTTGTTACGGGATGCCGCAACGCCACAAGCCCGTACAGCCAGACAAGCACGACCGTTTACAGCCTGCACTTTGGCTCTAACTATGCCAACAGCGGGGCGAGGGCGGCTTACGACCAGATTGTGTCGCTGATGACAAGGCACAGCACGATTCCAAGCTTCATGTCGGCGGGCAAGAAAGACATCACAAAGGAGCTTGCCTATAAGGACGGGAAGTACAGTCTGACATTGACGGATAAGAATAATGCTCTTTCCGAGTATTCCTTTACCAGTTCCGACAGCAATGTGAAAGTTTCCAAATCTGGGAACAAGCTCACCATCACGTCAAAAAAGGCGATTGACGGCAAGGCGAGGATTACGGCAACGAGGAACAACACGCCAACGGTCAGCAGCGGGGCGATGATGATTGCTTACGGCGACCCCAACTTGCAGGACGTCATTACGGGCGTGGAAAACGTAGATACCATGATGGCATATATCAACGTGGAAACCCCGACAGGAACAGTAGCTTTAAAGAAAACTTCTGAGGACGGCGTTGTTGCGGGGATTTCCTTTACCATCAAAGGTGACGGCTTCAATAAGACTGTAAAAACCGACAAGAATGGAAATATCACAGTGGAGGGCTTATTCCCTGGCACTTATACCGTTACCGAGCAGTCCATTGACCGCTATGAGCCGCAGAAAACCCAGACCGTGACGATTATCGGAGGGAAAACCTCTACGGTCACATTCAGCAATACTTTAAAACGTGGCAGTCTGGAAGTTGTAAAAACATCCGAGGATAATCTTGTGGAGGGCGTGAAGTTCCACCTTTACGGAACATCATTGAGCGGCTTGGCTATTGATGAATATGCCATAACCGATAAGAACGGATTGGCAAAGTTTGAGAACGTCCTTATCAGCGGCAGCACGCCTTATACTCTTGAGGAAGTGGACACGGCTATCCGCTACGTTGTGCCTGCATCCCAGACAGCCCCGATTGAGTGGAAAAAGGTCACAAACCGCAGCTTCCACAACATTTTGAAGAAGTTCAATGTCACGGTATTAAAGACCGACGTGGAAACAGGAAAGAAGCCGCAGGGCGACGCTTCCCTTGCAGGTGCGGTTTACGGCATCTATAAAGGGGAGGAACTGGTTGACACTTACACCACCGATGAAAACGGGCAGTTCACAACGAAATATTATATCTGCGGCGATGACTGGAGCATCCGTGAGATTACCCCGTCCGAGGGCTATCTTCTGGACACCATAATCCACCATGTAGGTGTAGAGCCGCAGCTTTACACCGTGGAATATAATTCTGCAAAGAATGACGTAAACGAGCAGGTCATTAAGGGAAATATCGCTATCATCAAGCATACCGATAACGGCGAAACCCAGATTGAAACGCCAGAGGAGGGGGCTGTTTTTGAGGTATATTTAAAATCCGCAGGCAGCTTTGATGCGGCGGAGGAAACGGAACGTGACACGCTCATTTGTGATGAGAACGGATTTGCCCAGACAAAGGATATGCCATACGGCATCTATACGGTTCACCAGACCTCTGGATGGGATGGGCGTGAGCTGATGAAAGACTTTGACGTGTTCATCTGCAAGGACAGCCAGACTTACCGCTACCTTATCAACAACGCCAACTTTGAGAGCTATATTAAAATCGTTAAGAAAGACGTGGAAACGGGCAAAGTGATCCCCTATGCGGGCGCAGGCTTCCAGATTTACGACCCAGAGGGAAACCTTGTAACAATGAAATTCACTTATCCCGAAGTGACGGAGATTGACACGTTCTACACCACGGCGGACGGCGGGCTTATCACGCCGCAGACCTTAGAATACGGCAAGGGCTATTCGCTTGTGGAAGTGCAAGCCCCATACGGCTATGTTCTGGATTCCAAGCCAGTTTATTTTGACGTGGAGCAGGAAAACTCCGAGGAGGAAAGCGGAATCACTATTGTCAAGGTAGAACGCTCCAACGTGGCACAGAAAGGCAAGATTACAGTATCCAAGTCTGGGGAGGTATTCAGCAGGGTATCGGGAAACAAGGGGCTGTACCAGCCGATTTTTGCCGTGGATAATTTAGAGGGTGCAGTTTACGAGATTACCGCAGCCGAGGACATTATTACAACGGACGGAACGGTCAGAGCCGAGAAAGGCGAGGTCGTGGATACACTTACCACAGGGGAAGATGGCACGGCGGAAAGCAAAGAGCTTTATCTCGGAAAGTATGGGGTAAAGGAAGTGACCGCCCCGTATGGCATGGTATTAAACGATGAAATCCATGCGGTTGAGCTTGTGTATGCGGGGCAGGAAATCGAAGTGACGGAAACAGGCACGGAGTTTTACAACGAGCGTCAGCGTGTAGAAATTGATTTAAACAAGAGCCTTGAGGTTGATGAAGCATACGGCGTGGGCAGCAACGGCGAAATCAAAGACGTTACGTTCGGTCTGTATGCCGCCGAGGAGCTGACCGCCGCCGACGGCTCTGTTATCCCTGTCGATGGATTGATTGAAGTTATTTTCCTTGACGAGAACGGTCACGGAAAGGCAGTCAGCGACCTGCCGATAGGCAGCTATTATGTGCAGGAAATATCAACAAATGTCGCTTACCTTGTCAGCGACGAGAAGTACCCTGTTGATTTTGAGTACGCAGGGCAGGAAACAGCCGTCGTGAATATCACGGCAAACGAGAGAGAAGCCATTGAAAACGAACTGATTTACGGCTCTGTCAGCGGCAAAAAGTCCAACGAGGATGGCGAGGATTTAGGCGGTGCGTTCATCGGCATCTTTCAGACGGGGACAACAGAATATACAAAGGAAACTGCGATTGCGACTGCCACATCCGAGGATGACGGCAGTTTTTCTTTTGGGGAAGTTCCGTATGGCACATGGGTAATCCGTGAAATCGAAAGCCCGAAAGGATATGTACTCTCCGAGGAAGAAATCAGCGTAACAATCAGCGAGGTTGACGAAGTTGTGGAGATTGAGCTTATGAACTATTTCATCAAAGGCAATATTTCGCTGACTAAGGTAGACAAGGACTATCCCGACAACAAGCTCACAGGTGCGGTATTCGAGGTCTACTCTGATATAAATGAAGATGGAAAACTGGATAAGAAAGACGAGCTGCTCGGCGAGATGGGCGAGGTAGAAAAAGGCATTTACCAGATGAACGACCTCAGATACGGCAAGTATCTTGTCCGTGAGAAAACCGCCCCGACGGGCTTTGTGCTTGATGAGAACGTCTATCCCGTATCCATTGAGGAAAACGGCAAGACCTACAACGTGGAGAATGAAGCAGGCAAAGGATTTTTAAATGAAGCACAGAAAGGAAGCCTTAAAATCGTCAAGACTTCCTCTGACGGAAAAGTGGAGGGCTTCTCTTTCCGTGTCATCGGCAAAGATTACGACCAGACATTCAAGACGGACAAAAACGGCGAAATCGTGATTGACGGCTTGCGTATCGGCGAGTACACCGTGTCCGAGGTCAGCGACAAGGCATCCTCTGGCTATATCCTGCCCGCCGACCAGAAAGTGACAGTCAAGACGGATGAAACGGCAACCGTAACCATGCACAACGAGCTGCGTGACACCCCGAAAACGGGCGACGATTTTAATCTCGGCTTGTGGGTGAGCCTTGCGGCGGCATTTACAGCCGGTGCGGGAATCTTCGGGTTTGCAGGCTACCAGTGCGGAAGAAAGAAAAAGGAGGACTAAGCAGGATGAGGGGAAAGACAATCATTGCAGCCATTCTTGCCGTATTCATGGTAAGTGTGGCGGTATGGCTGAAAATCCGTAACAGGAAGAAATAAATTAAGACAGATTGATGTGGATTGGGGCGGTTGAAAAATACCGCTCTCTTTCCATTTATAAAGGATGTTTGTGCAAAGAAACACACGGAACGGAGGAATTTATGGACAGTCTGAAAACCATTGAGGGCAAAGTCAGAGCCGTCCTGCAAGAGAATGAGGACGCCAGAAACGACGACATGGTGCTGTACCTTGCCCTCTGCAACCTTTATCTGAAAGATGCGGGAAATATGCCGCTTGCCCAGATACTTTTGAACCATAAGGAGCTTGGCTTGCCGAGCTTTGAGAGCGTGGGCAGGACACGCCGCAAATTGCAGGAGAAATGCCCAGAACTTTTAGGGAGTGTGCGGATGCAGAAAATCAGAGCCAAAGGGGAAAAGGCATACCGCAGATATGCCAAAGAATCTTGAAGTGAGTAAAAAATTGAAAGAGAGGAGGAACGCCTATGGACGGTGAAACACGCTCCAATCAGGGCTATGAAATCATAGAGAGTTGCACAATCGGGAACACGGAGCTTGTCATCGGGCATCACCCGAAAGCCCCGAACCCGTATGTATGCTGGTACTGCAAGGGCGGCGACAACTATTACTGGGGCTGTTACTGCAATACCCTTGAAGCGGCGAGGGAGAAGCTGAACGAACGCTACCAGTCAGAGTGCCAGATGCCATACAATCAACAGCCAGATAAAAAAGTGAAGCAGCACGATGGGCGTGAGCGGTAGCATGAGCAGCAATGAAAACCATAAGAAATATGACTGCACGACCTGTCCTTATCCCCGATATAAGGACAGCCGTACTATTTTCTGCGATGTCTGCATCCAAAAGATTTTAGATGAGCAGAGGGAGAAAAAGCAAAGAAAGGAGAACCCCGATGGAGAATGAAGAAAAACGGATGATTAGCTCCTATGAGGTCACGCAGAGCATCCACATCGGAAAAAAGGAAGTCGTGTTCGGCATAGATGAGAAAGAGGAATACCCGTATCTTGTCTGCTGCTGCACTTACGACAACCCGCTGTCCGCAGAATGGGTAACGGATGCGGTCGGCTCTGACGACTATCTGGAAGCCATGCAGATGTTTACCGACAGGGTGCAGGAACAGATAGAAAGTGTAAGAGCCGAGCAGGAACAGTTCAAGTTTGACATGACCCCGTTTACCATAGACGACTGCATCCCAGACGACAAATGCGGCAGCATTGTGGGAAAGGTCGTTGTCATCAATGCCGAGGTCAACCGCCATGAGTACAGGCATTCTGCCTACCAGCTTGTACTGGCGGACGGCGGTCACGGTGCGTTGGGCGGCAGAGGGCAGGCGGTGTTCGGCACTTCCCTTGCGGACGGAAAGCACGCCCGATGGGAACGGTGCGACGTGCTTGGGGAAATCAAGCCAGAGAAGATGCCCGTCTGGGCAAAAGAAGCCCTCGCAAAAATCCAATCGCAGGAAAAGGCGAAGAAATCAAAGAGCAGGGAGGAACGCTGATGGAGATACGGGCTTTAACGCAATCCGAACAGAAATACACCTACGCCCAGAGTATGCAGCTTGAGGGGCAGACGGGATGCATTGGGCATCTCCGTGGGGACTTTGGCGGCTCTGGGAACGAGTTTCATACCGATTGGTCTGATACGAGGGAACAGTGGAAAAACGATGAATTTAAGTCGGGGCTTGACGATGTAATCAATGCCCTGCGTGAAGATAAGGGGCTTCTGCACAGCCGCCGTGATATGTCGTCGGCTGCAAGGCAATCCCCCGATGCCGCCTTTATGGGGAACTACTGTACTGAGTACGGTTTCCGTGTGGACATCGACAAGCACGCTTTCCTGCTCCGCTGCAACCCCACAAAGGGCGATTACAATTTTTACTGCTACTGCTATGTGAAAGAATGGCTCGACAGGCATATATCCAGAGCAGAACAGGGAATCCGCTTTATTGACCCCCATTACAAAGAGCTGTTCCGCATCCCAGACGGCGGGAAAATCATTATCACTTATGATTGGGGAGAAAAGGCGGAAAAAAGCTGCCGTTTCATTGACGAATACCATACCGAGGTGGGCAGCAACCTCTACCACATCTGCGAGTTTGCCGAGCGTATGGAAAGGAACGGGCATAGCTGCGAACCGAAGCCGCAAGAGCCGCCGTCCGCACAGAAAGCCCCGAAGCACAAAGACCATGAGCGATAGGAGGTATGGGATATGGCAGTCAACCAGAAAGCCGTTAAGGTTCTAAATAAGATATTTGAAGCGGGCTTTACCGAAGAAAAAGCTATCGCCGCCATGACGATGGACGACATTCTCTCCATGCAGGGAATCACGGTGGCGGACATCACGCTCATCAACGAGCTGCAAAAAAGCATCAAGGGGAACAGGGTCATCTCATTTCTGGGAGGTGGCACGGAGTGAACGCAGCAAGGCAGGTCTGCATGACGGACAGCAAAGGCAGGACGCTTTTTTCTGTCCCCGATGGCGACATCATCCGTATGTTTTATGGGAACGGGGAGGATTATTTTGCCGTCTGCCGCTATCTGGACGAAACCCATGCAGAGATTGACGGCGTAAGGTGTGCCGTTCGGGAGTTTGCACAGAGGATGGAACAAAACAGAATCAGCTATGCCCCTGCTTAAAGGCGGGGCATGGACAACAGGAGGATTGATATTTTTATGGAACAGACTGTTTTATCGGGCGGTGATAGGGATTGAGTACCGAGCTTATCAACCGTATCACAGTAAAGAAAGACGGCGTGTATGTATCTTCCCACAGCTCCAACGACACCTCTCCGTATCATTCATGGAGGTGCAGGGGCTTGTCGGAAATCTATGCCGCCGAGGGGCAGAAAGGGCTTGACCGTGAGGTTATCCGTATGCTCTACGAGTATGCCGAACTGCGTGGCTCGCATAAGAGCCTTGAACGCTACCGATACGCAAAGGATACACCCGCCGCCCGTGCCGTCTATCAGAAATATATGGATAATATAGACGACCGCTATGGGCAGATGGACGAAGCCGACCAGAAAAGCGTCTGGTACAAGCCCACGGAAAAGGCAAAGGAATACCGAGCCTATGAGCGGGACATGAGGGAAAAGATGTATTCCGAAATCGCTGAACGGTGCGGGGAATACGACAGGAAGCAGAAAAACAAAGATTTGGAACGATAAGGAGGTGTGAGCCTATGGCTGCAAAATACCAGCTTATTACAGAGCTGTACCGCCGCACGGGGAGGGACGTCACGAGAAACCCGCAGGCGTGGCAGGGCTTTTTATCCTCTGCCTGCCGCAATTACAAGTGCCGCTTTGACGAGCAGCTCTTAATCTACGCCCAACGCCCAGACGCCACGGCAGTCGCCGAGATTGGCACATGGAACAGGCTTTTTAAAAGGTGGGTAAATAAGGACAGCAAAGGCATAGCGGTCTTTGACCCGAAAGGACGCAGGAACACGCTGAAATATTATTTTGACGTTTCCGACACCCATGAGGGCTATTATGGCAGCCGAACCGTCCCGATATGGCGGATGGATAAGCGGTACGAGCAGCCCGTCATGGAACGGCTTGCGGACAGGTTCGGCGGCACGGAGGGCGGCGATTTTGCCACATTTTTAATAGGGACGGCGGAGAACGCCGTGGAGGACAATTTACCCGATTACCTCTCACAGCTAAAGGACTGCATGAAAGACAGCTTTTTGGAGGAGCTGGACGACTATAATATAGAAGTGATTTACAGACGGCTTGCCGCAAACAGCGTCGCTTATATGCTGTTGAGCCGCTGCGGACTGGATGCGGACGGGTATTTTGAGCGTGAGGATTTTGCGGAGATTATAAATTTCAACACGCCCCAGACATTGAACGCCATCGGCATCGCCACAAGTGACATTTCCGAGATGGCGTTAAGGGAAATCTCTGCGGCAGTCCGAAATGTGCAAATCGAAGCAAAATGTCAGAACCGCACATTTGCAAGGAACATTGCAAGCCAGTATGATAAAGGCAGGAAACAACCCGAAAGGAGCGAAAATAATGAGCGAAATCACTTACACGAAACAGGCGGACTACCTTATACCCGACCTGACATTACCGACAGAGCCAGAGCTTCCGCTTGGCAGGTACGCTTTGATGCACAGGGATTATCTGGAACAGCACAAAAGAGTGACCTATCTCAATCTGCTGACGTCGGGCAGGCTGAACGCACACTTACACCAGACCGAGCAGACGGCGTTGCAGCGGCTGGAGCTTCTGACGAAGCAGTTAGCAGCCGAGCAGGGAGTGACGGAGGAACTGAAAGAGAAAGCCCCGATGCAGTGGCTCGGCATGATGAACAATATCCGCAGCCAAGCGGAGGAAGCCATTTTGAGCGAACTGATTTACAATTAGGAAATTCAGAACAAGAGCCGCAGTCGGACGGCGGCAGGCAGGAAGAAAAAGCAGCTGCGGCACAGACGGCAGAGCCAGAAGGACAGACAGAAAAAGGCAGCGTTGCCAATGAGGAAGAAGTTGCCGCAAATCTCCCGACCGTGGACGAACAGATTGAAATGATAGCTGAAGCAGAGGACGAGAAAGCCTCTGCTTTTGCCGTTTCACAGGAGGATATTGATGCCGTCCTTGTAAAAGGGAACAGCGTTGCGAACGGGAAATACCGTATTTATCATCAGTTCCAGAAGCAGGAAGATAAAAAGAAGAACATTGATTTTCTGAAAAGGGAATACGGCACGGGCGGCTTTTTCGTTGATTTTTCAGACGGCACGGAGGGGTATGTGTGGTACAGCGGCAAGGGCATCACCATTGACCGTGACGGCATTTCCACCGAACACGACCTTGTTTTGAGCTGGTCGAAAGCGGAAAAACGGCTGCGTGAGCTGGTTAAGGATAATCGCTACCTCAATCCCAAAGAAAAAGACCATTATGCCGATTATCTGGAAAGCGTGTCTGCCCCGCAGTATGAAATCGACACCCAGAGGAAACTGGCAAGGCAGCGTTTTATTGAGGAAAAAAGGGAACTGCCCCCTGCGGACAAGCGGGACACGCTCGCCCTGCGGCTTTCTGACTTTATCCGTGACTTGGACGGCTATGAGAAAGACTTGTTGGGCGTGATTGGATGTAGGGATTTTGCGGATATGCCCGCTGACCTTATGGAACAGACATTACAGCATCCAGACAACGTGCAGGAGATGTTAGACTTCCTCTCCCTTGTGCAGAAAAAGACGACCAGCGTTTACAGCCGCAGCAATGCGTGGCGTTTCTCGCAGGAGCTTACAGAGCTTTACCCTCTCCGCTACCTCTACCACGAGGGCGACGTGGTGTATATCGGGGCGGACAAATATGAGATTACCGCCTTTGATGAGAACGCCGTGTCCCTGCGAAATGCGGAGTTCCCGTTGTTCGGAAAAGAGTTTAGCAGGGAGGATTTTGAGCAGAAATTAAAGGAGAACCCTGCGAACGACCATTTAAAAACGGTCATCACCGAAAGCCAGAAAACAGAAACACTTGCCGAGGAAAAGCCCGACAGCATCACCCTCTCAATCGGCTTCTCCGAGCATCCCGCTTTTTATGACAAGGAGCTGAACGACCGATTTACGGATTTGAGTTTCGCTCTGGGAAATAAACTGCTCGGCATTCTGGACGAAAAACAGAACCGTGAAAGGGAGAATGAGGAGAACCATGTCGGATGGTATCATAAGACCGATTTTGAAATCCATGCCGTCATCGGCGGCGAGGAATTTAATTATGAAGGGCGGTTTGACATCGGCGACGGCGAGGGGGATTTAATCGCCCATATCCGAAATTTTTATGAATATTCCCTCTCCCTCGACTGCCCGTTTATCCCAGAATGGAAACGGCAGGGCGAAGATTATTACCGAGAGAAAATGGAATCCCTGCGTCTGGGGCATGACGTGTTTATCCCGTTCTTAGAGCGAAACACCGAGCTGTCCCCAGAGGATGAAAAGCGGCTTGGCGAGATAATGGCTACCGAGGATGACTGGTTTCACAGGAGGAAAGAGCCTGCCGAGGAAGAACTTCTGGAACAGGCGAAAGGCTGTATCGACGCATACTGCGATGCGGAGTTTGGCGGCGATGCCGAAGTGGACTATACGGATTTATCCAACGTCAAGATTGCCTTTCAGAATACCGAGGACGGCTTGCACGGGATACAGGCATCCGCCAACCTCTTGCAGTACCGCATGGAAACGTATGTGGACGGCGTTCTTACAGAATATACGCAGTATAATGACCTTGCAGACCTTATCCAGAACGCACTTTCTAATCTGTACTACCACGATTTAGTGTCCTTGACGGAGGAACAGCTTGAGCCGTTCTATCGGGAGGAAAACAAAAAGGCGGCTGAAAACCCAAGCCCAGACATCATCTCTGATGAAACAGAACAGAAGCCCCATTACACGGTAGAGCAGACTTCCGATGCTTTTGCTGACCCATTTATCATACGGAATAATGAAGCCCCAGAGGACAGTACCGACCGATATTACGACGTAGGCGGCATCTACCAGACCTTTGAAACCGAGGAAGAAGCACAGGAATACGCCGACACCTTAAACAGTGCGGAGCATATCACGGAGCTATTTGCAGCGAAAGATGCGGAGCGTGAGGAACAGCAGAAATCAGAGCCTGCCCCGTTTGGGACGGATGAAAAGCAGGATAATTCTGACCTTATCGGCAAAGAGCTTATGATTGACAACCGCCGTTATCTTATCGAGAGCGTCGGGAAAATCAGCGGCGATGTTTCCATGCGTGACATCACATTTCAGAACAACATGGGCTTCCCGATAAACCGTGTGGAGAAAGTGAGCTATGTCCGCAGGCTCTTGGAGCAGGCAGAAAAAGAACCACAGCCCGAAGAAAAGATAGAATCTCCCGTAAAGACGACTACGGAAACCGTGGCGGAGTACCCTGCCGTGGAGAACGGGCTTCCCTATGACATTGTGGTGGAGAAGATACGCTTTGACGAGCCAGAGCATGGGAAACCGAGGGAAACACCCGTTACGGCGAAACCGTCCGCCCCTGCCCTCTCCGCTGAACGCCGCAACTACCGCATTGCCAACGATGCGTTAGGCGTTGGCGGTGCGAAAGAGAAGTTCCAAAACAATATGGCAGCAATCCGACTTCTCCACGACCTTCAGATAGAAAACCGCCTTGCCACGCCCGAAGAACAGGAAACCCTTGCAAAGTATGTCGGATGGGGCGGTCTGTCGATGGCATTTGACAGCAGCAATGCGGCTTGGGCAAATGAATATAAGGAATTAAAATCAGCACTCTCCGACGAAGAATACCATGCCGCTATGGAATCCACGCTGACCGCTTTTTATACGCCGCCCATTGTCATCAAGGCAATGTACGAAGCACTTGACCGTCTGGGATTTTCACAGGGGAACATCTTGGAGCCGTCCTGCGGCACGGGCAATTTTTTAGGATTATTGCCCGAAAGCATGGAGAAATCAAAGCTGCACGGCATCGAGATTGACCCGTTATCGGGCAGGATTGCAAAGCAGCTCTACCAGAAAGCCAGCATCGCCATTGAAGGATTTGAGGAAACGAAGCTCCCAGACAACCACTTTGACGTGGTGCTTGGCAATATCCCGTTCGGGGAGTTCAAAGTCAACGACAGCCGCTACAACGCCCAGAAGTTCCTAATCCACGACTATTTTATTGCAAAGGCACTGGACAAGGTGCGCTCAGGCGGCGTTGTGATGTTCATCACCTCTAAGGGGACGATGGACAAGACAAGCCCAGAAGTGCGGAAATATATCGCACAGAGAGCCGAGCTTTTAGGTGCGGTGAGGCTTCCCGACAGCACGTTTCGGGCAAATGCAGGAACGGAAGTCACGAGCGATATCCTTATTTTACAGAAACGTGACCGCATCATAGAGATAGAGCCAGAGTGGGTACACCTCGACACAGACGAAAACGGCGTCACGATGAACAGCTACTTTGTCCAGCATCCAGAGATGGTGCTTGGCGAGATGAAGATGGAAAGCACGAGGTTCGGCATGGACAGTGCCTGCAAAGCCTACCCCGACGTGCCGCTTGCGGGGCTTCTCCATGAAGCCATTCAGCGGATAAATGGCGAAATCCCAGAGATAGAAAATGAGGTTGACCGTATCTCTGATGAGCAGGAGAAAGCCATCCCCGCCGACCCGAACGTGCGGAACTTCTCTTTTGCCCTTGTGGGCGGCAAGGTCTACTTCCGAGAGAATAACGAGATGACCCCTGCAAACGTGTCCATGACGGCGGAGAACCGCATCAGGGGACTGTTGGAAATCCGTGACTGCGTGAGGAAGCTCATCCAGTACCAGACCGACGACTGCCCAGAGGAAATGATACAGACCGAGCAGGAAAACCTAAACCGATTATATGATGCCTTTACCAAAAAGTACGGCTTAATCAACAGCAGGGGGAACTACCTCGCTTTTGGGGCAGATGAAAGTTATTTCTTACTCTGTTCCCTTGAAGTGCTTGACGACGAGGGGAAATTCAAACGCAAGGCGGATATGTTCACGAAACGGACGATAAAGCCCCACCGAGAAGTGACTTTTGTGGAAACCGCCAGCGAAGCCCTCGCCCTCTCCATCGGGGAGAAAGCCCGTGTCGATTTGCCCTATATGGCACGGCTCACTTGCAGGTCAGAGGAAGAAATCATTAAGGAATTGCAGGGCGTTATCTACAAAGTGCCGTCTTGTGAGCCTGCAAGGTATGTGACCGCAGACGAGTATTTATCGGGGAATGTGCGGGAGAAACTGAAAGTTGCAGGGATAGCGGCAAAGTCAGACCCAGAGCTTGCAGTCAACGTGGCGGCTCTGGAAAAGGTCATCCCAAAGGATTTGCCCGCAAGCGAAATCTCCGTCCGTCTTGGCACGACGTGGATACCGCAGGAGGATGTACAGCAGTTTATGATGGAGCTTTTAACGCCGTCAAGCTATGCGGCGGGCAGGCTGCAAGTGCGCTATACGGCGTATAACGGCGACTGGTTCATCGAGAATAAGAGTTCCGACATTGGGAATGTCAAGGCGGACAGCACTTACGGCACGAAGCGGGCGAGCGCATACCGCATCATGGAGGACACTTTAAATTTAAGGGATACCCGCATCTTTGACTATGTTTATGACGAACACAACAATAAAAAAGCGGTGCTGAACCATAAGGAAACCACGGCGGCGCAGGCAAAGCAGGAGGTGATAAAGCAGGCGTTTCAGGACTGGATATGGAAAGACCCAGAACGCAGGAACAGGCTTGTACGCTACTACAATGACACATTTAACTCTATCCGATCCCGTGAATATGACGGAAGCCACATCACGTTTGGCGGCATCAGCCCAGAAATCCAGCTAAGACCCCACCAAGTCAATGCGATTGCCCATATCCTATACGGCGGCAACACGCTCCTTGCACACAAGGTAGGTGCGGGAAAAACCTTCGAAATGGTAGCCGCCGCACAGGAAAGCAAGCGGCTCGGCTTATGCCAGAAATCCATGTTTGTCGTGCCAAACCACCTTGTCGGGCAGTGGGCGTCGGAGTATTTACGGCTCTACCCATCTGCCAACATCCTTGTCACGACCAAGCGGGATTTTGAAACGGGAAACCGCAAGAAGTTCTGCGGCAGGATTGCGACGGGGGCATATGATGCGGTGATTATCGGGCATAGCCAGTTCGAGAAAATCCCCATCAGCGAGGAACGCCAGAGGGAACAGCTCATGCGGCAGCTTGACGATATTGAGCGTGGCATTGACGACGTGCAGGCATCCCACGGGGAGCAGTTCACGGTCAAGCAGCTCATGAAAACGAGGAAAGCGATTAAGGCGAAGCTCGATAAATTAAACGACACCAAGCGGAAAGACAGCGTGATAAACTTCGAGGAACTGGGCATAGACAGGCTCTTTATAGACGAAAGTCATTTTTACAAAAATCTTTACCTGTTTACAAAGATGCGGAACGTCGGCGGCATCGCCCAGACCGAAGCCCAGAAAAGCTCCGACCTCTTTATGAAGTGCCGCTATCTGGACGAAATTACGGGCAACCGTGGCGTGGTTTTCGCAACGGGAACGCCTATAAGTAACTCGATGGTCGAGATGTATTCCGTGCAGAGGTATTTGCAGTACGACACCCTCGCAAGGAACGGATTGCAGCATTTTGACAGTTGGGCTTCCACGTTCGGCGAAACAGTCACGGCTCTGGAACTCGCCCCCGAAGGCACGAATTACCGAGCCAAGACGAGGTTTGCGAAGTTCTACAACCTGCCAGAACTGATGCAGATGTTCCGAGAGGTTGCGGACATCCAGACCGCCGATATGCTAAAGCTGCCCGTGCCAAAGGTCAATTACCACAACATCAAGACCAAGCCGAGCCAAATCCAGACGGAAATGGTGGCGGGGCTTGCGAAGCGGGCAGAGAAAATCCGAGCCAAATTGGTAAAGCCACAATCCGATAACATGCTCAAAGTGACAAACGACGGGCGGCAGCTTGCCTTAGACCAGAGATTGATTGACCCGATGCTGCCCGACGACCCGAACAGCAAAGTCAACGCCTGCGTGGAAAATATGTACTGCATCTGGGAGGGACACGCCGACACAAAGGCGGCGCAATTATTGTTCTGCGACCTCAGCACACCGAAAAATGACGGCATGTTTAATGTCTACGATGACATGAGGGAAAAATTGATACGGCGTGGAATCCCTGCGGAGCAGGTGCGTTTCATCCATGAAGCGAATACCGACGCACAGAAAAAGGAGCTGTTCGCAAAGGTAAGGAGCGGCGAGGTGCGTGTATTGTTCGGCTCTACCCAGAAGATGGGTGCAGGTACAAACGTGCAGGACAGGCTGATTGCCATTCATAACCTCGACTGCCCGTGGAAACCGTCGTGCTTGGAACAACGCCAAGGTCGTCTGGAACGTCAGGGAAATATGTTTCCCGAAGTGGAAGTTTACCGTTATGTGACGGAACAGACCTTTGATGCGTACCTCTATCAGCTTGTGGAGGGAAAGCAGAAATTCATCTCCCAGATAATGACGAGCAAAAGCCCCGTGCGTTCTGCCGAGGACGTGGACGAGGTTGCCCTCTCCTTTGCGGAGGTAAAAATGCTGGCTACGGGCGACGAGCGTTTCAAGGAAAAAATGGATTTGGATATGCAGGTGGCGAAGCTGAAAGTCTTGAAGCAGAGCTACCTTTCCGAGCATTACGACCTTGAGGACAGGATACTGAAGCACTACCCGCAGGAGATTAAGGAGTATGAGGAACGCATTATAGGCTATGGGAATGATGCGGGGATTGCAAGCCAGCATATGCCGCAGGGCGAGGACAAGTTCTGCCCGATGACCTTAAACGGCGTGACCTATAAAGAAAAAGCGGACGCAGGCGGGATGCTGCTTGCCATCTGCAAGGAAAACCCGCTGTCACAGCCGATACAAATCGGCAGCTACCGTGGCTTCCAGATGGAGGTTTTCTATGATACGGTCAATGCACACTATTGTCTGAACCTTTGCGGAATGAGGAAATATAAGGTAGATTTAGGAACGGATGCCCTCGGCAACCTCACCCGAATCGAGAATGAGATTGCCAAAATCCCTGCCAGACTGGAAGCCGCCAAGACGAGAAAGGAGGAAACCACCGCACAGCTTGAAACCGCAAAAGAGGAAGTGAAGAAGCCGTTTGCCTTTGAAAATGAGCTGAAAGAAAAGACGGAACGGCTGAACGCACTCAATATCGAACTGAATCTGAATGAAAAAGACAAGTCTGTTATTGACGATGAGCCAGAGCAGAACGATGGGCAGCCAGAGAAGAAAAGTGCGGACAGGGAGCGTTAAATCCAGTTTGCACATTTGTACTGCTGATTTTGGGGTATTATAATAAGGACGATTAGAAAAAATTGGAGGTGAGGAAGAATGTCTGATGCGTTCAGATTTGAAACTTTTGTAGATGTTCATGACAATGTTTTTAATGAATATCTCGGCTCTGTCATCGCAAAACTGTCTAGAGAAAACGAGGAATACCGTGCCATAAGAGACGAGATTGAGAGCCTTTATGGGAAATATCCGAAAGTCTTAGGCGTGTTTGACACGGAAACAGCGGAGGAACTGACCGAAGAAGAATGTGCCGCACTGATTAAAGTGATGGAGCTTAGGAACAAACTTACGGACATGGAGATGCAGTCGGTCTACTTCCGTGGCTGCTATGACAGCGTGGGGTATCTGAAAAAGGCAGGGATTTTGTAAGGGAATGACCGAGAAAAAGGCGGTGTCGGCGTGAGTGCTGATGCCGTCTTTTTACATAGTTGATAGGTGGAAAAAAATGTTGTTTTGTTGTATAATTACAGTTACACAAATGAATTATTGCGAATAAGAGGAGGTTTAAATGAAAATATTTATAAGTCATTCTAGTCGTGATATAGATATATATAATGAGCTTGCCGATGCCCTAAAAGAAAAGGGGTATACGATTTTTAATGTTAATGAAGTGAATGTTGGAGAAAGTGTAATTGAAAAAATTAAATTTGCTTTAAATGATTCGGACATTCTTGTTGCAATTATAACAGAGAATTTTTTAAACTCATCGTGGGCACAGGCAGAATTAAGTTCAGCTATATTAAGCACTAATAGCATTCGTGTCCTGCCTGTTGTAGTGGGGGATGTATTTATTCCTAATTTCTTAATACAATTTCAATATAGAAAGGTAGATTCTACAAAAGAGATTACAAAGACTGTATTAAACGATATTGGTCAATTAGGAATGATTGAAAGTGATTCAACTCTTTTTCAAAAACAAAGTACCGCTCAATCTGAAAGAAAAGATATTGAAGAAAAAATAGCTTTATTGAAGGAAGCTTTAATAGATAATCAACTTACTTTGGTGTGTGGAGCAGGTATATCAAGAGATTCGTCTATACCAGATTGGAATGAACTTCTTGTTAATATCCTCAATGAAACATTTTTTGATGATGGTTCAAATGTTCCAAAGTCTAAAATTTTAGCAGAGGATTTGCTTTCATTAATGCCACAATCAAATTTAATTTTAGGAAAATATTTAAGATTAGTATTAAAAAAAGATTTTGAGAAAGTTGTACAAAAACATTTATACTCTTATTATAATCAAGACCGAGATTTTGAATCATCAATGATGGTACAGGGGCATGAAATAATTAACTATGCCTTAGAAACAAACATGATGAAAGCTATTGTTGAACTTGCTCGTCCAAAAAGGAGAGGAAAACGGTTAGAATCAATAATCACATTTAATTTTGATGATTTGATAGAATGTGCGTTATCAAAACATAATATTGAATATTGTTCCATATGGAAAGAGGGGCAAATATATGGGATTGATGCGTTGCCTATTTTCCATGTACACGGATTTTTACCAAACCAAAGGGAAATAGACAGTCCCAATTTAGTCTTTAGTGAGGAAGCATATCATTCACAATTTATCGACCCATATAGTTGGTCAAACTTGATACAACTAAACACATTCTCTACAAATATATGTCTGTTTGTAGGCTTAAGTTTATCTGACCCAAATTTAAGGAGATTATTGGACATATCGTGGAGAAGAAATCAAAGATGCAAACATTATATTGTTATGAGAAAAGAACCTCAAAAAAATAGGACGGATGAGATTGCTACTATGCTTTTTGAACAAGATGCAAATTCACTTGGATTAAATGTTATTTGGTGTTCCGATTTTTCAGAAATACCGAGTATATTATCCAGTATTGCAACGTGATAGTGCATCTAAAAATACAATTTTATAAAAAGGGAGGAATTCAAATGTCTGATGAAATATTTAATATGTTTTCGGCAGTTGGAATAGGTCTTACTTTTTTGGCATCAATGGCGGCAGTTATTGTTTCTATAATATCATTACGATGCTCTAATAAAGCAGCAAAAAGGTCGGGGTATCTAAATACAATTACTGCAAGTCGTGATAGATGGTCAAATTCTTTAAGAGAAAATGCTTCTTTATATTTTACTCAAATTGCTCGATTATGCAGTGGGCAAGAAAATAATTTAGGAGATATTTATAATGAGTTGACGCATTATCACTTTGCTATTATTTTATTATTATTTGAGCAGGATAAAGAATTGCATGACAATATGAGTGCTTTGAGAAATAAGGCATTTGAAATTGTTGACCAGAATAATATAATTGATTCTCAGTATAATAGAGGTTTTCTGAATTTCAACAAAGCGGAGATTGAAAATTCAGATGTTGTGATTCAAGCTCGCAAAGAAATACACGAATTACGTTATACAATTTTAGAAGAGTATCAAGGGAAAGTTTTTAATGGGATATCAGAGTTGCTTGAAAGAGAGTGGAGAAAACAGCAATATGAGGCAACAAAAATGTAGTTATTATAAGTTTTAGTTGATGATATTTGTAAAAGTGGAGAGGAATTTTATGGATTATGATTTTAAATGGATACGCCCTAATATGTCATTATATCATATGAATAAGAACTGTCCGTTTCCAATAACTTTATTAAACAGTGGGGATTTAGCCACAGATTTTAATAAATATGCGATAGATTTTTTTGATGCAGCGGAGTGTGTAATTCATTATTTGGGCGAAGATGTAGCAGAAAATGGTGACATAGGAAAACTTGATTTATGGTATTTTGCAATGGTCTATTTATATAGACAAAGTATAGAACTTCTTTTGAAAGCAAATATATTTAAGATTGTCGCCTCAGAAAACGATAGAAAATTGATAATCGGTGACATACGGCATGACCTCAAACAAGGATATGATAAAATACTGGAGCTAAAAGATTTAGAATATACAGATAACGATAATGCTAACTGGTTATGGAGGTATTTAGCGGATATTTCAAGGATTGATAAAGAATCTGATATGTTCCGTTACCCTTTTGGCAATAATCTTAATGTATTATTTGATAAGCAGACACATATTTCTTTAGCGGCAACACACGATAATATGAATAAAGCCTTTAATATTTTGAGTGAGTTATATAAGACGGGAAATTTTACAGAGCAGGAATACGAAGCATATTCACCACAGCTAATTATTGAAGGTGGACATTACTACCAGCAGAGCGTTGTCGGTTATAAATATGCACAGCATTCGTTTTATCCTTACTATTCCTCGTATGAAGAAGTAGGGAATTTTTTAAAAGAAAAGGTTTTGAATGACAATAGAAAAGAATTGTTTATGCCAATGTGCTATATGTATCGTAATGCAGTTGAGCTTGGTTTAAAAAGGATAATTATTGAAGATAGCCACATAGAAAGAACAAAGGCATTGAAGATACTCCGACGAAAAAAACATAGCATACTTGGACTTTGGAACAGTATTGTCGATGAAGTTGACAAATATTCCAATGCACCAGATGATGACACTACTTTAAATGATACAACACAGTATATCCAAGCGTTTCATGATTTTGACCAAAGTTCTGATTTGTTTAGGTATCCATGTAACAAAAAATTGCAGGTTTACTTTTCAGAAAAAAAGGTATTAGACATAGAAAATGTTTCTTCCTGCTTTGAAGAATTATGTAATTTCTTAGATGCGGTTGATAGTTCATTAAGTTATGTCAAAGATATAGAAGCAGAAATAGCACAAGAAATGGCATCTTATTATGATTATTATTAAAATTGGATTACATAGCCGAGAGGTTTTCATTTACGAAAAACCCTCGGCTAATTCTATTTCTGGAGGTGATTTTATTGAATGAGAAGTAACAGACCCTATGTGCAGATTGACCCAGACGTGCTTGAGCAGGCAAGGCAGATAGATTTACTCTCCTATCTACGGGCTTACGAGCCGAGCAACCTTGTCAAAGTCAAAGGCACGACGAACGTCTACTGTACCGCCGAGCATGACAGCTTGAAGATTTCCAATGGTAAATGGTACTGGTGGTCGAGGGGCTTCGGCGGCTACTCCGCCCTTGATTATCTGATGAAAGTCAAAGAATACGGCTTTGTGGAAGCCGTGGAAACCCTCACGGGGCAGACAATGGCGGACTGGAAGCCGCCGCCCCCTGCCGTGAAGAAAGACGAGCCAAAGGTGCTGCTCCTGCCGCCGAAGAACAAAAATTGTGACAGGGTGGCGGAATATCTTTTCGGGCGTGGTATTGACTATCAGCTTATCCAAGAGTGCGTTGCCGAGGGAATTATATTTGAGAGTGCCGACTACCACAACGCCGTTTTTATCGGGAAAGATGAAAGCGGGACGCCAAAGTACGCCGCCTGCCGTGGCACAATGGGGAGCTTCAAGCGTGACGCATCGGGCAGTGATAAGCGGTATTCGTTTCGGCTTCTGGCAAAAGAGCCGACTGACGCCGTGCATTTGTTTGAAGCCGCCATTGATTTATTATCTTATGCCACCTATTTAAAATGTGAGGGAAAGGATTATAAGGCAGAGAATCTTCTCTCGTTGTCGGGCGTATATCAGCCGAAGAAAGAGCTGAAAGAAAGCAAAATCCCTGTTGCCCTCACGACTTTTTTAAAGGTAAACCTGCAAATCAAGACCATATTTCTGCATCTGGATAAGGACAAAGCAGGTCGTTTATGTACCGCAGCTTTGAAAGAATTATTGCAGAAAGACTACCGAATCGTTGATGAACCGCCGCCAGTCGGCAAGGACTTCAACGATTTTTTAATGTCCTATCTGGGGATTGCAAGGCAGAAACCGAGCCGTGAGAGGGGGGATGCCCGCTGACTGTATGAAGATTTTTCTGCAAGAAATGACCGTAACCACAACAAAATTTCAGACCGAAAGGGAGGAAAGACCGATTGAAAAACTATGAAGTGACCCTTGTCGCCCACTATGCAAAGACCGTTTCCATCCATGCCGACAGCCCCGAACAGGCGGCGGAGAAGTTAAAGACCGTCCTGTTTGATACCGACCTTGTGAGGTTTTCCGACGGGGATTTTGTCTGCGGCGAAGCCGAGATTAACGACCCTATGGAGGACGCAGGGGAAGAAAGCGAATCCGAGGGAGAGGATTTTGAGGACGGCTTCTGTTCGGAATGTCCGTGCTTTGGAACGGTGTGTAAAGGATGCTGTCACGAGGGCGGGGATTAAAGACACGTCTTACCAAGCACTGAATTTGGTTATCCATCTTCCGATGGAAACAAAATTCGCTTGTTAGGGGAAAGCTCCCCTAATACCCCGTGGAAAAGACCGCCGCCAGAGTGCGGCAGGAAGAAAGGAGTTTTTAAGGATGAGAGATTTATTGTTCTTCGCTCTCGGCACAACGCTCGGAGGGATGTGCGGCGTGGCGTGTATGTGCGTGCTGCAGGTTAACAGGCTCTCCGAGGGAAAGGGGGATTTGGATGCGGAAACGAAATGTGCAGATATTGTTCCGACTGACCGAGGAAGAAGCTGAATACCTCTGCTCCCTTGCAGAGCGGGCGGGGCATTCCAGACAAGCCCTGCTCCAGTCGATGGTCATGGGCTACCGCCTGTGCGAGAAGCCAGACCCAGAGTTTTATAAAATCATGCGGGAGCTGTCCGCCATCGGCAACCGTATCAACCAGCTTGCGGCAAAAGCGAACGCCCTAAACTTTGTGGACACGCCGATGCTCTATGACGAAGCCAAGCGTTGGCGGGACTTCCGTCTGGACGTGGGCAGGTGCTACCTTGTGCCGAGGAAGATGTCTGGCTGATGGCGGTCTGCGAGATATGGGATGTAAAGGGCAGGCTCGACCACCCCATCGACTATGCCGAGAATCCAGAGAAGACCGCCAACCCCAAATATACGGATGCGGACTTGCAGGCGATGGGTGACGTGATGAAGTACGCCACCAACGGCGACAAGACCGAGCGGCAGTTTTTCGTCACGGGCGTAAACTGCGACCCTGCCACCGCAAGGGACGAGATGATGATGGCAAAAGCCCAATGGAACGACCAGAGCGAGATTGTCTGCTACCACGGCTTCCAGAGTTTTAAAGCGGGCGAGGTCACGCCAGAGCAGGCACATGAGGTCGGCGTGAAGCTGGCGGAGAAGATGTGGGGAGAAAGGTTTCAAGTGATTGTGGCGACGCATCTGAATACGGAATGCCTGCACAACCACTTTGTCGTCAACTCCGTTTCCTATATTGACGGCAGGCACTACCACGACAACAAGAAGAACCTGCGGCTGCTCCGCCAGCGTTCGGATGAATTATGCCGTGAGTATTCCTTATCGGTCATTGAACACCCAAGCGGCAGGAAGAAGCCCTATGTCCTCTGCCAAGCCGAGAAGAACGGTCTGCCTACAAGGGACAGCGTGGCACGGCAGGCGGTGGACGAAGCCATCTCAAAATCGTTCACGCTGAAAGACTTTGACCGCCAGTTGTCGGAAATGGGATACCGCATCAATTTTGACCCCAATCGAAAATACTGGACGATAATCGGCAAGGGATGGCAAAGACCGAAGCGGCTCTACAAGCTCGGCGGGGACTACACCAATGAGCGGATAACGGAACGCATAAGGGAAAATTCCTATGCGGTCAAATTCCAGAACTTTTCCAGAGAACAGCCGCAGGTCAAAGTGTACCGTGTTCGTGGCTCTCTGAAAGACGCAAAGAAAATCGGCGGCTTGCGTGGGCTGTATCTCCACTACTGCTACAAGCTCGGCATCCTGCCAAAAAAGAAACAACAGAACTATGCAAGGCTTCACTATCTTCTGAAAGACGACTTGCTGAAGATGGAAGCCATCACAAACGAAACAAGGCTGCTCTGCCGCAACCATATCGACACGGCGGGGCAGCTTTTGTCTTATAAAGGCTCTCTGGAATCCGAGATGCAGGAGCTGACCGAACAGCGCAAGGGGCTTTACTCCCAGAGCCGCAAGGCAAGCGGCAAAGAAAAGGAAGCGGTCAAGGCTCGGCTGTCGGAAATCACGGGGCGTATGAAAACATTGCGGAGGGAGGTCAGATTATGTGAGGGAATCGATGCCCGCAGCGACACCCTCAAAGAAAATTTAAATGTCATACGGGCAGACGAAAAAGAGAAGAAAGGAAAGGAGCTGATGAAGCATGAACACAGGCGGCGAAGCGGCGGAGCAAATCGTAAGGATGAGCTTGGAGGGATTTGAGGTCGCAGCCAGAATCACGGGGGCGGGTGCGAAGAATATCGCCATCCTCTTATATTCCATCTTAAAGGAAGAACAGAAAACCAAAGGAAAGGCAAGACTCACAAACATGCTCCGCTCTGGGAAAGAGTTAAAAGTCTTTACCGTAAAGAGCGGCGACTTGAAGAAGTTCACGCAGGAAGCGAAGAAATACGGCGTACTCTACTGCGTCCTCGCAGACCGTAAGAACAAAGACCCCGATGCGGAGGTGGACGTGATTGCGAGAGCCGAGGACGCATCGAAAATCAGCCGCATTGTGGAGCGGTTCAGCCTTGCGTCGGTAGATACTGCTTCCATTGTGACCGAAGCGGAGAAATCGAAAGGGGAAAAGGCGAAAGCTGACAAAACCGCAGATGTAAAAGATGCAGATGCAAAGGACGGTCAGCCAGAGCCAGACGTCGGCGTGGAGGAAAAGGCGGAGAAAGACAGGCTCATGGACGCCCTTATGGGCAAGCCGCTCCAAAAGGAGGAAAACGCCCCAAACCCCTCGGTGGCAAAGACAGAAAAATCCCCTCTGTCCGAGCCTACCTTAAAGCAGCAAAGGAAGCCCGCAGAGGGGGCTACTATGGCTAAGGCGGAGAAACCGTCAGTCAGGGAGGAACTGCGGAAAATCAAGGAGAGCCGCAAGGAGCAGGAAGCGGACGTTTCTCCTGCAAGAGAGAAATCTCCCGACAGGGCGGAGAAGCCGCCCGCAGGAAAGACGGAGCATAAGCAGCCCCAGAAGCGGAAACGGAAACCAAAATCGAAAGGAGCAAGATAAGCATGAGCATTTATGACGTATTTAGTGGCGGCGGCAGACCTTTTAACAAAGAGGAATGGGCGGCGCAGAAGCAGGAGCAGCGGAAAGCAGCCTATGAGCTGATAGACACGACCTGCGAGAAAATGATGGCGGACGGGGGTGCGTTTCAGCAGTACCTTGACGTGCAGGGGCATTTTGACCGCTACTCCGTCAACAACGCAATCTTGGTTTCGGCGCAGATGCCCGAAGCGACGCAGCTTAAGGATTACGGCAGTTGGAAACAGAGCCGTGCCTATGTGGACAAGGACGCACAGAAAATCACTATCCTTGAGCCTGGGAAAGAATACGAGCGGGAGGACGGCTCAAAGGCGGTCGGCTACAACGCTAAGATAGTTTATGACATTTCCCAGACCTCGGCAAAGGACAGGCAGCAGCCGCAGGAAGCCAAAACCATGCGGGAGCTTGTGTCGGCGATGATTGACGCAAGTCCCGTTTCCTTTGCGCCAGTGGACGACCTTGAGCTGCCTGCGTTCTATGACAGCGCACAGCAGACCATCTTCATCAAGACGGGGCTGAATGAAGAACAGCTCTTTGTCAGCATGGCAAAGGAAGTATCGGCGGCGGTCTTTGACTTCAAGCATAAGGAGAGCCGTGACGCTTCGGACTTCAAGTCGTTCTGCGTCGCCTATATGGTAAGCTCCCGCTACGGCGTGGACACCAAAGGCTTCCGCTTCGACAATCTCCCGAAAGAGTTTGCGGGCATGGAAACGCAGGAATTTAAAGGGCAGCTTGGCTCGATGCGTGACGTTCTCGGCGAAATCCAGTCGGACATGTATAAGAGCCTTGAAAAGAACAAGCCGCCCAAATCCAAAGAGCAGGAACGCTAATCGGAGGTGCAGCCCATGAAAGAAGAACGATACCATCTGGCATTGGACAAATACGATAAGAACATCGTCCTCAATGCCCTCAACACCCTGCGGACGCAGCAGATACAGGAGGAACGCCCCACCGAGCCTGTTGACGAGCTGATAAGCAGGGTGGCATTCGCCCCGACCAAGAAAGTAAAGGTCGCCCCGTGCAAGTGCCATGAAGAACGGTGATGATTACAAGGCGGGCTTAATCCTCTCTTTATGTGGGATTGTCCCTGTCGTGTGGCTTGCCCTGCTGACAGCTCCTTATGTCAGCGGCGGCATCGTGGAGATAATCAGTAATTTATCCGTGGCAATGGAGAACCCGTTTTCCATAACGGTATGTGGGGACAGCGTAAGAACTGTCCTTATTTTCCTGCTTGCCTACGGCATGGGAATCGGCGTTTATTTCTCCACACGCAGGAACTACCGCAAAGGGGAGGAACACGGCTCTGCCAAATGGGGCAACGCAGGTACGCTTAATAAAAAGTATCGAGATAAAAACGCATCGGAGAACAAGCTGCTGACCCAGAGCGTCCGTATTGGGCTTGACGGGAAGAAACACCGCAGGAATCTGAATATCCTCGTGGTGGGCGGCTCTGGTGCGGGAAAGACCAGATTTTTTTGCAAACCGAACGTGATGCAATGTAACACATCAATGGTAATCTTAGACCCAAAGGGCGAGATTGTCCGTGACACGGGAGGGCTGCTTGAGAAGAAAGGCTATGAGGTGCGGGTGCTTGACCTTATCAATATGCACAAGAGCCACTGCTACAACCCGTTTGTATATTTAAGGAACGACAACGATGTGCAGAGGTTGGTAACAAATTTATTTAAGGCGACCACGCCGAAAGGAAGCCAGTCGCAAGACCCGTTCTGGGACACGGCGGCGAGTATGCTGCTTTTATCCCTCGTGTTCTATCTGAAATACGAAGCCCCGCCAGACGAGCAGAATTTCCCGATGGTGATGGAGCTGTTAAGGGCGGGCGAGGTACGGGAGGACGACGACGGCTATGTAAGCCCCCTTGACGAACTGTTTGACCGTTTGGAGATGGTGAACCCAGAGCATATCGCATTAAAGTATTACAGAGATTATCATTCTGGTTCAGCCAAAACGCTAAAGAGCATCCAGATAACCCTTGCCGCAAGGCTTGAGAAGTTCAATCTGGAAAGCCTTGCAGGATTGACCGCCACAGATGAATTGGATTTGCCGTCTTTGGGGGAGAAGAAAGTCGCACTGTTCGCACTGATACCAGACAACGACACCAGTTTCAATTTCCTTGTGTCGCTGTTATACACGCAGCTATTCCAACAGTTATTCTACCTCGCCGACCATAAGTACGGCGGGAGCCTGCCCGTCCACTGCCAGTTTATAATGGATGAATTTGCGAACGTCAGTTTGCCAGATGACTTTGACAAGATACTGTCAGTTATGAGGTCAAGGGGCGTGTCCGTTTCGATTATCCTGCAAAATCTGGCACAGCTCAAAGCCCTGTTTGAGAAACAGTGGGAAAGCATTGTCGGCAATGCCGATGAGTTCCTCTATCTCGGCGGCAACGAGCAGAGTACCCATAAGTTTGTAAGTGAGCTTCTTGGAAAAGCCACGATAGACACCAACACCTACGGGAAAAGCTCTGGGCGGAGCGGCAACTATTCCACTAACTACCAGATTTCGGGGCGTGAGCTTTTAACGCCAGACGAGGTGCGTATGCTAGACAACCGCTACGCACTTCTTTTTGTGCGTGGGGAACGCCCCGTCATGGATTTGAAGTACGACATCCTGAAACACCCGAACGTGAAACTGACCGCCGACGGTGGAAAGCCGCCGTATATCCACGGCGAGCCGACGCAGGCGGTCGCAACCTTTGTGTTTGGCGGGGATATTCCAAAAGACGCTGTTGCGCTTAACCCTGTCAGCACATCCTATGAGCTTCTGTCCGATGAGGACTTGGAAGAAATATTCAATTTATAAGGAGGATTTACCCTATGAAACTTTTCCAGAAAAACGAGAAGAAAGCAACCCAGAAACTGCCGATGACAAGCAAGGTAAAAAAGGGCTTCCGCCATTACTGCGTGGCGGTGCTTGCCGTTATGATGGTATTTGGCACATCCATGACTGCCTTTGCCGCCAATGACCCGATTGCCGTCGTCAACAACCTTTCCAATTTCATCTTCGGTCTGATACGGGCGGTCGGGATGATTATGCTCGGCTTCGGCATCGTGCAGGTCGGCTTGTCGCTGAAATCCCACGACCCGTCCCAGAGGGCGAACGGTTTCCTCACACTGGCGGGCGGCGTTGTGATTACCTTTGCGAAAGAGATTTTGACCCTCATCACGGGCTAATCCAAAACAGACTGAAATAGCAGACTGACACAAGACAAGATAACGGGGCAGATCCGCTCTGCGGGGCTTGCCCCGCTATCAAATTTTAAGAACGGAGGTGGTCGAATGTCAGACAACTGGGTAGTCCAGAACTTGGAGAACGCCCTTGACACATGGAATGGAAAGTTAGCCGAGATTTGGCAGCTTATCACCCAATCCCCCGAAACCTTTAAGGGCGGTGCGATATGGAAAGTCATCGTTGACATCCACGGGGCGTTGCAGGCTATCGGGCTTGCCCTGCTCGTGCTGTTCTTTGTCGTGGGCGTGATGCGTACCTGCGGCGACTTCGCAAGCGTGAAGAAGCCCGAACACGCCTTGAAGCTGTTCATCCGCTTCGCCCTTGCGAAAGGTGCGGTCACTTACGGCTTGGAGCTGATGATGGCTCTGTTTAAAATCGTGCAGGGCGTGATTTCCGCCATTATGAAAGCCGCAGGCTTCGGCTCGGCACAAAAGACCGTGCTACCGACAGAGATTGTGACAGCCGTGGAGGACTGCGGCTTTTTCGAGAGTATCCCCTTATGGGCGGTCACGCTGATTGGCGGGCTGTTCATCACAGTGCTGTCGTTCATTATGATAATGTCCGTGTACGGCAGGTTTTTCAAGCTGTACCTTTATACAGCAATTGCCCCCGTACCGCTGTCCTCGTTTGCGGGAGAGCCGAGCCAGAGCGTGGGCAAGAGCTTCATCAAAAGCTACTCCGCCGTGTGCCTTGAGGGGGCAATCATTGTGCTTGCCTGCATCATCTTCTCGGTGTTTGCGGCGTCCCCGCCCGCAGTCAACCCCGATGCGGCGGCGGTCACGATGGTGTGGGGCTATATCGGGGAATTGGTGTTCAATATGCTCGTCCTTGTCGGTGCGGTCAAGATGGCAGACCGTGTGGTAAGGGAAATGATGGGCTTGTAATTATCCAACAGGAAAGGAAAATTGAAATGAAAAAAGAAACGAAGTATTACCAGAATTATAATATCCATCTGTTAAATGGAGAAGTCATCGGGGCTTCCGAAGCCTATGACCTGCCTGCTGAAAAAGGGCTGGTCGGAAAATTTGGAAAAGCTGACGATAACGAGATATTTGAAATCGGGGATGCCATTTCTGGGTTTGCATATATCCCAAAACGCAGCATCCTCTTTATTTCGACGGGGGATGTCGGGGAGGAGAGGTGCTGATATGGAAGTCAAGATAAATAAGGAAATCCGCAACTACACGGAATCCATGTTCTTCGGGCTGTCGATGCGGCAGTTCCTGTTTTCCGTGCTTGCCTGCGGCGTGGCGGTCGGCTTGTTCTTCCTGCTCCGTGGCAGGTTCGGGACGGAAACATTGAGCTGGATGTGCATCTTGGGGGCTTCCCCTTTTGCGGTCATGGGATTTGTAAGGTACAACGGAATGACCGCCGAGCAGTTTGTGTGGGCATGGATAAAGTCGCAGTTTCTGATGCCGAAGAAGATTTTATTTGCCCCAGAGAATCTTTATTACGAAGCGATGAAGAACGCCATTGAAGCCCATGAAAAGGGCTTGCCCGCCGTGCAGGATAAGAAAAAGAAAAAATGCAGGAGGGCAAGGCGCAAAGCGGCACGGGAACGGAGAAAACAGGCTGAAAAAGCCAGAAAGAAAAATAAGAAATCAAGAAAGCGCAAGGAGGTAGACCATGATTAAGACGCTGAAAACACTGTTCAAGCAGGACAGGGAGAAATTCATTGTGCCGAAGTCGGTGCAAGCGGTCATCCCGTTAAAGACCATGTGGGAGGACGGCATTTTCCTTGTGGGCAGGAACAAATACGCAAAGACATTCAAGTTTGAGGACATCAACTACGCCGTGGCGAGCCGTGAGGACAAGGAAGCGATGTTCCTTGAATACTCGGAGCTTCTTAATGCCCTCGACAGCGGGGCGACCACGAAAATCACCATCAACAACCGCCGTTTGAATAAGGCTGATCTTGAGCAGACAATCCTTATCCCGATGGCGGAGGACGACTTGGATAAATACCGCAAAGAATATAACAAAATGCTGCTGGATAAGGCAACGGGGGCTAACTCCACCGTGCAGGACAAATATGTGACGGTTTCCGTCTGCAAGAAGAACATCGAGGAAGCGAGGAATTATTTTGCCCGTGTCGGGGCTGACCTTATCGGGCATTTCAACCGCTTAGGCTCGAAGTGTACGGAACTGGACGCCAATGACAAGCTGCGTATTTTCCACGACTTCTACCGCACGGGCGAGGAAACGGCGTTTGCCTTTGACATGGCGCAGACCATGCGGAAAGGACACGACTTCAAGGACTATATCTGCCCCGACTCCTTTGAGTGTGAGAAAGATTATTTTAAGATGGGCAACCGCTACGGGCGTGTTATATTCCTCAGAGAGTACGCCGCCTATATCAAGGACAGCATGGTGGCGGAGCTTTGCGAATTAAACCGTAACATGATGCTCTCCGTGGATGTTGTTCCTGTTCCCACAGACGAAGCCGTGCGGGAGGTGGAAAACCGCCTGCTCGGTGTGGAAACCAACATCACGAACTGGCAGAGGAAACAGAACCAGAACAACAACTTTTCCGCCGTCATCCCCTACGACTTGGAGCAGCAGAGAAAAGAGAGCAAAGAGTTCCTCGACGATTTGACGACCCGTGACCAGAGGATGATGTTTGCCGTTCTTACGATGGTGCATACCGCAGATACCAAAGAGCAGCTTGACAATGACACGGAAGCCCTGCTTACGACGGCACGGAAACATCTTTGCCAGTTCGCCGTGCTGAAGTACCAGCAGATGGACGGTCTGAACACCGCCCTGCCGTTCGGCGTGAGGAAGATTGATGCGTTGAGGACGCTGACAACGGAGAGCCTTGCCGTATTTATCCCCTTCCGTGTGCAGGAAATCTACCATAAGGACGGCGTGTATTACGGGCAGAACGTCATCAGTAAAAATATGATAATCGCCAACCGCCGCCACCTGCTGAATGGAAATTCCTTTATCCTCGGCGTGTCTGGTGCAGGCAAGTCATTCACGGCAAAGGAGGAAATGACGAACATCATTCTGACCGACCCCAACGCCGATGTCTTGGTTATAGACCCAGAGCGAGAATATTCCCCGCTTGTAAAGGCAATGCAGGGCGAGGTCGTCCACATCTCGGCGACGAGCGACAACCACATCAACGCAATGGACATGAACTCTGATTACGGCGATGGTGCGAACCCCGTCATCTTGAAATCAGAGTTTATTTTGTCTTTGTGCGAACAGCTCATTGGCGGGGCAAGCCTTGGGGCAAAGCAGAAATCCATTATAGACCGCTGCACGGCAAGCGTCTACCGCTACTACCAGCAGGGCAACTATATGGGTACGCCGCCGACCTTGCAGGACTTCCGTGAGGAGCTGTTAAAGCAGGACGAGCCAGAAGCGCAGGAAATCGCCCTTGCGATTGAGCTTTTCACGGACGGCTCTCTCAACACCTTTGCCAAGCATACGAACGTGGACACCCACAGCCGCCTTATCTGCTACGATATTCTGGATTTGGGCAAGCAGTTACAGCCTATCGGTATGCTTGTTGTCCTCGACAGCATCTTAAACCGCATCACCCAGAACAGGGCGAAAGGCAGGAACACCTTTATTTTCATTGACGAGATTTATCTGCTCTTTCAGCATGAATACTCGGCGAACTTCCTCTTTACCCTCTGGAAGCGTGTGCGTAAGTACGGGGCGTACTGCACTGGAATCACACAGAATGTGGACGACCTCTTGCAGAGCCATACGGCGAGGACGATGCTTGCCAACTCTGAATTTATCATCATGCTGAACCAAGCATCCACAGACCGTATCGAGCTTGCGAAGCTCCTTAACATCTCCGATTTGCAGATGAGCTATATCACGAATGTCGGTGCGGGGCAGGGATTATTGAAAGTCGGCAGCTCCCTCGTGCCGTTCGTCAACAAATTCCCACGCAATACGGAGCTGTATAAGCTGATGACAACGAAATTTGGGGAGTGCTAAAAGGAGGGATTTTTATGTCAGAGATAAGGTTTCGCAACGCAGCCCACCGTGATTTTTTTCTGGAAAGTATGATGAAATGCAAAGTCAACGACTGCTACCACAGGGCGTTTTTCTATGTGATGGGGATTGCGGGGGAAACAAGGCGGAACATCAACGCCATGTTCGATTTTAAGACGGACTGCATCAAGCCAGAGGGGATGCACGCAGGATGGCAGACAAGCGGCACGGTCAAGGTCTGCCACCTTGCCTTTAACCTCTGGAACGGTTACGCCGAGGAGGGGCGTGAGAAACTTTTCACGCCAGAGGAATTGTTCTGCTGCGAATTCGCCCCGTATTTCATGGAGGGCATCAAGGCACGGTATCCAGAATATTGCAGGGACTTACCCACGCCCAAGAAGCAGGCGGAGCATACACGGTAACTGAAAATAAAAAAACAAGAATAAAGAAAGGAATAATTTATGAATCTGAAAAACTATAAATGTATTCTCTGTACCGCCGCTGTCGTCCTTTTGGGAGCGGCGGTTTTTTGCGGCTTTAAGATTTACAGCCATTACCAGCAGATAGACGAGCAGACCGAAGCCTTTGCGGAGATTGCCGAGGTTGTGGAGAACGCCGAGCCAGAGGAAGAACCGCCAAAAGATAAGGATACGCCCGTCAGCGAGGGCGAGGATATATTGGCAAAATACAAGGAACTGTATTTGCAGAATGAGGATATGGTCGGGTGGATTGCCATTGACGGAACAGGCATCAACTACCCCGTCATGCAGAGCAAGAACAATCCCAACTTCTATCTGAAACACAGCTTTGAAAAGGAATACAGCGACTTAGGCGTGCCGTATATCCAAGAGGACTGCGACATCCTAACAAGCGACAATCTGGTTATCTACGGACACCACATCAAAGGCGGCGGGATGTTCGGGGCATTGGAAGATTATAAATCCAAGAACTTTTATGAGAAGCATAAGACCATTCAGTTTGACACCCTCACGGAGCAGGTGCAGTATGAAATCATTGCCGTGTTTAAGACCGTGGCGTACAGCTCACAGGGCTACCGCTACTATGATTTTGTCAATGCGGAGAATGAAAAAGAATTTGATGCCTTTGTCGGGAAGTGCAAGGAGCTTGCCTTGTATGATACGGGCGTGACAGCCCAATACGGCGACAGGCTCATTACCCTCTCCACCTGCGAATACTCGGCACAGAACGGCAGGCTTGTCGTCGTGGCAAAAAAGGTAAACTGACATGACCGCAAATCTTCTGGGAAAGGAGGTCGGATTTTATGGCTGATATAAAGACCAGAGATGCGGTCAAAGGAACGATTAAGACTTTAGACAAAGCCGCCATAGCAGGCAGGCGCATGAAATCCGCTTACGCAAAGACAAAGGACAAGGCGGAGCAGGGATATTATGCGGAGGAAAATTCCCCCACGGAATATGCCGCCGACAAGGTTTCCCATGCTTCGGGGCGTATTAAGGACGAGGGCATCCACCAATTTAATAAGCAGGGGCAGAAAAACGCCCAGATTACAAGGGAGAATATCGGTAAGGCAAAGGATAAAATCGCCGATTTTAAGGCAAAGCGGGCGAAGAAAGCCGCAGAGCAGAAAACAATGCGGAACAAGGCGGGACAAAACGCCATGCGTACAATAAGGCAGGACGGCTTGCAGGAAATACAAGGGACTGCAAGCCGTCCCGCTGTTTCCGCTGCTCCTGTCAAGACCGAAACGCCCCAGACGGCGGCAAACTCGCTGATAAAGACCAGACAGCAGGGAAAGCGGACGATAAAGACAACCGCCAGAAATGCGGAAAAAACCGTCAAGACCACAGCAAAAGGCACAGTCAAGGCGACGGAAAAAGGCGTGAAAACCGCAAAGGCGACATCCAAGACAGCGATTAAGACCACCGAGCAGACCGCAAAGGCGGCACAGAAAACGGCGAAAGCATCTGCCAAAGCCGCCCAGAAAGCGGCGCAGACGGCAAAAGTCACCGCAAAAGCGACAGCCGAAGCGACGAAAGCCACGGTCAAGGCGACCATTGCGGCGGTCAGGGCGATTATCGCAGGGACTAAGGCGTTAATTTCTGCCCTTATCGCAGGC
Organism: Clostridia bacterium; assembly: GCA_910576325.1. GTDB lineage: Bacteria > Bacillota > Clostridia > Lachnospirales > Lachnospiraceae > Laedolimicola. The sequence goes on from CAJTIM010000007.1 coordinate 79,043, forward strand.
GGCTGGATTGCCATTGTGATAATTCTTATCGTCGTCCTGCTTGGATGCGCCGTTTCCCTGTTCGGGGGCGGCAGCGACAGCACTTCCTATACCCCTGTCAGTGCGGAGGTCGAAGCCTACACGCCGCTGATACAGAAGTATGCGAAGCAGTACGGAATCCCCGAATATGTGGAGCTGATAAAGGCGGTGATGATGCAGGAATCTGGCGGCAAAGGCAGCGACCCGATGCAGGCGGCGGAGGGGAGTTTCAACAAGAAATACCCCCATGAGCCGAATGGTATTAAAGACCCCGAATATTCCATCGAGTGCGGCGTGCAGGAACTGAAAGCTGCACTTGTTTCAGCCGAGGTGGAGAACCCGATTGACATGGAGCGCATCAAGCTCGCCCTGCAGGGCTACAACTTTGGGAACAGGTATATCTCATGGGCAAAGACCAACTACGGCGGCTATTCCTATGCAAATGCGGTGGAATTTTCCGCAATGCAGGCACAGCGACTCGGTTGGGAGAAGTACGGCGACACGCAGTACCCCGCCCATGTGTTACGCTACTACCCATACGGGCGGGCGTTTACAAGCGGTGGCAATCAAGCCATCGTAGAAGTGGCTCTGACGCAGCTTGGCAACGAGGGTGGACAGCCTTATTGGAGCTGGTACGGCTTTGGCGGGCGTGTAGAATGGTGCGCCTGCTTCACATCGTGGTGCGCCGACCAGTGCGGCTATCTGGAAAGCGGCATTATCCCGAAATTCTCCCTCTGCTCGGATGGTGTAAACTGGTTTAAGGGCAAAGGACAATGGCAAGACCGAAGCTATGAGCCAACGGCAGGAAATATTATCTTTTTTGATTGGGATGGAGATGGAACAATCGACCATGTGGGTATTGTAGAGAAAAGCGAGAATGGTGTTGTTTATACCGTGGAGGGCAACTCTGGCGATGTCTGCAAGCAAAAACAATACGCTGTCGGTAGTAGCGTTATTTATGGTTACGGCTTGCCAGTTTACTAAAATAGGGCGAAAGAAAAACCAGAGGTTTTTATTCCTCTGGCTCTTTTGCCTTACATAGCCCGTTTACGGTTGCTTCTATGACGGACAGCTCCTTGTCATTCAATCGGTCAAGCAAAGTGTCCAAATGCCTGCGGACAGAACTTTTAACTGCCGTCTTGTCCGAATGTATGTACTCGTCAACCGAAATGTCAAATATCATAATAAGTTGAAAAAACAACTCAATGCTTGGATATTGTCCCTCATTTTCAATTGCTTGGAGATGTCTGGGGTTGTAGTCAACAATACGGGCAAGCTGTTCTCTGGTCATGCCTTTGGCTTTTCGAGCTTTCTTAATTGCTTGTCCTATGGGTGTAAAATCAAAGTCAAAATCGTTGTTTCTCTCGTCCATAAGTTCACCACCTATACTCTGAAATTCTTACCCTTATATTTTACAGAGATGTGGCTTCTGATTAAACGCTGTGAAATCTCTTGGTATAAGATATTTAATAGCCTGTATTGAGATATAAAAGTTCGTGTTTACACAGTTGATATTATTCGTTTGACCGCTTATAATGGATGCAATACATTTGGGAGGCTAATTATGTTTGAGTATATGACGGTGCAGGAAGCCGCAAAGCTTTGGAAATTATCTGAACGACAGGTACAGAAATTATGTGAGACCAATCGGATTGATGGAGTAGTTCGTTTGAGCCGAATATGGTTAATACCTCGAATAGCTAAAAAACCTGCGGATGCCCGAAGAAAAGAAAACAAATTAGAAGAAATTCATACAGATGACAAATAGGAATGCCACAATAAGGGCGGAGGTGAAATGGTATGGCAAAAATTTTGGTAGTTGAAGATGATGAACTGACAAATGAAACAGTCAGCGAATATTTTCGTGATATGGAGCATACTGTCGTTTCAGTCTTTGATGGAGAAACGGCAGTTGAATCATTTAATACAGATAAAATCGACCTTGTAATACTGGATATTATGCTACCGAAAATGAGTGGATTGAACGTCCTGAAGCAAATCAGAAAAAGTAGTTCTATTCCCGTGATTATGTTGACAGCTATGGACGATACAGATACACAGATTATGAGTTTTGATGGTTTGGCTGACGATTATGTAATAAAACCATTTTCCATTGTTCTTCTTGGTAAAAGAGTGACAGCTTTGCTCCGCCGTGTCGGGAAAACTGAACCCGAAAAGATATGGCAGCAAGGAGATGTAATGGTTGATTTTTCTGGTTTTTCGGCAGAAAAAGCAGGAATATCGGTTGATATTTCACCGAAGGAAGTATTGTTGCTGAAAATGTTGGTGGAGCATCCAGGTGTTGTTTTGACGAGAGAACAGATATTAAACTATATTTGGGGTATAGATATTCCGCTAAATGATAGAACAATTGACACTTACGTAGGACGCTTGCGGAAAAAGTTGGATTTGGACTGTATTCAAACGATAAAAGGTGTGGGATATAAATTTGAGGTGAAGCGATGAAATTATTTCAAAAAAACTTTTTATATACGCTTTCCATTATGGTGTTGATTACCTTGTTGGGGCATTGCCTGATTTACCTTCTCATTCCCACAATTTACACCAATCAAAAGGAAAAGCAGGCAATAGAAATCAGTAATGAAATCGTGCGAAAATTACAGGAATCTGAGTCCAAAACACCTCAAGAACTGGTTGAGCAATACGCAAAGAAAAGCAAGTCATGTATCTCCCTTTCCTATGAAGGAGAGCAATATGTTTTTGGGGCTTTTTATATTGAGGATGTACTGAATGGGAACGGGAAGAATTATTCGTTTCAGGCATCTCCTGATGGTAAACTGGAAAGTTCTAATACATTTCCTCAAATTACAAACCAAGGCATAGAGGGATTAACACCATTCCTTTCTACACAATTTGTAAAAAAGACCTCGACATTTATGGATGCTTATGATAAAGAATGCAGTTTACAGATTGTAATGACTTTACAGCCGGTTGGCGAAGTTAAAGGCGTTGTTCTTGAAATACTTCCGTTTACCCTGATAATTTGTGTACTGATTTCTGTTATTGTTGCTTTATGGTATTCCAGACGGATGACAAAGCCAATCACAGAAATATCAAATGCAACCAGTCGTATGAAGAAGTTGGAACGCACGATTATCTGTCCTGTGACATCAAAAGATGAAATCGGGCAGCTTGCTCAAAATGTAAATTCGTTATATAGGGAGTTGCTTACTTCTATTGATGACCTACATGCTGAAATTGAACATGTCAACGAGGTAGAGCAATCCAAGATAGACTTTATGCGAGCAGCTTCCCATGAACTTAAAACGCCAGTTACTGCGGTATGTACCATGTTGGATAGTATGATTTTGGGAATAGGAAAGTTTCAGGATTACGACACCTATCTGCCTGTGTGCAAAGATATGATGTTACAGCTGGCAACGATGATTCAAGAGGTATTAGATGCGTCTAAGCTCAGTGGTCAGCAAGAAGAAAAGGTAGCTGAGGTTTCTCTATCAGAGCTTCTTAACGAAGTGTGTAGCCCTTATATTCTAATTGCCAAAGCTAAGGGGATAAACTTTAAAATGGACGTGGATGACAGCAGTTATGCTATGCTCCCGCAAAAAGCAGTCACAAAAGCAATTTCCAATATAATTTCTAATGCCGTAAAATATACGGAAAAGGGAAAGCGGGTTTTTATCTCTTGTATGAATGGAACTCTAATTGTAGAAAACGAATGTAAGCCTATTCCAGAAAAAGAGCGAAAGCATCTATTTGAAGCATTCTACCGACCAGACTATTCCAGAAGTCGGACAACGGGAGGTAATGGACTTGGTCTTTACCTTACAGGGAAAATTTTAGATACCTACCGTATTAGCTATGCCTTAGAGCCAACGAATAGTGGAATGCGGTTTCGTATAGATTTAAAAAAGTAAATTTCTGTAGTGAAAGCATCCTCTTTGCCGAGGGTGTTTTTTTATTTCATAGAAAAGTGCGTCCTATGAAACAAAAAGCCCTCCGGGCGGGATGCACACTGCGGCGTGAGCGGTGGATGTCGCGATGCGACCGCCGCAGGCGCGAGTTTCGCAAGCGAAACTCTTTTCTTGTTTTGACAACTTCATGACAACTACACTTCATACGCATGAAAAATGCTCCGTTTATAATACTTCTTGAAAACAAAATAAAGGAGGATTTTCTATGGGTGCAATGAAACGCACAGTACGTTATCTTACTCGCAAATGGAAAAAAAGTATTTTACTGTTTGCAATTTTCCTTGTGGTTGGAACATTGGTAATCTCAGGCATTTCAATTCAGAGTGCTTCGGAGCAAGCCGCCACAAATTTACGCAGGTCATTTGGCGGTGGTTTTGTTATGAAAGAAGACCACAGCGACCAATCCAAGTTTGAACGTCGGGATGTTGGCAACGGAAGCTACGCAATGGTTTATACTGGGGAATCACTTACAAAAGAGATTGCTGATAAGGTAGCCTCTGTTCCTGGTGTCAGTGGATACAATGCGGAGAACATCGGACCCGCTAACTTAAAAACTATGGAAGGTGACTATTTAGAACTTAAAAGCATCGAAGGCAGTATGTTTGCCAATGAGCCTGTTCTTAGCAAGCAAGCCAACATTTATGGCTATACTAACACGCAGGAAGCGGATATGTTCACAGGGGGAAGTATAGAGTTAATTGAAGGGCGGCAGATTACGCCAAAAGACCAAAATGCCGTTCTTATTCACAAAGAGCTTGCCGAGAAAAATGGCTTAAAACTTGGCGACCAGTTTATCATTGCTATGAATTCACAGATTACGGGCGGTGATGAGGAAGGCGGAAAACTGAAAGAAACCGTAACCATTGTCGGCATTTTTGACTCAAAAGTAAGTCAACAAGTATCTGTGTTCTCTACGCCGGGCGAACTTTTGGAAAATACAGTATTGATGGATGTAGAAACTAGCGTAAAGCTACTCTCGTGGTCATCCGCAGGATATTATAAAGTTCATTATCGGGTGAATGACCCCGCAGAACTAAACAATATTATGCAAGAAGTGAAAAAACTGAATTCCATTGATTGGAGCTGTTACTCCATATCCACAGATAATAAGACCTATGAAGTTGCTACTACTCCGTTGGATAATTTAAGCGGATTGATTACCACTCTTATCATTATTATTACTATTATTGGTGTGGCAGTTTTAATTTTACTGCTTACCATGTGGACAAAAAGCCGTACTCATGAATCTGGGATTTTGCTTTCACTCGGAATTGGCAAATTTAAAATTATCATGCAGCATATGGCAGAAGTATTTATTATAGCAATCTTGGCGTTTGGCATTTCGTTTTTTACGAGCAGTGCAGTAGCACAAGGCTTGGGAAACACCTTGTTGGGTGACACTAGCCAAAGCAGTACACCACAGAATACGCAGTTAGAGGAAGATGGGTCTTTTGGGTATACGCTTCCTGAAACACCGATGAATGTAGATACAGCAACGGAGCTGAGTGTGACTGTAGTACCGCAGACTTTCCTATGGGTATTCGGAATCGGCGGCTTATTGACTGTTGTAGCTGTATTAGCTGCATCCGTACCGTTGTTCCGTTTAAAGCCAAAACAGCTTCTCGCTAAAATGAGTTAGGAGAGGAAATCATATGGGAATATTTCAAAGAGCCTTTCTATCCGTCATAAGGAAGTTGGGAAAAAGCGTTGTTCTGTTCTTAGTATTACTTGTCGTGTCCACCTTTGTTTTAGTTGGGCTATCGACAAAACGAACATCGGATACAGCAGCATTGGAACTCCGTCACACTCTTGGTGGAAATTTTGGGCTTGTGATAAATAAGGCGAATTCCGAGAATTACAAAGCGGACGAAAACGGTGGGGTACAATACACAGGTTCTTCCCTTGATGATTCGGTGATAGAAAAAGTGATGTCTATATCAGGGATTGAACAATACAATGCCTACCAAAACGGAGAATCAGAAGTGCTGTCCTCTGACGGTATACCATTAGAGCTTATTAAAACCAACAATCAATACGATGAGGATGAGCGATTGCTGCACATGGCTACAAGTGAGTCCAATTCCTTTTCTGAGAAAAGCAATTATTTCCAAAAGGAAATTTTCCAGCTCACAGAAGGGAAGCATATTGGGGATGGTGACACAAGCATTGCATTGATTAGTAAAGACCTCGCTGCTGTTAATCACCTAAAGGTAGGTGACAAAATTATGTTAAAAACAATGAATGGCGGTGCAGTCGTTACTCTTACCATCGCAGGACTATTTGAGATAAAGGAACCTCAAGTAAATGCCGGGCTTGCTCCACCACCTTCACTTTATCAAAACCGTATTTTTACAGATAATAAAACAGCAAAAGAACTTTATACAAATGGTAAGGGCGAGTATAAAGGAGTGAATTTCTATGTGGATGACCCTGCGCAGCTTAGTAATATCATAGAATCTGTGAAGGAAAATGTAAATATTGCGTGGGACGACTTCTCCATTGAAACGGCTGATGCAGAATACAGACGTTCTGCTGCACCGCTTGAAAAAATGTCCTCCATGCTGTCCTCGTTACTTCTTTGTATCGTAGTCGGAAGTCTGCTTGCACTTTCGCTCATGCTTGCTCTATGGATGAAAGAACGAGTGCATGAAATAGGTGTATTGTTGGCAATGGGATTTGATAAAATCCAAATTATCGGGCAGCACATAGTGGAAATTCTGCTTATTGCCATTGTAGCTTTTGGCATTTCCTATTTTGCAGGAGCAGCGGCAGCAAATACCGCAGGTAATTATTTAATGACAAGTGCTTGTGAACAGTCTGTAGGTGAACAAGACATTGAGGTAACAGGGAAAGATACAGCACCCATTGAAATAGATGTGACTGCTCCTGATTTTTTTGCGGTCTGTGGAATTGGCTCATTAGTAGCCGTTCTGTCCGTTTTTGTTTCGAGTATGCCGATAGTGCGGCTCAAGCCAAAAGAAATTTTAACAAAGATGAATTAATGAAAGGTGGAATAAAAATATGTCAATTCTAGAAACAAAAAATCTTGGCTATTCCTATAACGGGAAATCAAAGGTACTTGAAGATATTTCAGTAAGCTTTGATGTTGGAAAGATGTATGCCATTCTTGGTCCGTCAGGGTGTGGAAAAACAACATTGCTCTCTCTGCTCGGTGGTTTAGATGTTCCGACTAAAGGCGAAGTCGTATGCAACGGAGAGAACATCAATAAACTGGGACTAGCAAAACACAGGCATGAAAATGTTTCTTTTATCTTTCAGGCATACAACCTGATAGATTATATGAACTCAATAGAAAATGTGAAGTTGACCTCAAAAAAAGCTCCGCTTCCTATTCTGGAGCGTTTGGGGTTGACAAAAGAAGAAACCAAACGTAATGTCCTCAAGCTCTCAGGCGGCCAACAGCAACGTGTGGCGATAGCGAGGGCATTAGCCAGCGATACAGCGATTTTGCTTGCCGATGAGCCAACAGGAAATCTTGATGAGGATACAGCAGAGGAAATCACGCAAATTCTCAAAGAAAGCGCACATGAACTCAAGCGTTGCGTTATCATTGTGACACATTCGGGGGCGTTAGCAAAACAAGCTGATATAGTGATAAAACTTCGTAAGGGAAAAGCACAGATTTTTGAGCGTCCTGAAGAAATAAATAAGCAATCTACCTCGCAGCCACAAAAACGCAAAAATAATGTGTCACGCAGTGAAAGGAGATGAGAATAAATGAATGACAATCAGATGATTAAAACAAAGAAAAAAGATGGTCTACTCTCGTTGATTTTATATGTTCTCGCAGCAATTTTGTTAATTGCAGCTTTTATTTCATTGGCAGCCTGCCAACAAAATATTTCGGCGCAGCTTGCACAGGGCGTTTCCGTCAAAGGTAACGAGCTGGCTATTTTAAATATCTATCTTTCCAGTTGTGTCCAACATTTCGCTTTTGCAGGCTTGCTGTTTTTCTGCGGTTTGCAGTGTAGGAAAAGCACATTTGAAAAAATGGGAACGTTGAAGAATATTCTGTTGCCGTATGCGGAAAATCAGCAGTGCGGTATAAAATCGCCTATTCCATCTAATATGGAGCATCCAGATGAAACAGAGCTTGAAATTGATTTCACAGGATGGAATTCAAAGGAATAGAACAATTTGACTATTTAGAAAAAGGTATTTTTTCATTTATACCAAAACAAGCCTACCGAATAAAAAAAACGGAGCTTTGGTGGGTTGTTTTGCAACGTCCAAATAAACATCCCTCAACTCTGTTTTTGAGTTTGGAGGGATGTTTTTGCGTTGGTTATTATCTGCCACGCCGCTGCTGATTTTAAGCAGCAGCTATTTACATATTATATAACAGGGGTAAGGATAGCTTGTTAAAAAAATCCTTGTTCTTGTATGGTACTTTTATACCCTAAAAGTAGGCGTCAAATATCTACATCATAGAACTTTAAATTCTTATAGCCGCAAAGGACTGACAGACTTTGTGGTTTTTCTTTTGTCGTTTTTTGTCAAAATAAGACGTAAGCCTATTTCTTGTGTGGGTTGCCGTTCCCCACCGTCCAATCTGGATTTTTAAAAAAATTCAGATTGGAGGTAACGGACGATGGATGAAAAGCATCCAAATCGAAAAAAGGACAAGCATAATCCCTACACATTGATGATTGTTGAGGGAAGATACCACCTCTCTTTTAAAGACGGACGAGGGAAACTGCAAACTCTGGAAATTGACAAAATTTTATATGACCTGTTCAACCTCTTTGAGCTTGAGGATATTTCCTATCTCAACAAAGTGAGCAGGCACATTGAACATTCCGAACTGACAGAAGCAACGCTAAATGAGCGAGCCTTTTATAAGCAGACCAACTTAGATGAGATGGTTTTAAGAAACATGGAATGTGAGTTGCTACATAAGGCAATTTCAAAACTTCCCGAAGTGCAAAAGCGCAGGCTGCTATTGTATTTTTTCGGGGATATGACCTATGAGCAAATCGCAAAGATGGAGGGGTGTACGAAAAGGGCTGTTAAATTCAGTGTGGACATCGCCATTGAAAAGCTGAAAAAAAATTTTAATATTTTTTGATATTCACACTACACATAACCTTTTTGAGTGAGCAAACAGGTGAAGGGGCTTAAAAATCCTTTCACCTGTTTTCCTTTGCGTGGCGAAAACGGGATTGTTCTTTGACAACCGAATACTCATTCGCCAAATACTTCCTCTTTGTGATTGTGATGAGCATAAGCGTGTGCAGCGGTACGCCATGACCTGCCGATAGCAGAATAGCGATGAAAGGTGGTGAGCGGTCAAATACCGACTCAAAATATCGGGCAGCTCCCGATTTCGCCATAACCCACAAAGAGAATAATGGTACTCCCGTCCAGTCACAGCCCGAACGGTATTCAATCCGTCGCAGGCAACGAGGGCGGCTCTGTCAGACAGACAGTTGGGGTGAAACTCCCGTGGCGTCAGTTCGCTGCTGACCGTTTGGCGACTTCCCTGCGTTTACGGACGCACTTGCATTTCGGGGTGTCGAGGACAAATAGAGATGCTCCTATCATAACGCCAGATATAAGGTGGTCATTGGACACAGAGCTTGTTTTATGCGCTCCTGACCTTAAATTCTTCCTTGTGTCTGGCTATTACATAGGCAGGATTGACCTGCCTAAATTCCAGATAGGAGGTCAAACATAATGGAAAGAATGATTAAGCGTGGAGATATTTTTTATGCAGAACTTAATCCCGTTATCGGCTCAGAACAGGGCGGCACAAGACCAGTGCTTGTAATTTCTAATAACACTGGCAACAGACACAGCCCAACAGTTATCATCGCCCCGATAACAAGCCGTACACACACGAAAGCAAAGCTCCCAACGCATACTGAGGTAAAAGATTTTGAAAAGCTCTACAAAGATTCAATTATTCTGCTTGAACAGATACGGACGATTGATAAGCAGAGGTTAAAACAGTATATAGGAATGATGCCCGATAACGTAATGGCAAGAGTTGATAAGGCTCTTGCCATTAGTATTTCACTCAATAACAGACCTGAAAAGAAATGTGCAAATTAGAAGAAGCGGCGAGATTTGCACATTGGTCAAGTTGCGGCTGTATCTCTATAATTTATGACAATGGGATTTATTCCATTTATATAGGACATACAGCCGCTTTGTTTTGCGGAGGTAGTCAGATGGAAAATGTTAAAGTGTCCACAAATGCAGAACAGCAGCACGAAAGCAAGGTTAATGAAGCGGAAAACTTTGATACTTTTATGAAAGCTATGGTGCAGGTAGTTGAGAAATACGGAAGATTTGTTTTGCAGGAATTGGATTGTGTTGCGTAGTTTTACGCAACCTTACATATCACATTTTTCTAAATATCGGAGGTGGTAGAATGAATAGAGAAGGAAAGAAATGTGTTCTGTATCCGAGAGTAAGTACCGAGATGCAGGTTGATGGATACAGTCTTGAAGGTCAGAAAAACAGTTTAAAGCGGTTTGCAGACCGTGAGGAAATGGAGATTGTCGGCATTTATGAGGACGCAGGAAAGTCTGGAAAATCAATTGAGGGGCGACCTGCATTTAAGAAAATGCTTTCCGACATAAAGAATGGACTGGAGATAGAGTATATTCTGGTTTATAAACTTTCCCGTTTTGGAAGAAATGCGGCTGACATCTTAAACTCATTAGAGTTTGTCCAGTCTTATGGCATAAATCTTATCTGCATAGAAGAAGGGATTGACTCATCCCAGACAAGCGGAAAGCTCCTAATATCTGTTTTATCTGCGGTTGCAGAGATTGAGAGAGAAAATATCATAGAGCAAACAATGAATGGACGCAGGGAAAAAGCAAGACAGGGAGGTTGGAACGGCGGCTTTGCCCCATATGGATATTACTTGAAAGATAATCAGCTTTTGATAGAGGAAACCGAAGCAGAAGCAATCCGAATTATATTTGAAAAGTTTGGGAACTCAGATATAGGGCTTGGTGGTGTTGCAAAATACCTTAATCTGCAAGGCATAAAGAAAATACCCCGCCAGAACGGAAAGTTAGAAACATGGAGCAACCATTTAATACGGCAGATATTAGACAACCCTGTTTACTGCGGAAAAATTGCTTATGGCAGGAGGACACGGGAAAAGGTTAAGGGAACAAAAAATGAATATAAGCAAGTCCATACTGATGATTATATTTTAGAGGACGGACAGCATGAAGGAATTGTCAGCGAGGAACTCTGGCAGAAAGTCCATGCAAAGCGGAAGGCGACAGGAATTAAGCAGCCGTCAAAGGTTGGCAAAGACAGGTCGCATCTTCTAACAGGCGTATTGAAATGTCCTCTTTGCGGCACTTCAATGTACACGAACAAACACGCATGGACAAATAAGGATGGCACATATAAAGAAGTTTACTATTATATATGTGGAAGAAACAAACAGGAGCGAGGTCACCATTGTGATTATAAAGCGTCCTTGAGGAAAACAGACATTGAGCCGCTTATAGTTGAAGCTGTAAAGGAGTTGGTAAGCGATGCCTATTTTGCCAAAGAGATTGAAAAACGGATAGGTGTTCAGACAGACACAAGCACAGTGGATAAGGAGCTTGCCAATTATGAAAATAAGCTGAAAGAAGTGGACTTGAACAAGGCTCGTTTGGAAAATGAAATTGATAATCTTCCTGCGGATGCCCGATACCGTGAGAGAAAAATCCATGATATGACACTAAGGCTTGATGCTTTGTATGATATGATGGTGGAGTTAGAGGAACGAATTGAGGATGCCAAGTTAAGAAAAAGCTCTATTGAGATGGAAGCAATTACTCTGGACAATGTTTATAAAATCATGCAGAATTTTGGAAAGCTATATGCTATAATGAGTGACGAGGAAAAGAAAAGCCTCATCACTTACCTCATTAAAGAAATTCAGATATATCCGAATGGTGAGTCAGAAATGCCGTTAAAGTCGATAGAATTTAATTTCCCGATTTATATTGACGGCAAGGAGGTAAGGAAAGTTTTGTGGGAAAGAGGTAATACCGTTGAGACGGTGGTCTTGATGTCACGAAAGGTCGAGTAAAGACACATAAAAAGGCTTGAAATCAAGGGATTCCGAGAATGTTGCCCTGAAATCGGACGGTGTCCGGGAATCCCTTTTTTGTTGCTTTGACAATAGATCTATAGTCTGAAAAATCGGAGTGCGTAACAAGGGAACCACTGTTTTTGAGGATTTCGGAGGGTGTGTAACAAGGGAACTATTGTCAATGTATTTGAGATTCAATCGACTTGACGAATCGTGTTTTTACTTGTAAATACATGAGATTTCTGCTATACTGTAAGCACCCATTTCACAGCATAGATAGGAGGGATGAAAACATGTCTCATATTTCTGAGTACGACGTAGAAACCAAGTTTATGAATCGCTTGGAATCCATAGGTTACAGTTACGCAGATCTTAAAAATTATGACGATGTAATCGCTAATTTCCGAGACAAACTTGCGGAGTTTAATGCTCCGAAGCTGAAGGAAGCAAAGGGTGAAGCAACTTTCTCCGATGCCGAATTCAATCGTGTATTGATTCATTTGGATAATCATTCGGTATATGAATCCGCACAGCTTCTCCGTGACAAGTACGTTCTGTCACTGGATAACGGAAAGACTGTATATCTTGATTTCTTTTCGTTTGATACAGACAGAAATATATATCAGGTCGCGCATCAGATTACGATGGATCCCGCGCACAAAGATGATGTTTCTTATAAAAACCGCTACGATGTAACGGTACTGATCAACGGACTGCCGCTTGTGCAGATAGAGTTAAAACGTCCTGGCGTTGAAATAAACGAAGCAATCAATCAAATCAACAGGTATAGAAAGTTTTCCTTCAAGGGGGTGTTCCGTTATCTGCAGCTTTTTGTCGTTTCCAATTCCGTGCAGACCAAGTATTTCAGCAATGAGGATGAAATGGAAAACGGTATGTACAATCCCATCCTGAAGAGTTTGGTTTTCTTCTGGACAGATGAGAAGAATAAAAGAATAAACACATTGGAAGAATTCACTTCAGAGTTCTTTAGGAAGTCTGCTATAACGGAGATGATCGACAAGTTCATGGTCATCAAGTCTGCAGAGCCGGTTCTTATGGTTATGAGACCATATCAAATTTTTGCCGTTAAGGCTGCAAGAAAGAGAATTCTGGAAGCAAATCAGAACGGATATGTGTTCGCTTGTACTGGTTCCGGGAAAACTCTCACTTCCTTTAAGCTGGCACAGCTCCTCAGGGATGAGGCGCGTATCGATAAGGTTGTCTTTCTGATCGACCGCAAGGATCTGGATGACCAGACGGTGGATGAATATAATTCCTTTGAGAAGGATTGCGTTGATAATTCAGATAGTACGCATGTCCTTGTGAAGCAGCTACAGGATTCCAATCGGAAGCTGATTGTTACTACCATTCAGAAGATGGCAAACGCAGTGAAGTCCAAGCGATATGAAAAGCTGATGGATGCTTATCACAATAAGAAGGTCGTTTTTATCATAGACGAATGCCATCGCAGCCAGTTTGGCAAGATGCACGGCGACATTGAAAGACATTTTGCTAATGCAAATTATATTGGTTTTACCGGTACTCCGATTTTTGAGGCAAATAAAGGCGCGGACGGTAGAACAACGGCTGACATTTTCAATGCAGGTCTTTTGCCTAACGGCGAAAAAAGAGATTCCTGCCTGCATCGCTACATGATAAAGGACGCTATTGCTGACGGAAACGTTCTTCGTTTTTCTGTTGAGTACCAGCGCACTCTTTTTGCTCATAATATTGCTATGAAGGGAATTGATCCGGAGCAGCTGGATGATCCGGAATATTGTAAGCGTCATAACATAGATATCGATGGGCTGTACCATGATGAAGAGCGTATACATAAAATTGCGGAGCATATTTTTGAGCATCATGAGCGGCATATCCATCCCCAGGGCAAGGATATCTATACGGCGCTGTTTGCCGTTGATTCTATTAAGACGCTGGGTCAATATTATGATGCTTTTAAGGAATTGAATGCCGCCTGTAATGAGGATAACCAATATAAGGTCGCTGCTATCTTCAGCTATGGAGCAAATGAAGATATGGACGGTAAGGGAGATGAACATTCAGCTGAGCTTCTTTCTCGTATCATGGATGATTATAATCAGACCTTTGGTACTTCATATTCTATTGAGACCTTTGACGCGTATCGGAAGGATATTACGAAGCGTATGAAGCAGAAGGATCTTCCGCAGGTAGATATCCTTCTTGTAGTAAATATGATGTTGACCGGCTTTGACGCAAAGCCATTGAACACGCTTTATCTGGATAAAAATCTTGTGTGGCATACGCTGGTACAGGCTTACAGCAGAACTAACCGTGTTGATAAGGTTACAAAGCAGTTCGGGCAGATTGTCACATATAGAAATATAAAACAGTGGCAGGATGATGCTCTGAGGCTATTCTCCGGAGACGGAGATCCAAATGAGTATCTTCTGGAAAACTATGAATATTATGTTCAGAAGTGGATTAACCAAGAACCAGTGCTTAGGAAGGTTGTGCCGAGTGTTGACGATGCTGGGCAGCTTACCAATGAAGATGAAATCCGTATATTCATTATTGCATTCCGCACAATGGTAGGAACGCTTGCAACGTTAAAGACCTTCTCAAAATTTGACTGGGCTGATCTGGCGGTGGTAATGGGTGAGGATGAATACGAAGGTTATAAGTCCTGGTATCTGTATTACAAGGATCAGACAAGCAATCCCAATCCAAAGGTTCCAGTTCCGGTAGATATTGATTTTGATGTAGATCTTGTCCGTACAGACCGCATAAATGTTGTTTATATCTTAAACCTTCTGAAATCTGTCAATAAGGCGGGCAAGTCTCCGGAGGAAAGGGAAGCAGATCTTGATCTGATATTACGTGAGATTGAGCGTTCTGATAATGAATCTCTCCGGGCAAAGAAGGATATTATGGCGGAATTCGTTCGTACACGGTTCTATGATCTTTCTGATGATGCGGATATCATGGCAGAGTTCGAAGAGTTTATCAGAGAACATGAAAAGGCAGAGACGGAGTCTTTTGCATATGAGCACGGCATTGATTACGTTGTGGTACATGACATCATGGTTGAATACATCTTTAACGGAAGCATCTCAGACGAATCTATCCGAAAGCGGCTTATGGCGTACCATCTTGGGCTTCTTAAAATTACAAAACTAACGAATGAGATCAAGGACTTTGTAAGCACAACCTATATGAAATATAAAGCGGAGGGTGAATAAAATGGCGATTGATATTAATAAACTTCAGCAGCAGGCGGCAGATCTTTCTTCTCAGCTCTGGGCAATAGCGAATGATCTGAGAGGCGGAATGGATGCCAACGAATTCAGAAATTATATTTTAGGAACAATATTCTACCGGTATCTCTCTGAAAGAACGGAAATGTATATGCAGGAGATCCTGGAGGAAGATAAGCTTACCTATGAGCAGGCTTTTGCAGATGCTGATTTTAAGCCTATCGTAGAACAGTGGTCTATAGAGCATCTTGGGTATATCATCCGTCCGAAGAATCTGTTCCGTGAGTTGAACCGTAAGATCATTAAGCCGAATGGTGATGCGGACAAATTCTCTGTGGAAGATTATGAAAGAGCTGTAAATGAACTGACCGGTTCTACCCTCGGCCATAAGTCAGAGAAGGCTTTTGAAGGTCTGTTCAACGACATGCGGCTTCAGGATACCCGCCTTGGTGACACAGTATCCGAAAGGACAGACAAAATCGGTAAGGTTATCGCTAAGATTGGCGAGATAGATATGAATCTGCAGGATCAGCAGTTCGATGTACTGGGCACAGCATATATGATTCTGATCGGGCTTTTCCAGTCCGGTGCTGGCAAGAAAGGCGGTGAATTCTTTACCCCGACCGGGCCATCTAAACTTTGCGCTACGTTAGCTACATTGGGACTTGATGAAGCGAAGACCGTCGGAGACTGTACTTGTGGTTCTGGTTCTATGCTTCTGGAAACCCAAAAACATCTGTCAAAGCAGAAAGTCGGTCATTTCTATGGACAGGAAAATAATCCAACGACGTACAACCTTGCCAGAATGAATATGTTGATGCATGGGGTGGACTATCAGAACTTTGATATCTACAAGGGAGATACTCTGACCAATGATATGTATGGTGATGATCTGAAGCTTACTGTGCAGGTATGCAATCCGCCGTATTCATTGAAGTGGAGTTCTGATAGCAAGTATCTTGATGATCCTAGGTATTCGGGAGTTGGGAAGCTTGCGCCAAAGAGCCATGCCGACTTTGCTTTTCTTCAGCATATGGTATATCACATGGATGAGACAGATGGTCGTATTGCAGTGCTGCTCCCACATGGAGTTCTTTTCCGTGCAGGTGCTGAAGAGGAAATACGCAAATATCTTATTAAAGATTTGAACAGGCTTGATGCGGTGATTGGATTACCTGCCAATCTTTTTCATGGGACGCCAATACCTGTCGTCGTTTTAGTCCTTAAAAGCAGGCGAAACGGTAATGCAGACAACATATTATTTATTGATGCAAGCGATGAATTTGAAACAGGAACAAATCAGAATGAACTTACAGATCAAAATATAAAGAAGATCGTGGATGCTTATTCTGAAAGGAAGGATATAGATAGATTTGCTCATGTTGCTAAAATCGAGGAGATTGTAGAAAACGGATACAATCTAAATATTCCGAAGTATGTAGATACATCTGAAATTGAAGAGGCTATAAACATAGAAGCTGTTAAAGTAGAATTAGCAGCAGTTGCAGAAGAAAAAAGGAACGCAATTGATAAAGTGAACAGCACGATGAAAATGCTGGGATTGTGAGGAACTGCAATATGTCAGATCTAAAAATAAGATTTAAGAGAGATGATGATTCAGACTATCCTGAATGGAGGACTGTTTCTATTGGAGATATACTTGAAAGGCAGGCCGTTCCAATTAATGTGAATGGAAATGAACTTTATCGAGAGATAGGTATAAGATCCCATGGAAAAGGATTATTTCATAAAGATCCTGTAACAGGTGAAGAACTAGGAAACAAAAGCGTCTTTGAAATTATTCCTGATTGCTTGGTTTTAAATATTGTTTTCGCATGGGAAAGAGCTGTTGCAAAAACAACATCTAACGAAATAGGTATGATTGCATCACATAGATTTCCTATGTACAAACCTAAAGAAGGTGTGCTTAATCTCGATTATATAGTCAGATATTTGATTACTGATAAGGGAAAGAGACTGCTTGAACTTGCTTCTCCGGGTGGAGCAGGTAGAAACAGGACTTTAGGGCAAAAGGAATTTGCTAACAGTAAAATATCCCTGCCGTGTTATGAAGAACAGAAAAAGATAGCTAACCTATTAGTTGAGTTGGATCGAATAATTGAGTTATGCGAACAAGAGGTGGTAAATCTTGGAAAACAAAAATCGTTTGCAATGCAAAAAATATTTTCTCAGGAAACAAGGTTTCGCAAGGCTGATGGCGGTGAATTTCCAGAATGGGAAGATCGGCCGCTCAGTTATTACTTGTCAGAGAGCAAAGAAAGAAATAAAAAAGCTGAATGCGGCAGGGGCGATGTGCTTTCTGTATCAAAGGACTTCGGCGTTGTTAATCAAATAGATTTTTTTGGTAAGTCTTTGGCGGGTGAAGATTTAACAAATTACCATAGAGTTCATAAGGGCGATGTTGTGTATACAAAAAGTCCTTTAGGTAAACAGCCTTATGGAATTATTAAGGCTAGCGAAATGGAAGGTATAGTTTCAGTATTATATGCTGTATATCACTGCAATAATAAAGTGTTGCCAGAATTTGTTGATCAATATTTTAGTAGGGATATAACTCTAAATAATTACCTGAAGCCGTTGGTGAATATAGGTGCAAAGCATACTATGAACGTGAACAATGCTATCGCGATTTCTGGATTGGTTAGATTCCCATCATCAATTATTGAACAAAGAGCAATCATAGATTTTCTCTCGGATTTTGATGAAACTATCGTTGCTGCAAAAAAGGAACTCGACCTTTGGCAAAAAATGAAGACAGGTCTGCTGCAACAGATGTTCGTATAATAGGAGGTGGTCTTAGGTGTCAAGAGAAAAGAAGGATGCAAAAAACTTCGCCTGTAAGTTTGATCGTGAGATATTTGAAAAGCTTGAAGAATTCTGCGAACTTTCTGGGCAGAATAAGACTGCCGTGGTAGAACGTGCTGTGGAAAAATATATTGAAGAAAATCTTGAAATGATCAAGGAAGTGGCGAAGAAACTTTAAACCGAATCTTTCTAAAAGGTAAGGGCCAGTCCAGAGCTTTAGGACTGGCCTTTTGCAATATAATCTGCTTATGATGTCTGAACAGATTTTTCAATAAACTTCCGTAGAATCTCTACATCCGAGTCAATGTTCCGAGGTCGGATCCGTTCGAGTACTTTCTTTTCTACCTCAGGGGTCCAGTAGATCTTCAAATCCTTCTGGGCTCTTGTGATGGCGGTGTAAAAGATGTTGTGCGTGATCAACTCATCCACTTCATCTGTGATGACGATTTTTACGGAGCTGTATTCCAGACCCTGGGCTTTATGAATAGATACGGCATATGCAATCTGGAATGGAACGATGGTGCTTGCGGTACTGCCATCATCATCCTCATCGGTGCTTTTAATTTTGTTAACGCAAAAGCGGACAACGGTATTTTCTGTCTCGGGATCATCAAGCACTGTCAGCGGCATAAACCTGGTATCGGCGGGATTGATGGTGGTGTTCAGCTCGATATCAAACTGAATCCGTTCAGTCATTTCACCTACATCCAATTTTTCAATTCCTACAATCCTTCCGCGCATATTGTTATAGATGACAGGATGAAAGCGGTTGTTCTCCAGGAACAAAACGGGATCGCCGACCTTGTATTGCTGTACATCCCATTCAACGGCTGAATTTGGATTGCTTTCCTGAAGGAACCGGTTGATGTTATTGATGCCGTAGAGTCCGTCATAATTGAGGCAGAGAACGGCTTCATCCTCTCCGGCAGCAGTTAGCAGTGATTCATCGACTTTCAGGGAACAACTCTGTTTATCAATGATTTCCTGTACGTTGTCATCCATAGCTCTGACTTTTGACCAGAGAATAAGAAGACGTTGGTTTTTCGTTCTGTAAGGTGTGGTGAGCTCAAAGACGGATGTTTTCGGAAGGAAGCTTCGCAGCGCCGTAAACCAGTTCCCGAAGCGTATGGAGTTTATCTGGTATGTATCGCCCACAAGCAAAATCTTCTTAAATTTGACCATTTCGAGAAGTTTCTGCATATCGGTGTTGCTTACGGTGCTGCACTCATCTATTACAACCAGCTCATATTCAGGATCTCCGTATCCATATTTGAGGAAGCTTGCAATGGTTGAGAATTTACAGTAATCCTCATTGGAATCAACTCTTCTTTTCAGGTTATCGATTGCCGGATTGGTCTGGGCAAGATACAGCTTTTCTTTATTATCGTAATAATGAGAGATATGGTTTACGAGTGTTGATTTTCCAACGCCGGCGGAACCGTATATTGCGGCAACCGCAGATTTGGAAAACATCTTTGTGAGGATATCTATCTTTTCCGGGCAGTCTACTTCATAATCATCAAGCATCAGCCAGAATTCAACATCATTTGAGTAATCCGGATCCTCCACTTTACTAAGCTGCATCAGCTTTTTAATGATGTTGGTGGTATCTAATCTGTATTCCCTGATGTAAGCGTAGTCATCCTTTACGACTATTTTGCTTCTATCTTTATGGCCGAACCATAAAGTGGAATTATACGTTTTTGCAAGATCCTTTATATCACCATAGTGCGCAAGCTCTTCAACAGGCGTGAAAATCCTGCCAGAAATCTCTGTGTTATTCCTAAGCTGTCGTGCAAGAAGTTCATGCTTTCTGTTATAAGTCGGAATGCACTCAAATAAAGCATGAAGCCGGGGATTGTGATTTATCGGCGACTGGTTAAACGGCATTTTATCAAAGGGGATGCTGCCGTTTTGCAAACAAAGGTTGGATAGGTTACTATTGGCTGTGTCCTGCCGCTGATCTTTTATGATTGCGTTGTGCATGCCATAGAGAAGGTAACGGAGGACGTTCTGTCCGGGTCTCTTTCCCCGGATTATGCTGCGGCACCGGTCCAGAGCATCGAAAAAATATCCGGTTTTTCCTTCAGCCCGAAATGAATTGATAAGCCTTTGATATGCGGCTTCTGGAAAGTCCATAATTTCGGTGAGCGTGAGGCGGTTCTCTGTTATATAGCGACAAATGGTGCGCTGCTCTCCGTATGGTACATCGCGCTTGGATCCAGTAATTATGGAATAGAAATTTTTAAACTCACAGCCACGTAATGACACTTCCCATCCCGTGATTAGAAGTATGGGCATGGTTTTTCCGAGAATCTCTATGCTTTCGTTCTGCAAATAGAATCTCGATGCATAGTTGTTTATGACCGGTAATCTGGTGAAAGCAATAATGCGTCCTGCTTTATTTTCTCTGTCCTTTGCGGTTGTGAAGGTGACTTCAAAATATCTGTGGCCGTTCACATAGAACGGTTTTAATTTCTGTATGTAATATTTTTCTCCTTCACCGGCAAGCTGAGCTTTGTATTTGTTGACCTTCTCTGCGATTTTGGAATAATACTCCTGCAGGGCTGTGTCCAGATTAAGAGGGAACTTATCCAGATTATGCAGGATGGAAATGCCAAAATCATAGTTAAGGATATCCCTGATTTGAAGCAGATAGTCATAGTATTTCAGCATCAGTCGCTCAGAATTATCCTCATCGAGGGTATAGTGTGACGCGACTATATCAAGATAATTCCTGAAGCGGTAGAGTACTTTCAAATGCCCGTCTGTCTGGGTATGCTCTGCTGCTTTTTCTATATTCTCTTCGGAATCTTCTATATCAATGTATGGGGCGTAGTATTTTAACATCACATGTTCCACCAAGTTCTTCAGGCGGCCAAGGATGTCCTGGGATATTACGGCTCTTGTAGAATTGTCTATATCATCAAGGTATCGACAGATTGCTCGATCGATGACCCTGATTTGATCATCAATTATAGGCATAAGTCTTCTGTCCTTTCGAATCAAATCAGAAACGGGTAATGTTTCTATTTTGGTATTTACATGTCAAATTCATTTTCATTGTTCCAGTCATCTATAAATGCGTCATATGGATATATGCCCGCATAGTTGTCCGGGTGAAGTTTGACGTAATTATCTCTCAGCTTTGTTCTCAGTCTCCGGACTGAAGAACCGGGAACGGGTTCGCTGTCCGGATCCAGTGCCTTGCAGAAATCCTGTAGGGCGGCTACGGTGCTGAGAATGTTCGATTGAAGGCCGATATCCTCAAATCTTGAAATCTGATCTTTCCATTTTTCATTATATAGGCTGTTGATCTTTGTAACCATGCTGCCGGTAAACCATACCTCAGCCTGATTGCTTGCGATGCATTTCTCCAATATGCCGTCAAAGTCGATATGGAAATCCTTCAGCAGGTTTCTGTCGTTTGCTGATAGCTGCGAAGCTTCTTCTCCGTCTCCAGGACTCTTATCCGGAAGTTTTACTTCCGAACCATCTGGCGCGTTGGGATAGGCAATTTTAAAAAATATATCTTCCAGTAGTGAGTCGCAGGCGGCACAAACATCGAAAAAATTGATTTCGTTGTTTGCAAGCCATTCCTCGATTTTATGGAATGTATCCTTCTCGAACATCCTGGCATTCAGCCATTCACGATATCCCTGTTCATAATGCTTGGAATATACGTACTGTGCATACTCTGGACTGATCTTGTTCGGATTTTTCTTCCTTAGGTACCGCCTTTTGGTATCCGACTGACAATTCAGAAGACCACAGGCTTCTTGGGCTTCTTCACAAATGAAGTGTCCAATCATACTATCGCAGAAGTCTACAGGCTTCTCATCATCTTGAAGGTATGGATACAGAGTATTGAAATACTCTGAAAATGTCATGAAATCACCTACTTCCGTTTGCTTCCGTCCGCTTCCGCTGCCTCCCATTTTTCGAGGGGATACATTGTTATACTGCACTCATAGAAGTGGCTAACTGCTGATGTGAACAGACAAATATTTAATTTATTATACCAAAGCTTAGGCGTAAATTCAATTAAGCAGGAAAGCCAATTCCGATAAATTTTAATCTCATAGTCCGAGATGGCCATTAGGGCGATGGGATGCATAGAGAGTTCAGGCAGCGGTAATAAAGACCGCTCCGGAAACGAAGATGCACCCACCGTTAGATTTCTGCGCCTATTTTCGGATTTTCAGGAGTCTGTGGACATCTTCACCACAGGCTCTTTCTGCATTCCATCGTTCGCGGTCGAGGACGGAAAGGAACGCAGACATGAAACTGAAGATTCGTTACGAGAACGAGTACCAGACAATCACGCTGGACGCAGAAACAACGGAGGAACTGTGGGTATCTCTCTCACTTGAAAGCGAGGGATTATCGCAGGAGGAGCGAGAAAAGCTGATCCAGGAGGAATGGGAGAAGCAGTTCAATCGTCCGGATTATAACTGTTGGCATAAATTCTGGCGGCATCACGGCGAGTCCAAGGCGAAGCCGGGCGATGAAGAAGATGAGGTTGATACCTCCGAGCCGCTGATGGATGAAGTGGCGGATGATCGTATTTTCAGAAAGGACGGGCTTGGCCGTGAAGAACGTGAAAGCTACGAGGCAGTCTGTCAGCTTGTCAGAGATGCCTGTGGCAAGAAGGCTGACTGGGCAAAGATGTTCATTGCTATTCGTATCGATGGTGTAAGCATTAACGATTATGCCGACCAGATTGGAGCCGATTCAAGCAACATCAGTCACAAGTTAGACCGAGCAGCAAAGAAAATCGAAAAGTTTATGCAGAACCGTCAGATTTAAATGTCTGCCGGGGCTACCTCTTGGAGGCACAGCCTCGGCAAATTTTTTATAAGGAGGCAGTTGATATGTCAAATAAACCGAAAAACCGGACATACAGACCGCTTGTCTATATCTGCAGCCCGCTGTCCGGTGATATACCAAGCAATACGGAGAGAGCAAGACAGTTTTGCAGATTTGCGTTGGAAAAGGGACAGATTCCGCTTGCTCCACATCTCATGTTTCCTCAATTCGTAAATGACGATGATCCTGCTGAGCGTGAGCTGGCTCTGTTTATGGACATTGTTCTTCTGGGCAAGTGCAGTGAGCTGTGGGTGTTCGGTGATACCGTATCCACAGGCATGCAGACGGAGATCGAGGTAGCAAAGAAGCGCAGACAGCCGATCCGCTATTTCAACAGCGCATTCGAGGAGGTGGAGTCTTTATGAGGGAATTGAAAGCAATACAGACCGAATACAAAGGATACCTCTTCCGCTCAAGACTGGAAGCAAGGTGGGCCGTGTTTTTTGATGCCTGCGGTGTGGAATGGGAATATGAGCCTGAAGGTTACGACTTGGGTAATGGACTTTACTATCTGCCGGATTTCTTGCTCCACGGTGTAACTATAAACCATGGGTATTTTGAGAAGAACTGCGATATCTACGTTGAAGTTAAGGGTCAGATGAACGATGCCGATGCGGAAAAGATAAACCGTTTCTATGCAGCAGGATATCCGGAGAATAACGGATGGGGTGTTTCGCAGACAGCGGTTTTGGTCGTTGGAAATATTCCCGCTGGTGATAGTATGAACGAGATATTGGATTGCCTGCGGACCGCAGCCTATCGTGACCATAATAACTGGCCAAACTTTTATAATTTCGAGACGGTCGATGGCGATTATTTTGGGGCATATCCCGGTGTAGACAAACATGGTGTTTTTAATTTGTTCGGCGATGACTGCAACTATCTTTGGAGTATGAACGCGGCAGCAACGGAACATGCCTATCGCTTGGCAAGGCAGGCACGGTTTGAACATGGTGAGACTCCCAGGGTAAGGAGGTTCATATAATGCGGGATTTAGCAATAGCCTACGGGAATAACCGTCAGGCAAAGAAATGGATCAATAAGACCACGAAATATGCAGACTTAAAAGAGCGTCTCAAAGTCACGATCCGCACAACAGAGTCGGCTGAAGAATACGCAAAAATGAGTAAAGCCCAGAGGGATGCTGCTAAAGACCACGGTGGTTTCGTTGGCGGCGTCCTGGCCGGCGGACGCAGAAAGGTAGATACGATTGAGTCCCGTTCCATGATTGCGTTGGACGGGGACCGTATTGATGTGGCATTCCTTGATAACTATGAAAGAAATGCTCCCTATACATCTTTCCTTTATACAACACACAGTCATACAGCGGGTAACCCGAGGGTACGCCTAATCTTTCCGCTGACACGGGACATCACCTCGGAAGAGTTCGTGGCAGTGTCCCGATACCTGGCGCAGATGCTTGGTATCGACTATTTTGATGAATGCTCCTATCAGCCTAATCAGTTGATGTACTGGCCGTCCTCTCCGCAGAACGGTGTATTTGTATATAAGGAAGTGGAGAAGGACTGGCTCAATCCGGACGATATCCTATCGGCGCACCCGGAGTGGACGGATCCAACAAGACTGCCAACATCCTCCCGTGAAAGCAAAGCAAACCAGATTTTACAGCAGAAAGTGCAGGACCCCCTCACGAAGGATGGGGTGATCGGTTTATTCAATAGGGTCTTCTTCCCTGTTTCAAAAGCCTTGGATACTTTTCTTTCGGATGTCTATGAGCCAACTGACAACGAGAACCGCTATCACCTGATTGAGTCGAGCAGTATGGCGGGCGTGGAGATCAAGGATGATAAGTTCGTGTATTCCCACCACGCGAAAGACCCGGCGTATCTCAAACTCTGCAATGCCTTTGATATCGTCCGTATCCATAAATTCAGCGACATGGATGACAAGGCGTCCTTTCAGGCAATGTGCGATTTTGCCATGCAGGTGGATGATGTTAGGCTCCTTGCAGCGAATGAGCGCCTTGCCGGAGCTGAGGCAGATTTTACTGCCATCGGGGATGATGACTGGAAGAAGCGCCTCAAGTTCCAGCCGAGGACGAGTCTTCTGGAAAACAGCGTCTATAACTTGAATCTCATTCTTGCCAATGATCCTGATTTCCAGAACTTTGCCTATAACGAGATGGCGAACCGCATCCAGGTCATGGGTCCGCTCCCTTGGGAGCGGCCAGAGGGCAACTTGTTTTGGCGTGATGCCGACACAGCGCAGCTTAAATCCGTGATCGATATCCGCTATCTGCCGTTCTCAAGCAGGAACCACGATGTGGCATTTATCAAGACTGCCGATGACAGGCATTTCCATCCCGTCCGCGATTACCTTGACAGCCTTCCTGCATGGGACGGCATTGAGCGGGTGGAGGATCTGTTTATCCGGTATCTGAAGGCGGATGATACTGAATATGTCCGAACGGTCACACGGAAGACCTTTGCTGCTGCGGTAGCACGTGTCTATGTTCCCGGCACGAAGTTTGACTGCGTTCCCGTGCTGGACGGCGACCAGGGCATCGGAAAAAGCACCATTGTAAAAGACCTGGTCACGCCGGATTATTACTCCGAAACGCTGTCCCTTACCGACATGGACGACAAATCCGGCGCAGAGAAGCTGCAGGGATTCTGGGTCGTGGAGATTGGTGAGCTTGCGGGCATGAAGAAAGCCGACATCGAGAAGGTCAAGGCGTTTCTCTCCACTTCCGATGACAAGTACCGCCCGTCTTACGGCAGGGTGGTGGAATCGCATCCGAGGCAGTGTATCATTATCGCTACGGTCAACGGTGAGAGAGGATATCTGCGCGACATCACGGGCAACCGCCGCTTTTGGATTATCAAGGTGCATCAGAAAAAGCAGAAGAAGACCTGGGATTTCGATGAACAGTTCCGGCAGCAGTTCTGGGTGGAGGCAAAGGAGATCTGGAAGTCCGGCGAAAAGCTGTATCTGGAGGGAAACATTCTCGAAGAAGCAGAAGAAGCGCAGCGCGGGGCTATGGAGACGGATGAGCGCGTCGGCATGATCGAGGAATATTTAAATACCGATCTGCCGGATGACTGGGCGGAAATGGATCTTTTTGCCCGCAGGAACTTCCTCACAGGTACGGAGTTTGGCAGACCGGAGCATGACGGGAAGTCCATCCGCACCGAGGTCAGCAATGCGGAGATATGGTGCGAGTGCTTCGGAAAGAGTCTGCAGGAGCTGAAGCCTTCCGACAGCTATGGGATTGCGGCGATGATGGCGCAGATTCCCGGCTGGGAGCGGAATACTGTGATCCGGCGTCAGCCTATATACGGCAGGCAGCGGCTTTACCAGAAAATCATGTAAGCGAGACACACACAACACAACTGTTTCCCTTATATTCAAAACGCTTTTTATAAGGGTCAGTAATGAAAACATGTGAGCGCGCACCCGCGATAGTAAATATAAGGGAGCAGTTGTGATTTTGTGTTCCTGTGTCGCATGGAGGCAAATATGAATGAAAAACAGATTGAAAGAAAACTTGTGGAGGCAGTAAGGCGTGCAGGCGGTCTCGCGCCGAAGTTCGTAAGTCCCGGTTTTGATGGCGTGCCGGACCGCCTGATTCTTCTCCCTTCCGGGTGCATGGCGTTTGCGGAATTGAAGAGTCCCGACAAAAGGATGCGTCTCCTGCAGGTCAGGAGGAAAAAGCAGTTGGAGAGTCTCGGCTTTCGGGTTTACTGCATAGACGGGATGGAACAGATTGGAGGTGTCATTGATGAGATACGAGCCACATGATTATCAGAAATATGCTACCGACTTTATCCTGACGCATCCGATAGCGGCTGTGTTTCTGGAGATGGGGCTTGGTAAGAGCGTTATCACGCTGACGGCGCTGTTTGATCTCATCCTGGATCAGTTCCTTATCCGAAAAGTGCTGGTAATCGCGCCGCTGCGAGTGGCGAGGGATACCTGGCCTTCGGAAATAAGAAAATGGGACCACCTGTCGGGGCTGACCTATTCCGTGGCGGTCGGAAATGAGTCAGAGCGGAGGACGGCACTGATGCGGACGGTGGATGTTTACATTATCAACCGGGAAAACGTGGACTGGCTGATCACAAAAAGCGGCATTCCCTTTGACTTTGACATGGTGGTGATTGATGAGCTGTCATCCTTCAAATCCCATCAGGCAAAAAGGTTCAAGAGCCTCTTAAAAGCCAGACCGTCCGTAAAGAGGATCGTAGGACTTACAGGAACACCGAGCAGCAATGGGCTGATGGATTTATGGGCGGAGTTTCGGCTCCTTGACCTGGGACAGCGGCTCGGAAGATATATCTCCCATTACCGAGCCGCCTATTTTATGCCGGACAAGCGGAACGCCGAGGTCATCTTCAGTTACAAGCCTCTGCCGGGTGCGGAGGATGCAATCTACCAGAGGATATCCGATGTCACTATTTCCATGAAGTCCTGCGATTACCTGAAACTGCCGGAATGCGTGACCAACGAAGTGCCGGTCGTCATGAATGATAAGGAAATGGCGGTGTATGACCGGTTCCGGGAAGACATGGTGACAAAGATCAAGGATAAGGAGATAGACGCCGCCAACGCAGCAGTGCTTTCCGGCAAACTCCTGCAGATGGCAAACGGTGCGGTCTATGACGAGGAGAAAGTTAGCTGCCATATACACGACCGCAAGCTGGACGCCCTGGAAGACCTAATCGAAGGCGCAAACGGTAAACCCGTGCTGATCGCCTGCTGGTATCAGCATGATGCCGAACGTATCAGGGCAAGATTCCCGGTTAGGGAGATCAAAACATCCCAGGATATCGAAGATTGGAATGCGGGAAAGATTTCTGCAGCAATCATCCATCCGGCATCGGCGGGGCACGGTCTGAACCTGCAGGCAGGCGGTTCCACGCTTATATGGTTCGGGCTTACATGGAGCCTGGAACTGTATCAGCAGACGAACGCAAGGCTCCACCGGCAGGGACAGAAGGACACGGTCATAATCCACCATATCATCGCAAAAGACACGATTGACGAGGATGTCATGAAGACGCTGCGGAAGAAAGAGAAGACCCAGGATGCACTAATCAATGCGGTCAGGGCTAACCTGGAGGTGGGGCGATGACCGTTCCTTATGAAAATCTCGCCCAAGCGGTGATCCTGCAGGCAGTGAAAGACTACCGCACGGCGAGGAAGGAACTGAAATATCACCCGAAGAACAAAGACACGAAGCTCATGATAGAGGATTGTGAGAGGTTCTTTCGTTCCGACTGGTTCGGAGTGCTGACATCAGTCGATGGACAGATGCTCCTAATAAGATTACAGGAGGAAAAACTATCATGACAGCAAAGGAATATTTACGGCAGGCATACCGCCTGGATCAAAAAATAAGCAGTGATCTGGAGGAGGTGGCATCGCTTCGAGAAATGGCCATAAGCGTATCCTCCCCACAGCTGGCTGAGCGGGTACAGACTTCAGGAAATACAGATGCGCCGTTTGTGCGGGCATTGGAAAAGATTATGAATCTTGAGGAGCGGATTAATAAGGAAATTGATCTTTTGATGGAGCTTAAGAAAGAGATTCGGACGGTCATTACGACGGTTGAGGATACAGATGAACGCATGGTTCTTAAATACCGTTACGTTCATAACTATACCTGGGAGCAGATTGGTAATGTGCTTCATGCCGATGCGAGAACGGTACGCAGATGGCATGGGAAGGCTCTGCAGCATGTGATTTTGCCTGATAATTCCATTACGATATGAAATGCGCCCGAAATGTCCAGGTTTGTCCTAAGACGTCCATGTGTACATTATGATATAGTAAAATTAGCAAAGATAAAATGAGCTGAGCCTCATGGGAGCAATTCCGTGGGGCTTTTCTCATGCCCGGAAAGCGAGGTGATTTGTATGCCGAGGAAACCACGGCGCGGATGCGCTTACAGCGGCTGCCCAAGGCTGGCTGTCGAGGGTGGTCAGTACTGCGAGGAGCATCAAAAGCTTACCGTGCAGCAGTACAACAAATACACACGCAGTCCCGACACGAACAAGAAGTACGGCCGAGCCTGGAAGAGAGTCCGCGACCGCTATGCTGCGGCGCATCCCCTGTGTGAGCGGTGCCTTAAGGAAGGACGGCTGACTCCCGTGGAGGAGGTACACCATATCCTCCCCATTTCTCAAGGCGGCGATCATCATGAGAGCAACCTCATGTCACTGTGCCAGTCCTGCCACACCAAAATGCATCTTGAGATTGGTGACAGGCAGATCCGCAGCTGACCGGGAGGGGCAGGTCAAATCTCTGCATAAGGGTTCTCCGGGGAACGGCGTGGGGTCACGCGTATAAAAACCGGAAATCAAACAGGGGATTGCCCTGTTTTCAATTTCCGCATTTTATAGGCTTTTTGAGGTGCTGCGGCGTTTGATTTCTGTAGCATTTTTCGAACAAAATCAAAGAAACGGGGTGAGAACAGTGGCAAAAGACGGTAGTAACCGCGGTGGTGCAAGGCCGGGGGCGGGGCGCAAGCCCAAGGCGCTCATGGAGAAGATCAGCGAGGGAAAAAAGGCAGCGGTTATGATGGAGCCGGCCGAACTGGAAGGCGTGGATGTGCCGCCCGTGAAGGACTTCCTGAAATCCCCGCAGAAAAGCGGGCGGGAACTGGTGGCGGAGGAAGTCTACAACGAAACATATGTCTGGCTGAAAGCAAGAGGATGTGAAAAGCTGGTTACTGTACAGATGGTGGAGCAGTACGCCATGAGCGTGTCTCGGTGGATTCAGTGTGAGGAGATCGTGTCCTCCACAGGCTTCCTTGCGAAGCACCCGACTACGGGGGCCGCCATTGCCTCTCCTTATGTCACCATGAGTCAGGCCTACATGAAACAGACCAATTACTGCTGGATGCAGATATACCAGATCGTGAAGGAGAACTGCTCGGTGGAGTTTTCGGGGAACACACCGCAGGATGATGTGATGGAGCGACTGCTCCGTGCGAGGAAAGGAATGTAGGATTATTTGAAAATAATTTTTCTGTAAAAATCTTGATAATTATCCTGCAGGTGATATAATGTAATGATTTAGCAGTTTAATGCTGAATGGGAGGCTTGGGAATAAATGAAAAAATACGAAGGAGAGTAAAGTTATGCAACACGATTTTCATTTTATTTCTAAGAAAGACCCCAAAGTAAAGAAAGCCTATAATGACATCCTGAATATCCTCAAGGAAGTCCAGGACTTGGTAAGAAAGAAGTTTACATTCAGGTTTGATGTGGTGGGCAGTTATAAACGGAATATGATAACCTATGATGCAAAATCAAATGTGGGGTATGACTTCGATTTTAATATTGAGGTTAATGATGGAAACGACAGGTATAAGCCAAAACAGCTAAAGAATATGCTTCAAAATGCAATAGATGCTGTTTGTGTGAAATACGGATATGATCATCCAGAGGATTCAACACGCGTTTTGACAATCAAGATGAAGAATAGGAAAAAATCTTGCATTCTCCATAGCTGTGATTTCGCAATCGTAAACAACTACATTGACGATGACGGGTACGAAGGCCAGGAATATATTCATAATGATAAGCACGGGAACTATACATGGTGTGAGCAGCCGGAAGGATATTATATGCTGCCGGATAAAATTGACTGGATTAAGGAGAATGACTTATGGGATGTTATGCTAAAGTTATATATTGAGAAGAAAAATAGAAATAATGATCCGAATGTGCATTCAAGGACTATTTTCGCTGTAACTGTTCACGAGATATGTCAGAAATTCGGGTTTTATGAAGAAGAGAATTAAATAAATGTGGCAATTAAATTAATGCCGTCCAGCAGAAATGTTGGGCGGTCTTTCTATGCGATTTTTGGAGGTGGAAATGAAGACCACGACTGATATGCAGCTTGTAGCCGTTGAAAAATTGGTGCCATATGTGAATAACGCACGGACTCATTCGCCAGAGCAGCTCACGAAGCTACGCTCATCCCTGCGGGAGTTTGGATTTGTGAATCCGGTCATCATCGACCGGGATTTCAATGTCATTGCGGGGCATGGCAGGATTATGGCGGCGAAGGAGGAAGGGATCACGGAAGTCCCGTGTGTGTTTGTGGACTATCTGACGGAGGCGCAGAAGAAAGCCTACATCCTTGCGGACAACCGTATGGCACTGGACGCGGGATGGGATGAAGAGCTACTCCGAATTGAAATTGAAAGTCTGCAGGGTGCGGATTTTGATGTATCCTTTACAGGGTTCGGTGAAGATGAGATTGCAAATCTCTTTGCCGGAGACAGTGAGAAAGATGTGAAAGACGATGACTTCGACCTTTCCGCAGCGTTGGAGAAGGCGGCATTCGTGGAGCGGGGTGATATCTGGACGGTGGGTAGGCACAGGCTGATGTGCGGCGATGCCACCAGTGCGGAGGATGTGGCAGCGCTCATGGACGGGAAAAAGGCAAACCTCATCGTGACGGATCCGCCCTATGGCGTCTCCTTCAAGAGTTCCGGCGGGCTGACTATCCAGAATGACAGTATGAAGGGAGATGAATTCTACACATTTCTGTACAATTCGTTTGCTTGTATGGTGGAGCACCTGGAGAACGGCGGCGCGGCGTATGTGTTCCATGCGGACACGGAGGGCATGAATTTCCGCAGGGCATTTGTGGATGCGGGGTTTCACCTTGCCGGGGTGTGCATCTGGGTGAAGAATTCCCTCGTGCTTGGGCGCTCGGACTACCAGTGGCAGCATGAGCCGATTCTTTACGGTTTTCTGAAGAACGGGAGGCATCCGTGGTATTCTGACCGAAAGCAGACAACCATCTGGAACTACGACAAGCCGAAGCGGAACAAGAACCACCCGACCTCGAAGCCGCTCGACCTGCTCGGCTACCCCATCCGCAATTCCTCCCAGGAGAACGCCATCGTGCTGGATACTTTCGGCGGCAGCGGCTCCACGATGATGGCATGCGAGCAGACAAACCGCATCTGTTGCATGATGGAGTTGGATGAAAAGTATGCATCCGTCATCTTGCGGAGGTATGTGGAGGATACCGGGGATTTGGAAAACGTGTATGTGAAGCGGAGCGGGGAGAAGATCCCATACTCTGTTTTGGTGAAGGAAGTACAAGCATAATGGATATTTATGCACAATGTGAGGCAACGGGATCGCGTTCCCGAACGCATATTTCGTGCTTGCGGGCATTGTGTACTACGCCCAGTTCCCGGACTTTTTATTGTGACATTTTTCCTGCGGTTTCTCTTGCTATTTTTACCAGTCTGAGTGATTAATTCATATGCCCGCGTGTCCACTGACCATGAAGAACAGCTTACAAGCTATGAGGCGCAGGTGGATTATTACACGGGCTACATAAAGAGCCGGGAGGATTGGGAGTTTGTCCATGTGTATACGGACGAAGGCATATCCGCAACCGGGATAGCCAAGCGCGAGGGATTCCGAAAAATGGTGGAGGACGCGCTCGCCGGCTCCATCGATTTAATTGTGACCAAGAGCGTCTCCCGCTTCGCAAGGAACACCGTGGACAGCCTTTCCACCATCCGGAAGCTGAAAGAAAAAGGCTGCGAGTGCTATTTTGAAAAGGAAAATATCTGGACATTCGATTCCAAGGGGGAACTGCTGATCACCATCATGTCATCACTTGCACAGGAGGAGAGCCGGAGCATTTCAGAGAACGTCACATGGGGGCAGCGGAAACGGTTCTCCGATGGCAAGGTCTGCGTCCCCTACAGCCATTTCCTTGGATATGACAAAGGAGAGGACGGAGGCATGGTCTTGAACGAAGAGGAGGCAAAAATCGTCCGCAGGATATACGGGCTGTTCCTGCAGGGGCATTCCCCATATGCCATAGCCAAGCGGCTGACGGAAGAAGGGGTGCGGTCGCCGGCAGGGAAGGAAAAATGGCACTCCTGCACGGTCAAGAGCATCCTCGTCAATGAAAAATATAAAGGGGACGCGCTCCTGCAGAAAAGCTACACTGTGGATTTCCTCACAAAAAAGACGAAAATAAATGAGGGAGAGGTGCCGCAGTATTATGTGGAAAACAGCCACGAAGCCATCATCAGCCCCGCAATGTTTGATGAGGTGCAGCACCAGATGGCGGTGCGGCATCCGGGCAAAAACCGCTTAAGCTGCACAGGCGCATTCTCCAGCAGGATTAAATGCGGCGACTGCGGAAGCTGGTACGGCTCCAAGGTCTGGCATTCCAATGACAAGTACCGGAAGGTGGTCTGGCAGTGCAACCACAAATTTGACGGCGGGGAAAAATGCACCACGCCGCACCTTGATGAGACAGCCGTCAAGGCGCTGTTCCTGAAAGCGGCCAATGCCATCTTTGGCGAGAGGGATACCATACGGGAGGACTACGAGGCGGTAAAGGAACGCCTTTATGACACATCGGAACTAGAGGCGGAGCGGATTCAGCTCCAGGATGAGATGAATATCGTGGCGGAGATGATACAGCAGTGTGTGAACGAGAATGCCCGCGTTGCCCTCGACCAGACGGAGTACCAGAAAAAATATGACGGGCTGGCAGACCGCTTCGACCGGATAAAGGAGCGGGTGGAGGCAGTCGGCTCCGTCATCACGGAGCGGGTGGCAAAGCAGGAAAAGACGGAGCGTTTCCTTGCGGAACTGGAAAAGAGGGACGGCCCGCTGACGGAATTTAACGAGGAGGACTGGTACAGCCTTGTGGAATATGCCACGGTGTACAGCCGGGAGGATATCCGATTCACCTTTAAGAACGGGATGGAAATAAAAGCATAGAAAAAACTGCGGTATTGCCTGCCGCAGTTTTTTACTGCCTTTTCCGATTTGAACCCTCCCCCTACGGGGCAAAATCAAAAAGTATGGCAAAATCAAAAGGTTTGAAGTAAAATCAAATTGTATCAAAGACGGTGGGAAGATAGATATGATATTGACCAAGTCCATCAGCCGATTTTCCCGTAACACTGTGGACTGCCTGAAATACACAAGAGAGTTAAAGGGGCTGAATATTGCCGTTTTCTTCGAGAAGGAGAATATCAATACTCTGGATGCCAAAGGCGAAGTCCTCATGACGATCATGGCGGCACTTGCCCAGCAGGAATCTGAATCCCTATCCGCGAATGTCCGGCTTGGCATCCAGTTCCGCAATCAGCAGGGAAAAGTCCAGGTCAACCATAACAGGTTCCTTGGCTATACCAAGGATAATGCCGGGGAACTTATTATTGTGCCGGAAGAAGCTGAGATTGTTCGGCGTATCTACGCTGAGTACATGGATGGAAGGAGCCTTCTTCAGATCAAGCGCAGCCTTGAGGCAGACGGTATTTTAAACGGAGCGGGTAACGCCAAGTGGCACGAAAGCAATATTAAACAGATTTTGACTAATGAAAAGTATATTGGTGATGCTCTCCTGCAGAAGACTTATACGGTGAATACGCTGGAAAAGAAACGGGTGGCCAATAATGGCCTCGCACCGAAGTACTATGTGGAGGGAAGTCACGAAGCGATCATCGACAAGGATGTATTCCTTCGAGTCCAGGCGGAAATTGTCCGGCGGGCGAATATCCTGACAGACGGAAAGAAACGGGTCTACAGTTCCCGGTATGCTTTATCAAGCATCGTGTTCTGCGGTCACTGCGGCGATATCTTTCGCAGGGTCAAGTGGAATAACCGAGGATGCAAATCTACCGTTTGGCGGTGTGTGAGCCGGGTCCTTAAAAAGAGCAGTGGGATTGACTGTCCGGCAAGGACGATTCGGGAAGAGGAACTGCATGTTGCAGTTGTCACAGCGATCAACGATGCCTGGTCACAGAAAGACGACATTCTCCCTGTTCTGCAGCAAAACATCCGAGAGGTTCTTGAAAGTGATACAGAAAAAAGGTTGGCGGCAGTCGATACTGCCATACGGGAGAAACAGGCAGAGCTGCTTGATGCCGGGAAGGACCAAGGCAGGATTGATGAGATCGGGGATGCCATCATCAGCCTTCGGGAACGGCGGCAGGATATCCTTACTGAGGCGGCGAAGAATACAGAATTGAAAGAGCGTGTCGATGACCTTGCTTCATTCCTTGACGAACAGACAGAGGCATTCACGGAATACTCAGATACACTGGTTCGAAGGCTCATTGAGAAGATCACAGTCTGCCATGAGAAGCTAATTGTAGAATTCAAATCTGGCCTGGAAATTGATGTGGAAGCATAATGGAATAAAGAGCAGTTTGGTCCGCAATCTTTTAAAGGGTTGCGGACTTTTCTGTTTCGGAAATATAAATTCAGAGTAACAGGCATTGAAAAAGGTAACTAAAAGGTTTACAATAGAAGCGTGCTATTGCGGAGGATCATTATGAACACATCAGATATTGTAAAGAAACTCTGCGAAGATCAGAATATAAGCCTTGCTGAACTGGCCAGAAGAACGGGTCAATCCCGACAAAATCTGTATAAAAAACTTAGGAATGAGACACTTGGTACAGAGGAACTTAATCGTATAGCAGATGCTCTTGGTGTAAAGTTTGAGCAGGCTTTCATCCTCTCCAGCGGTGAGAAGCTGACAATGGAAGGGGAAAGAACTAAGTGAGGATAAAATACAAGTCAAGGAACGAAGAAAAATGGCATTGATAGTTTGCCCTGAGTGCAAAGCAAAAATCAGTAAATATGCGGAAAGCTGTCCTCATTGCGGCTGCCCTATGAAGGTGATCGTAAGGCTTATTGCCGAGCAGGAGAAGTCGACTATTACCACGGAACAGTCAGATTTTACAGAAGTTGCCACAACAGAGAAAAACCTATGCCTACAATGTGGAAAAGAGGTTGCACAGGCACCAGGAAGAAAAAAGAAGAAATTTTGCAGCGATGCATGCAGGAGTAAGTGGTGGGCGGCCCATCCAGAACAGATTAGACACAAATCCAATCGGACAATAAACTGCGCTTTTTGTGGTAAAGCATTTCAGGTTCATGGTGGGCAGAAACGTAAATACTGTTCGCACAACTGCTATATTAAGGATAGGTTTTCTGAAAAGAAAGCAGATGTGTCGGCAGAAAAAGCATATGCCGATTCCGGCACTTTTGAAAATATGAAAGGCCCAAAATCACCATCCGCGGATAGGAATGTTAAGAAAAAACATCCGAAAAAAGATGCAGTAGTATCAAGCAGTAGTGCAGTATTATCACTAGAGGATTCAAATACAGATATTGTTGAAAATTTAGCAGCACCAACTGCTCTTACCAGTAGTAGCAGCAAGACTACGGATAGTTCCGGTTATTTCACAGAGGAAGAGTTTAAAGTAATCCTGAATTACGGAATGACAATCCATTTAATGAAAAAAATGCTCGTGGAAGGCATTATAGATACGGATGAATATCTGCAAATGGAAAAACTGTTCCAGGAGAAATATAAGAGCCCTTATGCCCATCTTATGTTTGAAAAGCGCCGGGAGGAGTTGGATAAAATGGCAGGCCCTCCTATTAAAGCTGAGGTAAAGACCCTTGCGCAACGGACGGGAATTCCGTTTGGCAGGGATGACTGCTGGCGTTTCGGGTTTGGAGACGGCGGTGAAAAATATGAAGGCGAATATGCTGAATCTGATGTTCTCTTTCAGTTTCAGGCAAGACAACTGATAGGTGACTTTGGAAAAGACGGAGGCAGAGGGGTTACTGTTTTACGAAGTGGGGAGGTGTTAGAGGAGCATTTGCTTGTGGCGTTCCTTTACCCTGATAGGGTGAAACGGTTTTACATTTCGCAGGAAGCTGTTGCTGAAATTGAGTCATACCTCCAGGAGAAAAAACTAACGATTCTCAAGCTTCCTGAAAATGTTATGAATGGGAATTATGAGGGAGAACATGATTGGGTGAGGTTTGGATTTAAGTGCATCACTGGTTTTCAAATTACTCGTTCTGATCCCAACCAGGTCAAAATGAAAGATGCCGTTTATTATACACGATATGCAGAGAATATGGAAACAGAAAATAACATCATCGATATGTATGAAGATATAAGGAAAATGCTTGTATATGCAGGAGTTGACATCCTGCCTAAGAAGTAGCTTATGATATCAATATTCCGGATTGATTCATACAAATATGTTTTAAAAAGATCAATGTAAGGACACAAGAGATGAAAGCAATAGATACAGAATTTGCCAAATTTCTGGGCGTAGAAACACAGTTTTTTGTTCCAATCTATCAGATGTCAGGCAAATAGAAAAGGAAGTGTAACCACATGAATAGCGAAATCAAACTCGACACAAAGCTGGTCGGGGATATAAAGGGAGACTTCTATATTCCATCATATCAGCGTGGATATCGTTGGGGTGAGACGGAAGTAGTTCGTTTACTCGATGATATTTATTCTACTGAGGGCAAAAGGAATTATTGTCTTCAGCCAGTTGTAGTAAGAAAAAATAGTGATAGGTATGAGCTAATCGATGGACAGCAGCGTCTAACAACGATTTATCTTATCTATCGCTTTATGAATGAAGAGAGCTTCGGCTTCATTGATGAGCCAAGGTTTACTCTTTCCTATGAAACTAGAGAGAAATCAGAGGATTTCTTAAAATCAATCGATGAGTCCCGCAAAGAGGAGAATATTGATTTCTGGTTTCTTTGTGCAGCCTATGAAAGCATTAAGAAATGGTTCTCCGAAAGAGATAGAAAATCGACACTCACAAACATAAACAAGTACTTTGATGAAATTGTAAAAATCATCTGGTATGAAGTTGGTGAGTCTGAGGATGCCATTGGCTTATTTACCCGACTGAACATCGGTAAGATTCCGCTTACAAACGCTGAACTTGTAAAGGCTATGTTCCTCAGCAAAGATACCGATGAAGATGTTGATAAAGAAAAGCAGGAAGAGATATCCCTTCAGTGGGACAACATGGAGAGAGAACTGCATAACAATTCTTTGTGGTATTTCCTGACGAATAAAACGAATGCAGACTACCAGACAAGAATTGATCTTGTCCTGGATCTTATTTCCGGCAAGTCTGCTAACAACAGAGAGAAGTACTATACCTTCTTCAAATTTGATGAGATACGTCAGACAAAGACACTTGATAGTATCTGGCGTAGCATTCAGCAGACATTCTTAGTGTTGAAGGATTGGCACGGAAACCACGAGCTTTACCACAAAATCGGTTATCTTATTGCTTCTGGCACACTTACTCTGCAGAAGATTTTTGACCTATCAAAGGACAAAACCAAGGATGACTTTAGGGATTCACTTGACGGCTTTATCAGAGACAGCATCAAAATTAAAGGTAACTATTCGGATTTGAGCTATGAAAAGCCATCGGATCAGAAGAAAATTACAACATTGCTTCTCTTATTTAACGTCGAATCCGTTCGTAGGAATGGTGAGCATTCACAGTGGTTCCCATTTGATAAGTATAAGTTTGGCAAGGGTGGAAAAGTAACATGGAGCCTTGAGCACATACACGCGCAGCAGTCAGAAGGTTTAAGAACACAGGAAATGTGGAAAGAGTGGCTTACACTACATATTCCATCTGTAAAATCGGTAAGCGATGATGCTGATGAACTGATTGAACTAATGAACAGCGCTATTGCAAAGGATAAGCTTGAGCGTCAGGAATTCGATGCTATCCAGCAAAAGGTGGTTGATCTGTTGTCTGTAAAAGGAAATACAGAATATCTACACTCGATTGCTAACATGGCTTTGCTGAGTTCAACAGACAATGCTGCATTAAATAACTCGACCTTTGATGTAAAGCGAAATGAAATCATTAAGATGGATAAGGCCGGTCAGTATATTCCCTTCTGTACAAGAATGGTATTTTTGAAGTATTATACTTCATCCGCTGACAACCAGCTTCATTTCTGGAGCCATGCAGATAGAGTAGCGTATGTGGATGCAATGAATACCACATTGGTAAATTACCTTGAAGATCCAATTATTCTGGAAAAGGAGGAAGAATAATATGGCTACAACACTTCACTCCTTTATTGATATTTTTGATACAACATTTGGAGAAGATCAGGAAGCAGTACAGCTGAAAAAGATCATTATTCCGATCATACAGAGAGACTATGCTCAGGGTAGAAGAGGCTCTGACGTTATCCGTGTTAGAGGTAGATTTCTTGAGTCTTTATATAAAGCCGTAACAGAGAAGCCGATCACACTTGATTTCGTTTATGGTGATATCGATGATGAGGGTAATATGACACCGCTTGATGGTCAGCAGCGTCTTACCACTTTATTCTTGCTTCACTGGTATGCTGCTAAGAAGGGCAACATCCCTGAAGCGGATTACAAGTTTCTGAAGAAATTCAGCTATGAGACAAGATACAGTGCGCGTTACTTTTGTATTGATCTTGTTGATTATAAGCCGGAATTCAAGCGTGCTATTTCGAAGGAAATTGTGAATCAGGCGTGGTTCCCGCTTGATTGGGAGAATGATCCTACAATCAGTTCTATGCTCGTAATGATTGATGCAATCGATAATAAGTTTAGGAATGTACCAGATCTTTGGGGTAAGCTCAAAGAGAAATGTATCACATTCTATTTTCTTCCAATTAAGGATATGGGCCTTACAGATGAGCTTTACATTAAGATGAATTCTCGTGGTAAGCCACTGACTTTATTTGAGCATTTTAAGGCAGAGCTTGAGCGAGAAATACGAAGCATGGATGAAAGTCTGGCTAATCGTATCATGGGCAAGATAGACCGTGATTGGACAGACCTTCTGTGGGAATATCGTAATAACGGTAGCAGTTTTTCTGGCGATAACATTATCGACGATGAGTTCCTGCGTTACTTCAAATTCATCTGTGATGTAATTTGCTACCGCCAGGATGAATCACCGCTTGGAAGAAGCAATGATGAGTTTGACCTCTTACAGCAGTACTTCTCAGCAAAGTGTCCGGATGCGATTAAGAATATAGAAACAATGGAGAGCTTCCTTGATTGCTGGTGTAACATCCCGGACTATGATTCACCAACAGACTTTTTAAAGTCCTTCATGGCAAATAAGCATGAGAATGGAAAGATTCTGGTCGAGTCCAGATTTAACCTAAACATCTTTGAAGATTGCTTACATGCATATTCTGATAAGACTGGCCGTATCAGACAGTTTCCATTAAACAGAATCGTGCTTTTATATGCTATTACTACATACCTGCAGAATACTGATAAGGTAACGGAAGTGGACTTTAGAAGAAGAATTCGTATTGTAAATAACTTGATTCAGAATTCCGAAGATGAGGTCAGTGACAGAACAGATCGAAACAGAATGCCTGCTATTTTAGCTGAAGCAGATGCAATCATTCTTACGGGTGCCATTGATGATTTTATTGAGAACAACTTCAATGTAAGTCAGCTCTCAGAAGAAAAAGAGAAGATTACATTCTTGGAGTCTAATCCTGATATGGCAGATGCCATGTTCGAACTGGAAGATCACTTTTTGCTCAATGGTCAGATCAGCATCATTGGTCTAGAGAACCTTACTTATACAAAGAGATTTGAATCACTGTTTAAGTGCAGCCTAGATAAGATAGACTGCGCGATGATGGCAATTGGAGATTATGGCCAGGTAGAGAGAAACAAGTGGCGTTATCAGTACGGATCAACATATCAGTTTGCATGGAATGAGCTGTTCCATAAGAGTGCGAATTCCGGATTTGATAATACAAAGAGCATTCTCATTTCGCTGTTAGCTACAAATGAGGAATTCTCAAATGAGATTCTGAAAAAGATTGCTGACGATTATTTGCAGGAATGTGAGAGCAACAGCCTTTATCCGCTGAGATACTATTACATCAAGTACCGCGAATATCGTCCAGGCTCATATGGAAAGATGCAAAACAACGCAGCTGTAACAAATCCATATTTGTTCTCAGTTATGCAGACAAAAACGCAGATGTCGCAGAATACATATATCCCATTCCTAAAGGTTGCTTCTGATTCACATCTCTCAAGAGATGATATGGGTCAAAGATTGATCTTTGGTGACGAGCATATAATTTGTACTAACAATTCGTATTTGAGAAGGAAAAATGATGATGATACAATGGTAGATACTATCAGCATTGCCCAGAACGACAATGGCATTGATACCGAAGATAGAATCATCGCATTAAAGAATTACATCCAAGCGAATTTCTAATTGATATGATTAAGGATCGTGCCAATGAGTAATTCAGATAATCCGAGAAATGGTGCCATGTTTC
This sequence comes from Clostridia bacterium, assembly GCA_910576325.1. Classification (GTDB taxonomy): domain Bacteria; phylum Bacillota; class Clostridia; order Lachnospirales; family Lachnospiraceae; genus Laedolimicola. The sequence continues at coordinate 120,165 of CAJTIM010000007.1, forward strand.
AAGGCCAGGTTAGAGATTGGTTTCACAAGCAATATGGACCTGGGTTTGAGCTTGAGACGAAGATACCAATTGGCGATCCGGCAAAGAAGCATCGATATTGTTAATTTGGATAAGAAGATAGCCATCGAGTGCAAGAGGTACACTTGGACTGAAACAGGAAATGTACCAAGCACGAAGATAGGATTTACAAACGAGGCTGCTTTTTATCTTTCGTTCTTGCCGGATAGCTATGAGAAGTACATAGTCATGCTGCGTTCTCATCACGAGAAAAGAAACGAGAGTCTTGCCGAATATTATTCCCGATCAAATATGCATTTGATCGGGAAAACTAAAGTGGCCGAGTATGATCCGGAATGTGATGAACTGCGTATTATTAGCGCAGATAACAAGTAGACCTGTTTAGTAGGAGATGTACTATGGATATGTTTCCGCATACAGGTGACATCCATAATGGTGTCTCGGGGCATTGTGAATCAGTGATTCTGATGACGTTTTGTGGCCCTGGGAAGAAAAATTAGAGTGCAAACACAGTATATTGTGGTTTTATGACAAAAAAGCGGGTTATTAATAATGATATTGTACCTAGATATTATAGGAAAATGCTCACGAAGCCGTTATACCAAAAGAAGTATTCTATCAAGTACAAGCAGAGGTAGCACGAAGGTCATCTTTGCGTAGAACAGGATCAAATAAAAACCTTATTGGAAGACATACTAAATATGTCAACTATCCATACTTTAGTGAGATCATTCAAAAGATAAATGGAGGAAAATGGAATATCGGTTGGCATAGTTCGTCTGATTTAAAAGAATTGAAAAGTTTATCAGTACAATGGGGCTTTAACAAGAACAAGAAATATTATTTCGGACTTAATTGGCAAAGAAAAAGAAATATTTTTGGAAAATAATGGGAAGAAATAAATTTATCACCCACTTTATCACCCACCTGTGTTATAATAGGTGGGTGATAAATTCATAAAGGCAGGTAAATTAATGTGAGAAGTTCACTTGAAATAATAGAAGAACTTCGGAAGTATGATTCCGAAAGAGAGTGGTTTGAATTTAAAGAGAATTGGTTTAAAGCTGATGAATTAGGAGAATATGTATCGGCATTATCGAATAGTGCAGCCGTTGCAGGGAAAAAATTTGCATATTTTGTCTGGGGAATCAATGATCGGACTCATGAAATTGTCGGAACCGTTTTTAATTGCCATCAAGATGTGAACCATGAACCGCTAAAACATTATCTTGCAAGGCAGTTCAGCCCAGATATTAATTTTATATTCGAAGAATTGGTAATAGAAGAAAAGAGGGTTGTTCTTTTAACAATTCCTGCAGCGAAATCTATTCCTACATCTTATGCGAGAGAGCGGTACATCCGGATAGGATCCAGCAAGGAGAATTTAAGAAAATATCCTGAAAAAGAAGCTTTTTTATTTCAAATACTCCAGCATGGCTTTCCTACGATAGAGAATACTCCGTCTGATTATCAGAATCTTACATTTGAAAAACTGCTCATTTATTATGGAGCAAAAGGTCTAAAGCTGAATTTGGATACTTTTAAAAAGAATCTGTCATTCTACACAGAGGACGGAAAATATAACCTTTTAGCACAATTGCTAGCTGATAATTCCCATATACCAATCCGAGTGGCAATTTTCTCTGGAAAAACAAAAGCTGATAATATGTATTCTGTGCGTGAATTTGGTAATCAATGTTTATTGTATTCTTTAGATGAAGTATTGCGTTATGGTGATGTGTTGAATATCATTCAGGCAGATGAAAAAAATCGTATTGTTGAAAGAAAAGAAGTCCCATTATTTGAAAATGATGCTTTTCGTGAGGCGGTAATTAATGCTTTCGTTCATAATAAATGGGTCAGTGGAAATGAACCGATGATTACAGTATTTTCTGACAGGATTGAGATATTGTCCCGTGGTTCCCTTGCACCGGAGCAGACAATGGAGGGCTTTTTTGCAGGAGAATCCGTACCGGTAAATAAGAAACTGTCAGAAATATTATTACAGCTTCATATCAGTGAGAAAACTGGAAGAGGTGTGCCTAAAATTACACAGAGATATGGAAAAGAAGCTTACGAATTCAGAGAAAATTCTATTGTAGTTACAATCCCTTTTAATTGGATTAATATCATGGGTGATAAAGTGGGTGAGAAAAGCAACGATAAAGTGAACGATAAAAATACAGAATCGATTCTAAATCATACACAGGCCCGGATTTTGGCAGAAATACGGAACAATCCGAATATTACGAAGCCACATCTTGCGGAAATACTTAAACTTGGGAAGACTACGATAGATAAAGGAATAGCAGTTTTGAAGAAATATAGATATATTGAAAGAGTAGGTTCTAACAAGTCCGGTTACTGGAGAGTATTAAAATAAATTTTTGTGGATAGTTCCGCCAAGGCACATTTATGCTTTCTGATAATCCGATTCACATCCTCTATACATGTGGAAAGTACCATCGGACGAGTGATTCACATCCTCTTGATTTCAACACATTAAAATAACAATAAACTCAAAACGAAAAGGACAAATGATATGGCAAAAAAGAAAATTGCTGAAAAAGCATTGAATATAGATAATATTTTATTTAATTGCAGGGATATCATGCGGGCCGCACGTAACTCAGGCTCTTTCTTTGAAAAGCGTGATATGATGCTTACTCTTGTATTCCTACGTTTTATAGGTGAGAAATATGAGAACGGAATTCAAAAGCTTCGTCAGACATTAATCGAACAGGGGCTTGACCCGGATGATGAAAACATCAGATCAGCTTTTTTTGATGATGCTACTTTTACGGACGGAACTTATAATTTGCCTTTGGAGGCAAGATGGTCAACGATCATAAACACACCTGCACCAGGACTTAATGTGGCGCTTGATACGGCCCTTCATAGTATTGCAACAGGTTCAAAGGATTTGAAAGGCTGTTTTATCGAGGGTACATTTACAACCCGCAATCTTGCTCCTAATGATATAAAAAAGCTTGTCGATGAAGTAAATAAAATCAGCCATAAAGCTTTTGGAGAGGAAAAAGACCTTATTGGCCGCGTTTACGAATATTTTCTAAAAGAATTTGCGGTTAATGCAACAAAGGAAGAGGGAGAATTCTATACTCCTCATGATGTTGTCCAGCTAATTGCAACAATGATAGAACCTTATGATGGTACTTTATATGACCCTTGCTGCGGTTCGGGCGGTATGTTTATACAGAGTGCCGCTCTCGTAAAATCCAGACAGGGTGATATTAACCGAATCAATATTTACGGACAGGAAAAGGATGCGGCTACCTACCGTCTTGCAAAAATGAATCTTTCACTTCGCGGCCTCAGCCACAACCTTGGTGATACAAATGATTCTTCTTTTACGCATGATTTGCATAAAGGATTATACTTTGACTATATCATGGCTAATCCTCCGTTTAATCTGAAAGGCTGGTATAATGACAACCTAAAAAATGACGTCCGCTGGGCTGACTACCAGACGCCTCCTGAAAGTAATGCAAACTATGCTTGGATTTTACATATACTTTGTCACTTGAAGCCTGCGGATGGTGTTGCCGGATTTCTTCTTGCTAACGGCGCTTTGAATGACAGCGATACCTTGAAAAACCGAAAAAAACTGATTCGGAAAGATAAGATCGAAGCCATTATTGTTCTTCCGAGAGAACTTTTTATTACTACGGATATCAGCGTTACCCTTTGGATTCTGAATCAAAATAAAAAGGGCGGTAATTATCACGGCAGAAGTCTTCGCAATCGTGAACATGAAATACTTTTTATGGATTTGCGCCAGTGCAGAGAAAATTCTGTTAAAGGCGAAAACAAAAAGAAGGTTCGTTTGGTAACGGAACAGATTGAAAGAGCCGCTGAAATTTATCACACATGGCAAAGGGAAGGTACTGACGGTACAAACTATGAAGTGCCTGAGCTTTACCGCAGTGTTGGAATTTCTGAAATTGAGAATAAAGGCTGGACACTTACGCCGAGTAAATATATTGAGTTTATCGATCATGATTTAGAGATCGATTATGAAAAAGAAATGGCTCGTATTCAGGCAGAAATGCAGGAAGTTATGAAGCAGGAAAAGAAATCCCGGCAGATGCTGGAAGATGCATTCAGGGGGATTGGCTATGGAATTGACTAAATATAAGCTTGGAAAACTAATCGAGCTTGTTTTGGCTACCAATACAGAATTGCTATATGGTCCTGATGATGTAAAGGGTATGACAATTACCAAAGAAATAATACCTACGAAAGCTGATGTAACCGGAACGGACTTAGCTAAATTCTTAGTTGTGAGTCCGGGAGAATTCATTTATAATCCAAGAACACATGGCAGGAGAATTGGCTTCGGCTACAATAATACGGAAGATACTTTTATTATTAGCTGGAATAATATAGCGTTCAGAGTAAAACCGTTTATGCGGGATGCTGTCTTGGCTGACTATTTGTTTTTACACTTTAAGCGGGAGGAATGGGACAGGGAGGCTTGTTTTCAATCGTGGGGAAGTTCAACGGAAGTATTCTCTTGGGAAACTTTATGTGATATGGAAGTTGACCTGCCGCCGCTTTCCATTCAGCAGAAGTATGTGGATGTTTACAACGCCATGCTTTTAAATCAGCAAAGCTATGAACGCGGGCTGGAGGATTTGAAGCTTGTCTGTGATGCTTATATTGACAGACTCAGAAAACAATTTCCGCTTCAAAGGTTAGGAGCTTATATTTCAATAAGCGAAAATAAAAATGATGAATTGGAGTATGGAATTGATGCGGTAAGAGGTATATCAATTGAAAAGAAATTTATTGATACAAAAGCAAATATGGAGGGAGTTTCTCTTAAACCATATGCGGTTGTTAAACCGGATGAATTTGCATACGTAACAGTCACTTCAAGAAATGGAGAGAAAATTTCCCTTGCTCGCAATAACAGCAATGAAACATATATTTGTTCTTCCTCTTATATTGTATTCAGGATTAATGATACAAAAAAATTAATGCCGGAATACTTATCAATGTTTTTTGAACGCAGTGAGTTTAATCGTTATTCCAGGTTTAATTCGTGGGGAAGTGCAAGAGAAATATTCGACTGGGACCAAATGTGTGAAGTCAGAATTCCTGTACCTGACACCAAAATTCAGCACAATATCGTTAATATCTTTAAAGCATATAACACCCGCAAGGAAATCAACGAAAAGCTAAAAGAACAAATAAAAAATATCTGCCCGATTCTGATTAAGGGTTCTATCGAAGAAACGAGAAAAACAAAGGAGGCGTAGCCTATGGCTAAACTAAAAGAATACAACGGCCGCTACTGTGAATCGGAATATGAGTATGCGTTCATAGGATTTTTAGAGTCCGAGGGCTGGAGGTATTCTTCCGGTAATAGCATTTTTCGTGTTAATAAAAGAGATATGCTGCTTGCCGATGATTTCAAAAAATTCATAACGGACACAAGCTCTGATTTAACAGAAGATGAGGTTACACAGATTTTTGACAGTGTGCGTCTTGTGGGGGCTGAAAGCGACTTTGCTACGCTGCATAAGGTTTATGGATGGCTGGTTGACGGTATTCGGTTTATCGCTCGGGACGGATTACCGCGAATGATACCGCTTATTGATTTTGAAAATCCGGATAAGAATATCTTTCGCGTAGTGAATCAGTTTACCGTTGAATATACCAACAATGGCCGAAAAAAGAATCGCAGACCTGACGTATTGTTATTTGTAAATGGTGTGCCGCTATGCATAATTGAGCTGAAAAATCCCGTTGACGCAAATGCAACAATTTATGATGCATGGGAGCAAATTAATATTCGCTACTGGAGAGATATCCCGCATTTATTGCATTACTGTCCTCTGGCTTGTATTTCCGATGGAGTTAAAACAAGACTGGGAACAGTTCGTACTCCTTATGAGCATTTCTATGCCTGGAGACGTGTAAATGACGGGGATGCCATATCTACTCTGCCTTTTGCAGAAACAGAAACGATGGTTAAGGGTGTCTATGCACCCGCACGATTCTTGGAAATTTTCAGAGATTACATCTATTTTCAGGACAGCATTTATGACAGTTCCGAGGTCGAAATAGTGTGCCGTTATCCGCAGTTTTTTGCAGCAAGACTGCTGAAACAGAGTATACTGAACTCCGTTATGGAGAAAAGCGGTAAAGGCGGTACATATTTCGGCGCGACAGGATGCGGAAAGACGTACACGATGGCTTTTCTTGCCCGCCAGCTTGCCCTTCGCTGTACGGATATTCCTCAGATTGGTTCGCCGACAATTATTCTGATTGTTGACCGTGATGAACTTCAGAAGCAGGGGGCAAAGCTTTTTACCAAGAGTAAGGAATTTTTGAATCTTGGTGAAGTATCCGTTGTAAAGAACAGAGCACAGTTAAGGCAGGAGCTTGGAGCCAGACAAAGCGGCGGTTTCTATATTTGTACCATTCAGAAGTTCTGCGACCGGGAAGATGATAAAATCGGTCTCATCAATGACCGGCAGAATATTATATGTTTTTCCGACGAAGCACACAGAACCCAGCTTGAACATTCAAAAAAGATTCGGTTTAGCAAGGATGCTGATGAAAATATGAAAGCGATGGTGTCAAAGCCTTATGCAAAAGTATTGAAAGAAGCATTTCCGCAGGCGACCTTCGTAGGCTTTACAGGTACTCCGATTGCAGAAACTTATCAGACCTTTGGCGACGAAATTGACCGATATACCATGGATCAGGCAGTTGCTGACGGATTAACGGTATCTATCAAGTATCATCCTCGCATCGCAAAGGTTTTGCTGGATAAAGAAAAAGCAAAGCAAATCGAAGATTACTATAAAAAATGCGCCGATGACGGTGCGACGCAGGAGGATATTGCAGCCAGTAAAAAAGCAATGAGTTCTATGGAAGTCATTCTCGGTGAACCCTTGCGCCTGGAGCGTCTTGCTGCTGATATTCATGATCACTATGTTTCTTCCTGTGCGGGTGATCCGGATAGAGTACAGAAGGCCATGGTAGTCTGCTCAAACAGAAAGATAGCTTATGCTTTGCTGCAAAAATTCAAGATAAAATATCCGGAATGGTTTGAAGAAAAGAAAGCTGCCGAAGGAGTACCCGTAACTGAGGAAGAAATGAAAGAATTAAAGCCGATGCCTTTTATAGCTATGGTATCAAGCGTCAGCAGCAATGATAAGGCTGAGATGTACAATTATCTCGGCGGTGTCCGTAATGATAAGCGTTCCGAAGAGCTGGATGCGGCTTTCAAACAGGAAAAATCAAATTTCCATATAGTGATTGTTGTCGATATGTGGATCACCGGATTTGACGTATCGTCACTTACCTACTTATATAATGATAAACCGCTTAAGAAACATTTATTAATTCAGACCATCAGCCGGGTAAACAGAAAATATCCCGGTAAAGAATTTGGCATGGTTGTTGATTACATTGGTATTCGCGATAATATGCGTGAAGCCATGAAGGTTTATGGCGGTGATACTTCTGTTGCCCCCACATCCGATGATGTTGAGCAGGCAGTTTTATCATTCGGAGAAGAACTGGAAATTTTAAAAACATTGTTTGCGAATTATGATTTAAAACCTTTCCTGAATCCGGATTGTGATCCTGTACAACGTTACAGGCTTCTTGCAAAGGCAGCCGAATATGTATTTGTATCAACACAGGAATTACGGACCGAAGGGAACGGAGGTATTCAAAAGGTTTCATTTAAGACATATTTTTTACAGACGGTAAAGAGAATGAGAGCAGCTTTTGATATTTGTCAGCCTTCCGGAAATCTTAGTGAAGAAGAATGTGCGCTTGCACAGTGCTTTATGGCTATAGCAGGCTTTGTCCGCAAAATGAACGGAACAAGCCAGGTGGATACCGATACAATGAATCGTGCGGTTTCCAAGATGGTGGAGGAGGCGCTTAAATACAATCAGGTAGAAAGTGTACTTGAAAGCGGTGAGGAAGAAGATATCTTTTCTCCGGAATACTTTGAAAAATTATCTGATGTCAAAATGCCTGCAACCAAGCTGGAGCTTCTCGTAAAAATGCTCCGCAGGCAGATTAAGGAATACGGAAAAGTCAATCAGTTGGCGGCAAAGACTTTCCGGGAAATGCTAGAAAAGACCATTGCGGAATACCATGAAAGGCGTAAGCATCTCAATGCCGAAGAAGCCGGAGAAGCACAGGAACAGGCATCAGAGGATATTATTAAGATTGCAACCGAGCAGGCTTTGATTATTTTACGTCAGATGAGGGAAAGCAGAGAAAGCTTCCGCAAGATTGGCTTGACTTTTGAAGAAAAAGCTTTCTATGATATTCTTATAGCCATGCGTGACCGGTACAACTTTGAATATGGAACGGATAAGGAAGCAGACGGTATCGTTATCAATGATAAATGCAAAGACTTAGCTAAAAAGGTAAAGGAAATAATTGATACAAAATCATCCTTTGCCGATTGGCTCAACAATAAAAATGTCCGTAATCAGCTGAAACTTGATATCAAAATATGCTTGGTCAAGAATGGCTATCCGCCCCAGTACAGTCCTGAAGTATTCAATAAAGTTATGGAACAGGTAGAAAACTTTGAAGAGTATTCCGATACTTGAGATTCCGGTAATGTGACACTTGTTTCTTCTAAGATATACTAATATACTCTGACAAAGGCCGCATTAATGTCTGCCGGGAAACCGCAATACGGAAAGAAAAGGGATTGCGAAGATTGATGAAAGTTAAGAGATAAAATTACGGCTGAAATTATAAAAGAAAAGCGGTAAGTATGAAAAGAATATTCGAAGCCGGAATAAAGCGTCAAGGAAGATATCCTTCTGAAAGGAATTTCAGGGGGATGTTTTTTTTGACAGCTTTAACAAAACGCCCTTCTTTTTCCCTTATTTCCGGCCAGCAGTTCAAAAACGAATTTATTTCCCATGCATATAATTTATTATGCTAAATGCATTATCAAGCAATATAAATCATAAATGAGGTGGTTTCAATTGAATAACTATAACAGAAACTGGATGTTTAACCCGCCAAACCTGTTTGGCATGAGAACGCCCAACAGAAATTATAATCAAGGGCGCCCCCAGCCATCCCCCAATTTAGCAAATCAGACAAACCCGGCCGCATCAGTTCCGTCTCAGCAAACGGGTACAATAGAACCAAAAGAACACAATGATCCCAACCAAAATCAATCCGAACCAATAAACTCCGAGAAAATACAAGACCCTCCCACATCGCCTTTGATATATGCAGAACCTGGCCCAATGGGACCAAGAGGAGAACCCGGTCCGCCAGGCATCCCAGGTGAGCGCGGCGAAACCGGCCCCCAGGGAGTAACAGGTCCGCAAGGTCCCCAGGGAGTCACCGGCCCAATGGGACCAAAGGGAGAACCAGGCGCACGCGGCCCCGCGGGACCGTCCGGCTATCCGCAAAACAGTATATTTGCATCATTCGCAGGCCAGGAGCTAACCATGTCAGAAAATACCACCCTGCCGCTCAAACCGGAGATAACGGATATCACCCAAAACATATCTCTTTGCAATGACGATTCCGCAGTACTGACCCCAGGCTTTTACGCCATCAGCTATTATATCTCAGCAGAAACAAAAAGGCATGGCTTTATAGAGCTGACACCAATCTTTAATGATAATAAGCAAACCCAATATACCACATACACAGAGGCAGCAAGACGCAAGGAAATACTAACTATATCAAGACATTTCATCATAGAAATTCCCTTCGGCTCCACGTTGTCTTTTGAATGGCGTTCTTCAGAAGAAGTATCCAAAATCAACATGAATCTGAGCATAGAAAAGCTCTTCCGGCAATAATACGAAGAGAGGAGGAAGCATAAAATGTCAACAATAAGCCTTTGCATGATTGTGAAAAATGAAGAAAGGCATCTCGCACGCTGCCTTGACAGTGTGGCGGAGCTTGTAGAGGAAATTATAATTGTAGATACCGGTTCAACGGACAGAACAGTAGAAATAGCATCTGACTATACGGAGAAGGTATACACGTACCCGTGGAAGGATGATTTTTCCGATGCCAGAAACTATTCCTTTTCCAAAGCGGCTATGGACTACTGCATGTGGATGGATGCCGATGATATTCTGGAGGAGAAAGAAAAGGACAAATTTCTTAAGCTAAAGCAGTCCCTGACGCCGGATACGGATATGGTAATGATGAAATACCACACGGCATTTGACGAAGCCGGTAAGCCGTCCTTTTCGTACTATCGGGAACGATGGATTCGAAATTGTAGTCAATTTCGCTGGAGCGGCGCGGTACATGAAGTGATTCCGCCAAGCGGCAGGATCTTGTATTCAGATATCGGAATCTGCCACAGAAAAATAGGTTCGGGATCGCCTGATCGAAATTTAAAAATATATCAAAAGCTGCTGGCAGAGGGAAAGCATTTGGAACCGCGGCAGCAATATTACTATGGACGGGAGCTGTATTATCATCAGGAGTACAAAGAGGCTGTCTCCGTATTTGAAGAATTTCTGCTCTCAGAAGAGGGATGGATTGAAAATAAAATAGAAGCCTGCTCTATCTGTGCCAGGTGTTATGAGAAGCTTGGGCAGGAAGAGTCTGCTCTGCTTACGCTTTTACGCAGCATGAGCTTTGACTTGCCCAGGGCGGAACTGTGCTGTGAGATTGGAAAATATTTTTTGGAGCACGGAAGCTTTTATCATGCGATTTATTGGTATGAGACTGCACTGGAGATACCTAAAAATGAATATTCCGAAGGGTTTGTTCTGCCGGACTGCTATGATTATATCCCTCTCTTGCAGTTATGCGTATGCTATGACAAACTGGGGGATCGGCAGAAGGCAAAAGAATACAATGAGAGAGCCGGAGTCTGTAAGCCATATTCTAAGGCATATCTTTACAATAAGCAGTATTTTGATAGATTTTAAATGTTTGGCCTTTTATTCGAAAAAATTGAAAAACTTTAAGTTTAAGGTATTTTATTCGACAAAAAGTAGCAATTGTTTCAGGGTTACATAAGATATTTGTAGAAAGGGATATTTTGTTGGTATCTTTTTCAAATAAGTATGAAGGATGTGTTTCATATGAATCAAAATAATTTATGTAACTGCTGTCAGAATCAATGCAATCAGCCCTGCTGTGAGCGCGGTCCGGTGGGGCCGAAAGGAGATCAGGGTCCTGTAGGTCCCCAGGGAATCCAGGGTGATACCGGCTGTCCCGGTCCTAAGGGCGACAAGGGAGATCCCGGCCCTATGGGTCCTCAGGGGATTCCCGGCGCTCCCGGCGCAAGAGGCCCCAGAGGAAATACAGGTCCGGTAGGGCCTACGGGAAATACGGGCCCGAGAGGTTATGCAGGCCCGAGAGGTTATGCAGGCCCCCAGGGGATTCAAGGTATCCAGGGAGTTCGCGGAGATATTGGCCCGAAAGGAGACCCGGGCTGTGAAGGTCCTAAGGGTGATGCCGGCCCTCAGGGTCCGGCGGGGCCAAAAGGAGATGTGGGTCCGGCAGGCCCGCAGGGAGATATGGGCCCCCAGGGTCCGAGAGGTATTCCCGGTCCAACCGGCCCAACCGGTCCGACAGGCTCTATGGGTCCTCAGGGCGTGACAGGTCCGCAGGGTATCCAGGGTGTAACAGGTCCCGTTGGAGCACAGGGGCCGAAAGGCTGTCCGGGGGATGAAGGTCCTACGGGAGCCACCGGCCCGACCGGAGCCACAGGAGCCACCGGAGCAGATGGAGCAGCAGGAGCCACAGGAGCAACCGGAGCAGATGGAGTAGCAGGAGCCACAGGAGCTACCGGAGCAGATGGAGCTACCGGAGCCACAGGAGCCACAGGAGCAACCGGAGCTACTGGAGCAGCAGGAGCAACAGGAGCCACAGGAGCTACTGGAGCTACTGGAGCAGCAGGAGCAACAGGAGTCACCGGAGCCACAGGAGCTACTGGAGCAGATGGAGTAGCAGGAGCAACCGGAGCAACGGGAGCTACTGGAGCCACAGGAGCAACCGGAGCAGATGGAGCCACTGGAGCAGATGGAGCTACAGGAGCAACAGGAGCGACCGGAGCCACTGGCCCAACAGGTGCCGCCGGCACCGGAGCGATTATTCCCTTTGCTTCCGGTCTTCCTGTCTCTTTGACGACAGTCGCCGGAGGTCTTGCGGGTCTGCCTGCCTTTGTAGGCTTCGGAAGCAGCGCGCCGGGCCTAACACTGCTGGGTTCTACAATCAATATCACCAACGCCAGCGGAACACTATCTAACTTTGCCTTCCAGGTTCCGCGAGCCGGCATTATTACTTCATTCAGTGCATTTTTCAGCACAACGGCAGCACTGTCCCTAGTGGGTTCCACTGTGACGGTAAATGCACAGATTTATCAGTCGCCAACGCCGGATAATATATTTTCACCCATACCCGGAACCCTGATTAGCCTGTCACCGGGGCTTTCCGGAGTAATCTCCATCGGAACCTTATTAAACGGCGCACTTACAGGACTTAATATTCCGGTAACGGCTCAGACGCGGCTGATGCTGGTATTTTCAGCAACAGCCAGCGGATTGTCATTGATCAACACAGTCGCAGGATATGCCAGTGCCGGTTTAAGCATCAATTAACTAAAAATAATAAATATAATTCCTGGAGACCTCCGCTTTCGGAGCCTCCGGGATATTTGCATTGCAGGTGAAAAAGCAATTGGTATGAGTTAAGCACTCCCCTGCAATAAAATAGATGCACACAGGAAACCGCAGTAAAAAATCAAAAATCCAAATCCAAAAGCCCTCAAAAATCGCTCCGTAAATTTCTTGTACCTGCCTCAAAACCATGCTATATTAAAAGAGATATCCCAATTCGGCCTTGTGTGTTTGAAAAGTAAAGGAAAGTGGTTCCAATGGTAGAATTTTATCAAGGGACGCCGGAGTCTGTTATGGAATGGCAGAAGAAAAAGCTGGATGCTCAATTAAACAGCATATTTTCGCAATGACGGCCATCCTCCGTCCGTATGCTCCGGGAACATGAATAGGAAATGGGAAAAATCGAGCTGTGAAACCCGGCCTCCCATACAATAAAAATAAAAGAGAAAGGGGCACCAAAATGGCAGTTTCCAATATAAAAGCAAGCTTCCGGGCCGATATACGGCTCGTCTGGAATATTGTAACCTCCTTAGACAACACTTCATGGCGCAGCGATCTAAGCAAGGTAGAAGTCAAGAATGAAAAGCAGTTCATCGAATACACAAAAGAGGGCTACGCCACCACCTTTACCGTCACCGCAAGAGAGGAATACAAACGGTGGGAATTTGACATGGAAAATGACAACATGTACGGCCATTGGACCGGAATCTTCTCAAGCAGGGATGGAATAACAGAGCTCGATTTCACAGAGGACGTCACACCAAAGAAATTTTTTATGAAGCCATTTATAAAAGCATTTCTGAAAAAACAGCAGGCTCTCTATATAGAAGATTTAAAAAAGGCATTACACAAAAGCAGTAATTAACCCCGCAAACCTTCGTGCCGCGATTCACCATCTGAGCAGCAAATAAGTGCAATTTTGGCAAGAAGGAATACAGCTGCACACAAAACGCCAGACAGCGCAACCCCGTGCTTTTCCAGGAACTTTTTATTTTCCAGGAACCTTTCAGCATGAATCAGTCATACACAACAATCATTTCGAGTACTATTCCTTGGAAAATGTGGAAAAACTATGATAATAGAGCTATACACGTGGAAAAAGAAGAAAACTTCCGCTATCTGTGAGTCCATGCAGACGTTTTACCATGTTCAGGAATTGGAAAGGCAGAAGATTATCATAATAAGACGAAAAAGAAATATCGCCTAAGACAAAAAAGAATACCGCCTAAGACAAAAAAAGAGTACCGCCCATACTGCCATATTCAGCAGCACAGGACAGTGCTCTTATAATTACAAGCATTTTCCAACAAGCCGCTGCGATCTACAGCTTCGCCCGATACTTCTCCATAAAAGCCATAAATTTCTGCCGTTCCTCCTCCTGACTCACATTGTCCACAAAGCTCTTGGAGTTCTGCTCAATATCACTGAAGCCGAAGTACATGGATTTTCTCCCGCGTTCCTTAAAGTCCATATCCAGACAGTGATCCTTCTTCCGGTATTTCACATACTTAACCTCTGAAATCTCAATCTCAAGAGGCTCGGAAAATTCCGTCAGCTCAATATTCACAGGAACAGCCACTAACTTAAGATCACTCTCCCGATATCCGAATACAAGACTGATAAACTGATATACCTGTGTGTCAGACAGAATCCCGTCCTCCTTCCAGGTGGAGCCGGTGGTAGCGTAGAGAACCTCATAGGAATCTCCCTCAGACACCGCCCGGTTAAATAACCCGCGCATTTTCACCTTGTTTTTCTGTGCTTCCTCCATGTCAATCTTAGGTTTTCTTGAAAAGAATCCCATAATTCATTTCTTCCTTTCAAATTATTTTTGTATATTTAAACCCTCTATTTGATTCGGAACTGCCCGATAAGCTGATTCAGTGTCTGTGCCTGGTTGGAAAGCTCGTTGGAAATAGCGGCGCTTTCCTCAGCGGCTGCGGAGTTTGCCTGCGTTACCCTGGAAACCTCCTTGATGCGGCCCTCCACGGAAACAATCATTTCCGACTGCTGAACACTGGCAAGGGATATCTCATCCATCAGCGTCTTGATAGACTGGATACATTCGTTGATGACCTGCATAGCGGAAATGGCATGGCTTGTGGATTCCGTGCCGGTCTTCACATCCTCAATGGAGCGGCCGATTAAGGTGCTTGTACTGTTTGCAGCCTCCGCGGACTTGGCGGCAAGGTTCCGTACCTCATCCGCCACTACGGAAAAGCCCTTTCCGGCGCTTCCGGCCCGGGCAGCCTCAACAGCCGCGTTCAGTGCAAGAATATTGGTCTGAAAGGCAATGTCTTCAATGGTCTTAATGATGCTGCCGATCTGGGTGGAGGACTTGTCAATGTTGGTGGTAGCCGTCACGAGCTGCTCCATCTTGGTATCGGCCTCCGATGCGTAGCCTGTGGCCCGATCCACGAGATCACTGGCATTGCCGCAACGGGCCGTGCTTGTCTGAATCTGAGCGGTGATGTCCGTCATATTGGCCACGAGCTTATCAATGGAATCCTTTTGCTGAACCGTTCCCTGGGACAGAGCCTGGGCGCCGGCGGATACCTGGTTTGCGCCGCTGTTCACCTGGTTGGCAATCTCGGTGATGTCGCTCATAACATCCGTAAGATGAGTGCGGATGCTCTTGAGGCTTTGGGCAAGAACCTTAAAATCTCCGATGTAATAGCTCTCATTTTTCGTTACATCTACGGCAATATTTCCGTTGGCCATCTCGCCCAGAATACGTCCGATGTCTTCAATGGTTTTTCGCAGACAGTCGCAGACATGATGGATGGTTCCGGCAATCATACCGATCTCATCCGTCCGCCCGTAAAAGGCTTCCAGCTCCCGATCCACGGAAAGCTCCAGATTCCCCAGGCGGCTGATAGCGCCCTCCATTACCATTAGCTCTTTTCCCTCCCGGTGAAGGATCAGAAGAGTGGCAAGCATAATAACGGCCTCTACCAGTGCGCAGAGAATCCCTACCGTAATGCGCACGGCGGATACCCGTCCATAGACCTCGGATGCATTGTCGCGGACCATGAAAACCCAGTCACGGTCGCTTAAATACTTGTATACCACAAGCTGCTTTACACCGTTTTCATCCCGGTAGGAGTAAGTGCCGGCCTCCGTGCTGCCGTCCGTGCGGATTCTTTTTAAGATTTCCTGGTAGCCGATGTCGGTGGTCTCGGTGTTTAGAAGCTCTTCGTTCTCATGGTACAGATAAGTGCCGTTTTCCACGTTCAGAAAGACGTATTCACTGTTGGGAAGTCCCTTGATATCCAGATTCAAAAGCGCGTCCATAAGGCGGCTGGCATAAACGCCGGCGCCTACATAGCCGATGCAGTTCTTGCCTTCAAAAAGGGGATAGTACATGGAAATGATCATGCTTCCCGTTCCCGGTGATTTCATAATGCCCAGATTCGTAAGCTCCGGGCCGGCCAGAATCGTGTCTTGAAATTCCTTTAAGGAGTCGCCTTCCCGGGTGGTGATTCCGATTGCACCCTGGGAGGTGTGGGTCAGTATGTAGGTGGAAGGGGTGCCGATATAAAGACCTTCAAAGATGCCTTTGACGGCGGCAAAGTCTTCCGTATATTTTTGGCCCTTTTGCACAAGAGCGGGATTTTCGGGATCGGCGAGAAGATCCTGAACCTCGCTGCTTAGGGCAAAGGCTGTCATATATTCCTCTGCGGATGCTACGTAGTCGTTGATAATGGATGCTCTGGATTCAACGGCGTCAATCATCTGGTTGGTGATGTTGTCTTCTACCATTGATGATACGCGGCTGGATACGATGAACCAGAGCAGCAGCATTCCCAGACAGGTTATGGCTGAGGTGATAATGCTGATGCGTGTTGCGAGCTTTCGATTTGCTAGAAATTTCATTGTAGATTTCCCCCTGCAATAAAGAAATTTATTAGAGATTTAGGTTGGCACCGGGTCTGGGGATTACAGATTGTAGTCCGACAATTTGGGTGCGAATCATTTTAACATATTTTGCGGGGGGTTTCAAGGATGCGGGGGTGTTTTAAATGGCTTTTAATAATTTTTTAAGGAATTGGGGGGCGGACGTTCAGACGGGCTACGGCGAAATCCGCCCTTTGGCTTTTCCATATCCTGTGTTCGGACGGTTCGCGTACACCGGATATCGGAAAAACCAGAGGGCGGATTTCGCCGCAGCCCGTCTGAACTGGTTTTGGGTGTGGATGGAGGATTTTTTGGCTTGGAAAATTGAGGGGGAGAAATTATAATAGGGGTGTGGAAGATGGATGAAAGAGGGGGATGGCGTATGAAGGCGAGAAGGAAGGTTTATTTGGGGGTTGTTGTTGGGGTTGGAGTGGTTTATTTTTGTTTGCTTTTGATTCTTTTTTGGTCGGAATCGGGGGATGGGGATGCGGTGATTCGGACTTTTGGGGATGCTTTTTGGTACTCGCTTGTGACGTTGACTACGGTGGGGTATGGGGATTTGGTGCCGGTGACACCGCTGGGGCATATGGTGGGAATGGTGTTTTTGCTTTTGTCGGCGGGGATTATGGTGACTTTGCTGGGGGCGGTGGTTTCTTTTATTGCCAGTGAGGGGGTGCCGTTTTTTTTGCTTGGTCTGCAGAGGAGGAAGAATTGGTATTATTTTGCGGATTGCGGGGTGGAGTCGGAGGCGTTGGCGGGGAATATTTATAGGGAGGATGAGGAGGCGCTGATTATTTATGGGGAGAAACGGGGCGGTCAGAGTGTGGTTCCTGATTATCCTTGTGTTTATTTGAGTGCTTCGCCGGCCAGGGTTGTGGCGAAAAAGAAGGGGGTTGGGGCGGCTTGTAAGGTTTTTTTGATGAGGGAGAATGATATTGGGGTTAATAGGAGAGCGGGGAATCTGCATGAATTGCCGGTGGAGGTGTATGCCAGGACCACCAATGGGCAGGATAGGCTTTCGGGGAATATTCATTTTTTTCACAGCTATGAATGTTGTGCTAGGCAGTATTGGCGGTCCAGGCCGCTGTGCGGTCATGAAAGGGTGATTGTGCTGATTGGGTTTGGATGCTATGGGAGCAGTATTTTGGAGCGGGCTGTTTTGACGAATATTATTTCTGTGGATCAGAATGTGACGTATCATATTTTTGGGGATGCGGGGGAATTTCTTGCCGTTCATTACCGTTTGGGGGAGGTGTTTTCTGTTAATCGGGAATCAGGGACGGGGGATTGTTTGATTTTTCATAAGGATGCCTGGGAGGAGAATCATTCTGTTTTGGAACGGGCGGACCGTATTATTATCTGTGAGGATGATGAGCAGGCAGGGTGGGGGATTTTCTGGACCCTGCATAAGTATTACAGAGTTTTTGGGAGGATTGATCTGCGGAGCAGCTGGAGGGTTCCGGGGATTTCGTGTTTTGGGACAAATGAGGATATTTATACGCCGCAGCAGATTATTCGTACGGAGCTGAACCGGGCGGCTGTTATGATTAATGAGATTTTTCGTAAGTCTGTTTCTTATCCCACGCGGACTTGGGAAGAGCTTGATGATCTGCATCGGCAGTCTAAGATTGTGGCGGCGGATCATCTTTTGATGAAGACCAGGATTCTTTTGGAGGATGAGAGTATTACGGAGCTTACGGCGGCTGCGGTAAGGGAGGCTTATGACAGGTATTGCAAGAGGAGGGATGTGGAGAGTGTCAGGGAAATGTACCGGAAGCTGGACCATATGCGCGGGAGGCGGTTTTATACCTTTTATAATTGGAGCTATGGGCCTGTCCGGGATGATATTGCAAGACAGCATCCGATGCTGCGGCCGTATGAAGAGCTGACGCCGGAGCAGAAGCGGG
Source organism: Clostridia bacterium (assembly GCA_910576325.1). Classification (GTDB taxonomy): domain Bacteria; phylum Bacillota; class Clostridia; order Lachnospirales; family Lachnospiraceae; genus Laedolimicola. The sequence goes on from CAJTIM010000007.1 coordinate 138,613, forward strand.
AAAGGGATGCGGCCTGGGAGCTGATGGGGCGTATTTCGGCTGAGCTTGAGTAAAGGGATGGAGATGGAGGCCCTTACGGGGGTCAGCATCGCGCTTCTGACCGTGTACGATATGTGTAAGGCGTTGGATAAGACAATGGAAATTGGGGAAATTTACCTCTGTCATAAGGCGGGAGGCAAGAGCGGAGAGATTTGGAATCCCAAAGAAGGGAGAAAAGTGGAATAATCGGCTTATTTTCCTGTGAAATAAAGCTTTTTTTGTTTCTAAATATTGATCGAAACGCCAAAATACAGTATGATAGTATAAGATGACTACATTATTACTTGCAAAGCACAGGGGGAAGAAGAAATGTACCAATGCCATCTTAAGCTTTATCTGGTGGGCGATTCCTGTAAAGTATTTGAAACCATTAAGGAGATGTCTCCGCTTGAGAGTTTTACTCACACTTTTTCGGAAAGCCGGACGCCGGAGGCTTCTTTGACAGCAGCGGCGGATGTGATTATTGCCAGGATGCAGGGCGGGGCCGTAAAAGAGCTTTTGGAAGAGCTGATTTCCAATAAGCGGCGTGAAGCCGATCTGATATTGCTTGTGGATTCGGGACAGATGGAAATGCTCTTGGACTGTCTTTCAGATATTAAGGACGTCTGGATGATGCCCATGTCAGAGGAAGAGGCTGAGTTTCGTTTTTTAAGGTGGCAGCAGAGCTGTAAGATGAGCAAGGATTTGTGGCAGACCAGCCATTATCTGGAGGCCACCATTGACAATGTGCCCAATCTGATCTGGTATAAGACCAAGGACGGTATTCATGAAAAGGTGAATAACAGCTTTTGTAAGACGGTCAACAAAACCAAGGAGCAAGTACAGGGGCAGGGCCACGCCTACATCTGGGATGTGGAGCAGGATGATCCGGCCTGTATTGAGTCCGAACGGATTGTAATGACAAAGAGAGAAACGTGTATCTCCGAGGAAGTGGTCCAGGCCGGCGACGGCACAAAGCTTCTTACCACCTACAAATCCCCGCTCTATGATCTGGACGGAAGCGTTATGGGAACGGTGGGGGTTGCCATTGACGTTACCCAGGAGCGGGCCTATGAACGGGAGATTATAGCCAAGAACCAGACGCTTGAGACGATTTTCACCACGATGGACTGCGGAATCATGTGCCATTCCATAGACGGCAGGCGGATCGTAAGCGTCAACCGGGCGGCTCTGGAGATTTTAGGCTATGAGTCTCAGGAGGAGATGGAGGCCGACGGTTTTGATATGATTGCTCCTACCGTTATGAAGGAGGATAAGGAAAAGCTTCGCGCCTGTATCCGTGAGCTGAAAAAGGAAGGGGACAGCGTAAGCGTGGAGTACCGTGTCTGCCCGAGAGAGGGAGACATCCGCCATGTGATGGGCAATATCAAGATCATAAGAGAGAACGGGGAGCTGCTTTACCAGAGATTCCTTCTGGATTATACGGCCCAGAAGCTTAAGGAGACCGAGAACGAGCGCCGCCATATGGAGCTTTTGCATGCGCTGACCATTGACTACAATCAGGTAAGCTATTTTGATCTGGATACGGGTATGGGAATGCCCCTGAGAGAAGAGGAGAACGCGGATACCTTTTCCGGTGATGTGTTCGATGGAGAATATTCTCTGGAAGAGAGTATGGGGCGCTACATAGATCAGTTTGTTTATGAGGAAGACAAGGAGATGCTGCGGCAGATTATGACTGCGGAGCGTCTCAAACGGGAGCTGGCGGATAAGAACCAGAGCTATGTGAATTACCGTGTGATACTGAACGGAGAGATGAAGTACTCTCAGTTTAAGATAGTGCGGGCCGGGGGATGGACGAAAAGCCACGGCGTTGTTCTGGGACTTCACAGTGTGGATGAGGAGATCCGCCATGAGATGGAGCAGAAAAGTCTTCTTGAGGATGCTCTATCCCAGGCAAACCGGGCCAACAAAGCCAAGAGCGTATTCCTGTCCAATATGTCCCACGATATCCGCACGCCGATGAATGCCATTGTGGGATTTACGGCTCTGGCTATTACGCACATCGATCAGAAGGAGCGTGTGGGAGAGTACCTAAATAAGATTATGACCTCCGGAAACCATCTCCTAAGCCTGATCAATGATGTCCTGGATATGAGCCGCATTGAGAGCGGCAAGATGCACCTTGAGGAAAAGCCATGCCGACTGCCGGATATTCTCCAGGGGCTCCGCAACATTCTTCAGGCGGATATCCGTGCAAAGCAGCTTGAGCTTTACATGGATGCGGTGGATGTGCTGAATGAAGATATTTACTGTGATAAGCTGCGGCTGAATCAGGTGCTTTTAAATCTTCTCAGCAATGCGGTGAAATATACAACAGCCGGCGGCATTGTCAGCGTGCGCGTTACGGAGAAGCCGGGCGCTCCGGCAGGCAGCGCCAACTATGAGTTCCGCATCCGGGATACGGGCGTGGGAATGAGCGAAGAGTTTGTGTCCCATATTTTTGAGCCGTTTGAGAGGGAGAAAAATTCCACTACAAGCGGTATCCAGGGCACGGGACTTGGAATGGCGATTACAAAAAATATTGTGGATATGATGAACGGCTCCATTGAGGTGAAAAGTGAGCTTAATTCCGGTACGGAGGTGGTAGTATCCTTTACCTTCCGTCTTCATGCGGAGGCTATGAAGGAGCCTCAGGATATCCCGGAGCTTCACAACTGCCGGGCTCTTGTGGTGGACGACGACTTTAACACCTGTGACAGCGTGACCTATATGCTTGGGCAGATAGGGATGCGGGCGGAGTGGACTTTGTCCGGCAAGGAAGCGATTCTGCGCACACGGCAGGCCATTTCCCGGGAGGATACTTACTGTGTCTATATTATTGACTGGCTGCTGCCTGATATGAACGGCATTGAAGTCACCAGGCGCATCCGCATGGAAATGGGAGAAGAGGTTCCTGTGATTGTGCTGACTGCCTATGACTGGTCGGAGATTGAGGAAGAGGCGAAGGAGGCGGGCGTTACCGCATTTTGCAGCAAGCCCATGTTTTTCTCAGAGCTTCGAAGCTGCCTTCATTCTATTGTGAGCAAGGGAGACACCAAGGAGAAGGAGCAGGCCGGGAAGGATACGACGGCACAACATTCCCACAAGGGGCGGATTTTGCTGGCCGAGGACAATGAGCTGAACCAGGAGATTGCCGTTGCAATTCTGGAGGATGCCGGATTTTCAATTGATGTAGCGGACAACGGACAGCTTGCCGTGGATATGCTGAAAAAATCAGAGCCAGGGCATTACCTTCTGGTTCTGATGGATGTGCAGATGCCGGTGATGAACGGCTATGAAGCTACGCGGCTTATCCGGGATCTGGATAACCGGGATTTGGCGGCTATTCCCATTCTGGCTATGACGGCCAATGCCTTTGAGGAGGATAAGCAGGAGGCGGCCAGGTGCGGCATGAACGCACATATTGCCAAGCCCATTGATATTAAAAATCTGCTGAATACTCTGGATCAGGTATTAAAATAGAAACTGTGCGGTTACCGGGCGCGGAGTGAACAGTAACACTGTGCGGGCTGCCGGGCAAGCAGCCCGCAAGGATTGGTACAAATACACCGTTCTCTAAGGAAACAGGAAGGGATGAGACCTGTTCTCTGGAGAGGGGTGTATTTGTATTATGGGAAACTTTTTATTCTTATATCACAGTTTGAACACAATTTACTGCTAAACTGAATATCAGTACGGTGTTCGACGCATAACCGGCCCGGTTGCCTGTCCGGTTATTTATCGTATGCCATACCGGGAAAATTCGGCGTAACAGCTCCGGGAGGAGCGGCTGCGGTTTACAGGACCCCGGCGGACGGATGGAAGGAAGCAGTTACCGGGGCGCATAAGCTTGGCAAAAGTATCCGAATAATAATGGAAAATATGATACAAAGGAAGGAGTTATGGCTTATGTATGAATATGGCGGCGGAGGGTCGGATTCGGAGAAGAGATCCTCAAGTGAGTATCGGTACAGCGGTCCCTTTTACCAGGATAATATTGGTTCCGCTTCTTCACGCAGTACCATCGGGGAGGTTAAGGTGAAGGAGAAAAAGAAAAGCTTTCCCAGGCTGATGATGAAGGTTATCTGCGTGGCTCTGGTATTCGGCATTGTGGCAAGCGCGGCCTTTCAGACAACGAATTATGTTGGCACAAAGCTGCGGGGTGAGGATGCAAAGACGGCGGCAAATGAGGAGCCGTCTGTGGTTCCGGAGATTGAGTCCGTGATACCCCAGGTGGGAGGAGAGGGTCAAAAGCCTGCCGGCAGCGACGTGATCTCCATTGTGCAGCAATGTATGCCTTCTCTGGTAGCTATTACCAATGTCAGTATTCGGGAGGTGGAAAGCTTCTGGGGCTTCGGCTGGTACAATATGCCGCAGCAGAGAGAGCAGACTTCTACGGGTACGGGGATTGTCATAGGTCAGAATGAGACGGAGCTTTTGATTGTCACCAACAATCATGTGATTGCAGGCGCTACGAATCTGACCGTTCTCTTTAGCGTGGATGAGGGCAAGGACGGGGCCAGTGCGGTGGAGGCCCAGATCAAGGGTACGGACGCGAGCAAGGATGTAGGCGTGATTGCCGTTCCCCTTAAGGATATTCCTGCGGAGACCTTAAGTGAGATTAAGGTGGCAACCATCGGCGATTCCTCCCAGCTTATGGTGGGGGAGCAGGTGGTAGCTATCGGCAATGCCCTGGGCTATGGGCAGTCCGTAACCACCGGAATTATCAGCGCCCTGAACCGGGATGTGACCTTGCAGAATGACGACGGTTCTCTGATTAACAACAGCCTGATTCAGACGGATGCGGCGATCAATCCGGGCAACAGCGGCGGCGCTTTGCTGAATATGAAGGGCGAGGTTATCGGCATCAATGAAGCCAAGTATTCCGCAAACCAGGTGGAAGGCGTTGGCTATGCCATTCCCATCTCCGATGTGGAGGGAATTATCGGGGATCTGAAAACCATGACCAACCGTCCCGAAGTGGATGCGGAAGATATGGGATATCTGGGCATTACCTGCCAGGATGTGACGGAGGAGATTTCCAAGCAGTATGATATGCCTGTGGGCATTTATCTGAAGTCCGTAGTCAGCGGCTGTGCGGCGGATAAGGCAGGACTTAAGAAGGGGGATATTATCACCCGCTTTGACAACATCGGCGTGAGCAGCTATGATTCTCTCCGGGACCGCCTGCAGTATTATGCGGCCGGCGAGACGGTGGAGGTTACGGTGATGTCGTCGGAGAACGGCGAGTATGTGGAGAAAACCGTGACCGTGACCCTGAACAGTAAGGCGGAAGTGGAGGCGGCTTCCCAGTAGTTTGTTTCGGAAATTTCTGTGCATATTTCTGAGTAACAGTACTTGCATATCAGCACTATTTTATAGTAAGATCGGACACCGGGAGAAAAGAGGTATTTTTTTCCCGGTGCTTGGTCTTTTTTCAAATCTGTGTTATACTCTAGGGAAAGGAGAGGACGAATGGACGAGAAAGATTACTTGGAAGAGGTTGAAGTAGAAGATACAAAGGATTCGGAGGACAAGGACGACAAAGACAGTGATTACGAGGAGGTCTGCGTTCTCTGCCACCGGCCGGAGAGCAAGACCGGGAAGCTGATTAACCTGGCAAAAGGGATCTGTATCTGTTCGGAATGTATGCAGAAAACGATGGATACCTTCCAGAACAGCAGTCAGGATTTTTCCAAAATTCCCGGCTTTAGTTTTATCAATCTGGCGGATCTGCAGAATATGATTCCCCAGAGGCAGAAGGTGAAAAAGAAGAAGCCCAAGGAGGAGCAGCCGGCAAAGGAACTGGATATCCGCAGTATTCCCGCTCCTCATAAGATTAAGGCCAGCCTGGATGAGTATGTCATCGGGCAGGAGCATGCCAAAAAGGTCGTATCCGTGGCTGTTTACAATCACTATAAGCGTGTGGCTACGGGGACCCAGGATGAGATTGAGATAGAGAAGTCCAATATGCTGATGATTGGGCCTACGGGAAGCGGAAAGACTTATCTGGTTAAGACGCTGGCAAGGCTTCTGGATGTGCCTCTGGCTATTGCGGATGCCACGTCTCTTACGGAGGCGGGGTATATCGGTGATGATATTGAGAGCGTGCTTTCCAAGCTTCTGGCTGCCGCGGACAATGATGTGGAGAAGGCGGAGCGTGGGATTGTCTTTATTGATGAGATTGATAAGATTGCCAAGAAAAAGGACACCCATCACCGGGATGTAAGCGGGGAGTCGGTGCAGCAGGGGATGCTGAAGCTTTTGGAGGGCGCGGAGATTGAGGTGCCGGTGGGAGCCAACAGCAAGAATGCGATGGTGCCTTTGACGACCATCAATACACGGAATATTCTCTTTATCTGTGGCGGCGCGTTTCCGGAGCTGGAGAATGTGATTAAGGAGCGGCTCAATAAAAAGTCCTCTATGGGCTTTCAGGCGGATTTGAAGGATAAATACGATAAGGAACCCAATCTGCTTTCCAAGGTGACGGTGGAGGATTTGCGGAACTTTGGTATGATTCCGGAGTTTTTGGGCAGAATGCCGATTGTATTTACACTGGAGAGTCTTACCAAGGAGATGCTGGTGCGTATCCTGAAGGAGCCGAAGAATGCCATTTTGAAGCAGTATCAGAAGCTTCTGGCTCTGGATGAGGTTCAGCTTGAGTTTAATGACGGAGCTTTGGAGGCAATTGCGGATAAGGCTATGGAGAAGGACACGGGAGCCAGAGCGCTCCGGGCGATTATTGAGGAATTTATGCTGGATATTATGTATGAGATTCCCAAGGATGACAATATCGGCCGGGTGACGATTACCAGAGAGTATATTGAGCATACGGGCGGTCCGGTGATTACCATGCGCGGTGTTCTGGCTCTGGAAGGGCAGGGATAATTGGAAGTTAGCAGTCGGTATCGGGAGTTTTTGTGTATATGTTCGGTACGGATTGTTAAGGTGTGGATGATACCGGAATGAAAAATGATTGTTTTAATGTGTGCAAGGGGATTGCGGCTTTTGCCGTTGTGCTGATTCACTGTAGCTTTCCAAGTCCTGTGGGCGGGATGATGAATGGCCTGGCCCGGTTTGGCGTTCCTTTGTTTTTTATGGTCAGCGGATATTTTTCCTATGGGAAAGGGACAGACACCGTAAAGCGGAGGATGCGGAAGCTTTTTGCTCTCTTTCTTGGGGCGAATGGAGTTTATTTTGTGTGGAGGCTGCTGGCTCTCCGGGAACAGGGCAGTCTGACCTTGGAGGCGGCCGCAGGGTTTTTTAACTGGAAATCTCTGCTTGGATGGGTGCTTTGGAATGAATCGCCTTTTATGGGGCATCTGTGGTTTTTGGGAGCCTTGCTTTACTGTTACTGTTTGTATGGGATTTTTGTGAGGAAGGGTCTTGAGGAGCGGGTGTATTTTTTGATTCCTCTTTGTCTGGGGGCTAATCTTCTGCTGGGAGAGGGGCTTTCTGTTTTTGGGAAGGGCATTTCGTTCTTGTATGTGCGTAATTTCTGGCTGACGGGGCTGCCTTTTTTCCTTTGGGGGCATTGGATGTTCCGGGAGGAGCGGAAGGGAAAGCTTATGGGGAACCCCGGGCTTTGTGCGGCTGGTATTGTCTTTGGGGCTTGTCTTTCGATGGGGGAGCTGATGCTGTCCGGGGGAGGGGAGCTGTATCTGGGCAGTATTTTGATGACGGCGGGAATATTTTCGCTGGCACTGCGGAGGCCGGATTTTGGAAAAGGGAGCTTTTTGGCTCATGTCGGGGAGAAAACGGCTCTGCATATTTATCTCTGGCAGATGATTGTATTTGATATCGTGGAGAAGCTTGCGTATATAGGCGGTATTCATGAGCATATGGTATATCAGTGGATGATGCCTTTGACAGTCGGGGGGATTTCCTGGCTTTTGGCGGAGGCAGTGGTTTTGGGAGTACGTTTTAAAAGGGTGCATTAGGTTATAAAGCCGGAATTGGAATAGAAAGGAGCAAAAAGGCAATGAACAAAGAAGTATTGGACGACATCGGAAGAGTGATTTCAGGGGCGGCGGACACGGTAAGCCGGAAAACCGGGGAGATTGTGGAGCTGACAAGGCTGAAAAACCAGATTTATAATCTGGAGCGGGAGATCAAGCGGGATTACTCGGACTTGGGAAAGATGGTTTATGAACAGTATCTGGAGACGGGGATTGTGGACGAAGCCCTGTTGCCGATCTGCCAGGGGATTACAAAAAAGGAAAGCCTGGTGGAGCAGTACGAAGGTGAAATCGAATGTCTCAAAAAAGTGCATTAGATGATAATGCTTTCCGCGGGGAATGTACTGCCGCGGATCACATGAGAGAAAAAAGAAACGGCAAACCACAGGCAGAGAAGCGGGCATTTTTTCTCTGGGGTGGTTTGCTTTGTATCAGCGTGCTTTTTCATCTGGCCGCCCGGTTGATTCCGGGATTTGCGGAATGGTATGCGGTTTATGTGTATCCTGTCTTTGTGGGGACCCTGGGGAGGCTTTGTTCGCTCCTGCCCTTTTCGGTGATTGAAATTCTGCTTTATATGGGTATTGCGTTGATTCTGGCGGGAGTTATCGGGGTGGTGATGAGGAAGCTGGTCTTTAAGCGCGCCCTGGGGATTCTGGCGCGGACGCTGATAGTGGTTTTTCTGGTGTTTACTTTAAACTGCGGTATTAATTATCAGAGGCTTCCGTTTTCGGAGCGGGCGGGGTTTGTGCTGCAGGAGTCTACGGAGGAGGAATTGATTGCTCTCTGCGAACGTCTGGTGGAGGAAATTAATGCGGCGGCGGAAGATATTGCGCTGGATGAGGACGGGCATTGTATACTGGAAGGGGATCTCACGGAGCTTGCCAGGGAAGCGATGGCAGCGGCGGCTCTGGAGTACCCGGAGCTTGAAGGATATTATCCCAGGGCGAAGCCGGTGCTTTCCATCTGGTATCTGTCCAGCCAGCTTCTGCAGGGCGTGTACAGTCCCTTTACGGTGGAGGCCAATTATAACAATGGGATGCCGGATCAGGACAAGCCCTCCACGGTCTGCCATGAGCTTTCTCATTTGAAGGGCTTTATGCGGGAGGATGAGGCGAATTTTGTGGCTTATCTGGCCTGCAGAGCTTCGGAGAATCCGGGCTTTCGGTACAGCGGAAGTATTTTGGCTTATATTTACAGCGGAAATGCCCTGTATGCCCAGAATCCGGCGGCCCTTCGTAAAGTTCGGGAAAAGCTGTGCGATCAGGCGGTGCGGGATCTCCTGGATCACAATGCTTATTGGGATACATACCGAGGGGCCATTTCGGAGGTTTCGGATAAGGTGAATGATATGTATTTGAAGGCCAACGCACAGGAGGCCGGGACAAAGAGCTATGGGCGTATGGTGGATCTTCTGCTGGCCTGGAACCGGGAGCAGGATAAGACGTAAAGGAAGAAGATTACGGAACTGGAAAACAGTAATCTTCTGGCAATGCACAGCTCGATTTACAGACACATGCACTGGTGGCTGTAAATCGAGCTAGTCAAAGGTGCATTGGAAGAAGATTACGGAACTGGAATAGGTAAGAAAGTATGGAATACATTGATTTGCGACGGGAGGATGGGAGCCTTACGGGGGAAGTAAAGGAACGCAGCCTGGTTCACAGAGACGGGGATCTTCACGGCACCTCCCATGTATGGCTGATTCGGTATCGTGAGGACAGGCGGTCTGCGGATGTGCTGCTCCAGAAGCGAAGTGAGAATAAAGATTCCTTCCCCGGAAGCTACGACATTTCCTCGGCAGGACATATTCCTTCCGGGGTGGATTTCCTGGAATCGGCATTGCGGGAGCTTGAGGAGGAGCTTGGCATACGGGCAAAGGCGGAGGAGCTTATCTATGCTTTTACCCATATCGGGCGCCATGAGGCGGAATTTTACGGGAAGGTGTTCAAGAACCATGAGTACAGCCGGATTTATTTGCTTGAATGCAGTCTTTCCACAGAGGAAATGCATTTGCAGAAGGAGGAAGTGGAAAGCGTGCTCTGGATGGATTACCGGGAATGTCTTGACCATATACGAAGGGGCGATCTGAATCACTGCATTTTCTCGGAGGAGTTTGAACGGCTGGTTGTAGAAATTGAGGCTTATTTTGCTCGTACCGGACGGCCGCTTGGGGAAAAGACGCTCACGGAAACCTGGGCCGAGGATGCCCAGGCAGAGCTTGAGGACTGGATTGAAGAGCAGGGGATCTATATCCGCCAGTGAGAGAGTCCGTATATGGAACATTTCTATTCATTGAGGGAAAACAGCCCTTCGGCCATTGGCCGGGGAGAGGGCAGGCGTTATGCTTCCTCTTCATTTACGGGAAGCGGCTCCTGGGAGGTCTGCCTTTTGCGGCACAGCAGATTGTTTAAAAGAGCTTTTTCATACCGGCGTTCGGCCTCGGTCCAGTTGATGATGCGGAACCAGTTGTGAATATATTCCGCGCGGAGATTCTGGTACTCCAGGTAGTAGGCATGTTCCCATACGTCCAGATTCAGAACGGGCGTCAGGTTCTTTGGCAGAGGGGTATCCTGATTGGGAAGGGGCAGAATCACCAGCTTGCCCCGTTCGTCAGCGGCAAGCCACAGATTTCCCGAGCCAAAGAGTTCTACCGCCATCTGAAAAAAGGTTTCATAAAAGCTTTCCCAGGTTCCGAAATCCAGCAGCAGGGCGTCTTTCAGTTTCCCTAAGAGATGGGTGGGGTTGGGGGACATGCCGGCAAAATAGAGCTGATGGTTGTAAACGCCTCCGGCATTGTTCCGGACTTTTGTGCGGATATCCTCAGGAAGCTTCTGATTTTCCAGAAGCAGCCGTTCCAGGGTCCATTCGTGGAACTGGGGATAGGGCCGAAGAAGGGCGTTGAGATTGTCTACATAGGCGGCAAGATGCTTGGAGTGGTGGAAAAACATGGTTTCCATATTGATATTCGGCTCCAGGGAATCGTAAAGATACGGGAGCGGCAGTACTTCAAAGGGGTAATGCTGAATCATGGATGTACCTCCTGATGGACATCATTTTGGAACTTGTTCAGAAAATCTGTGCTCATATGGGATGGATTGTACTCCAACAGCCGGCCGCCGGATATTGGAGAAGCCGGAGCGCGGATTTTGCCGCAGGCTGTCTGAACAGTTACGATATTTTGTTACAATTCACACCCACGCCAGTTTTTGAAAAGTTTTTATTTGATAAGGGTGCGAAAAGTAACGATATTTTCATTGTATGTTTCAATAATATAAAATATGCACTTGACAAATGGGACAGAATAGCATACAATAATATTCGCACGTGACGGAGTATGGCGTAGCTTGGTAGCGCGCTCGGCTGGGGGCCGAGAGGTCGCAGGTTCAAATCCTGTTACTCCGACTTTTATATGAGAACTTATATTACATAATCTATTTTACGAAAGAAGTTGAAGGCTGCGGATGTGCGGCAAGGTGTAAGGTCGTAAGGGCACCGGAAAAGAAAAGTTCAACTTCTTTTTTGTTATAATGATTTTTCAATAGTCCGCAGACGGATGCGGAATCCTTTTTATCATGTTTCCCAAGCATATTACCATTTTTATGTTTGAAAATCAATAAGAAAAGAACGTGAAGTGCAAACAATTCGTAATTGCAGGAACGAATAACAGAATTTCATGTTGCAGCAGGAGGTGTGACGATGAAGAAACCGTTGCCGATAGGTGTGGAAAATTTTGAGGACATAGTAAAATCCGGTTACTATTATGTGGATAAAACGATGTTTATGAAAGAATTGCTGGATTTAAAAGGAAAGGTAAACCTATTCACCAGGCCCCGGCGTTTTGGGAAAACACTGAATCTGAGCATGCTCCGCTATTTTTTTGAGGATACCGGAGATGCCGGAAAGAATGCGGAAAATAAGGAGCTTTTTCGTGATTTAAAGATTATGAAGGCAGGCGAAGGGTATGTAGGACAAATGGGCAAGTACCCTGTGATAAATCTGACGCTGAAATCAGCAAAGCAGCCTGTCTTTGAATCGGCATATGGCAAGTTAAAATATGAAATTGCGGAAGAGTATAAGAGACATCTGGCCGTATTGGAAAGCACGAATATAAGCTCTGCTGACAAGGAATTGTTTCAAAGAATCGCAGACGGGGAAGCCGGATACGATAACTATACCGGCTCGCTGAAATTTTTAAGCAAATGTCTCTATCAGATGACCGGAAAAAGTACGGTTATTTTAATAGATGAATATGACGTTCCCCTGGAAAATGCGTATTTCAGAGGCTTCTATGAAGAAATGGTGAATTTTATCCGTTCGCTTTTTGAATCTGCTCTGAAAACGAATGATTATCTGCAATTCGCGGTAATTACCGGATGCCTGCGGATATCAAAGGAAAGTATTTTTACCGGGCTGAACCATTTGAACATTATCTCTGTTCTCGACAAAAAATACAGCGAGCATTTCGGCTTTACGGAAACAGAAGTGTTGGAGCTTATGGCCTATTATAATGTGGACAACCGTTTTCCGATAATGAAGGAATGGTACAATGGATACCTGTTTGGAAATACAAAGGTTTACAATCCCTGGAGCGTCATTAAATTTTTATATGATTTGTATTCGGATGTCAATGCATTTCCCCGTCCCTATTGGATCAACACCAGCTCCAATGATATTATCAAGGAACTGATTGCCCGGGCAGACCGTGAAACAATGGGGCAGATAGAAACGCTTCTCAAGGGCGAGACATTGGATATCCAGGTACATGAGGAGATTACCTACGAGGATATGTACGGCAGCGGTGAAAATCTATGGAATTTTCTCTATTTTACGGGGTATCTTACAAAGTCAGGCGAATATTTTAAGGAATCCTCCATTTACTTGAGGGTGTGTATTCCCAACACGGAGGTGAAAACCATCTATCAGAATACAATTCTAAGATGGTTTAAGGAAAAAATAAAGAAAGAGGATTTCCGCGATTTGTACCGGGCGATGGAGGAAGGCGACGGGGAACGGATGCGGGATATTCTGAATGGGCAGCTGTTCCATACCATCAGCTTTTTTGACAGCGCGGAAAATTTCTATCATGGCTTTCTGACGGGAATTTTGAGCCAAAGTGAAAATTATCTGGTCAAATCCAACCGGGAAACAGGGAACGGCCGCGCCGACATTATGGTGAAAAGCCCGTCTCTCAGAGGCCGCTCCTTTATTCTGGAGGTAAAGGTTTCCCATTGCATTGATGATCTGGAGGAGGATGCTCAAAAGGCTTTGGAACAGATCTATGAAAAGAGATATGAGGAGGAGTTGAGGACAGAGGGGTATCGAAAGATTGACTGCTATGGAATATCTTTTTACCGAAAGGACTGTGAAGTGCGTTTTGGAAAAGGTAATGCGGGAAAGGCGGGGAATTAGGAGAGAGAGCTTTTCTATGATAGCATAAAATTTATATGACCGATATAAAGCAGGAGAAGGACTGATTATCCTATCACTCTCCTGCTTTTTTATTTTTCAGAAAAAGATTGCGGATTTTTGATTTACGCGAAGTTTTTTACTTTGGGCGGAAGTGTTTTTAATCATTTCTTTCGTATTATATGTAACAAAGCTATAAAGCAAAGCCGTGAAATCATTCAATTGATATCTGTTGAAATCAGCTCGGCAGTCAGTGTAGAGTAAAAAGAATTAAAAATGTACTTCATAAGAAAGAGGTGCCTGTGTTGAATGACAAAAAAATAATTGCAGCCCTTATCAAAGGGGATGAAAAAATACTTGCATTTGTCATACGAAAATATTCCGGGCTTCTTTGGAAAATAGCAGCGTCCATTTTAATCAACGCGGCTTCCGCTCAGGAGGTGGAGGAATGTGTTGCGGATGTGTTTATTCATTTATGGCAGCATCCGGAAAAATATAACCCTGACCAGGGAAAGATTTCGTCCTGGCTTGCAGTTCTTACAAGATCAAAGGCGATTGACAGATACCGCCGGATCACTAAAATAAGGGAGCTTCCCATAGAAGAAATTGCGGCTGACAGTCTGGGGTATATGGAATGGGAGACTGTTGATGAGAAGAAGGAAAAACTGCTGTCCTGTATAGGGGAGTTGGATGAAAAGGAAAAGGATGTAATTATCCGAAGGTACTATTATGAGCAAAAGCCAGCGGAAATTGCGACGGCATTGGATATTCCAAAGAAGCAGGTGGAGAACCGTCTGTACCGGGTAAAGCGAAAGCTGCGAAGACTTATGGAGGCATAAAGCTGCGGGACTTCTGACTTATAACAGATGGAGCAGGATGGAAAGGAGGATGAATGAATGGAAAAGTTTAACAAAACACATCTTGAGAATATACAGAAAATCGTCTGCGAAAAATCCGGTGCGGCAGTTATGGCAGGCCCGATAGGAGGACATAGAAAGAAACGGCTTTTACTTCTGGCTGCCTGCTTTATGTGCTTTGCGGTGTTATCGGCTTTTGCATATACGAGATTCTCGGGCCTGAACGGAGATGAACTGAGCTTTGCACCCGCATATCTGGGGGACGGCCGGTTTGAAATAGTGGTTGTAAATCATTCTAACCGGGAATTAAAGCTCCAGAACAAGGTTAAGGTTATGCAGTGGTCAACCGGTGAAGACGTGAAAGGCGACAGCAAAAAAATCATTATTACCAATCAGACAATCCCGGCCCATTCCCAAGAAGTTGTTTCTGTTGATATATCAAAGGGCTATAATGTGGAGGCAATGGAGGAAGCTCTTCCTAAGGGAGACTGGTATTATTTTGTTTTTACCAATTACAATTTTGCCTTTGGACATGATTGGATGTGTTCCTTTGATTTTGAGACAAAGACTGTGGAGGAGGCGCAAAAGGGACTGGCTTTCCGGCAGGAGCACAATACACGGAAGGAAAAGGCAGGGGATAGCGGTGCGGAAGAAGCCGGTTACGATATTACGGGCCTTATGGCGTCCGATTGGATCTGGCCCACGGAAAGTCAGAAGGTATCGGATTCCTATGAAGCTTCGGAAAATGAAACAGATTCGGAACGCACCATTCACATAGCCGGCAAAGCCGGGAATGAGGTCTACGCGGTTGCAGAGGGGACCGTAGTGGAGGCGGCATTTGACAGTGCCTGCGGAAATTATATTGTATTGGATTTGGGAAATGGCGTTATGGTGAAGTATGGGTATTTAAAGAAAATAAGAGTAACGGAGCAGGAAGAGGTCCGGCAGGGGCAGGTGATTGGAACCCTGGGGCAGACCGGTATGGCTACGGGGCCTAATCTGATGTTTACGATTATCACAAAATAGGGAACCTCGACAGATACGGAAATGGGTTTGATTCATACATGGCCGGGATTTTTCTATTGACAAAGACTCTCATAACTGCTATATTTTGAAACAGAGCAAAGGCGTTCAACACAGGAAGAAGAACGCCTTTTTTTCATTGTCAGACGGTATGGCCCGGGAAGCCTGCGGCGCAGGGCTTAAGGTTTTAGAAGGAAACATCCTGCGGACAGGGTGAATCTGTCAGAAGGATGAAGAGAAGGAGAGAAGATATGAGCCATTTTACAAAAAAAGATATCTTAAGACTGGTGGAAGAGGAGGATGTGGAGTTTATCCGCCTGCAGTTCACGGATTTGTACGGCAATCTGAAAAATGCGGCTATCACGGTAAGCCAGTTGGAACGGGTGCTGGACAACAACTATGTATTTGACGGCTCCTGTGTGGACGGATTTGTGGATGACAATGATACGGATATGTTTCTGTGTCCGGATTTGAATACCTTCGTTATTTTTCCCTGGAGGCCGCAGCAGGGAAAGGTTGCCCGCCTAATCTGCGATATTCAGCGGCCCGACGGTACGCCCTATGAGAGCGATCCGCGGTATATTCTGAAAAAAGTTCTGGAGGAAGCAAAGAGCATGGGCTATCAGTTTGATGTAGGGCCGGAATGTGAATTTTTCCTCTTCCACACGGATGACAACGGGGAGCCTACCACCTTCAGCCGCGAGCGGGCAGGCTACTGTGATATGAGTCCGATTGATCTGGGAGAAAATGCAAGACGCGATATGGTTATGACCCTGGAGGAAATGGATTTCGAGGTGGAATCTTCCTTCCACGAGGTAGCCTCCGCACAGCATGAGATTGATTTCCGCTATGATGAGGCTCTTTTGACGGCGGACCAGATAATGACCTTCAAACTGGCGGTAAAAGCCATTGCCCGTCGGTTCGGTCTTCACGCAACCTTTATGCCAAAGCCCAGGACAGAGGAAAATGGTTCCGGTATGCACACCAATATGTCCCTGTCCAGGAACGGAAAGAATATTTTTCAGGATTCCAATGATCCCAATGGACTTAGCAGGGAGGCATACTACTTTATCGGCGGTATTATGAAGCATGCCAGAGGTATTACGGCCATTACCAATCCCCTTGTTAATTCTTATAAGCGTCTGTTTCCGGCACAGCAGGCATCGGGCTATATGGCTCCCGGCTATGTGGCCTGGTCAGCCGTGAACCGCGCCCAGCTTATCCGTATTCCGGCACAGAGGGGCGAAAATGTGCGTATTGAGCTTCGAAGCCCCGACCCGTCCTGCAATCCTTATCTGGCTCTGGCCGTGTGTCTGGCTGCCGGACTGGAGGGAATCCGTGAGCAGATACTTCCGCCGGAACCGGTGGATCAGAGCAGCCGGCGGATGACGGAGAAGGAGCGGGCAGAGAGAGGCATTGAAGTCCTTCCCAGGAATTTAGAGGAAGCTTTGCTGGCTATGGAGGCGGATGAGCTGGTGACAAAGGTGCTGGGAGAGAAGGTCAGCCGCAGCTATTGCGAGGCGAAGCGCAGAGAGTGGGAGGAATACTGTACGCAGGTATCGGCCTGGGAGATTGACAGCTATCTTTACCGGATTTAGACGGCGGTTAGGACTTTTTGTTATAGTATGGTACAGGGGGATGTACATGACAAATATTATTGTTTTGTTTCCAAAGGCGGAAGATGCCGGAAATGTACGCAGCCTCCTGGTGCGGCATGGATTTTTGGTGTCTTCGGTCTGCACAACGGGGGCGCAGGCGCTGGCACAGGCGAATGTTCTGGGTGACGGGATTCTGGTCTGCGGTTACAAATATCCGGACATGATTTATTCGGAGCTGCGAACGGCCCTGCCCTCTCATTTTGAGATGATTTTGGTTGCCTCGCAGCGTGTCTTAAGCGAATGTGGAGATCCCGACTTAATATGCATTACATTGCCCATTAAGGTGCGGGATTTGTTAAATACCATAGATCTTATGGCAGAGCAGATAGCCCGTCGGAAAAAACGCCTGCGGCAGAAGCCGAAGATCCGCTCGGAGGAGGAGAAAAGGATCCTTCTGGAGGCAAAAAGTCTTCTGATGGAGCGGAACCATATGAGTGAAGAGGAGGCACACCGTTATATACAGAAATGCAGTATGGACAGCGGGACGAATTTGATGGAAACGGCACGGATGGTGTTGAGCCTTATGAATTTTTAACTCATGTTACAAGATATGAACAGTAATATACAGCAAAGAGCACAAAGTGATTTGCAGGCACATGCGCTTGTGACCGGAAATTGATTTCAAAAAGATTTACATTCATGGAGGTGTACTTTGAGGGATATTACGGAACTGGAACAGTAATATACAGCAAAGTGCACAAATCGATATCCAGGCGCATGTATCAGCGACTGGATATCGATTTCATGGAGGTGTACTTTGAGGGATATTACGGAACTGGAATAAGAAGGAGACTAAGATGAAGTTTACGAAAATGCATGGAATCGGTAACGATTATGTTTATGTGGATTGTACGAAGGAACCCTTAAAGAATCCTGAGGAAACAGCCCGTCTGGTAAGCGACCGGCACAAAGGCATCGGGGGAGACGGTCTGATTTTGATTCAGCCGTCCGAAGAAGCAGATTTTGAAATGGCGATGTACAATGCGGACGGTTCTTACGGGAAGATGTGCGGAAACGGAATCCGCTGTGTGGCAAAATACGTATACGATCACGGCTTAACAGACAAGACAGATCTGCGGATTATTTCCGGAGGAGCTGTCAAGTATCTGAAGCTGACCGTAGAGAACGGCAAGGTATCACAAGTAAGGGTAAATATGGGCGAACCGATTTTACGGCCTTCTCTTATTCCGGTGAAAGGGGAAGGAGAACGGCTTGTGGCGGAGCCGATTGCCGTTGACGGCCAGAACTACGAAATGACCTGTGTTTCGATGGGAAATCCCCATGCAGTTGTATTTTTGGAGGATATAAAGAGCCTGAAGCTGGAGGAATTGGGAGTGAAGTTCGAGACACATGAACGATTTCCGGATCGGGTGAATACGGAGTTTGTGCGTATCATTGATAAAGAAACCTTGGAAATGCGTGTGTGGGAGCGAGGCTCCGGGGAGACTATGGCCTGTGGGACAGGGGCTTGTGCGGTAGCTGTGGCTGCGGCTCTTAATGGTTTTGCCCAACGAAGCGTTACAGTTCGTTTGTTGGGAGGCGATCTGCGGATTGACTGGAGCGAGGAAGATAACTGCGTATATATGACCGGCCCTGCGGCTGAGGTGTTCCAAGGTGAGATAGACATGGAGATGCTGCGGAATCAGAGATAAGACCGCGAAATGTGGTAAAAGCTTTTGGAGCAAGTTTATACCAGAGCAGCATAGGAATAAATGATAAATATATTGTACGTAAGGCCCTGACAGAATACTGGTTCTTTCTTAACTTTGGATATTTTTGTATCAGTCAGTATTTCAGATTTTGCGGTAAATATAATGTTCCGGCAAAACTGAATTTGACAGTGTATCCAAACATGAGAAAGAACCAGAATATGTCAGGGCCTTTTCAGTTGTTTATTCCAGGAGACCACGAACAAAGAGGGCATGGCCGGATTGCTTTCTTGATTGTTAAAATATAGTAAATTTTTGTAAAAAGTTATTGTATTTTTTTGGAAATATGTTATACTAAATACGTTATAAAAAACTGGTAAAATACTGGTTTTAAGGATTTCATAGGAAAACAATTCCGTTTTCCCATTCCCATAATAACAAAAAAGAATTTAAAGAGAGTGTGATGCCCATGAATGCCTTTTTACGGTCTTGCAGGATAAACAGGAAAACCGTATAATGAAAGGAGAACAAATTGAAATTCAAAATAAGCAAAATATTCCGTTTCCGAAAACGGGCCAACCGAAAGTACAAGGATGAACTGTTTCGGTTTATTCCCGCGAGCAACGAGCCAAGCGGACATGCTGGCATGTCCATTTGGCGACTGTCGCGAGGGTCAAATATCCCGTAGCTTGCTGCGGGGTATTTGACTTTCCATGATAAAAAGGATCTGCTGTCTCTTTATAACGCAGTCAACGGCACGGATTACCAAGATCCGGAAGACCTGGAGATTAACACCCTGGAAAATGTCATTTATCTGAAAATGAAAAATGATCTGTCCTTCCTGGTGGGTGCCTCCATGAATCTGTATGAGCATCAGAGTACCTGGAACCCAAATATGCCTCTGCGCGGGCTGCTGTATTTTGCGGAGTTATATGAGCGGTACATCAACAGCAAAGGGTATCGCTTGTCCGGGAATACGCGTATTCCTCTGCCGTTTCCCAATTACATTGTATTTTACAATGGCTTGGAAAGAGAAGCGGAGCAGATGGAACTTCGGTTATCGGAGGCATTTGAATCCGGGCGGGAGGGATGTGAGCCTGCGCTGGAATGTCGTGCTCTAATCTTAAATATCAATAGCGGACATAACCGTGAACTGATGGAGAAATGCCAAAGGCTGCAGGAGTATGCGGAGTTTATAGGAGAGATCCGCAGGAACCTTCAAAGAGGGATGGAATTGGAGAAGGCCTTGGGACAGGCAATCGAGTACTGTCTGGCACATGGAGTACTGACGGACATTTTGCGGAGAAGTCAGGCGGAGGTGCGTAGAATGTTGTTGGAAGAATATGACGAGAAGGCGGAACGGGAATATCTGCGGAAGGAAGCGATTGAGGAAGGCTTGGAGCGGGGAATTGAGCAAGGCATTGAACAGGGAATGAAATTAGGAATTGAGCAGGGAATTGAACAGGGAATGAAATTAGGAATTGAACAGGGCATTGAGCAAGGTATGATACTTGGAAGCTTTGAGATTTTGGCTGAATTAGTAGACAAGAGTATTTTGTCTTTGGAGAAGGCAGAGGAGCAGCTTAAGGACAAAAAAGAGGAATTTATCCGTTGGTATCAGGAACAGAGATAAAAAGTATTTTTTATCCGGGCTATTTTCAATAGGGGACTTGTGAGCAGAAGACAGAAGAAAACCTTTAATTTTTTATTGACAAAGCTCCCCATAACTGTTATATTTTGAGACAGAGCAAAGGCGTTCAACACAGGGAGAAGAACGCCTTTTTTGCGTTGAAATTTTTGCATAATTAGAAACAGTAAAAAGTTTTACAGTGAACAAAGCATTATAATTGGAAATCGATTTTATTCCAGCGTACTAAAAAGAATATTACAGAAATGAAACAGGAGGTCTCACCGCAATGTATAAGATAAACGAAAATTATTTAAAACTCCCAGGCAGCTATCTTTTTTCCACCATCGGCAAAAAGGTAACTGCCTACACAGCGGCCCACCCGGAGAAAAGCATCATCCGTCTGGGAATCGGTGATGTAACCCAGCCCCTGGCTCCGGCCATTATAGAAGCCATGCACAGCGCAGTAGACGAAATGGGCAGCGCCGAAACCTTCCGCGGTTATGCCCCGGATTTAGGCTATGAGTTCCTGCGAAATGCCATTGCCGAGGGAGATTACCGCTTGCGGGGCGCCGACATCAAAGCCGACGAAATCTTTGTAAGCGACGGCGCAAAGTGTGATTCCGGCAACATCCAGGAGATTTTCAGCACAGACAACCGAATTGCCGTCTGCGATCCCGTATACCCCGTCTATGTAGACACAAACGTTATGGCAGGCAGAACAGGAACCTACGATCCGGCAACAGAGATGTGGAGCGACATAATCTACATGCCCTGTCTGGCCGAAAACGGCTTTGCCCCGGAGCTTCCCAAAGAGACGCCCGATCTCATTTACCTGTGCTTCCCCAACAACCCCACCGGCTCCGCTGTCACCAAGGCTCAGCTACAGATATGGGTAGATTACGCCAACCGCACAGGAGCGGTCATTATCTACGATGCCGCCTACGAAGCCTATATTTCCGAAGAAAATGTCCCGCACACCATCTACGAATGTGAGGGAGCAAGAAGCTGTGCCATAGAGCTGAAAAGCTTCTCCAAAAATGCCGGCTTTACCGGTGTGCGCTTAGGCTATACGGTCATTCCCAAAGATTTGAAATGCGGCGATATATCCTTACACGCACTTTGGGCAAGACGTCACGGAACAAAATACAACGGCGCCCCCTACATTATCCAGCGGGCAGGCGAGGCAGTTTATTCCGATGCGGGAAAGGCTCAGTTAAAAAAACAGATAGCCTATTACATGAAAAATGCCAAAACCATCCGCGAGGGTCTCGAAACTGCCGGCTATACCGTATCCGGCGGAGTCAACGCCCCCTATATCTGGCTGAAAACACCGGAAAATATGACCTCCTGGGAATTTTTTGATTACCTGCTGGAGCGAGCGGGCGTAGTCGGAACACCGGGATCTGGCTTCGGCCCAAGCGGAGAAGGATATTTCCGCCTGACTGCCTTTGGCTCTTACGAGAATACTCTGGCAGCTTTGGAGAGGATAAAACAAATTTAAAAAGAGAAAATTGTGATAAGCAGAGGCTGTGGATTTCTACGGTTTGGTGTCCCGAAAGGCAGACATTTGAATTAGAGCGAAAACATAGCCTCTTTGCTTATTTTGAGTTTTTTCAACTCCTGACAAATGCTTTCTAAAGAAGTCTAAAGAAGTTCCTATAGAAAAACATTTACATTGAAAAGAGATTTTACTATAATGGTCCTTAGAGAAAGCTGTGAGGGCAGGCATAGGTCCTCCCCAATGGCACAGGAGGGAAAGCATGGCGGCAGTACAGGTAAAAAAGGCGCAAATACAGGCGGAGCAGACGGTGTTTGCTCTGGATATCGGAACCCGTAGCATCATCGGAATGGTGGGAACGGTGGAGAATGAAAAGATCCGGATCATTGCCATTGAAAAAGAAGAGCATACGGAACGGGCAATGGTAGACGGGCAGATTGAGAATATAGATAAGGTGGCGGCTCTGGCCGGAAGAGTAAAGCAGAGGCTTGAAAGCAAGCTGCATTTTAAGCTGGAGCGCGTATGCGTGGCGGCAGCAGGCCGTGCTCTTCGGACGAAGCGGGCGGAATTTGAGATGGAGCTTCCGGGGACGGATTTGATAGACGACGAGGTAATCAGCCGCCTGGAGGCAGGAGCCATCAGTAAGGCGGAGGAAGCCTTTGATGCGGAAAATCGGGCCGCAGAGGACGGACGCCGCTTCTACCTGGTGGGCTACACGGTATGTCAGTATTATCTGGACAAATATATGATTTCCAGCCTGAAGGATCACCGGGGAAAAAGTGTGAAGGTGGATCTGATAGCGACCTTCCTGCCAAGCGAGGTAGTGGAAAGCCTCTACACCACCATGAACAAAATCGGGCTGGAGGTGGCAAGTATCACTTTGGAGCCAATAGCGGCTATCAATGCGGCTATTCCGGCCAATCTCCGGCTTCTCAATCTGGTGATGGTGGATATTGGCGCGGGAACTTCGGATATTGCCGCCTGTACGGACGGAAGTGTTACGGGATATACAATGGCGACCGTGGCCGGTGACGAAGTGACGGAAACCCTGATGAAAGAGTACCTGGTGGATTTCCAGATGGCGGAGTCCATGAAGGCCCAGGCCGATCAGCAGGAGGAAATCACCTTTACGGATATTTTAGGCTTTGAGCAGAGCATATCCAGGGAGGAGCTTTTGGAGTGCATCCAGGATACGACGGATCTTCTTTGCCGTGAAATTGCGGAAAAAATACTGGAGATTAACGGAAATGCACCCTCAGCGCTGTTTCTGGCAGGCGGCGGCAGTAAGCTTACGGGGGTAAAGGACGGGCTGACGGCAGCCTTGCAGATGGATGCCAAGCGTGTTGCCATAGCCGGAAATAATTTCCGAACAAGCGCTTTTTCCGATGAATACGATCTTAACAACCCGGAGTATGCAACGCCTCTTGGAATCGTAGTTTCTTCGGGACTGAACCTGATTAATGCCAGCTTCCGGGTGATTTTGAACGGCCGGCCGGCCAATCTGTTCCGAAGCGGAAGCTTTACGGCTCTCAACCTTCTGATGATGAACGGGTTCAGCTTTCTTGATATTATGGGACGCAGCGGCGCCAATCTGGTTGTGACGGTGAACGGCAGGCGCAAGGTGTTCTATGGCACCCCCGTGGAGCCGGCAACTCTGTTTATCAATAAAAAGGAAGGCCGGCTGTCGGAGATTATCCAGGCCGGAGATGAGATTGATTTTACACCGGCTGTATCCGGCGTGTCGGCCAAGGCCTGTCTTGGCGATATTGAAGGGGCGGCGGACGCCGTGGAGCTGACATTGAACGGAATGTCTGCGGATCTGGAAACACAGTTGAAAATGGGCGATGCCATAGTGATGCGTAAGCCCGGGGAGGAAGCGGAGCCGGAGAAGACGGACGAAGCTTCGGGAGCGGCAGAAGCGGAAGAGGCAGCAGAAGCGCAGGAAGCGGCAAAGGCGGGAGGGACAGCCAGGCTTGAGACAACATTGGATTCCGGGAAGAGAGCTGCACTGACGAGAACCTTAGAAGCAGACAAACCGATTGCCGCGGCGAGAACACCGGAAGAGAAAATGGCTGCGGCAGAACGTGTGCCGGAAGTCAAGAGGGCAGTTGCTCCGGGAAATGTGCCAGAAGCAGAAAAAGCAGCTGTGCCGGGAAATGCATCAGAAGCAGAAAAAGCAGTTATGCAAATGAGAACGCCGGATACAGAAAAGGCAGCTGCACCGGAGGCAGAAAAAATAGTTATGCCGGAACGAGTATTGGAAGCGCAAAAAGTAATTATGCCGAAGCCGGCAGCAGAAGCTGCAAAGTCAGATATGCCTGTGGGAACAACAGACGTATCGGAAGCAGCGGAAAGCGAAGAGCCTGTTGAGGAATTGAGAACAGAAGAGGTATCAAAGCCAGTTCTGAATCCCCAGGGAAATTTTGCACAGCGTTCCGTCCTGGCAGCAAACGCCTCAATGTCCCGGAATGCGGAAAAGGAAGTAATTTCCCCGGGACCGCGGGAGATACATTTTCATCTGAACGGTATGCCTATCAGCCTGCCCGGAAAAGCAGACGGAACCCCCTATTTTCTGATGGATATGATTCAGTATTCCGGGATTGATCTGAAGCAGCCCAAGGGACGGATTGTCCTCAGTGTAAACGGAGTGCAGGGCTTGTTCCAGCAGGAGCTGAGAGAAGGGGATAATATCCGAATTGAGGAAGAAATGTAGTCATATAAAATTTACAAACAACCATATCATTTTCGCGACTGAGAAGGAAAATTTTTATGAAGACAGCAGATATCCATGTACACATATTCCCGGATAAGCTGGCGGAAAAGGCGGCTCATTCCATCGGAGAATTTTACGACAAAACCGCTTATACCATCGCGAGCACAGACCGCCTGGCGGAAGAGCTTGCCCAGGCCGGCATCAGCCGCTGCGTAATCAGCAATTCCGCGACTACGCCGAAACAGGTGCACAACATCAATACCTTTTTGGCCCAGGCCGCCCAAGAGCATCCCGGCTTTATCGGTTTTGGCTCTCTGTATCCGGGAATGGAGGGATATGAGGAGGAGCTGGATCGGATGGAAGAGCTTGGCCTTCGGGGACTTAAGATTCATCCCGACTTTCAGAAGGTTCCCATTGATGCCTCCTGCGGCATTGAAATGTACCGTTCCATCGCCAGAAGAGGGCTGCCGGTGCTGTTTCATATGGGCGATGACCGCTACGATTTTTCTTCTCCGGAGCGTTTGACAAATCTTCTTCGGAAGGTGCCGGACTTGAAGGTAATTGCTGCTCATTTCGGAGGGTGGACGGTTTGGGAGAGCTCTCTCAATCATCCGCAGCCGGAGAATGTTCTCTATGATACCTCCAGCACCATTCCTCTTGTGCCGAGAGAGCTGGTATACCGCATGTTCGACCGCTTCGGGCCGGAACGGTTTTTATTCGGCTCCGATTTTCCCATGTGGAAGCCAAAAGACGCGGTGGAGCAGGTTTTGAGCTTTGACTTGGGGGAGGATGTGATGGAAAAGATTCTCTATGGGAATTTCTGCAGGCTGCTGGGGTGCGCCTGAGAAGTCAGGCGCAGACTATTCCGTCCGCACCTCCCCATCCTGCGTACTCAGCAGCAGCCGGCATTGATCCAGATATTCATTCATCTGCCCCTCCCATTGATGAAAAACCTCCTCATCGTAAGGAATCCGATCCTGATCAAAGGAAAAAGAACTTCCCGCAATCTGAAGAATCTCCCCGTGCTCTCCTAAGCGAAATACCTGATAAACATACCCGCCATAGGTATCCCGATCCTCCCTGTGCACCCGCATCAGAAAAGGCGTCCCGTCCCGCTCTCCAAGATAAATGTTATTCCATCCGGCCCGGGCGGTATGAGCGCCCTCGGAGTATAGAATGTCCCCGTTTTCATTCTTAAAAAGCACAATCCCGCTGTCCCCGTCTCCGATATTCCCCGTATAAACCTCAGCCGTTTCCAGCCCGTCCCCATCTCCGAAATCAGCTTTTACGTCATATACTTTGGAATAATACGTTTCAATCGGATCTATCCCTTCCATTTCCGGAAAGCTGTGAATATCCGCATACCAGGTATCCGGGGTAAACGGCTCATAAGCAATCCCGCTGCCGTACCATGCACTTTCCAGAGCCGCATGGGTAATCACATTATCCTCAAAACGAAGGGTGCACAGCGGATTGATCCAGGAAAATCCGTCTTCCGCAAGTGCGGCAAATTCCTCAAAGTCCACATCCTCATAGTGAACCGCATTCATCGCCCGGTTCACCCGGAAAACACAGTCTCCGGCAAATGCAAGAAAGGGAAGCTCATCAACGGAATCCTCCATAAGCATATTCACCACATAGCGGTCAATCCCCATAGCGCTCCGGGAAATGCTTTGGATATTCAGCCGGAAGGTCCCGTTCAAATCCTCTCTGGCCAAAAGCGTTTCCAGATCCGGCCAGGACAGGTAGGGAATCGACATATCTGACAGCATTTCATCCTGAAAACCGGAAGGAGAACTCTCGCTGCGGGAGGATTCCGTCTGCCCCTGTGCTTGATCCGAATCTGATTTTACAAGCTCACACCGAAGCCCAAAGCCAAATGCCGGCAAAAACTGTTCCACCTCCTCAGGAAGCATATTTACCCAGAGCTGAGAATACTCCGGCACCACATCCAGAATTTCCACGGAATGTAAAAATTCCACCTCCTGCATCTGCCCGTTCTTATCCGGTTCCTGATGGTAGATATCAAGCAAATCCCCGGGCTGTGCCTCAGGCGCCATACCAAGCGGCAGGGCAAAACGATAACAGTTCCCCTCCCCGGGCTGCAAAGCAAAGGGTCCGCGCCCCATCACCTCGATTTTCTCGGCTTTGTTGGAAAACTGGCCGGGATAAGTTTCCATAAAGGAGATCTCTTCTCCCTTTGGGAAGGTAATGCGAATGAGATCCCCGGCCTCCAGTCCGTCAAAATCAATCTCTATATATGGCTCCACACGGTCCGCCTCCGGAATAATCATATCTCCAAGACGGGGAACATGCACTACCATAGGAAGAGTTTCCTCCTCCATATCCGCATAGGTCACAATACCATAGAACACAGTTTCCTCCTCAGCTTCCGTTTCAGGATTCTTCGGATTGGCCAGAAATTGAATCGCCAGTATTCCGCAGACGACAGCGGCGGCAATCGCCAGAATCCGGGCAGGCTTCCGGTACTTAAGGACATGCTCTATGCGGTTTTTCGTGTCCCCCTCTCCGAAGGCAATGGGAAGGCCCTTCACCATACGGTGGCCCGAGGCCAGAGCCAGAAGAGAGGCCGAGTATTCCTTTTTCACTCTGTTTCCGAGCCGGCGTATTACAGCCTCATCACAGGACATTTCCATATCCTGCTCACTTAAGAAAAAGGCCAGCCAGACAAAGGGATTGAACCAGTGAAGGCAGAGAGCCAGATAAGCCAGCATCCGAAACAGAGGATCCCTTCTGCGGATGTGGATCTGTTCATGTAGAAGCATATAGCGCTCTTCCTCCGGGTCAAGAGCCTGGGAGAGATAAATACGAGGGCGGATCAAGCCATAGACAAAGGGCGTCCCATGCCCCGGCATCCGGTAAATATTCCCACCCTCATGGGAAGCCGTTTTCAGCTTTTTGCGAAGACGGAGAAGGGAAGAGATGCTGTAAATCAGCATAGCCGCAATTCCCAGAATCCAAATCCATGCGCCAAAAAACAGCCAGATTTGCAGGGGATTGACAGAAGCCTCCGGGTTGCCGGACGGAAGAGAAGCGTTCAGAGCATCACTGATGCCGGGAACAGGCAGGCTGACCTGAGGCTCCGTCTGATATCCGATATTTTCCGGGATGTATTCCATTCGTCCCTCTGTGGAAGCATTTTTTTCCAGGATACCCAAAAGAGAGATATCCGCGGAAAAGGATATGGGACAGAGAAGCCGAAACAGCACTACGGCCCAGAGAGCATAGGAAAAAATCCTGGGGGCTTTCCCAAGGCACAGCCGGACAATCAGCATAGCCGCAATAATCACACTTCCCGTAAGACTCATATTTAAAATATGGATAAAAATCTGTTCCATCATGGGTTTCCTCCTTCCGTATCCTCCTCATACGCTTCAATCAGCCGCCGAAGCTCCGCCACCTCTCGGCTGCTCAATTTTTTTCTCCTGGAAAATGCGGTGAGAAAGCGCGGCAGGGAACCGTCAAAATTCTCCATCAAAAACTGCTCTCCCTGAGCGGCCTGGAAGTCCTCTCTGGTTGTTTTGATTTCCACGGTGCCGCCTACATTTTCAAAGAGATTCCGCAGGCAGAGCCGTTTCAGCATGGTGTAGGTGGTGGTCCGCTTCCACTCAAAGGTCTGTTCACATAGCTTTACCAGTTCTCCGGTGGTAATTGGCGCATGTTTCCAAATCAAATCGGCAAATTTCTGTTCCATTTCTCCCAGTTTATAAGGTTCCATTGTGCTCCTCCTTATAGTTTTATTCCTGCCCGCAGACATAAAATGTCTAACGATATTAGACAAATATAGTCTAACACTATTAGACAAAACTGTCAACCGGAAAAAGAAGGCGTAACTACTTTTAAAATATTAGTACTTGACATTACATAGTAGTTGGCGTAATATAATAGCATAAGCAAGACCAACTGCATCGCAATTTCCGTGCATCAGTTATCATAAGGGAAACCAGGCACATGCGCTAGTGACTGGAAATTGATTTCATAGGAGTGTATTGTGAGCGCTATTACGGAACTGGAAACAGTAATATCGCTCAAAGTGCACAAATCAATTTACAGGCACACGCATTTGTGACTGGAAATTGATTTCATAGGAGTGTACTGTGAGCGCTATTACGGAACTGGAAACAGTAATATCGCTCAAAGTGCACAAATCAATTTACAGGCACACGCATTTGTGACTGGAAATTGATTTCATACGGGTGTACTGTGAGCGGTATTACGGAACTGGAATGGAGGGTGCGCATGAATCCACAATTTAAAAAAGGAGTATTAGAGCTTATCGTTCTGGAATCCGTGCGCAAGAAAGATATGTACGGATACGAGCTGGTGGAGGAGGTTTCCCAGGTCATTGATGTGAATGAGGGAACCATCTATCCGCTTTTAAAAAGGCTCACCAACGAACATTATTTTGAAACCTATCTGCGGGAATCCTCCGAGGGTCCGCCGCGGAAATATTATCATCTCACCGCCGCGGGAATCCTCTACCGAGATTCTTTGGAAGGGGAGTGGGAGGAATTTCAGATGAGGGTCAGTCGATTTTTGAAGGAGGGAAAAGAACATGAATAAAGAGACATTTTTGGAAGAGCTGCGCGGATACCTCCGGATACTGGAGGATCAGGAGCAGGAAGACATACTGGAAGAATATGCACAGCACATAGATATGAAGCTTCAGAAGGGCTTAAGCGAAGAGGAGGCCATCCGGGACTTCGGTTCCATGCGGGAGCTGGCGGCGGAGATACTGGAGGCTTATCATGTAAAGCCTGAATTTGACAAAAAATCTTCCTCCTATCAGCCGGAAATCAAATGGAACAAAATGAAAGATACGGGAAAGCAGTTTCGGAAAATGGGAAGCTTTCTGAAAAATAAAACAAAAGCCTGTATACACGGAATCAGCAGATGCTTCCACTGGTGCGGCAGAAAATGCCGGGCGCTGGCCTTGTGGGTATGGAAGCCTTTTTCAAAGGCAGGCACGGGAACAAAAGATGGAAAAACGGAAGAAGCTTTTATACATATGCAGGATACCGGCCTGACAGGTAGGGAAGCAGGGGATTTTCCGGTAAATCATATGGACCGTACCCCGCAGATGCCTAAAGAGGAGGGGAGTTTGAATATTGTGAAAACCGTGAACATAGCGCAAAGACGAAAAAGGGGATGGATCTCAGCCTTTCTTCGGGGACTTATAAAGACATGGGAACTGTTCACAGCCTTCTGCATCTGGTGGATACGCCTGTTCTGGAATCTGCTCTGGCTGTTTATGGCGCTGTTTTTCGGCGGCATGGCGCTGATTACGCTGGCAGGTGTAGGAACCATATTGGTGCTTTTGCCTCAGGGCTATCCG
This sequence comes from Clostridia bacterium, assembly GCA_910576325.1. Taxonomy (GTDB): domain Bacteria; phylum Bacillota; class Clostridia; order Lachnospirales; family Lachnospiraceae; genus Laedolimicola. The sequence continues at coordinate 168,382 of CAJTIM010000007.1, forward strand.
ATGGTGGGAATGCTGCTTATCTGCCTGGGTGGAATGTTGTGCATGGGAACTCTGTGCTGCGGCTCTTACAGCCTGATACTGCGCAGAAAAAAAGAGGAGCAGGAAACAGAGAAGCATAAAACAGAGAAGCGGGAAACAGAGAAACAGGAAATAGTGGAGCAAGAAACAGAAGAGCAAGAAACGGAAGAGCAGGAAACAGAAGCTTTAGTGCCGTCGCGCAGCGACTATAGATAGGAGAAAGAAAATGAAAAAGATGCATAAAATATTACTCGCAGTTTTCTGCGCCGGCGTTCTGCTGACAGGAATCGGCGCCGGCGTCCTGATTACGGAATTTTCCGCTCTGTCCTACGGAGGGAAAGAGATTCTGGGAAAGACGGATATGCGGACGGAAAATTTTGACGTCAAGTTCGAGCCGGGAGAAGAAAGCGTCTGTATTACAGGCTGGTACAATTGGAAACAGGAGGAAGTATTGACAGACGAAGCCGTTCCGGAAAATACGGTCCGCTTCCGCGCAACCTACAATGGAGAGCGGATATTGCCTCATGCCGTGTGGGAAGAGGAAAATAACCAGGCTGCTTTGCTGTGGCGCTGGGTTTCGGAGGAAGACGATATGGAACTGATGATGAAAGCCAAGGATCTGTTCCTTGAAAATCTGAAAGAGGGTCGGATTATATCCTTCGACACTCCGGGAATGGAGGAGGTTACGGTCACAGTCAACCCGGCTAATAAGGACGATGTACATCTGGTTTGGTAGCACATTTTTCCAAAAACTTTTATTGTAAGAAATCCGTAAGAAATATCACGATCCTTTTGTAAGAAATATTTCCTACTATAAATACAGGCTTGAAGAATGTGACTGATGCAAAATAGGTTATTTTGCGGCAGTCCATGCATAAGGAAGGAGAACAACAATGAACGAATGTGTGCTGGTGGTGGACGACGACCGGGAGATTGTAAAGGCTATAGGTCTTCTTCTGGAAAAGGAAGGCTACCAGGTGCTGAAAGCCTATGACGGCATGGAAGCCCTGGAGCTTGTGGCAGAGCATCCGGTAAGGCTGATCATCATGGATGTGATGATGCCGAAGCTTGACGGACTTTCCGCCGTAATGAAAATCCGGGAGCGGAAAAATCTTCCAATTATTGTCCTGAGCGCCAAGAGCGAGGACACCGACAAGGTGCTGGGGCTTTCTATGGGAGCGGACGACTATGTGTCAAAACCTTTCAATCCCCAGGAATTGGCGGCCCGGGTGAAAAGCCATCTGAGACGGTACACATCTCTGGGAGATATCCACGCACAGCAGCAGGCAGACGAGATACACAACGGCCGCCTCTGCTACCGCATGGAGGAGCGCACCCTCTACGCAGACGGAGAACCGGTGAAGCTTACCGCCACGGAGACGAAGATCGTGGATCTCCTGATGCGGAACCGGGGACGGATCTTCCCGGCGGAGGAAATCTACCAGCGGGTCTGGGAGGAGGATGCCTTTGCCCCGGAAAATACGGTGATGGTCCACATTCGGCGCATTCGGGAAAAAATTGAACTCAATCCTAAGGAGCCAGAATATTTAAAGGTGGTGTGGGGAATTGGATACAAAATGGAGAAAATTGAGAATCATTGTTAGCTTTACGTCATTCTTTTTGGGAATGACCCTGTTACTTGGAAATTTCCTGTCTATGCTTAGTCTTATCGGCAGCAGACCGGAAAACCTGAAAAGCCGCATAGGAACCGATTACCAGGAACATCCTGATTTCCGTCTCTATATGTCGAGCCGTCTGGAGGAGCTGCTTGGCGTGGCAACCGGCGGCAAGGGATGGAATAACTACGGAGTGTGCTTCGAGGGGGACAGCTATTATTTTTATGACAGGTATTATGACGGTTATTATGACAATGTCTGGTGGGACTATCCCGAGAGAACTGCAACCGTAGTGCAGGAGGCGGAGGCGGTATATGAGGACAAGCCTAGTGTTGAGGCTTCGGAGGATGAGGAGGCCGTCGCAGGAGGGATTCCGGCTGAACAGGGGATTGCAGACGAAAGATGGGAGGAGATACAAAGGGAGTTCGGCATAGCGGACGACACTCTGGATGCGCTGAAACGGGAATTTGGAGTTTCAGATAACGGAGCGCCTGAGAATCAAAAGGAGGCCCTGGAAGCCTATATGAAGGAATATGCCAGGGACAAGAATCTTCGTTATGCCGTTATTTACCAGGGAAAGCTTCTTTATACAAATATGGAGCAGCTGGAGCCTAAGGTGGGACAGGAGCTTAACAATCCCGATTTCCAGGGGTATCTTCCGGCAGAGGAGGAGTATAATTTCTGCCTGTGGTACAACGAAAAGGGCGACGGAAAGGTGCGTATCAGCAAGGACGGCCGGGAGCTGGATATCTATGGGGAAGGTGTGTATACGGAGGACAGCCTTTGGTATGTGCCGGGCTATACGAATTTTAATGTGGATGAATCCGCAAAGGATGCCGTGATTTTTATGGCGGCAGCCAGAAATCCGAAGCTTTATATTACAGGCAATTATTCGGAGTATGGAGTAGTGCAGAGCGGGGGAGGGCTTTATTGGATGGAGAAGCAGCAGATAAGCCGTTATGAGCGTTATCAGGCGGTAAAATGGAAGCTGCTTGCGGCCCTCTTTTTGCTGACCTTGTCGGTGCTTCTTTGGAAGGATAAGCGCCGGGCGGATGCGGCCGTTGGCAAGTTTTTGGGGCGCGTCCCGACGGAGCCGAAGATATTGCTGTTTGTGGGAGTTCCGCTTGTATTTTTGTTTACGGGAGGCAGAGAGATTCTCAGGGAGCTTATATGGCTCTATGAGGACGGCGTATACATGAGCATGGAAGAGCTTGGATATTATGCCGGACAGCTTGCCGTCAGAGGAGCGTTCCTTACGGCAGTATTCTGGATGGTTTATCTGGGTGTCTTGGATCTGCGGGTCAATAAGGGAAATCGGAAGTCTCTTTTGGGTCCGGTGATACACAGTATGCGTGCGAAGGAGCTGAAGCTTTCCGTGCAGAAGCGGATGGTGGAGCGTTATTGTCAGGTATTTGTGCCTGCGGTACTGTTTTCCGTATTTTCCGTTACGGCGGCTTTATACTACCGTGTCCGTGATTTTTATTGGAATGAGCCGGGAATTGTATTATTGATTTTGGCTTTGGTTTCCGGTGTACAGCTTTTGGCGTCCGGGGTTTGGAATCTGCGCAGGAATAAAGAGCTTGCAAAGGATTTGGGAGCTTTGGCGGATCAGATCGCGGCGATTCGGGAAGGAAATCTCACCGGGCGGCTTCATTTGCCGGAGGATGCGGATCTGAAAACGGCGGCGGAGAACCTCAATGAGATTCAGCAGGGAATGGAGACGGCCCTTCGGGAGCAGACGAAGAGTGAGCGCATGAAGGTGGAGCTGGTGGCGAATGTGTCCCATGATATTAAGACGCCGCTGACTTCGATTGTGAGTTATGTGGAGCTTCTTAAGCAGGAGGATTTGCCGGAGCATGTGAAGGAGTATGTGCAGATTCTGGGAGAGAAGTCGGAACGGCTGAAAACGATGGTGCAGGATGTGTTTGAGGTGAGCAAGGCGGCTTCCAATCAGCTGCCGGTGAATTTGGAACAATTGGATCTTGGGAAGCTGCTTCGGCAGACGCTTGCGGATATGAATGTGCAGATTTCACAGAGCGGGCTGGCTATGCGGACGACGATTCCGGAGGAGCCGGTGATGATTGTGGCGGATGGGCAGAGGCTTTACCGCGTATTTCAGAATCTGATTCAGAATGCCCTTAAGTATTCTTTGAATGGGTCGCGGATCTTTCTTACCCTGACGGATGAGGGGAGTGTGGCTGTGGCGAATATTAAGAATACTTCCGGGGTGGAGCTTGATGATGGCGTTGATTTTACGGAACGGTTTGTGCGGGGAGATGCAAGCAGGACCGATGGCGGCAGCGGGCTTGGACTTTCCATTGCAAGGAGCTTTACGGAGGCTTGCGGGGGGACGTTTAAGGTGGAGCTGAATGCGGACTTGTTTACGGTGACGGTTGTGTTTCCGAAAGTTTCTTGATTGAGGTGTGACTTTTTGGGGGAATGGGCATAGGATGGTAGGGGTGGACGGCTCCGAGACAGGCCGGGCGCTGAGAATTTTCCATATCCTGTGTTCGGACGGTTTGGCTGACATCTGTCTGCTCCTGGCGGACTTTGTGGGGAGGTTTTTGGGGCGTTGCCCTTTTAGATCTTGAACAAAGTTCGCCAGTATCAGACATCTGTCGCCAAACAGCCGGACACCGGATATAGGAAAATCCTCAGCGCCCGGCCTGTCTCGGAGCCTGGGGTTGGATGTGGTACGTTGGAAAATCTGCCTTGAATGTGGCAGGTATTAAAAGTCTGCCTTAGGTGGGTTTGGTGTGGTATGTAGGGAAGTCTGACTTGGGTGGGGTGTTGGGATGGGGGTTTTAGAATTTTGAAAGGGGAGATTGGCTGTGGAAGAGGTTTTGGTGGAATGGGCGAAGGCGGTACATAGGGAGAATCCGGTGGTGGATGCGCATTTGGATTTGGCGGCGGAGGTTTATAGGCGCAGGATTTATAGGGAGCGGGATGTGGTGGAGCGGAGGTATCTTCGGCGTTTTTTGGAGGCTGGGGTGAATGTTTGTGTTTCTTCGGTGTTTGTGGCTTCGGGGGATCTGCCGGAGAAGGGGCTGCATGTGGCGATGGCGCAGATTGCGGCGCTTCGGGAGGATTTGGAGCCGGTGCGGGATGTGATTGGTGTTGTGACGAGCCGGGCGGAGCTGGAAGGGGCTTTGCGGGATGGGAGGATTGCGGTTCTTTTGTCGCTGGAGGGGCTTGATCCGGTTGGGGGGGATCTTTATCTGCTTCGGGCTTTTTATGATCTGGGGGTGCGGGGGGCCGGGCTTACCTGGAGCCGGCCGAATGTGTTTGCCAGGGGGTGCTGTAAGGCGGGGGAGATGAAGGAGATTCGCGGAGGGCTGACGGAGCTTGGGCGGGAGGCTGTGGCGAAGATGGAGGAGCTTGGGATGTATGTGGATGTGAGCCATTTGAATAATGATGGGTTTGCGGATGTTTTGGAGTGTGCCAAGAGGCCGTTTGTGGCAAGTCATTCGGATGCCTGGACCGTGCATGAGAATTATCGGAATCTGCGGGATGAACAGATTGCGGCGTTGGCTTCCTGCGGAGGGGTGATTGGCGTGAATGCCTGCGGAACGATTGCAGGGGCTGCGCCTTATCCAAGGGAGGAGGCGATTGAGTGCCTTTGCCGGCATGTGGAGCATATGGTGTGTGTGGCCGGGGCGGAGCATGTGGGGTTGGGGTTTGATCTCTGTAATGGGCTTTCGGCTGCTACGCCGCGGCTTTGCTTTGAGACGGAGAAGGATGATCTTTTGCTGCATCACGGGGAGATGGTGATGCTTAGCGCCAGGCTTTTGGAGCGCGGGATGACGGAGGATACGCTTGCGGGGGTGATTGGGGGGAATTTTCTTAGGTATTTTCGGAAGGTGCTTTTGTAGATAGTTTTTTTATAACAGTGAAAGGAAATAGCGGAGCAGGTCGGCGCCGTTTTCCATGCGGATGTCGGCGTATTCGAAACACATGCGTTCCGGGTGCCACTGGACGCCGAGGATGGGCAGGCGTTCGTGGTATATGGCTTCGATAACGAAGTCGTGGCTGTATTGAGCCACTAAAAGCCCGTCGCCGACAGCGCCTATGCCCTGGTGGTGGGCGCTGTTTGTTATGGGGGAGCTTCCGTACAGACGCTCGGGGAAGGTTCCTCCTGCGGCTTTTGTGGGGTGGATTTTATCGCCGTTTTTGCGGATTGCGGGGATCTTATTATGTATATTTGCGGAAGGGGCGGTTGGCTGCGGCGGGGCGTATGCGTGGACGAGCTGTGAGGCTTCCGGCAAGTCCTGGAGGATGGTTCCGCCGAAGTGGATGTTTATGATCTGGAGTCCTTTGCAGATGCCGAGGATGGGCTTTTCGGCCCGGATGAAGGAATCCAGTGTCCGAAGCTGGAGGCAGTCCAGCTGTTCGTCGATGTCCCGGGAGCCTTCGTTGGCGGCTCCGAAGAGGGGCGGGGCAATGTCTCCGCCTCCGGGAAGAATAAGGCCGTCGTAGTCGTAGGGACAGTAGCTGAGCCGGGGGAGGGAGAGGGGAGGCGCCGGCTTTGTCTGGCAGGGAGCGGGAGAGGGGGCTTTGGGCGGTAAGGTGTCACAGGAGGCGCCCAGTCTTGCGAAGGCGTTTTGATAATTGACGGTGGAATCGGCGTATCCGGCGATCAAAAGTTTTTTCATGGTAAGGTCTCCTTATGCAGATTCAATGGGGATATCCTCGCGGACAAGAGGACGCTTGCCTTTTGTCTTTCTGAGGGTATGGAATGAAGATAAAACAGGGTTTTATAAAATATATGAAAAAGTATGAAGAAAAAGACGAGCTGTTTTCGTTATACTTTTTAGAACCGTGTTTTGATGTGGATTCCTTGTAATCCTGCGAAGTGTGTTACTGGTCACGGAGTGAACAGTAACTTTTTGGGAAATGAAGAAATTGGGAATTAAAACTTAAGATTTTATGAAATCTATTGATCTTATGGATAAATGTGTTATTGTATTATTCAAGTAATACAAAAGAAGATATTTTTGCAGCAAGCCGTAATATTTTTTTAGTATATGAATCCATTTTCAAATCTGTGTATTTGCGGCCGGAGATTCGGCCCAAGGTGTGGGGGAAGAATATTGCGGAACGAAAAAATAAGAAGGAGGAGCGGTATGAGCGCACTCGTGGAGGTAAGCGATATCTGCAAGGTCTACAATCCGGGAGAAAATGAAGTGCGGGCGCTGGACCATGTGAGCCTTACCATTGACAAAGGAGAATTTGTAGCTATCATCGGCCAGTCCGGTTCCGGCAAATCCACGCTGATGAATATGCTTGGCTGTCTGGATGTCCCGACCTCCGGGAAATATTACCTGAACGGAAAGGATGTTTCCAAGCTTACGGATGATGAGCAGTCGGATATCCGCAATCTGGAGATTGGCTTTATCTTTCAGGGCTTTAATCTGATCAGCAATCTGACGGCTATTGAAAATGTGGAGCTTCCGCTGATTTACAGGGGTGTGGGCAAACGGGAACGTCATAAGCTTGCGGTGGACGCCCTTAAGATTGTGGGCCTGTCCCACCGTCTCAATCACCGGCCGAATGAAATGTCCGGCGGACAGCAGCAGAGGGTTGCCATTGCAAGAGCCATTGCAGCCAAGCCGCCGGTGATACTGGCCGACGAGCCTACGGGTAATCTGGACTCGGCGTCCAGTAAGGAAATTTTGCAGATTCTGAAAGAGCTGTATGTGGGCGGCAGAACGGTGATTCTGATTACCCACGACGACGGCATTGCGGCTCAGGCAAAGCGGGTGATCCGCATCATGGACGGAAAGATAGAATCTGATAAAACGCTGGAGCAGAATTGAGTATGCCAATCTGAGAAAACAGCTTCAATCTGATATGGAAAATGAGGAGAATCGGTGATGTTTAGAAGAAAAAAGAATGAGCAGGAAGCGGAAATGACAGTGGAGGAGAGAAGCCCCCTGGATGAGTGGGAGGATTCCTTACAGGAGGATTTGGGAGGAAAGCCGAAGAAACGCCTTTTCTTTTGGAAAAAGAAAGAAGGGGCGGAAGAAATGACCCCGGAGCAGAAGAAAAAGCGCAGAAAGCGTCTGATTATCGGCGGGATCGTAGTTGTGATTCTGGCTTTGAATATTGTGCCGAAGCTTTTTGCACCGGAGGTTCTGCCGGTCGTAAGCGTAGCGGAGGCTTACCAGGGAACGGTGGAACAGACCATCGAGGGAAGCGGAAGCGTGAAGTCGGAGCAGGTAAAGACGTATTTTTCTCCCGTATCGGCTACGGTTTCCGAGTTTGATCTGAAGGTGGGCGATACGGTGGAGGCAGGCTCTACGCTTCTGACTTATGATGCGGCGGAATTAGAGGATCTCTATCAGCAGGCAGAGCTGACAGGAAGTGCCGCAGGCTATGGCTATCAGGATGCCATTACAAGAGATAATAAAAATGTATCCGAGTATAATCGTTCCTCGTCAGCTCTGGGAATTTTGGAGCAGCAGGTGGAGGATGAGAAGAATGAATATGAGCATGTGCAGGATCGCATTACGGAGTATACGGAAAAGCAGGCGGCCTCATCCATAGAGCTGAACAACCGACAGATTGAGTTAGAGGATGCAAATATTGAGCTTAGGACGGCGCAGACACGGCTGGAGGAGCTGGAGAAGGCTACACCGTCAGATGTATCGGAGGAGAAAGCAGCTCTTCAGGCAGCCATAGCATCAGCAACAGCAAAGCGGAATAATGCTCAGAAGCGGATTGAAGAAGAACAGAACAATCTCAACGAGATCAATGAAAAGCTGAATAAATATCAGGATCGTTTGAAAGATTCTTCGGAAGAGCTTGAAAAGCTTCAGACCAATAAGGCAAAGGAGGAAGGAATCAAGGATTCTACGGATGCTTCCAGACTGACCTCGGCAGCCCGCAATGAGCTTTCCGCCAATAATAATTTGAGCAATCTCAATGCGCAGATGACCAAGGACGAGATCAATGAAGGAAAGGCCGGAATCCGGGCGGAATTTTCCGGTGTGGTTACGGAAGTGACGGCAGTTGCCGGCGGTCCCGCGGCTAAGGGCGGGAGCCTCTTTACCGTGGCAAGCAATGAGGATGTTGTGGTAGATATGTCCGTAACAAGATTTGACCTGGAAAAGCTGGAGGTGGGCCAGAGCGCCGAAATCAATCTGGCTGGAAAAACCTACACCGGAAAGGTGAGCAAGCTGAGCCGTCTGGCGGCGGAGAACAGCAAGGGAACGCCGGTAGTCAGCGCCGAGATACATATTGACAACCCGGACGAGAACATTTACCTGGGACTGGAGGCTAAGGTGGCAGTAAGCGGCCGCAAAGCGGAAAATGTGGTTGTAGTTCCGGTGGAGGCAGTCAATACAGGCGTGGACGGAAGCTTCTGCTATGTGGTGGATGAGAACGGCGTCGTTGCCGTAAGAGAAGTGGTGACCGGCCTTGCATCCTCTATGGAGGTTGAGATTCAGTCAGGCTTAAGCGCCGGAGATAAGGTTATCCGCAATACCACCGGAATGTTGGTGGAAGAGGGGATGAGAGTTACGGCTGTGGAGGAATAGAGATGGCACAATTACTGGAATATATAAAAATGGCCGTGGATAATATCCGGGCCAACAAGGGCCGTTCCATTCTGACCATGCTTGGAATTATCATCGGTATTTCTTCGGTTATTATGATTATGTCCATCGGCCAGGGAGCTAAGGGAGAGATCAGCGATCAGCTCAATGCCGCTGTGGGCGGACAGATCTTTATCAGCGGCGCCTACGGGGACAGCGATTTGATTTACCTCACCCCGGAGGATCTGGAGGCTATCCGGGGCGTGGAAGGCGTCAAAGGCGTAACGCCCAATGACAGCATGTCCGGAAAGCTGATTTCCCCCAGAGACATTGAGTTTGATGTGGGAATTACCACGGGAACGGAGGATTTGAAATACACCCACAATCCGGAGATGAAGTACGGCCGTTATTTTACGGATTCCGATGTGGAGGCTATGAATCTGGTAGCGGTTATCGGCGAAGGGGATGCCCGGAAGCTTTTCGGCACGGACGATGTGGTGGGAATGAGCGTGGAGGCGACCGTCTACGACACGACCCAGGAGATTACCATGATCGGAGTTATCAAAGAGGAGCAGTCCGACGACGGCGGACTTGTGAACGCCATGATGTATAATTCCAACCGTGTTTCGCTCTATATGCCTTATACGGCCAACTATGCTTTTGGGTATATTCTGGATGAATTTTACGGTATTTTTGTAGTTGCGGACACCGGTTACAGCAGTGTGGCGGTGAGCAGCGAGATTGTAAGCCTTCTGGAGCGCAGATATCGTGTCCAGGGGGAGGATAAGTTCTATGTGGAGGATGCGGAGAGCCAGATTAAGATGATGACGGATGTGCTGGATATGCTGACTGCCTTTATCGCATTTGTGGCGGCCATTGCCCTTCTGGTAGGCGGCATCGGCGTTATGAATATTATGCTGGTGTCCGTAACCGAGCGGACCAGGGAGATTGGTATCCGAAAAGCCCTGGGAGCCAGAACGCGGTCCATTATGATGCAGTTTCTGTCAGAATCAGCCATTATTACGGCTATGGGCGGTATCATCGGAATTGTTCTGGGGATTGCGGGAGCCAAGGCTATCTGTTCGCTGCCAATGCTCGGCTTCCCGGCCAGAATCAGTATTTCCACGATTGTCCTGGCAACCTTCTTTTCCTCCTGTGTGGGAATTTTCTTCGGAATCTATCCGGCAAGGAAGGCGGCGAAGTTAAGTCCGATTGAGGCGCTTAGAAGGAATTAGATTTTTTAAGGAAAGTAATAGTCTGCCCCCGGTACTCACAAAGTGATATGCCGGGGGCAATTTAATTGATAAGAAATATGTCCGGGTCATTTAAAATTTAGATTATTTCAAATATTGTTTTAAGATTCGTGCAACCTCCTCCACATCAATCGGCTTTGCCATATGGGCGTTCATACCGCTGTCCAGACAATGCCGGATATCGTCGGCAAACACGTCGGCGCTCATAGCCAGAATGGGGATGGCGGCGGCGTCCGGCCGGTCAAGGGCGCGGATGGCTTCCGTAGCCTCAAAGCCGGTCATAAAGGGCATCCGCAGATCCATCAGAATCGCGTCATACCAGCCGGTCTTTGAGCTTTCGAATTTTTCCAGACAGATTTTTCCGTTTTCCGCCCAGTCCAGGGAAAGTCCCAGATCCGAGAGAAGCTCATTGGCAATCTCCCAGTTCAGATCATTGTCCTCAGCCAGAAGAATACGCTTTCCGGTAAAGTCTACGGGAGCCGTGATATTCTCCGCCGGTTTTTGCGTCTCCCCTCCGGCAAACTGGCGGAGGGCGAAAAACAGGGTGGAGCGGAACAGAGGCTTGGAGATAAAACCGCTGATTCCTGCTTCTATGGCTTCAATCGTCAAATCGCTGCGATCCCCGGCGGAAATAAGAAGGATGGGCACCTCGCTTCCGCAGCGGGCACGAAGCCGGCGCGCCGTTTCCAGACTGTCTGTTACAAGCAGTGTCCGATCCAGGAGAATGATATCGTATTCCTGATTCTGGGCCTGGCGCTTTTCCACCATCTCAAGAGCCGTATCCCCGTCGACGGCCCAGTCTGCCCGGACGCCCAGAGACTTTAAGGAGGTTACGGCGCTTTCGCAGACCATTTCATCGTCGTCTATAATCAGAAGATTCCAGTTGGGAAGAACCATGTTTCCGTCTTTATCAATGGCCCGCTCCATATCCAGGGTAATGTGAAACTCCGTCCCCTTGCCGGGGGCGCTGTCTACCGCAATGGTTCCGCCCATAGCGTCTACAATATACTTGGTAATGGACATGCCCAGGCCGGCTCCCTCGGTTTTCTGAACACGGGCATTGTCCTCGCGGATAAAGGAGTCAAAGATTTTACTCTGAAATTCCTTTGTCATGCCGATGCCGTTGTCCTTCACACGCAGGTGGGTGCGGATGTAGTGATTGCCCCGGGGAGACGGCTCTTCATAGAGTACCACCTGGATGCTTCCGCCTTCGGGGGTGAATTTGACGGCATTTCCCAGAAGATTCAGAAGAATCTGGTTCAGACGGAGACTGTCGCCGCATACATTTTCCACGGAAATATCCTGGATATACACGTTAAAATACTGCTGCTTTTCCCGGATCTGCGGCTGCATAATATTAACAATCCCCTGCATAATATCTTTCAGGGAAATCTGTTCAATGTTCAGGATCATCTTTCCGCTCTCGATCTTGGACATATCCAGGACATCGTTGATCAGCCCCAGAAGATGCCGGCTGGAGGCGGTAATCTGCTTTAAGCAATGCTGCACCTGCTGGGTGTTTTCGATGTTGGCGGAGGCAATGGCCGTCATACCTACGATACCGTTCATGGGCGTGCGGATATCGTGGCTCATATTGGAGAGAAATTCGCTTTTGGCCTTGTTTGCCTGCTCGGCGGTCCGGCGTGCGGCATCCAGAGCACGGAGCTGCTTTTTCGTCAGACGGAAATAGCCCAAGAATACCAGAAGCAGCGCGCCCAGAACAAGCAGGCAGCTGCTTAGGGCGGACACATTCCACTGATTTCCCAGCTTATCAATGGATTCGTCCAGCGCGCCGTAGGGCATGGACAGAAGCAGATACCATTCGGAATCGGGAAGACGGGTACAGTAGAGATTCCTCCGTTCGCCTTCAATGGAAATGGTACTGGAGTAATCCTGATTCCGCTTCATGGCGGTCTGTATCTCGCTTAAGTATTGTCCGACATCTTTTTCGGGGGTGCTGTCGTAAAGCTCCCGGATACGGTCAAAGTAATTTTCTCCCTTCACGCCGTTTCCGTGAATGATAAAGCTGCCGTCCTGACGAATGACCGTATAGTTGATCATGGGATCATCCATATTGAGGGACAGGGTTTCTCCTATGTAGCTGCTGGGGAGACCGGCCACCAGGGCAAGACACTGCCGTCCGTTTTCTAAGGTATAGGCGGCGGGGATTCCCATAAGGATAATGTCATTTCCCAGGGTATCGGTTCCCACGGCGACTTTGCCCTCGCCGTTGCTTAGGGACTTTTGGAAAGCTTCCGGATCGGTTAAAGCGACCTGGGAGCCGTAGATCATGTCAAAGCCGCCCTCGCTGGTGTAGAATCCCAGGTAATCGAAGCCTCTGGCCCTTGCATTGCCGGTCAGGGATGCCAGGGCGGAGGTATCCACCTTTGAACTGGCCGGCGGCACGGAGTCCACCAGGGCGCCTACCTGGGAAAGCCGCAGTTCTATAATGGTTTTAAAATGCATATCCACCTGTTTGCTCATGCCTGCCATGTAGATTTCGCCGATCTCCTGAATGGTTTTGGCGCTCCGCCGGTTCATCCGGGCAGCCAGGGAGGTGAAGACGAAAACACAGAGAATGGACACAACAATGAGGCTGATGGTTAAGAATCGGGTTGTTTTGTTTTTCAAGCTTTGCTGCCTCCTGTTTCAGTTCCGTAATATCCCGGCCGGTATACCATATGAAATCATTTTCCGGCTGTAAATGCGTACATATGTAAAGATTTGTACATAGTGAGAGATAGTGCGGATTTCGGTTCTATTATATCTTTATTCAATTTATCACAAATGGTAAGAAAAGTATAGTATGCGCTTGGAAAAAACCGGTTGACACGGTCGGGCAGTTGTGATAAGATATTCGAGTGACAGCAAGCAGAGTATCCACTCTCACCTCAGCGCAGACAGGCGACTCGGGTTTATATCTGATAGAATAAGGCGTTTTGTATGCCTTGTGATCCGGTATGTTTAAGTGGATAGTCTGACTATCCACTTTTTTTGGATATTTCTTTTAAGGAGGGTATTACTATTAGCGATTTAATGATTAACGAACAGATCCGTGACAAAGAGGTCCGCTTAATCGGGGCCAATGGAGAGCAGCTTGGGATCATGTCCGCGAGGGATGCTATGAAGATTGCCAGAGAAGCAGAGCTTGATCTGGTGAAGGTTGCGCCGACAGCAAAGCCGCCGGTATGCAAGATTATCGACTACGGCAAGTACAAGTATGAGATGGCGCGCAAAGAGAAGGAAGCCAAGAAGAGGCAGAAGATCATTGAGATCAAAGAGGTTCGTCTGTCACCGAATATTGACGACAATGATCTGAATACAAAGATAGGCGCAGCGCGCAAGTTTATCCAGAAGGGCAATAAGGTGAAGGTGTCCTTACGTTTCCGCGGCCGTGAGATGGCTCATATTCAGAACGGAAGACGTATTCTGGATGCATTTGCGGAGAAGATGTCCGATATCGCGGTTGTTGAGAAGGCGCCGAAGATGGAAGGACGTCAGATGTTGATGTTTTTAACGGAAAAGCGTCAGTAGATATGGGAATCACCTGCATGCAGGAATGATTTTATAGAACTATGAAAAGAAAACTTGACAGGAGGAGTATATAAAATGCCAAAAATGAAGACAAGCAGAGCGGCTGCAAAGCGTTTCCACAAGACAGGAACGGGCAAGTTAAAGAGAATGAAAGCGTATAAGAGCCATATCTTAACCAAGAAATCTCAGAAGAGAAAGAGAAACCTGAGAAAGTCAACCATTACAGATGCAACCAATGTTAAGAACATGAAGAAGATCTTACCGTATCTGTAAGACAGGAAAATTTCAAGGAGGAGAGAAAAAATGGCAAGAATTAAAGGCGGCTTAGGCGCTAAGAAAAGACATAACAGAGTATTAAAGCTGGCAAAGGGTTACAGAGGAGCCAGAAGTAAGCAGTACAGAGTAGCAAAGCAGTCCGTCATGAGAGCGCTGACCAGCTCTTATGCGGGAAGAAAGCAGAGAAAGCGTCAGTTCAGACAGCTCTGGATCGCACGTATCAATGCGGCAGCCAGAATGAACGGCTTATCCTACAGTAAGTTTATGCACGGATTGAAGCTGGCAGAGGTTCAGCTGGACCGTAAGATCCTGGCTGATATGGCAGTCAACGATGCGGCTGGCTTCGCAACTCTGGTAGAGCTGGCAAAGGGCAAGCTGGCGTAAGCCGGAATATTATAGTAAGAGAAAGAGCCATTGAAACAGAGCAAAAAGCGTCTCTGCTCAATGGCTTTTTTGTGGATAAAAAAGAAGCGGGTATCCCGCTTAAGACGAATAAGCAGCCAAATGGCAAGAACCGCTTCTTATAAAGAAGAATCTGCGTGATGAAAACAGTCAGCTCAAATGAAACAAATATCATTTTTAAAGAAATGCTATGGTTCGCAGGACAGTTCAAGCTGTCCCGATTAGACTGACTTTTCCAACAATGTCTGATATCCTACATCAAAGACCTTGGCAAAATACGTAAGCTCTATATCGGTTACAAACCGCTTCCGGGCTTCAATTCTCTGGATTGCATTTTTATCTACATCCAGCCCCAGCAGCTGCAGTGCATCTGCCAGCTCCCTCTGGGACCAGCCTTTTGCCAGACGATGGGTCCGGATTGCGGCTCCGGAAATATTATTTTTATCACCAATTTTATTTTTATACATAAGCCACCTTTGACAAATACTGAATGTCATTTACTGTTTAAATTCTATGTTAAAATCTTCATAAGTATGACATTTATTAAATGTCAAAATTTTGGAAAGGCGAATTTGAAATGAAAAAAGATCCGGCAGGGGAAGAGAAAAGTGCGGAAAAATTTTGGGAAATCTATGAGCGCTTATCGGGACAGGGAAAGGAAATGGCCGCAATCATGCTGAAAATCGGAAGCAGCAACATATTGACAGAGCGGGAATTTGAGATCTTGATAAAAGCGTTGATGGGGAAGCGTTAAGGAAGCAGCGTTGAGGAATACATTGTGGTTTGACAAATCAAGGGAGCGTGCTATAATTAGCAGTATGTCAAAGAGAGTGCTAATGATATTGCAGAGTTAAATAGAAGAAAGAAGGAATGAACCATGACAGAGATCACCATTATTTCCGGTTTCCTGGGAGCCGGAAAGACAACGCTTATCAAAAAACTTCTGGAAGAGTGCTTTCAGGGAGAAAAGATTGTTCTGATTGAAAATGAATTTGGAGAGATTGGCATTGACGGCGGCTTTTTGAAGGATGCCGGAATCCAGGTGAATGAGATGAACTCCGGCTGTATCTGCTGCTCCCTGGTAGGAGATTTCGGCACGGCTTTGAAGGAGGTTCTGGATACCTATGCGCCGGATCGGATTCTCATCGAGCCTTCCGGTGTGGGCAAGCTTTCCGATGTGGTAAAGGCTGTGGAAAATGTGGCCGGTTCCATGAATGTTCACATTGACAGCTCCATTGTTGTAGTGGACGGGAAAAAGTGTAAGATGTATATGAAAAACTTCGGTGAATTTTTCAATAACCAGGTGGAGCATGCGGGAACCATTGTGATAAGCAGAACCCAAAGTATGGCAGATGAAAAGCTGGAGGAGTGCGCAGCTCTTCTTCGGGAGCACAATGGACATGCTGCCATGATCACCACACCGTGGGACGAACTGGACGGCAGGAAGATTCTGGAAGCTATGCACCATGCGGAGCTTGAGATGGGGGAGTATGACCATCATCACCATGAGGAAGCGTGCGGTCATGCGCACCACCACGGCGGTGAATGTGAACATGATCATCATCATGACAGCGAGTGTGAGCATGGTCATCATCACCACAACGGAGAAGGTGGTCATGAACACCATCACGAGCACGATGAGAACTGTACCTGCGGCTGTCACGATCATCACCATCATGAGCATAAAGGCCACCACCATGCAGATGAAGTTTTCACAAGCTGGGGCGTGGAGACGGCTCATAAATATACGGCAGAGGAGCTGCAGCAGATATTGGAGGAGCTGGGCGGCTCTGAAAAATACGGCATCATTCTCCGTGCCAAGGGCATCGTTCCCGGTACTGACGGCAATTGGATGCAGTTTGACTTTGTTCCGGAGGAATATGAAGTTCGGGGCGGAAGTACTGATTACACGGGGCGTCTGTGCGTAATCGGCTCCAAGCTTAATGAAGATGTGCTGAAGGAACTGTTTCATGTAGTATAACGTAAAAGAAAGTTATTAGGAAATTACGGAACTGGAAACAGTAATATCCCTTACGATGCACAAATCAATTTACAGACACATGGACTTGTGGCTGTAAATTGATTTCATAAAGGTGCATGATGAGGGATATTACGGAACTGGAATAGGAGCAGCTATGAGTTTTTTAAATAAAGTACCTGTTTATGTAGTAAACGGATTTCTGGAAAGCGGCAAGACCTCCTTCATCCAGGAGACTCTTTCCGACCCCTATTTTTCCGACGGAGGCAAAACCCTTCTTATCGCCTGCGAGGAGGGAGAGGAGGAGTATGACCAACATATTCTGGAATCCTATGATACGGTTATGACAGTTGTGGAGGGAAAGGCGGAATTTACCCCGGAATTTTTGGAAGCATGCCGGAAGGAATACAAGCCCACCCAGGTTATGATCGAGTACAACGGCATGTGGGGGATGCAGCACCTAAGAGACATGCAGCTGCCCAAGGGCTGGTTTCTGGCCCAGGGCATTACCCTGGTGGACGCCGGAACCTTTGATCTGTATATGCAGAATATGAAGTCTCTTTTTATGGACATGGTGCAGGATTCCGATCTTGTCATTTTCAACCGATGCAGGGAGGGTACAAAGGCAGCCTCCTATAAGCGGAATATCCGGGCGGCCAATCCCAGGGCACAGGTGGAATTTGAGCAGGAGGACGGAGAGCTTTTTGAATACGAGGAGGAGCTTCCCTTTGATCTGGATGCGGAGATCATAGATATCGGGGACATGGACTACGGCATCTGGTATCTGGACGCTATGGATCATCCCGATCATTACGACGGCAAGACAATCCGTTTCAAAGCAATGGTAATGCGCCCGAAGGAATTGGAGGCAGGCTACTTCGTACCCGGCCGCCGGGCTATGACCTGCTGCGCGGATGATACCGTATTTTTAGGCTTTCTGTGCAAATCTCAGAACGTTGACAAGCTCCGCAACCGTCAGTGGCTTACCGTTACTGCCAAAGTGAAGGTGGAAACACGGAAGGAATATTCCGGCGAGGAAGGGCCGGTGCTCTATACAAAAGCGTTGAAGTCCGTAGAGAAGCCGGAAGAAGAGATGGTGTACTTCTAATCACCCCACCTCCGGCCTCCGATACTGCAGGAGCAGATTTTTCAGATGAAACATAGAATCCGTAAGGAGCTTATCCTTATGGTAAACGAGATTAAAGGTACGGTTCCAAGCGTGCTCCGGATGGGGCAGCATGTGGATCGTGCCTTTTTGCAATTCCTCTTCAATCAGGCGCACGGAAATCACCGCCATACAGTGATTGTAAAGAATGGCATGCTTCATAGCCTCCGGAAACGGCGCCTCAATTCGACAGTGAATCTGAATATGATTGGCATGGAGATACTTTTCAAACAGCGCCCGCGTACCGCTGCCCTTCTCACGCATGACAAAGTCCAGTCCTTCCAGATCCGAGGGCTGAAAGGAGGTGAGAGAGGCAAAGGGATGGTCCTTGCCGCAGGCCAGAACAAGGTAATCCTCCACCATTGGAATACTGATGAGATCCGGACTTTTGATAACGCCTTCCACGATGCCTGCGTCAAGCTCCGATTTTAAAAGCTTCTCCTCAATCATGGCCGTATTTCCAATGAAAGAAAAGGTATCCGCCTGGGGCCTCTTCTGCCGGAAATCTTCCAGAAGCGAGGGAAGCAGGCAGGAGCCTACCGTGACCGTAGCCCCAATCCGAAAATGCTCGGTCCGGGTGTGATTTTCCATATGAAGCTCCAGATCATCAAAGGCGCGGACCGCATTTCGGGCCAGATCAAGAAGCTCCCGCCCTGTCTCCGTAATATAGAGGCGCTTTGAGAGACGGTCAAACAATTGGGTGTGATAGTGCGCTTCCAGCTCGTGAATGGCCTGGCTGATGGTAGGCTGAGCCAGATAAAGCTTCTTGGCCGCAAGGCTCATCTTTCCGGTTTCCGCTACTGCGATAAATATTTTCAAATGTCGGATGGTCATATATTACGTCTCCTGCATAAAAAGCGGTGCGGCCCCTGTAAAATTAAGGGGAAGCACCACTTTACATTTTATAAGTGTCAAAGAGAGGTTCCGCCGGCCTTAAGCTGCTCCAGTATATCCGCTATTTTCTTGGTATATGCATATTCCTCCTCATAAAAATGCTTTGTCTCCCATAAGCTGGCTCCATGTACGGAGCAGCGTCCGTTTTCTATGGCAGCAATATATGCCTGGCACTCTGCCATTTCCTTTTGCAGCTTTTCCAGACGGTTATTTCTGTCAGATGCATAGGAAAAAATTTTGTCGTCTGCCGCTGTTATCAGACCATGTGCCGCTGCAGGAGGTGCTGATTTCAGAAATTGCTTCATCTTATCCTGCTGTGAAATGATATTTTGTTCTACAAGCTCTGTGAGCAACTGTTCATAATCCTCATCCGAAAGATTCTCTACATCATATTTTTCCCGGAAATCGGCAATTTGCTCCTCCGTAAGTGTTCCCGGGGCATCAAGTGTTTCCGCAGAACACTGTGCAGCTGCTTCGGCCAGTGTTTTATCGCTGAACACACCGTTTTCTGAAGTAAATAATGTATGCTTTTTTTCTTTTTCCTTATTGCTGCCGCCAAATGCCCGGACCTGATCCCGCAGCAGCGCCTGCCGTATCTCTTTTTGATACGCTTCTACCATTTTTTTCGCCTCCTGCCCGGAAGCTTTTCCAATGCCTTCAGCCTGTTCTTCTCCGGTGCTCTTTTTTTCACTGGCAAGGGCGCCCAAAAAGCTTTGTTTTGCTGTTTCCGCAAAGCTTTTCCCGGGCTTTTTTTCCATATTTGTCAAAAAGCCCGGTGTGTAGCTGTTTCTGCTCTGGTTTTCTACGATATTCATAGTTCCTCCTTTTGATTTTTTCCGTTGATTTTCAGATGCAATTACTCTGTCATTCATAATCGCTGCCATTCCTGTTAAAGTCCATAGCTTAAAATCAACCTGTTTTTTGTGAACAAAATTATAATATTTCTTTTTCTCTGCTATGTCAACAGTTATCAGGAGGCAGGTACGACAAAAAGAAGACAAGATGATGCAAATATGATGTAAATTTGATTCCGTTTTGATGTAGTCTTTCGCTAAAATGAACCTAAGATAAAGAACAGCAGAGGGGAGAAGACGATGAAAAAACGGATGAATAACATATATAAAATCATTTTACTCATATTATGCATAGGAATCAGCTCATTCGGCGCCTCCGGCAGAAAAGTACAGGCTTCATGGGCGAAATCGGGAGCAATGCGTCATTATCTGCGGAAAAATGCGGACATGCCCAAGCCGGATGCAGGAGAGGAAAATCATTTCTCAGTGAAGCAGATGAAGGAGAACCAGGAACAGTTTTTGGAAGAGGCGGAGAGCCAGGGCGTGGAGGCGGAGCAGGCAGAGGAGCTTTTTGAACGTCTTTTGGAGGATGATGTGTTTCAAAATGGCGCTATGAAGCTGACAGGGCTTCGTCTGGATGATATGGACGGAAACGGGCGGACGGATATGCTCGTTATGGTGCAGGACGCGGAGGAGATTGTCTTTTACGGGTCGGGAGGCTTATGGCTCTATATGAATGAGGATGCGCCTTATTGCTTTGAGGAGGAAGCGTGCTCTTATTATGGTATTTTTGACGTCTTCTGGGCTGATGTGGACAATGATGAAAATGCAGAGATTGTGTTCAGCGCGGAGGGATTCGGCTGCGGTGCGGTGGGAGACTCCTACAAAGCTGTTTTTAAATATCGAAACAACGCCATAGAAAGAATGGAGCTTCCGTCGGATCTGGATGTGGATTATGACCAGGGACTTACGGTGGACGTGATACGGGAGCCGGAGGCAGACAGCTACAGCGCGTACTGTCCCTACCTGGACGAGATACTTCCGTTTCACAGAAAACACGGGGGTCAGCCTCCGCAGACGGCAGAGCTTGCAGGCGGCAATGCACGGGGATTTTACAACTTATCTTTGGCGGAGTATGAGGGAAGAAACGTACTGAAGGCTTCCGAATATCTGTATGGGGAAGACGGAGTGGCAGACTGTGCTGGTATTGCACATTTTTTCATTACATGGGAGGAGGACGGAACTCCGGCGGTAGTCAAATGGTGGCTGGAAGAAGCTTTATAAAAAAGATAATAGGTTTTACCTATGTTATTGATAAAATAATATCATTTTAATTATTAATTCCCAAGTGATATAATAATGGCAAACAGGACATCATGGTATTTTTGACAGAGAATTGTTAAAAAAATCACGAAAAGAAAGGGGATTCTACCGATGAAAGTACTGATTATCGGGGGCGTTGCGGCCGGTACAAAGGCGGCGGCGAAAATCAAACGGGAAGACCGCAGCTGCGAGGTGACGATTCTCACCAAGGGAAAAGACATTTCCTATGCAGGCTGCGGGCTTCCTTATTATGTGGGAGGTGTGATTCCCACAAGGGAGCAGTTGATCGTGAATACGCCGGAATCATTTTCCAGGCTTACGGGTGCGGAGGTGCTCACGGAAACCGAGGTTACGGCTGTTGATACGGCAGCAAAGATCGTTACGGCCGTACATAACGGGGAGAGCAGCACTTACGGTTACGACAAACTGATCATTGCCTCCGGCGCATCACCCTTCCGCCCGCAGATCGAGGGCCTTGATCTGGAAAATGTATTCTTTATGCGTACACCGGACGATGCCATTGCTTTAAGGGAAGCGGTTGAGGCAGGAAAGATTAAGCGTGCGGTTGTAGCAGGCGGCGGCTTTATCGGCCTTGAGGTGGCCGAAAACCTGGCGGAAAAAGGCGTTCGCGTCAATGTAATTGATTTTGCACCCCATGTACTGCCGAACTTCCTGGACCCGGAGCTTTCCGAGTATGTGGAAAATAAGATGGCGGATGCCGGAATCAACCCCATGACAGGCGTTGCCCTGGAGGGCGTAATCGGCGACGGCAAGGTGGAAAAGGTACAGACCAGCAAGCGCGCAGTAAAGGCCGACGCCCTGGTTCTGGCAATCGGAATCCGTCCCAATACCGCATTTTTGGAGGGAAGCGGCATTGAGATGTTCAAAGGAACCATTCTCACGGATAAAAACTTACGCACAAATGTGGAGGATGTGTATGCCATCGGCGACTGCGCTATGGTGACAAACCGGGAGACCGGTGAACCGGCCTGGTCCCCAATGGGTTCTACGGCAAATATCGCAGGCCGTGTGCTGGCAAAGAATCTCTGCGGCAATGAGCTTGAATATGCCGGCGTACTGGGAACCGGCGTGGCCAAGCTTCCGGGAGGCATCAATACCGGACGTACCGGACTTACGGAGACAGCGGCAAAGGCTGCAGGCCACGATGTGATTTCCGTGCTCTGTGTGGTGGACGACAAGGCTCACTACTATCCGGGAGCAGGTTCCTTCATTATTAAGATGGTAGCGGATAAGACGACCCGCAAGTTCTTGGGTCTTCAGGTACTGGGAACCGGCGCTGTTGACAAGGTAACGGACATTGCCGTGACAGCGATTTCCCTGGGAGCAACTGTCGATCAGCTGGAGAATCTGGACTTTGCATACGCACCGCCCTTCTCCACGGCGATTCACCCCTTCGCCCATGCGCTCAATATTCTGCTGAACAAGATGAGCGGCGCTTTTGAAACCTTCACACCGGTGGAATTTGCGGAAGGGAAGGCGGAAGGATACCGCATGGTAGACGCTTCCTTACAGCCGTCCATTCATTCGGCTCCTTACCTGGATCTGACTAAGATTGACGGCGAGGTAGAGGGCTTCGGCAAGGACGAGAAGCTTCTCATTGTCTGTGCCAAGGGAAAACGCGCCTACATGGTGCAGAACCGTCTGAAATATTATGGATACACCAACACAAAAGTACTGGAAGGCGGTACGACTTTCAATGCGGTAGAGGAAGAAGATTAGATAAAATACATTAAAAATAGTAGGAGGTTTATTATGGCAACATTAACCATCAGTCCTGAGGACGAGAAGAAAGTAAAAGCAAGAGGATTTTTAAGCAATAAAGGAACCGACAATTTTTCCGGACGTATTATCACCATCAACGGTAAGATCACCGCAGAGCAGCAGAAGGTTATCGGCGAGGCTGCCGAGAAATTCGGCAACGGAATCGTAACCTTTACCACACGGCTGACCATTGAGGTACAGGGGATTCCTTATGACAAGATTGACGACTTCTGCGAATACATTGCAAAAGCCGGCCTGGTGACAGGCGGTACAGGCTCCAAGGTACGTCCGGTTGTAGCATGTAAGGGAACCACCTGTCAGTATGGACTTCTGGATTCCTTCGAGCTTTCCGAGGAGATTCATCACAGATTTTACGAGGGCTACCGTCAGGTATTGCTTCCCCACAAGTTCAAAATCGCCGTAGGCGGATGTCCGAACAACTGCGTAAAGCCGGATCTGAACGACCTGGGCATCATCGGACAGAGAATCCCCAGCTACGACGAGGATGACTGCAACGGCTGCAAGAAGTGTGCCGTGGAGAAAGCATGTCCCGTAAATGCCGCTAAAATGGCGGACGGCGTTATGGAGATTGACCAGGAGATCTGCAACAACTGCGGACGCTGCATAGGAACCTGCCCCTTTGACTGCATTGAGGACGGAACCTATGGCTATAAGATCTACATCGGCGGACGCTGGGGCAAGAAGGTAGCACAGGGCCAGGCTCTTTCCAAGGTATTTACCGATAAGGAGGAGGCTCTTTCCGTAATCGAGAAGGCCATTCTGCTGTTCCGCGAGCAGGGACAGACCGGCGAGCGTTTTGCAAAGACTATCGAGCGTCTTGGCTTTGAGAATGTGGAGAAGCAGCTTCTTTCCGACGACATTCTTGCAAGAAAGCAGGAGATCTTAGATGCGAAGCTTCATCTGACAGGCGGAGCGACCTGCTAGTCAAATACCTAATACAAAAGAAATTTGAGGGGAGTAAGAAAAATGAATACAAAGAAAACAGGCGCCATCATCCTCTGCCTTGTCATCGGATGGCTGGCAACCCTTTCTACGGACTGGCAGTCCGCCCTGTTTGACCGCACGGTTATGGGCGGGCCAATGGTAGCTCTTCTGGTATCCATGATTGCCTGCAATCTGATTCCGAGCCTCAATAAAGACTTTAAGGCCGGAACCACATTTGCAAGCAAGAAGTTTCTGAACTGGGGAATCATACTTACCGGTGCAACCTTAAGCTTTGCGGATATTCTGGGAACCGGCGTGAAGGCGCTTCCGCTGATATTGTTCAATATTTTCCTTTCCTTTACGATTGCCCTGCTGGTGGGAAAGAAAATCGGCGTGAGTAGGAATACTTCCATTCTGGTAGGCGGCGGAACCTGTATCTGCGGCGGAACGGCCATTGCCACCCTGTCACGTATCATCAAGGCACTGGAGGAGGAAATCGCCTTTGCTATGGCGGCTATCTTTCTGTTTGATACCCTGGCGGCATTCAGCTATCCCTATTTGAGCGGAGCGCTGGGACTGACGGACAATCAGTTTGCATTTCTGGCGGGAACTGCCATCAATGACACTTCCTCCGTGGCCGGAGCGCAGGCAACCTATGTGGCGATGAACGGACTGGGAGAGTGGAGCGGCGCTCTGAATGTAAAGCTTGTACGGACCACTATGCTGATTTTCGTAGCGCTGGTATGGACGGTGATTATGGCAAAGGACGCCAAGAAGAACGGAGAGGGCGGGCAGAACGATTCCCTGTTCGCGGTTGTGAAGAAAACCTTCCCCATGTTCATCCTCTGGTTCGTGGTTATGGCAGGACTGAACACCTTCGGCGTATTCAAATTTGACGTGCCGGGAATCGGCATGTCCGCCGCAAAGCTGTTAGGAAAGATTGCGAAGTTCCTGTTTGCCTCGGCGCTGGCCGGCGTGGGCTTCAAGATTAAGTTCAAGGACGTATTTTCCAAGGGCATCAAGCCCATCGCTTTAGGCGGTATTACCTGGGCGTGTGTGGCTGCCTGCTCTTTGGCCTTTGTATTCCTGTTTTCCGGATACATCGGATAAAAATGCTTCTGGACAGTGGAAAATATTTTTGATATGATACGTTATAAAGCAAAAGCAGTTTGCGAAAGCAGGCTGCTTTTGTTGTAGGAATAGATGTACGGTACTGGAATAGAGGATTGAACATGGATCGCATGGATAAGAGGATATTAAAGCACTTGAAAGAAAATTCCCGGCAGACGGCATCCCGGATTGGCCAGAATATTCATTTGTCCGTATCAG
Source organism: Clostridia bacterium (assembly GCA_910576325.1). Lineage (GTDB taxonomy): Bacteria > Bacillota > Clostridia > Lachnospirales > Lachnospiraceae > Laedolimicola. The sequence continues at coordinate 193,226 of CAJTIM010000007.1, forward strand.
CCGTAATTGAGCGGATACGTAAGCTGGAGCGGACGGGGATTATTCAGAAATACACGGTGATCCTGGATGAAAAGCAGCTGGGCAATACGCTGACGGTCTTTGTGCTCCTGCAGCTTTCCCATTCAAAATATCACGAACCCTTTACAAGTGAGATTCTCACCCATGAGGACATCTGCGAATGTCATGCCATTTCCGGCAATATGGATTATCTGCTGAAAATTGTGACAAATTCTGCGTCAAGTCTGGAGCTGATTCAACAGGAACTTCGAAAAATGCCGGGCGTTTCCGGGCTGAAAACCCTATATGTGCTTTCCACTGTTAAAAATGAATATTCGGTCCTGCCCTGTGACGACTGATCCCGTTCTTTTTTTACTTTGATCCGCACCTGTTTTTTGTGCGGAAAGGGATACCTGTAAGGTGTAAAAATTGATAAAATAATTTATCATACTTGACAGAAACGGTTTAGGGGCTTATGCTCCTTAATAATAGAACTGGAATAGGAGATTGAATATGAATCTGAATCGTGAAACCATGAAGAAGCTGATGCTTCTGATTGCTTTTACCATATTGCTCTTGGTGGGTGTCCAGAGACTGGACGTTGTTTTCGGAGCACTGAGCTTCCTGTGGGGAATCGGCCTTCCTTTTGCGCTGGGAGGGGCTATTGCTTTCATATTAAATGTGCCGATGACGGCTCTGGAGCACTGGCTGTTTCCCGAGGAAAAGATGGGAAAAAGCAGGCTGAAAAAGAAGCTTGCCCGCCCTCTGTGCATGATTCTTGCTATTTTACTGGTGCTGGGGGTAATTTCCCTGGTTATTTTTGTAGTAGTTCCGGAGCTTGGCACTACGGTGGTGGGACTAGGAGCCAGCGTTGAGGCATTTCTTCCCAAGGTTCAGGAATGGCTTGAGGATATTTTCCGGAATAATGAGCAGATTGTAACCTGGATTGAGAGCCTGGAAATGAACTGGGAGAAGGCTGTGGAAACGGCCTGGAATTTCTTCCGCAGCGGTGCGGGAAGTGTGCTCTCCTCCACAGTGACCGTGGCAAGGACCATTATCAGCGCGGTGACGAATTTCTTTATCGGTTTTGTATTTGCCTGCTATGTGCTGCTTCAGAAGGAGAAGCTGGGGGAACAGTGCCGGAAGCTTTTGCATGCGGCCTTTCCCGGGAAGCAGGTGGACTATATACTTCACGTGTGCTCGTTAAGCCACCGTACCTTTTCCAGCTTTATCACCGGTCAGTGCATGGAGGCGGTGATTCTGGGGGCTATGTTTTTTGTGGCAATGAGCCTTCTGCGTTTTCCTTATGCGCTGTTAGTGGGGGTATTGGTGGCATTTACGGCTCTGATTCCCATATTTGGAGCCTTTATTGGCTGCGTGGTGGGAGCCTTTCTGATTCTGATGGTCAGTCCGGCCCAGGCGCTGGGATTTATCGTGCTGTTTCAGGTGCTTCAGCAGATTGAAGGAAACCTTATCTATCCCCGGGTGGTGGGAAACTCCGTGGGACTTCCGGCTATCTGGGTATTGGTGGCCGTGACCGTAGGCGGCAATCTGATGGGAATTTTGGGAATGTTGATCTTTATTCCCATTGTGTCGGTACTCTATGCGCTGCTTCGGGAATGGATGTATGGGAGACTGGAGGAGAAGCGGCAGAAGTAAAATGGTAACGGCAGAGGTCTGTTACCGGAGGAGCGAACAGGGGTTATTGCTTTGCAGAGAAGGTAAGGAGGGAAAGGTCTGTGGCGAGAACAGTCGGAATAGGGATTCAGAGCTTTGAAAAAATAAGAGAAAATAACTATTTTTATATTGATAAGACAAAGTTTATTAAAGAATGGTGGGAGAACGGGGATGATGTTACCCTGATAACCCGCCCTAGGCGCTTTGGGAAGACACTTACTATGAATATGGTGGAGCAGTTCTTTTCCGTTAGATATGCGGAGCGAGGAGATTTGTTTGAAGGGCTGTCTGTCTGGGAAGAAGAAAGATATAAAAGCTTACAGGGAACCTACCCAGTGATTGCCGTAAGCTTTGCGGAGATAAAAGAGACCAATTATCCGAATGTGCGCAGGAGAATCAACCACATTTTGACCGGCCTGTATGCGAGAAACTATTATCTAATGGAAAGCGATGCTCTTACATCTGCTGATAAGCGGTATTTTGAAAGCGTCCGGGAGGACATGGGAGACGTGGAGGCGGCTATGGCGCTCCAGAAGCTGTCGGAGTATTTGTTCCGGCATCATGGAAAACGCGCTCTGATTTTGCTGGATGAGTACGATACGCCTTTGCAGGAGGCATATGTGGGCGGTTATTGGAAAGAGCTTGTGGCATTTACCAGAAGCTTGTTCAATGCAACATTTAAAAGCAATCCTTATCTGGAGCGGGCCATTATGACAGGAATTACCCGTGTGAGCAAGGAATCCATATTTTCGGATCTGAATAATCTGACCGTGGTCACAACTACTTCCGACGCATATGCGGAAAGCTTCGGCTTTACGGAGCAGGAGGTGTGGGATGCCTTGGATGAGTACGGACTTTCCGGGAAAAAGGAGGAAGTAAAAAGCTGGTATGACGGGTTCACCTTTGGAACGCATAAAGATATTTATAATCCCTGGTCGATTATTAATTATCTGAAAACAAACAAGCTTTCCGCTTATTGGGCCAATACCAGCGGCAACAGCCTGGCGGGAAAGCTGATCCGCGAAGGAAGCAAAGATGTCAAGCAGACAATGGAAAAGCTTCTGGAAGGAGGAGCGCTTCATACGGAGATTGATGAGCAGATTGTATTTAATCAGTTGGATGAGCAGGAAAATGCCGTCTGGAGCCTGCTTCTTGCCAGCGGCTATCTGCGCGTGGAGAAGTTCACCTTTGTGGAGGAATGGGGCAGCGAGGAATACGATCTCGTCCTCACCAACAAGGAAGTCCGCATTATGTTTAAAAAAATGATTCGGAATTGGTTTGCAAAGGCTGAGACAGAGTACAATGAGTTTATAAAGGCGCTTCTGCGTGATGATAAAAAAGCAATGAATATTTATATGAACAAGGTTGCACTGACGACCTTCAGTTCCTTTGATGCAGGAAACAAGCCCTCTGAAACAGCGGAGCCGGAGCGGTTCTACCACGGCTTTGTTCTGGGACTTTTAGTGGAGCTGCGAAGCCGCTATATTCTGACCTCCAATCGAGAGAGCGGCTACGGACGGTACGATGTGATACTGGAGCCTCGCAGGGAAGGGGATACGGCTATCCTGCTGGAGTTCAAGGTGCATGATCCGGAGGAGGAAAAGAGCCTTGCGGATACGGTGAAGTCCGCTTTGGCGCAGATCGAAGAAAAGCGGTACGCTGTCATGCTGGAGGAGAAGGGTATCAGGCCCGAATATATCCGAAAATACGGCTTTGCCTTTGAGGGGAAGAAGGTCCTCATAGGGTAAGCGGTTTTCATGGGCTTTTCTTTTTGATATAAGTGTGCTACACTAGCTATCAGGTCAAATGCTCGTGCAGCAAAAGCAGAGCAAACGAACGCAGAGAAAGAAGGTATTTTGTGAGAGAGATTAAAATTGGAGCCTATTATCGGCATTTTAAGGATGGCTTATATCAGGTGACGGCCATTGCCACCCACTCGGAAACGGGGGAGCAGATGGTGGTGTATCAGGATCAGTACGGAGAAGAAAAAACCTGGGTCCGGCCTTATGAGATGTTTGCAAGTGAGGTAGATCATAAGAAGTATCCGGACGCGGCGCAGAAGTACCGCTTTGAGGAGGTGGAGGAGCCTACGGAGGTGAATCCCATGCTGCTGCGTTTCTTGGACACGGAAACCTTTCGGGATAAGCTGGAGCTGTTCCAGTCCTGGGCAGGCTATGAGGACGACAATCTCTTTGAAAGCATTGCCGCTTCCCTGGACATCGGCCTTGCGGCCGGCAGCGCCCAGGACAAATACCGCCAGATCCTGAACTGCCTGAAAACAATGGAGCATTTTGAGACAGATCGGTTTCGCTAAAAACAGCAAGTCTCAATTCTTCTAAATGAGGGTGTACGGGTTGAGACTTGCGGAACTGGAATAGAAGGAGTTTAGGTACGAATGAACATCGTAATCATTGGAGATGGCAAGGTAGGACACAAGCTTGCCATACAGCTTACGGCCGAACGCTATGACGTAACTCTGATTGATGTGCGGGAGGCCCGCTTGAAGGATTCTATCAACGAACTGGACGTGTCCTGCGTAGTGGGAGACGGCGCCAGTGCGGAGATTCAGATGGAGGCGGATGTCCAGAGCGCGGATCTGGTGATTGCCTGCGCTTCCACAGATGAGCTGAATATGCTTTGCTGCCTTCTGGCAAAGCGTCTGGGAGCCAAGCAGACCATTGCCCGTGTGCGCAATCCCGTATACTATCAGCAGATTCATTTATTCAAGGATGACTTAAAGCTGAGTATGGCCGTCAATCCCGAGCTTGTGCTTGCAGGAGAGATTTCCCGGGTGCTGATATTTCCGTCGGCAGCCAAGGTGGAGACCTTTGCCAAGGGCCGTGTAGAGCTGGTGGAGGCATCCATCAGTGAGAACAATCCGATGGCAGGACTTTCTTTCCGGGAATTTTATGAGAAATATCAGATTAAAATGCTGGTATGCGCCGTTCAGAGAGGCACTGAGGTATACATCCCTGACGGAAGCTTTGTGCCGAAGCAGGGGGACAAGATTAATATAGCCGCCTCCCACAAGGAGATTGAGCGGTTCTTTAAATTCGTAGGCGCTCTCCGCAGCCGCGTGAAAAACGTTATGATCTGCGGAGGCGGAAAGACGGCCTATTACCTGTCTTTAAAGCTTTTGTCCCTGGGCATGAATGTAAAAATCATTGAGCGCGACCCGGAGCGGTGCGCCTCCCTTTGTGAGCTTCTTCCCAGGGCTACCATTATCTGCGGCAATGCGGCGGATCATGAGCTTTTGGAGGAGGAAGGCATTGATCATGTGGACGGCTTCGTGGCTCTCACCGGCATGGATGAAGAAAACATTATTATGTCCATGTACGCCAAGACCAAGAAGGTTTCCAAGATTATCACCAAGGTAAATGACGAAGCGCTGCAGCACCTGGTAGATGAGCTTGGCATGGAAAGCGTGGTTTCGGCAAAAAATGTGACGGCCAATCTGATTATGAGCTATGTCCGGGCCATGAAAAATTCTATGGGCAGCGCCAACATTGAGACAGTGTACCAGCTTATCAACGGCAAGGTGGAAGCATTGGAGTTTCAGATTCGCGAGGCGGCCAAATATACGGGGATTCCCTTAAAGGATCTGACTTTGAAGGAAAATCATCTGGTGGCCTGTATTGTGCGGAAGCGGCAGATTATTATTCCGGGCGGAAATGATACCCTGGAGGTAGGGGACAGCGTGGTAGTTGTAACCATGAGCCAGGGCCTGGAAGATCTGGAGGAGATTCTGAAGCGATGAATTACAGTATCATACGATTTATTCTGGGAAGAATGCTGCGGATAGAAGCACTGGTGCTGCTTGTTCCGGCTCTTGTGTCCATGATTTACCAGGAGCACAGCGGTCTGACCTTTTTGCTTACGGCGGCTTTTTTGATGGCCCTCTCCCTTCTCCTTGGAAAGCGGCCGAAAAATATGGTATTTTATGCAAAGGAAGGCTTTGTAATTGTGGCCCTGGCCTGGATTCTCTGGTCGGCCTTCGGAGCGCTTCCCTTTGTGCTGTCCGGGTCCATTCCTCATTTTGTGGATGCATTTTTTGAGACGGTTTCCGGCTTTACCACAACGGGTTCCACTATTTTGCAGGATATAGAGGCTCTCCCTAAGGGAATCAACTTCTGGCGCTGCCTTACCCACTGGATCGGCGGTATGGGCGTGCTGGTCTTTGTAATGGCTGTGATCCCCCTGGGAAATAAGGGAGCGATGTTTTTAATGCGCGCGGAGATGCCGGGGCCTACCTGTGACAAGCTGGTGCCAAAGAGCAGAGGGACGGCCAAGATTCTCTACGGTATGTATATTTTCCTCTCCGGCGTGGAGGTTGTATTGCTTCTTGCAGGGGGCATGGATCCGTACAATGCAGTGATTCATACTTTCAGTACGGCCGGAACCGGCGGCTTTTCCAGTATGAATGCAAGCGTGGCGGCCTTTGACAGCGCATATATTGACGGTGTGATTACGGTGTTTATGCTGCTGTTCGGCATCAACTTTAACCTGTATTATCTGCTGCTTCTAAAGAATGTGCGGGCAGTTGTAAAAAGCGAGGAGCTGCGGGCTTATCTGGGCATTGTGGTGGGAGCCATTGCGCTGATTACCGTGAATATTCTGCACTTGTATGAGACGCCCTTACGCGCCCTTCGGTATGCGGCGTTTCAGGTGGCCTCGATTATTACCACCACCGGCTTTGTGACAGCCAACTATGAGCTGTGGCCGGAGCTTTCCAAGACGGTGATTCTGCTTCTGATGATCATCGGCGCATGTGCCGGATCTACGGGAGGCGGTATGAAGGTATCCCGTATTCTGATTCTGTCCAAGACCATCGGCAAGGAGGTACGTCAGATTCTTCACCCGAAGTCCGTTAATGTGGTAAAAATGGACGGAAAGCGGGTACCTGGGGAGAGTATTCACGGCGTGTATGTGTATCTGATCTGTTATCTGGTGATTCTGTGCGGCTCCGTTCTTTTGGTGGCTGTGGATAACCAGGACTTTACAACAAATTTTACGGCGGTGCTGACCACCCTCAACAATGTGGGGCCGGGTCTTGCACGGGTAGGTCCCATTGAGAATTTTTCCCATTTTTCCTACTTTTCCAAGCTGATTCTGAGCATGGATATGCTTGTGGGGCGTCTGGAAATTCTGCCCATGCTGATGCTGTTTGCGCCTCAGGTGTGGAGGAAGAAATTTTAATATAACGCGACTTTACCCTTTAGTGCCGTCGCGCAGCGACTATACCCTTTAGTGCTGTCGCGCAGCGACTTAGAATAGGAGAATAAAAAGGCTATGAACGAACATAATAGATTAACGGCAGAAGAAAACAGAGCCTTTTACCGGATGGCAATTGCCCTTGTAATTCCTATGGCATTGCAGAACCTGATCAACGTAGGAGTTACCACTGCGGACGTGGTGATGCTTGGGAAGGTGGGGGAGACCGCCCTTTCCGGCGCTTCTCTGGCCGGCCAGGTTCAGTTTATTATGAATTTGATTTTCTTCGGGCTGACCTCAGGCGCCTCAGTGCTGACTGCTCAGTACTGGGGAAAACAGGATGTACGCACCATTGAGAAGGTGTTTGGAATTTCAATGTGTATTTCTCTGGGAATCGGCGTTGTGTTTTTGGCGGCGGCACAGGTATTTCCGCGTCAGCTGATGTATGCTTTTTCTTCGGAGGATCCCGTGATTCGGGAGGGGATTTCCTACCTGCGGATTGTGTCCTGGTCTTACCTTCCGGTGGCGTTTACTATGATTTATCTGAATCTGATGCGCAGTGTGGAACGCGTGGTGGTGGCGACCTGGACGTACTTTGCCTCTCTGATTATCAATATTATCGGAAATGGTATTTTGATTTTCGGTATGTTCGGGGCGCCTGCTATGGGCGTGCGGGGTGCGGCTTATGCCACCTTATTTGCCCGGATTGTGGAGCTGGTGATTGTGGTGCTGTACATAAAATGGAAGGGCAATCCCATTTCCCTTCACTTTAAGGATTTTGTACGGTTTGATCGGCTGCTTTTGAAGGATTTCGTTGTGTTTTCCTCTCCGGTGGTGGCAAATGAACTGATGTGGGGGCTTGGCATGTCCGCTAATGCGGCGATTATCGGCCATCTGGGGAGTGCGGCCGTAGCGGCAAATTCCGTGGCCCAGGTGTCCAGGCAGCTCATTATGGTAATCGGCTTCGGACTGGCGGCGGCGACTTCCGTTATGATTGGCAAGGTAATCGGGGAGCAGAAGCTCCGTCTTGCGGAAGCTTATGCCAGGAAGTTTGTGTGGCTCAGCGTGGGCATTACGCTGGCGGCGGCTACGGGCCTGTTTTTATGCAGGGGATTTATTTCAGGCAGCATGACGATTTCGGATCAGGCCAAGGATTATCTGAATTTTATGCTGTTTGTGGTCTGCTATTATGCCATTTTCCAGTCCTACAATACGACCCTAGTGGTAGGAGTGTTCCGGGCCGGAGGGGATACGCGGATTGGATTCTTTGTGGATGTGATTGGAATGTGGTGCTTTTCCATATTCCTGGGCGCAGTTACCGCTTTTTGGCTCCACTGGGGCGTGAAGGCCGTGTTTGTGGTGCTTTTGTCGGATGAGATTGTGAAGATACCCATTACGACATGGCGGTATCGGAAGAAGCTGTGGCTGCGGAATGTAACCAGGGAGATAGAAACTTAAAATAGTCCGGCTAAGAAAATCAAGTGTTTATAAAAAACTTTTAGCCGGCCGGTAAAGTCGCAAAGGCGCACGAGAGGAACTTTTATGAGTGCCCTTTCGAATAAAAGTTCCTCTCATTACAGGTGTGCCGAAGTGACTTTACTCTTTAGTGCTATCGCGCAGCGATTTAAAATAGGAGGTAGAACGTATGTCAGAGAGAGAATGTAACAACAGCAGCTGTGACAAGTCAAGCTGTGAGGGCTGTCCCAGCAGGCAGCAGCCCCAGAGCTTCCAAGTGGAGGCTAACGAGTACAGTTGTATCCGTCGGGTGATCGGCGTGGTCAGCGGCAAGGGCGGCGTGGGAAAGTCGATGGTGACGGCTTCCCTGGCCAATCATCTTGCTTCAAAGGGCTATAAGGTGGGAATCCTGGACGCAGATATTACAGGACCTTCCATCCCCAAGATGTACGGAGTTCACGGTCCTGCAGAAGCTACGGAGGAGGAGGGAATCACACCCTGCTACACGGAAAACGGAATCGCCCTGATGTCCATCAACCTTCTGCTTCCCGACGAGGCGGCTCCGGTAATCTGGCGCGGGCCCATTATCGCCAATGTGGTAAAGCAGTTCTGGACGGACGTTATCTGGGGTGATTTGGATTATCTTCTGGTGGATATGCCTCCGGGAACCGGGGACGTGCCCCTGACGGTGTTCCAGTCCCTTCCGGTGAATGAGATTGTTATGGTGACTTCTCCCCAGGATCTGGTGCAGCTTATTGTCAAAAAGGCCCTTCATATGGCGGAGCAGATGAAGATTCCGGTAAAGGGAATTATTGAGAACTATTCTTATTTTAAATGTCCGGACTGCGGAAAGGAGATCCGGATCTTCGGCAAGAGCCATATTGACGAGGAGGCGGCAAAGCTGGGAATTAAGGTGCTTGGCAAGATGCCCATAGAGCCTTCCTTTGCGGAAGCTTCGGACAGAGGGGAATTTCATACGGTGAAAAATCCGTATCTGGAAATAGATTTTGAATAAATTTTGTGAGGAAGTCATAAGTCTTTCAGCGCGAAATCACATCTTATAGCGATTTCTGTGAATGAATTATCTTAAAGGGGGAAAACAAAAGTGAAAAAAATTTTGATTGCGGCACTTTGTCTGATGCTCGGCTGCCTGACGGCCTGCAAGGGAGGGGCTTCCACAGAGGCGGGACGCTTCTGGAAGGCGGCGGCAAAAGCGGACAGCATGGAAGCTTATGTAGAGGAACATGCGGAAGATTTGGACCTGGAAACACTGAAAGCGGAGGCAGGCGCCGACGATGCATCCTTAAGCCAGCAGTTTCAGGCTGTGGCGCTTTTGTGCGCGGCGGAGTATCAGGGCTATTTGAGCACTCAGGAGGGAAGCGTCTGGGAGGACGACTTTTTTACCTTTGATTATCCGGTGAGCGCTTCCTATGCGGACAGCTATTTTGCCAGGGTAAATACGGAGGGAGAAGAATTTTGGACCTCTATGAAGGAGGCATTTTATCCCTATGACTGTCTGATGCCCATGTTCGGGGCAGCCGGCAATCTGGAGGGGCAGACCCTGGTCAATCTGCTGGAGGGAGAGCCGGAGGACAGCACACTTGCAGCAGAGCTGGAGGAGGCTGTGGAGGAATGGATTCGGATGAATCCCGGAAAGATTGCGGCAGTAGGAGATGCCTTACTGGAAAACGGATATTTTGACGATTGGAGCCTGGACGACTGGAGACAGACGTATTTTTATTCAAGCAATGCGCCCTATCAAATCGAGGTTCCCACTCTGGAGGACGGCCTTAATTATCTTACCTATGTGAAGAATACCATTCTTCCGGCAGTGGAAGGAAAGCATGGCGCCGATTCCTTTCAAAGTCCTTCAAAGCTCACCCAGGAGGATTTCTATCATTCGGAGCTTGCCGTGACGGTAGCCGAGGAAATCACGCTTCAGGAGCCGGGGGAAGGACTGCCGGAGACCATTGATACGGAGGGGAAGAAGGTGATTGGCCTTTACCGGAATATGCAGACGGAAGAGCTTGAAGGCTCGCCGACAGCCCTGCGTGTGATGGGTGATTTTATGCTTGAGCTTTCGGAAGAAGAGTATCCCGCATCTTTGGCAGAGGCAGATTATTACCTGGTGCTGACAGCCAATTATGAGGCAGGAGAATTTTATCAGACCTACGGCGGAAGCGAGACGGAGATTCAGCAGATTGATTCCAGTACCTCCGTAGATTTGTATGAGGCCGGAACAGGGACATTCCTGCGTCATCTGGGAAATGTACTGGAGACTCCGCCGGAATCTATTTACACAAGCTATGACGACAATGCGGCACGGTATGCGGAAATGACAGGGGCGGATGTGCTGACCTTTATGTATCATAATATCAACGATCCGGAGGCTTATTCGTCTCTGGTGGATCATCTGGCAGGAAAGAGCGAGTGCGCAATCGGAGAGCCGGTGAATCTGGCGGGATGGGAGATTACGTATCATTCCGCGGAGATTTTAAAGGAGTTTGAGTCCGGTATGTACATTTATACGGCCAGCGACGGATGCCAGTTTGTACGGGGCAGCTTCACCATTGCAAATAAGGGAATGGAGGCGGATACCTTCCTGCCTATGGTTTATTATATTGGGGAGGACCCCATTGTGCAGGTGACGGATGAGGCGCATGAGGAGTTTTACGATTGTGTGAATGCAATTACTTACAACAAGTGTCTGAACAATTCATCTCTGGAGCCGGGAGAATCTAAGGACGGGGAGCTTTTATTTGAGATTCCCGACGAGATGGCTCAGAGCGGCGAAGCTCTTTATATTGCGGTTTCTCTGGGAAATCGAAAGGCTTACTATCCTTTGAGTTAAAATAGTAAATACATATTCTGGTAAAAATCGGGAGAAATTTCTCCCGATTTTTGTTGATAAATGGAAAAGAGTATTGTATAGTAAGAAAGAAACGCAGGATGGAGGATTGTGTTATGGAGAAAACGGCGGCTCAGAAACTGATACTTGGGATTCAGCATGTTCTGGCGATGTTTGGGGCGACGGTGCTTGTGCCGGCATTGACAGGGCTGAATACTTCGATCACACTTTTTTGCGCAGGTCTTGGAACTCTTTTATTCCATTGGATTACAAAGAGGAAAGTACCTGTTTTTTTAGGCTCCAGTTTTGCTTTTATCGGAGGAGTCTGTGCAATTTTGGGAGATTCCCGCATGGGGGACGGCGATTATCTGGAAAAACTGGCGTCAGTGAAAGGCGCTTTGATTGTAGCCGGTCTGGTGTATGCGGTGTTTGCGGCTTTGATTAAGCTGGTTGGGTACGAGAAAGTGAATAAGCTTCTTCCGCCGATTGTGACAGGACCCATTATTATTGTGATTGGACTGCGGCTTTCCGGTTCGGCAATTAATTCCGCTTTTTACTGGAATGGAGAGTTCAGTATGAAGGCGGTTTTTGTGACCCTTGCGGTTCTGGCTACGGTGATTTGTATTTCTGTGTTTGCGAAAGGGATTTACAATCTGATGCCGATTCTTTTTGCGATTATTGTGGGATATTTGGTTTGTATCCCGATGGGCTTTATTGATATGACACCCATGAAGGAGGCTCACGCCCTTTCGTTTCTGGATCGGAATATTATGGATCAGGTGCTCTGTATGCCGACCTTTCAGGCGGATGCGATCCTGGCCATTGCGCCCATTGCTCTTGTTACGCTGATTGAGCATGTGGGGGATATTACGACCAACAGCGCGGTGGTGGGAAAGAATTTTATGATTGACCCCGGTATTCACCGGACGATTCTGGGCGACGGTATTGCAACGGCGGTGGCAGGACTGCTTGGCGGCCCGGCCAATACCACTTATGGAGAGAATACGGGTGTGCTGGCGGTGACGAAGAATTACGATCCGGCTGTGATTCGGATTGCGGCGGTGTTTGCGATTGTACTGGGGCTGTTTGGGAAGGTTGGGGGAATTATTACCAGTATTCCGGGTCCTGTGACCGGGGGAATCAGTATTGTGCTTTATGGTATGATTTCTTCCGTGGGCGTGCGTATCCTGATTAATTCCCGGCTGAATTTCGGCAATAGCCGGAATCTGATGATTGCGGCGCTGATCTTTGTTCTGGGAATCGGCTGTGACAGCATTCCGGTTGCGGGGACCGTAACAATCTCCGGTCTGGCTCTGGCAGCTGTGGTAGGAATGATTTTGGCGGCCATTCTTCCGGTGGGGAAGGATGATGTGATAGAGGAATAATGTGCTTTTGCATGACAGGGCGGATTTTGCTTTGCCGGCATAAGCGGAAAGAAGCAGGAATATCAATAAATAATGCTGTAAAAAAGGGAGCGGATGAAGAATCCGGCCCCCTTTTTTCTATATATATTATAGCATAAAAATCGGAAAAATTCAAGACTGGTATGGTGAAGAGGGCGGTGTTATAATCAGCTTTATTACTGTTCGCTCCGTGATATGCGGACAGTTATTTTCTCGTTACCGTTCACCTGGCAGACGGTCCGTTTTCGTTTTTATAACCGTTTACTTTGTGAACTGCAATTAGTTTTCCTTGCTGCACATTAAGGAAAATAACCGAAATATTGTAGAGAAGAACAAGGGGGCGATTGGTTGGAAAAGGATTGGATGATTTTATTACAGCAGAAAAATCAACTGGCGAAGGTGATGGAAACCAATGAGATGAGCGCCAGGTATGGGCTTGCGCTGACGGAGCAGGAGGCGGAGCTTCTTGTGTCGGAGCGGATTCAGACCCTGCGGGCGGAGCGGCGGGTGGAGTTTGGGCCTGGTATTCTGCCCAGGGTGATTGAGGAGTTTTGCGATTCCGATTTTATTGACCAAAATAATTATGTGGACACGCTGATTCGGCTGCAGGAGATTTTTTATCTTTATAAAAATGAAATGCATGATGAGATTTCCGACGAGGAATTGCTGCATTTTATGAAGGAGCAGTTTGAGGAGGTGTGCTTCGGAGATCTGGGGTATCTGGAAGGAACCTGTCTGCGGATATTTGCCGAGGCTGTCCGGGCGGGATACCGGGGATACCAGGCTTCGGAAGGGTATGGGGAATATGGCGCGTTTGATGAGGTAAAGAGGTGGGATCGGGAGCTTTATCTGGAGGCTTTGTATGACTTGTTTTGATAGGATAAGATTCCCTGCAATGCGTAAATTCGTTTGCAGGCACAGGGATTTGCGGCTTTACACTTTCGCGCCGCTGCGCAGCGATTTGAATAGGGGGTATGTTGATGAATTATGAGATGGAAGAGCTGCTTCCTATTGTGGGGCGGCTGGCTGAGAGATATACGGGAATGGATAGCACGTCGGTTTCCTATGAGAAGGCGGAGCAGCTTATGGAAGCTGTGCTGTACTGTATGCGGGAGGCGGAGCTTGAGTCCGCCGAAGCGGTGGCGGCACAGGGGACGTCGGCCAGGCTGATATATGAAGCAGGAAAAGCGGCCGTAGAGAGAAAGGTAAAAAAGGCTTTGGAGCTGCATCATGGGCTTCTGCCAGAATTTTCCGCCTACGGGAATCCTTATCTGGAAGATACCGTTCTTAAGGGCCTGCCGGAGTTTTTCCAATGGTATGATATGGAATTTGAGCCGCAGAATACCATTTTGACCCTTGATTATCCGGTTTTGCGGGATTTGTCGCCTTACACGGGGATTGACAGAGTTTATGAATTTATCGTCTGTGTCGTGCTGGAGCAAAGCTTTTTGCAGGCATTTCCCGAAGGTTATATAGAAAGGCTGCTGCACCCGCATTATGCGGAAAAAGCGGATATGGTTGATAATCTCTGCGAATGTGTACTTTCCGTTATGGCGCGGTATATTCTAATTCGGAAGCCTCTAGGAGCGGAAGGACTTTTGGAGGAAGATGATATGCTTATGAAGCATCGTCTTGAGGAAATGGAGCTTGAGGAGGTAAAAGGTGAGCTGCGGGAAGCTTTGAAAAAATTTACGGAGTCATATTGTGAAAATTCCATGGAAGTATTTTCATATCTTACAAATGCGGTGGATAATGTGGCCGTACGAATTGTTTCCCATTGATTAGAACGGAAGTTTTTTCCATTTAATTTTTTTATTTAGGTACTTGTAACTTTCCTCTTTTTGTGGTAGAATAAAACAAACGTTCGAGAACAAATGTTTGTTTTAAGGGAGTGCAGGAAATGCAGGTTCGTGTACCGGAGAATCTTTCGCTGATGGAAAAACTGAATATTTTATCGGATGCGGCCAAGTACGATGTGGCCTGTACTTCCAGCGGAACGGAGCGCAGCAACACAGGGAAGGGCGTGGGAAATTGTGTGGATGCGGGAATCTGCCACAGCTTTTCTGCGGATGGACGCTGTATTTCTTTATTGAAGATCTTATTTACCAACGAATGTATCTACAACTGCCGCTACTGTCTCAACCGGGCTTCCAATGACGTCCCCAGAGCGGCATTTACGCCCCAGGAGGTCTGTGATCTGACGATGGGATTTTACAGGCGGAATTATATAGAGGGGTTGTTCTTAAGCTCAGGGATTTTAAAAAGCCCAAGCTATACGATGGAACTTCTCTATCAGACCTTATATAAGCTGCGCCACGAATATGGCTTTGGCGGCTATATTCACGTGAAGGCCATACCGGGGGCTGATCCAAGGCTGATTGAGGCTACGGGCTATCTGGCAGATCGTATGAGCGTCAATCTGGAGCTTCCCACGGCGGAAGGGCTGCGAAAGCTTGCGCCTAGCAAGTCCCGGACATGGATTCTGACGCCCATGCGCCAGGTTCAGAACCGCATGGAGGAGAACCGGAATGAGCTGGCTCTTTACCGCAGCGCGCCCCGGTTTGTGCCGGCGGGCCAGTCCACCCAGATGATTATCGGGGCTACGCCGGAGAATGACTATCAGATAGTATCCGTAGCGGAATCCCTCTATCAGAAGTTTGCGCTGAAACGGGTGTTTTACTCCGCCTTTGTGCGCGTCAATGAGGACAGTATGCTTCCTGCCCTTCCCGGCGGTCCTCCGCTTTTGCGGGAGCATCGCTTGTATCAGGCGGACTGGCTGCTGCGCTACTACGGATTTCGGGCGTCGGAGCTGCTTACCGAGGATAAGCCGAACTTTAACGTGCTTTTGGATCCCAAGTGTGACTGGGCCCTGCGTCATCTGGAGCAGTTTCCGGTGGAGATTAACCGGGCGGATTATATGACGCTGCTCCGGGTTCCGGGGATAGGAGTGCGCTCGGCCCAGCGGATTGTGAAGGCCAGAAGGTTGGGGAATGTGGATTTTCCTGATTTAAAGAGAATGGGTGTGGTGCTGAAGCGCGCCCTCTACTTTATTACCTGCCGGGGACGGACCATGTATCCCATTCGCATTGAGGAGGATTATATTACGCGGAATCTGCTGAATGTGAAGGAACGGCTGCCCTTTGGGATGGATGGTCAGGTTACGTATAGACAATTATCTCTTTTTGACGATCAGAATTTTTCCATGCCGCCCGGAGCGTAAAGGCAGACAGATGTAACTGCGTGTGTCTTTCGGGACAAGGTGAATATTCGGAAGCTGTGGTAATGGTAAAACGTTATGACAATATTTTGGTGTGAAGACAGTCTGGACGGGATTTTGACAGGAATTTATGACGCCTGGGACAGCCGTTTGGGACACAATCAGGTAAAATTGAAAACAGATGCACAGGACACGCTGGAGCTGTTCTGTGACTACCGCCAGGTGAAGACGGATGCGGTTAAGGCGGAGAAGGTGCTGCGCACTATCCGGGATCGGCTCGGAGAAGAAGCCTTCGAAGCAGTTTGTTATGCGGCGGCCTGTACGGACGGCGGCCGGGCAGACGCCATCTACCGTATGGTCGTGCTGGGCCTTCATATGAAGGACGGCCGCCAGGTGGTGAACTGCTTACAGAACCGGGATGTCTCTCTGGTTATGCGCCTGCGGATCAAGGCATGGCATGAGGCGCACCGCTATATGGGCTTTGTGCGCTTTGAAGAGTTGGAAAACGGCGTGCTTTACAGCGTCATTGAGCCTGCCTATGCGGTTCTGCCTCTTCTTGCTCCTCATTTTGCGGATCGCTTTCAGCAGGAAAACTGGGTGATTCACGACAAGCGGCGCGGCGTTATGGCGGTGCATCCTAAGGATTCTTTGTGGGTACTGGCAGATGCTGAGGAATTGAACACGGACTATCTGGGGCATCGCTCCGAGAGAGAGAAGGAATTTCAGGAGCTGTGGAAGAGCTTTTGCAAAAGCATTGCCATTGAGGAGCGCAGGAATCCCAGGTGCCAGCAGGGGCTTCTGCCTCTGCGCTTCCGGGGCTGTATGACGGAATTTAGGAAGGATCAAAGCATATGATTTCTTATGAGATAATTCGCAGCAGGCGCCGGACCCTGGCATTGCAGGTGACCAGAGAAGGAAGGGTAGTGGTGCGGGCGCCTCTTCGGTATCCGGCGGGCCGGATTGAGACATTTGTACGGCAGCATGAGGACTGGCTGCAAAGGAAGCTTACGGAGCAGAAAGAGCACAAAAGTGCATTGCCGCTTCCTGCCCCGGAGGAAGAGTACGCTTACCGGGAGCAGGCCCGGAGGGTTCTGACGGAAAAGACAGCCTATTTTGCAAAGCTGATGGGTGTGACTTACGGCCGGATCTCCATTCGGGGGCAGAAGACCAGGTGGGGAAGCTGCAGCGCAAAGGGGAATCTGAATTACAACTGGAAGCTGATGCTCTGCCCCGAGGAGGTCCAGGATTATGTGGTGGTGCATGAGCTGGCCCACCGGCGGGAGATGAATCATTCCAAGGCATTTTACCGGATTGTGGAGGAGATTCTGCCGGATTACCGGGAGCGTATGCGGTGGCTTAAGGATCATGCCTGACAGGTTTTTGCCTTAAAGTCCGGTGTGATTTCATGGATAAATAATTGGTTTGTGCTGTTACGAACCGGCCGCAATGAGGGCCGCCCTTGTTTTGGCTCCGCATTTGCCGTCAACTGTCAAGCCGTGGGAGGCCTGGAAGCCGCGCAGAGCCAGTTCCGTCTTGGGACCAAATTTGCCGTCGACCTGGATCTGGTAGCCGGATTCCCGAAGCTCCCACTGGAGCCAGCGAACATCGTCTCTGGGAATACCGACAGTCAATGGATTGTATTTTAATAGTCTGCCGGAGTCCTTGTAGGGATTCTGCGGGTTTTCGGCAGGAGGAATGGTTGGAATAAGGGCGTACCACTCATCCAGATCCACGTCTCCGCTGATGCCCGGCACACGCCCCTTGCTGGTGTACTGCCATGCGGCTTCCCCTATATTGGGTTTCAGGCTCTCCACAAGCACACCGGTGTCATGCTGCGGATACCGGGCAATCCAATATTGGGCATCCAGACCGCCGCAGACATTGCGGAACCAGTCCAGGTTGCAGTAGACATTGCACTCGTAGCCGGCGCTGCGAATGACCTTCATCCAGGCGTTGGCAATCTGCTTTACCTTGCGGCTTCCAAGCTCCCGCTGTTTATTCCATTCCAGATCAAGCCATACGCCAAGCTCTATTTTACGGCCGTCCAGGGTCCGCAGAACCTCCTGGGCCTCTGCTTTGGCTTGTGCGGCAGTCAGCGCGTAACTGTAGCGATAGGCGCCCCGGGCCAGTTTTTGTTCTCCGCAGCTTTTGTAATTATATTCCCAACTGGCGTCTACGCCTTTACTGTTTCGGATACGCAGAACCGCACCGGCGTAGCCGGCTGTCTTTATCTCATCCCAGCGAGGCTTTCCCTGTATCTGGGAGACATCCATTAATTTTACACTCATAAACAATTCCTTTCATTACCTGTGGCTTACATACAGGATTTTTTATGATTTTATGCAAAAGAGGCTGTACTGGTGAATCCTGCAGCCAAAGCAGGGGACGGAATATATATAAAATTTATAGAATTGTATATAAAGTTAAGAAAAGTTGTTTTGACATGTCTCCGAAATCATAGTACACTTATAATTGTGGTTACAATTTTTGTATTGTGAATCGCATCGCGGAGAATTGCGGAAAATATCCGAAAAAGGTTATTTTGGCGGAACTTGAATAGGAGAATGAGAATGGGAGAGATTCCGGTATTAAAAGCCGCACTTTTAGGTGCAGGCACAGTGGGCGGAGGCATCTATGAGATCCTGGAGCGCCAGAGAGAAGAGATGCCCAGGAAGCTCGGGGCTTTTGTGGAGATTACAAAGATACTGGTTCGTGATAAGAAAAAGCAGCGTCCGGGCATGGAAGCCGCCTGCTTTACGGAGGACTGGAAGGAGATTTTGGAGGACCCAAAGATTCGGATTGTCATTGAACTGATGGGAGGCATTGAGCCGGCAAGGACTTATATTCTGGAGGCTTTGCAGGCGGGAAAGCACGTAGTGACGGCCAATAAGGATCTCCTTGCGGACTATGGAAGAGAGCTTTTGGACACGGCACAGGAGCACGGGTGTGATTTGATGTTTGAGGCGGCGGTGGCAGGAGGGATTCCGATTATCCGTCCCCTGAAGCAGTGCCTGGCAGCTAATTATATAACGGAGGTTATGGGGATTGTAAACGGAACTACCAATTACATTCTGACCCGGATGACTCAGGACAGAATGGAATTTTCCGAAGCTCTGGCCCTTGCGACGGAGCTTGGATATGCGGAGTCCGATCCCACGGCGGATATAGAAGGGTATGATGCGGGCCGCAAGGTTGCAATTATGGCATCCATTGCTTTTAATTCCCGCGTTACCTTTGCGGATGTATTTACGGAGGGAATTACAAAGATCACCGCAGCGGACATTGCCTATGCGGATGAGCTGAATATGGTGATTAAGCTATTGGGCGTGGCAAGGAATGGGGAGTCCGGCATTGAGGCCGGCGTATATCCGATGCTGATTCCTGGAGACCATCCGCTGGCTTCCGTTCAGGATGCTTTTAATGCCGTTTTTATTCATGGGGATGCTGTGGATGACGCTATGTTTCTGGGGCGCGGCGCCGGCAGATTTCCTACGGCCAGCGCAGTGGCCGGAGATGTTTTTGAGGTTGTTCGGAATATTCGGGCAGGAAGCACCGGAAGACTTGGATGCACCTGCTATAAAAGCCTTCGGGTGAAGCCTGCGGACGAGACAAGTCATCGGTATTTTCTGCGCCTGCAGGTGGAGGATCGCCCCGGAGTTCTGGCCGGGATTGCTTCTGTGTTCGGTAACAACAATGTAAGTATTGCCCAGGTGATTCAGAAAAACAAGCATGGGGAGCTTGCTGAGCTTGCGGTGATTACGGAACAAGTACTGGAACGTCACTTTAAAGATTCTCTTTTGGTACTTGGAGAGATGTCTATGATTAAAGAAATTTCCACGATTCTGCGTGTATATGCATAAGAGAAGATACGGCGGCTCCTGCAGGGGAGCTGCTGCGGAAAAGACAGCGTCCGGTTCTGCTAATGGGGGAGCAGAGCCGGATGCCTATAACCCATTGGAGGGGGAATAATATGGAGAAGGCACTGACATTACTTGATTCCGCAATTATATTTGCGACAAAGGCTCATTCGGGAACGACACGGAAGGGGACTAACGTACCTTACATTGTTCATCCCATTGAGGCGGCGGCGATTGTATCTGCAATGACGGATGATGAAGAGGTGATAGCGGCAGCGGTACTGCACGATGTTCTGGAGGACACGGAGGCGACAGAAGAGGATCTTCTTGCCCGTTTTGGCCGCAGAATTACGGAGCTGGTTATAGGGGAGAGTGAGGATAAACGCAGGAACTTTCCGGCTGCTCTTACCTGGAAGGTGCGGAAGCAGGAGACCATTACATTTTTGGAGACAGAGGCAGATGCGGATGCGAAAATGCTGGCCTTAGCGGACAAGCTATCCAACCTGCGTGCCATTCATCGAGATGTGTGTATCATCGGAGATGCGGTGTGGGAGCGCTTTAATGTGAAGGATAAGAGTATGCACGAATGGATGTACCGTTCCATTGCCCGGGCCTTGAGGGACTTAGAAGCGCATCCCACATGGAAGGAATATAGTCACCTGGTAGATGTTGTGTTCGGATAAAGACTTTTATATTTGCCGCTGCTTGTTCCCAATGTCAGTTGGCCGTATTTACTGTTCAGGCAGCCTGATACGGCCTGATAAGAAAAATGGCTTGACAAATCCACAAAAAAGGGATAATCTGCTACAGGAAATATTGTTGACAGAAAATTGATTTCATACCAGTGCACTTTGGAGTATCATGCGGAACTGGAGTAGGAGGAGCAGAATGAAATCTTACCGGGAAATGAGCAGAGAAGAGCTTTTGAATTTAAAGGCGGAGCTGGACAAAAAGTACCAGGAGGCGCAGGCAAAGAATCTGCATCTGGATATGTCCAGAGGAAAGCCAAGTGCGGACCAGCTTGACCTTTCTATGGAAATGATGGATGTTTTGAACAGCAGCGCGGATCTGAAGGATTCGGAAGGCGTAGACTGCCGGAATTACGGCGTACTGGACGGAGTGAAGGAGGCCAAGGAGCTTTTGGGACAGATGTCCGAGGTATCTCCGGACAAAATGATAATTTACGGCAATTCCAGCTTGAATGTGATGTATGACACCGTGGCCAGAGCAGTAACCCACGGCATTATGGGACATACCCCCTGGGGAAAATTGGATAGGGTGAAGTTCTTGTGTCCGGTTCCCGGCTATGACCGCCACTTTTCCATTACGGAATATTTTGGAATTGAGATGATCAATGTGCCCATGACGCCGGAAGGACCGGACATGGATATGGTGGAGGAATTGGTTAGCAGCGATCCGATGATCAAGGGAATCTGGTGTGTGCCGAAGTATTCCAATCCTCAGGGCATTACCTATTCCGACGAGACGGTGCGCCGTTTTGCGGCTCTTAAGCCGGCAGCGGAAGATTTTCGCATCTTCTGGGACAATGCTTACAGCGTGCATCATTTATATGATGATCATCAGGATTTTCTGTTGGAAATTCTGGATGAGTGCGAGAAGGCAGGCAATCCCGACATTGTCTATAAGTTCTGCTCTACGTCTAAGATTAGCTTCCCGGGTTCCGGTGTGGCCTGCATTGCCACCTCCCCGAATAATCTGAAGGATATTAAGAAGCAGCTTATGATTCAGACCATCGGTCATGACAAGGTAAATCAGCTTCGTCATGTGCGGTTTTTCAAAGATATTGACGGTATCCATGAGCATATGCGCAAGCATGCGGCCATTATGCGTCCAAAGTTCGAGGCGGTTCTTGACACTTTGGAACGTGAGCTGGGAGGTCTGGAGATTGGAAGCTGGATTCGTCCCAGGGGCGGTTATTTTATTTCTTTCGATGCGATGGAAGGATGCGCAAAGTCTATTGTTGCCAAGTGTAAGGAGGCCGGCGTGGTGATGACCGGCGCGGGAGCTACCTATCCTTATGGAAAGGACCCCAAGGACAGCAATATCCGTATTGCGCCGTCTTTCCCTACAAAAGAAGAATTGGCGGTCGCTACGGACTTGTTTGTGCTGTGCGTGAAGCTTGCAAGTGTGGAAAAGCTTTTGGAGGCGTAATTTATTCACTGTATTAGAGCGCTGATGCGGTGACATGATGATATAAAAGGACATGGCATACAAAAAAGGACATTGGCAGAATAAGCGGTTAAACCTTTGCTTTCTGTCAATGTCCTTTTTATACAGCACCCAACAAGGGTGAAGTCTGCTGACTATGAAATGAGGGGCAGTTTTTTATCCGGTCAAATCCCTATCCAAGCAGCAGAAAATAGGCGAGCACTAAGATACCCAGAACAATCCGGTAATATCCAAAGGCTTTGAAATCATTCTTTCGGATATAGCCCATTAAGAAGCGGATTGCCAGGATGGAAACCGCAAAGGCCGTAATCATTCCCACTACCAGAATACCGATTTCCGTTCCCGTAAAATCAAAACCGAATTTCACCAGCTTTAAGAGGCTTGCGCCGAACATAACCGGGATTCCGAGAAAGAAGCTGAATTCGGCAGCTATGGGGCGGGTCAGACCGAGAAGCATGGCACCCAGAATGGTAGCGCCGGATCGGGAGGTTCCGGGAATTAGGGCCAAGACCTGAAAAGCTCCGATAAAGAAGGCCATAGAGTAGCTTAGCTGCTTAAAGTTCCGTACGGTAGGCTTTCGGCCCCGGTTCCGATTCTCAATCATAATAAAGAGAATACCATAGACAATCAGCGTAACAGCTACGGTCTGATAATTATAAAACATGGCGTCAATCTTATCGTCAAAGGGGATTCCGATAATGGCAGCCGGAAGAATGGCGGCCAGCACCTTAAACCACAGAGACCAGGTTTCTTTTTTGATCCACCCGTTCTTAGGAGTGGTAAAGGGCCAGAGCTTTCCGAAGTAAAGTACAACTACGGCCAGAATTGCCCCAAGCTGTATAACTACCCGAAACATTTCCGTAAACTCTTCGCTTACGTTCAGATGTACCAGCTCTTCGATCAGAATCATATGTCCGGTGCTGCTGATAGGAAGCCATTCGGTAATACCCTCCACAACTCCCAGAAGAAGCACTTTCAGCCATTCAAAAATATCCATTTTCAACCTCCTGCTAAAATTTCGTAATATCTCACAGGGTACATTTACATGAAAACAATTTCAGGTCACAAACCCATGTGACAGTAAATCAATTTGTACATCTTAGAAGATATTACCGTTTTTTAATTATCCGTACCAGTATACCCCACACCCGGGCATAAAGTCAACGAACAAACCCGAAACAAACGGCCGCCTGTGTTCCTTTCCCGGCAAAATCCCATACCTGAGAAAAGGACCCGCCGCCTGTTCTGTAAAATAAAACGAAAATTTATGCATGAAATCTTCAATTTTATTCATTTTTTCTCTTGTATTTTTTTAAATTAATGCTAAAATGTTGGATAGGCTGTAATAAGTATGGTATATTTACGGCCAAGCTGTGGAAGCGGAAGCTTCCATAATAACTTATTATTAAGTTTGGGAGGAAAGAACATGAAAAAATTAATCGCATTATTATTGGCAGGCGCAATGTGTGCTTCACTGGCAGCCTGCGGAGCAAAGACAGAGGAGCCGGCAGAAGTACCGGCAGAGACAGAGGCGCCCGCAGAGACGGAAGCTCCGTCTGAGGATGCGGAGGAGACGGCAGAGAACCCGGAGGCAGGCAGCGAGGCGTCCGGCGAGGTTACCACCGTTACGGAAGGTATCCTGACAATGGGAACGAATGCGGCATTCCCGCCCTACGAGTTCTATGACGGGGACGATATCGTGGGAATTGATGCGGAGATTGCAGGACTTCTGGCAGAGAAGCTGGGACTGACTCTGGAAATCGTAGATATGGACTTTGCAACCATCGTAACATCCGTGCAGACCGGCGGAGTGGATATCGGACTTGCAGGCATGACGGTTACGGAGGAGCGTCTTGAAAATGTGAACTTCACCGATTCTTATACAACCGGCGTTCAGGTTATTATCGTAAAAGAGGATTCCGATATTGCGTCCGTAGATGATCTGAAAGGCAAGCTGATCGGTACTCAGGAGGGAACTACCGGACATCAGTACTGCGCACAGGATTACGGCGAGGAGAACGTACTTGCTTATACCAACGGTGCAACGGCAGTACAGAATCTGGTGCAGGGAGCCGTAGACTGTGTAGTTATTGACGAGCAGCCGGCCCTTAGCTTTGTAGAGGCCAACGAAGGACTTAAGATTCTGGAAACCGAGTATGTAATCGAGGATTATGCGGCAGCCGTATCCAAGGAGAATACAGCGCTTCTGGATGCGCTGAACACAGCTCTTCAGGAGCTGAAAGCGGACGGCTCCATTGATGAAATTCTGAATAAATACATCAAAGCTGAATAAAAGGAGCATCAGGGGGATGTCTCAGAGAGGACATCCCCCTTTTTCCGTTGTTCTGCCATAAAGAGAAAGGGGGGCCGGGACGCATGGGAGCATGGTGGGAAGGCGTACAGAAGGGCTTATATCAAACTTTTATACAAAAAGATAATTATATGTACTTTTTGAAGGGGATTCGGATTACCCTTCTGGTGACGGTGCTTGCATTGATTTTGGGCGTGATTCTGGGAGTGCTGGTGGCGGTGGTCCGTTCTGCCCACGATCAGCAGCCAGAGAAGAAAAGAGGGTTTCTGCTGCGGATTTTTGACGGAATTTGCAGGCTTTATCTGACCGTAGTCCGTGGAACGCCTATGATGGTACAGCTTTTGATCATGTGGTTCGTTATCTGGCCGGCGCTGTTTCCGGGGTCTGTCCGGGCCACCGACGGGAACCTGATCCGATGCGCGGTGCTGGCTTTTGGAATAAATTCCGGCGCTTATGTGGCGGAGATTGTCCGCTCCGGTATTATGTCGATTGACAAGGGCCAGATGGAGGCCGGACGTTCGCTGGGACTGAATTATGTGAGTACAATGCGTTACATCATTATTCCTCAAGCCTTTAAAAATGTACTTCCGGCTCTGGGAAATGAGCTGATCACGCTGCTTAAGGAAACCTCCATTGTAACGGTAATCGGATTGAAGGATTTGACTAAGGGAGCTATGATTATACAGGCCAATACCTATCAGGCATTGGTGCCGTTCCTTGCCATTGCCGTGATGTATCTGGCATTGGTTATGCTTTTGAGCTGGCTTCTGGGCAAAATGGAGAGGAGGTTAAGACAGAGTGATATACGTTAAGGATTTATCGAAAAGCTTTGGGGATAACCAGGTTATTTCCCATATTGACGCGCATATTGAGCCGGGTGAAAAGGTCGTGATTGTAGGACCCTCCGGTTCCGGAAAGTCTACCTTTCTCCGCTGTCTGAATCTTCTGGAGCAGCCTGACGGGGGAACCATTACCTTTGACGGGGAGGAGATTACCGGACCTTCCGTTGATATCAATAAGGTGCGCCGGCATATGGGGATGGTGTTTCAGCACTTTAATCTGTTCGCCAATCTGACGGTGAAGAAGAATATTATGCTGGCTCCCGTGCAATTAAAGCTGATGTCCAAGGCGGAGGCGGAAGAAGAGGCCATGCGGCTTCTTCGGCTGGTCAATCTGGAGGATAAGGCGGATGTGTATCCCATTCAGCTTTCCGGCGGTCAGAAGCAGAGAATTGCCATCGTGCGTTCCCTTGCCATGAATCCCAAGGTGATGCTGTTTGACGAGCCGACCTCGGCCCTTGACCCGGAGATGGTGGGCGAGGTATTGGAGCTGATGAAACAGCTTGCCAGGGACGGAATGACGATGGTGGTTGTCACCCATGAGATGGGCTTTGCAAGAGAGGTGGGAACCCGGGTAATCTTTATGGACGAAGGGGTGATTAAGGAGGAAAATACGCCCCGGGAGTTCTTTGAAAATCCAAGAGATCCCAGATTGAAGGACTTTTTGTCAAAGATTTTATAATGATACGGCAATGCGGACAGGCTGCGGTGAAGTTTGGGCTGGAATTTCCGAATTGTTACAAAGTTTATATTTTTTAATTATTATGAGCGTCTGTGTGGACAGGCGCTCTTTTTTTTATTATACTGAAATTATAAATGCTCTGCTGCCTTCCGATAGGGCGGGTTACAGCGTATAGGAAGCGTGAAATGTATGTGAGCAGAAAATTTAAATAGAGCGGGAGGTTTTTTTAAAATGAAGGATCAAGTGGTTAAAAAATTCACGGAGCTGTTCGGAGATGAGGGTGATATTCGCACCTATTTTGCGCCGGGACGTGTGAATCTGATTGGTGAGCATACGGATTACAACGGCGGTCATGTATTTCCCTGTGCATTGACAATGGGAACTTATGCGGCTGCCAGGAAGCGTGAGGATCGTGTGCTTCGGTTCTACTCCATGAATTTTGAAAATGCGGGTGTGGTTGAAACGAGTATAGACGATCTGGTGTGTAAGGATGAAGCAGGCTGGACCAATTATCCCAAGGGAGTTATCTGGGCGTTTGGCGAGAAGGGCTATGCGGTGCCTTCCGGTATGGATATTGTGATTGCGGGGGATATTCCGAATGGATCCGGACTTTCCTCTTCTGCTTCTCTGGAGGTGTTGACAGGCGTTGTGCTGCGTGATCTCTTTGGAATTGAGGTAAGCCAGGTGGAGCTTGCCTTGATCGGGCAGTATTCGGAAAATAATTTCAACGGCATGAACTGTGGTATTATGGATCAGTTTGCAAGCGCGATGGGAAAGAAGGACTGTGCGATTTTTCTGAATACGGCGGATCTGTCTTATGAATATGCATCCGTGAAGCTGGAGCATGCGCGGATTGTCATTGCTAACAGCAATGTGAAGCACAGTCTGGTAGGGTCCGAGTACAATGTGCGCCGTCAGCAATGCGAGTCGGCTTTGAAGCAGCTTCAAAGCGTAGTTGCTATTGAAACATTAGGCGATCTGGATATTGAGGGCTTTGAGGCTCACAAGGGGGCCATAGTCGATCCGGTGGAGCAGAGACGGGCAAAGCATGCGGTATATGAGAATCAGAGGACTCTGGATGCGGTGAAGGCGCTGAAGGAGAATGATATTGCGGCTTTTGGAAAGCTGATGAATGATTCCCATGTATCCTTGCGGGATGATTATGAGGTATCCTGTCCGGAGATGGATATACTGGCGGAAGAAGCCTGGAAGCTTCCCGGCGTGCTTGGTTCCCGTATGACGGGCGGCGGCTTTGGGGGATGCACGGTCAGCATTGTGGAGAATGATCAGGTGGATGCATTTATTGAGACGGTTGGAGCCGTTTATGAAAAGCGCACGGGAATTAAGGCGGAGTTCTATGTGGTGGATATCGGACAGGGGGCAGGAGTGCTGTAGAAAGGCTGTGTTCTGACGGCCTGTCATAGCGTAAAATCAGGTTTTTGGAGCGGTTTTGACTTTCTTTCGGCTTTCGTAAGAATTTCTTAATTTACTTTATTCTTTTTTTAGAAGCTGGACATAGATTGGTCACAATTCTTTGTTATATTAAGAATGTAGCAAGAACACATATCAGTATTTCATTCATAACACTCGGGGGTCTCCGAGAGGAGGCCCCCACTCCCTCGAAATTCAAGGTTTCTGCGAAGAGCAGGGGCCTTTCTTTTTTGTGTTTTACCACAGATTTACCACATTTCAATATTTCTTTTCCAGGTGCGGTGTGGTAAAATGGGGGCAGGAATTTTTGGAAGAGATTTCCGAAAGTTTGATTAAATACTCAAACTTCCCACATTAAAAATGGTATTTGCTCCTTGAAAAATCAATACTTTAGCTCACAAAATAGCGCTCAGGCAGCCGCTGAACCGCACTCCAATGCTTTTTGCATGTACTTTGGCAGCCGCTGAATAAAGCTGGCGGTGA
>CAJTIM010000008.1 GCA_910576325.1 Clostridia bacterium
TGGGCCGTGTCTCAGTCCCAATGTGGCCGTTCACCCTCTCAGGCCGGCTACTGATCGTCGCCTTGGTGGGCCGTTACCTCACCAACCAGCTAATCAGACGCGGGTCCATCTCATACCACCGGAGTTTTTCACACAAAACCATGCGATTCCGTGCGCTTATGCGGTATTAGCAGTCATTTCTAACTGTTATCCCCCTGTATGAGGCAGGTTACCCACGCGTTACTCACCCGTCCGCCACTCAGTCAAAGAAAGCTTCAAACCGAAGTAATCCGCTTTCAGTGCTTCGTTCGACTTGCATGTGTTAAGCACGCCGCCAGCGTTCATCCTGAGCCAGGATCAAACTCTCATGTTTAAGTGTTTAATCTTTGGTCAGAACAACTACTAGCTATTCTTCCCGTTCTTACTGTTTTTAGGTCGCTTATCTCTAAGCTGTTCTTGAATGATAATTGCTTTGATTCCTTATAAACCAAAACCTTTATCCATGATTCTCTTTCAGAATTTTCAAGGTTTTACACTGTTTAGTTATCAAGGTTCGCTTGCTGCTGTCTCGTGCGACAGCTTCTATATACTATCACGTCATTTTTCAATTGTCAACACATTTTTTCAAATTTTTTCAAAAAAAATTTTTTTCTATTTTTTTCGCCAATTTTCCCCGCAAAACAGCCTTGTTTTCACAAAGGCTGCCTTACTTTTATCCATCAATTCTAATCTCCGGTTTCGCATCAATCCCCTCCAAACATTCCTCCACCAAGCTTTTATCTAACCTCTGAAATCCCGTATTTCGGTATTTCATATCAAGATAGCGATATTTATTCGCGGCATAGCAATAACCGGAAAAAATGCAGCCTGCAATACCCCGTATCATTTGCAAGCAGCCGATGCATAATATAAACAACGGAGAGATATGACATGTAAATATCACATCTCTCCGCTATCCTTCTTTCTTACAACGCTTTTGGCATTAGTCTACAAACACTGAATTATATCGATCAATACATTTACCCAAAGTCTCGGAAAAATGTCCAAGAGAACCCAACGGCGCACCGGAACCGCTCAAATCCGGAAGTGTTCCGCTCTCCGTCTGCTTGATCATCCACTCCAACGCCTGAATCAAGCTGTCCAGAAGTCCGTCAAAAGGACGGGAATTGGAAAGGGATTCTTTTACAAGCTGATCGTTGTCAGACGTAGCGGCGTCAAAATCCGCCACCACCTGCACCAGCTCATCATACAGAGCCTTGATTTCCGTCAGATCCAGATCGGTCAGATTTTCATCGTTCACGCCCTGATCATAAGCCGCATCCAAAACCTCCCGGCCAATGGAAATAGCTCTGCTGGCGTTATAGATGATCAGATTTCCTTCCTCCTTCATGCGTTCTTCTTCCTCCGCAATCCTGGAATCCCCCATCTCATCAATTGCATCCATAAAGTCAGATCCAAGCTCTATAAACGTATC
Organism: Clostridia bacterium; assembly: GCA_910576325.1. Classification (GTDB taxonomy): domain Bacteria; phylum Bacillota; class Clostridia; order Lachnospirales; family Lachnospiraceae; genus Laedolimicola. Next base: position 1,454 of record CAJTIM010000008.1, read on the forward strand.
CGCATTTGCATAGACAATTGCATGATACTCCTTCGCCTTCGCATACTGATTATCTGCATAGTCATAACTGCTGCTGATATCGGAGAAGGTCTCCATAAGCGCCCTCAAAGGCTCCGCCATATCCTTCACCAGCGTATCCATTTCTCCGTAATCCGGATCCATATCGGCAAGCTGCAGACAGTCGTCCAAAATGTCCGTATTCTTGCCATAGACGCGATAACCATAGGTAAGGCCCGTATCCGGCAGAAGCGAAAATTCCTCCGCGTAATCCACAACCTCATAATAATAATTGATGGAATCCACGATCTCCACAATATCATTGTTCAGCTCTACATAATAATTGTATTTAATCAGATCCATCTGCTCCGGGGAAATCTCTTCCTCTTCCGGCGCCGGCTCCTCAGCCTCCGGCTCCACACTCGTCTCTACCTTCGGCGCCTCCGGCTTTGTCTTGTCCGGCTTCTCTTCCGCCTTTTTCCCGCAAGCGGGTAGGAGAAGTGCAAAAACCATCAGCAGGGCAAGAAATTTTGTTAAAGCTCCTCTTTTCATAATCCAGATACCTCCTGCATAAGATAAAATAAGATGTAACCATTATAGCAAGTTTTTGCCGCTTTGTACATACTTCCGTCAGCTTCGGATGATCTAATGCTACCGGTCAGTTACTGTTCACACACCACAGTTCCGCGAGGTGTTTCCGCACATTTTGTGCGGAAATCCCGAGTTTTTCAGCGCAAAATCGCATCTTTTTGCGATTTCTGTGCATCGCGAAGCGTGTTGCCGATCACGGAGTGAACAGTAACACCGGTCACAATGTAAACGCCAACCGCTTATTTTGCAAAAAATGCTACCGCAATCGCCCCCGGTCCCACATGGGTTCCGATGGTGCTTCCGATACAGTAGGAAGGAATCTCACCAATCTCCCCTTCCCAGAGAAATGCACTGTCCCTCAGATATTTCTTCAAAAGGCTGTCCTCCAGCCCGGAATATGCCGTCGCATAAGGCATCTCAAAGTCAATACCGCCGGACTTGCTTATAAGCTGCATCAAAAGGTTATTTCCCTTTTTCGAGCCCATAGCCTTTCCTATCATCTTGACCTCTCCATCCTCAATGGAAATAACCGGTTTAATATGTAGAACAGCGCCGGACATAGCCACAGCCGCAGAGATTCTTCCTCCCTTTTGGAGATATTCCAGTGTGCCCAGAAGGGCCATAAGTTTTATCCGCTTTCGAGCCTCTAGAAGCCTCTCTTCCAGCTCCTTTGCAGTAAGTCCTTCCTTTAGAAGCCGAACCGCATATTGAATCAGAATCCGCTCCCCGATACATACATTGAGACTGTCTACCACAAACACCTTTCCCGGGAAGGAGCGCGCCGCGGATACGGCTCCCGCATAGGTTCCGGAAAGCTTGGAGGATAAGGTGATTACAACCACCTCACTGCCATCCGCCGTAAGCTCGGTAAAACATTCCTCAAATTGAAACATAGTGATTTGGCTTGTGGTGGGAAGCTCGCTGCTCTCTATGAGCTTCTCAAAAAATGCCGTGCCGGACAGATCGATGCCATCCGCATAGGTCTTATCTCCAAATTGGATGGACATGGGTATCATATGAACACCCAGCGCTTCCGCTTCCTTCAAATCAATATCCGATGCAGAATCCACTACCAGCTTTACTGCCATAATATAAACCTCCTATTTGAGTCGCTGCGCGACGGCACTGAAGGGTAAAGTCACTTCGGCGCACCTGTGATGAGAGAAACTTTTATTCGAAAGGACACTGATAAAAGTTCCTCTCGTGCGCCTTTGCGACTTTACCAGACTCTAGTCGCTGCGATACAGCTCTTTTTTATCTACTGTCTATATTCCTATCACATCCCTGTAAAAATATCAACCGCTATTTTTTCCTGATACTCTCAGAGACTTCCGGACACAGCGCCATTTAGAAAAGGGACATGGCAGCCGCCACATCCCTTCGCTTCCTTTTCTTTGACAGCGCGCCAAGCGTAAAGCCGACACGCTTATTTTACTTATGTATCAAAACGAAATCTCCTCTACTTCCTTTAAAACCGGAATTGAGGGCGAAGCCCCCAGCCTCGTCACGGCAATGGCTGAAGCGCGGGACGCCATATCCATAGCCTCCCGAACAGGAAGCCCTCTTAAGATTCCTCCGATAAAGTATCCGGTAAAAGTATCCCCGGCAGCTGTGGTATCCACAGCCTTCACCTTGTAAGAGGACTGCGTAAAGGTCTCATTCTGATCCATATAGATAGCGCCCTCTTTTCCCAGGGTCAATACTATCACCGCATTGGGGAAGCACTCCATTAAGGCCCTACCAAGCTCTTCCTTGTCAAAGCCTTCCTGAATCTCCCGATTTAGGATCTGTCCCGCTTCGATCTCATTGAGCATAAAATAGTCCACATACGCAAGCGGCAGCCTGCGGATCTTTTCATTCATAGGCGAAGGATTCAGCACAATCTTAAGCCCTTTTTCATGAGCCTGTTCCACAATATAGGTCAGCTCATTGATCTCATTTTGCAGTACCAGGAAATCCCCTTTCTCGCAGCGGCCCATAACTTCGTCCACCTGCTCCCTGGTAATGGCCTGGTTTGCCCCGCCATAAAGAAGGATACAGTTGTCTCCCTCTTTGTCATTCTGAATGATTGCATTGCCGGTTCTTGTGTCAGTCAAAATAGTAACACAGTCCGTATTGACACCGGCATCCTCCATCTGCTTTAAAAGAAATCTTCCGTCCTCTCCGATGGAGCCTGCATGCCAGGTCTCAACACCCGCCTTGGCCAGCGCTATCGACTGATTCAATCCTTTCCCGCCGCTGAAAACTTGAAGGGAATCGGAAGACAGCGTCTCCCCTTTTTGTACAAAATGATCCACCTTATACGTATAATCAATATTCAATGAGCCAAAACAGATTACCTTCATTACCCGTTCTCCTTCTTTTTTTCCATAACATCATACCATACTGTTCATTTCATGACAAGCAACATAATTCTATCCGGGCATTTTCTGCCGCATCAATTTCTGCAGTACCTGAATTGCATCCTCATATTTCTTCACGCTGACATATTCATTGGGCTTATGTGCCATAGACGGCTCCCCTGGTCCAAACAGCAGAATCTTCTTTTCTCCCGCCCGGTCCAAAACGGAAGCATCCGTAAAGAAATTGACGCCGATATCGCTTCCTTCGTATCCATATGACTGAAGAAGCCTGCGAAGCGTTGAAGGCAGCCAGTCCAGGCTGTCAATCTCAATAGCGCGGCGATCGTTTAAAACGGCAAATTCCGCCGCAAAACCGGGTTCCTTTTCCTGCTCCTTCAAAAGAAGCTCTTCGGCCTTCTCAAGCACCATCTCTTTTGTCAGCCCGGGAACCATGCGAATATCCATTCGAATCCCGCACTCGTCCGGCGTCATATTCATAGCCACGCCGCCCTGAATCATGGTAATCTGCGCCGTAGACGCTCCAAGGATCTGAGAGGTAAAGCTTTGTACATAAGCCTTAAGCCCTGACGCCAGCTCCACTCCATAGTCTACCGCGTTGATTCCCTCCTGGGGATAGGCTCCGTGACTGGTCCTTCCCTTTGTGCGGATCTCAAGCCAGAGACACCCCTTTTGTGCAACTCCCAGACTCATATTCGTCGGTTCGCCCACCAAAAGGTATTCCGCATCCATCATTCCGTCCTTAAGGACTGACGACGCGCCCAGGCCATTCTTCTCCTCGTCGCAGGTTCCGATAAATTGAATATCATAAGCCGGCGGCTCCGGTGTATGACACAGCGCATACACCATAGCTGCCAACCCACTTTTCATATCCGAAGCACCTCGGGCAAAAAGCCTGCCATCCTTTAGAACGGCCGCTGCCGGATCGGTCTCCCATTCCTCCAAATTACCATAAGGCACCGTATCCAAATGTCCGTTCCAGATCATGCGCCGGCCGGAATCCGTTCCCGGTATATAAGCCAGCACATTTGCATGATTTTCATCCAGGTACTGAACACGGGACTCTATCCCATGCTTCTGAAAGTAATCCGCCAGGTATTCGGCCACCCGGCTTTCCCGATCTTTGGAATTTACGGACGGAATCTCAAGCAGCGCTTTTAACAAATTCAAAGCCTTATTTTCCAATGTACTTCCCCCTATTGTAGTCGCTGCGCGACGGCACTAAAGGGTAAAGCCGCTTCGACACACCTGTGATGTGAGAAACTTTTATTCGAAAGGGCACTCATAAAAGTTTCTCTCGTGCGCCTTTGCGGCTTTACCATTGAAAGTCGCTGCGCGACGGCGCTAAAGGGTAAAGCCGCTTCGACACACCTGTGATGTGAGAAACTTTTATTCGAAAGGGCACTCATAAAAGTTTCTCTCGTGCGCCTTTGCGGCTTTACCATTTAATAAGCTTAGATTTCATTACCGGTACATTCGGCAAATAATTAGATTTCCTTTGTCAGCCACTTTGCCAGATTCTGGAACAGCACGTCATAGCCTTCCCACTCGCAGAACTCAGGCGGCGCCCAGTGAGGCGCACAGTCCGTTGTAAATACGGCGGAACGTCCCTCGCCATAGGTTCCAAGAGCAATAAAAGGATCTTCCTCCACAGTTGCAAGAAGTTCTGCGCCGTCACGGATTACAGTCTTATTGTAGCCAAGCACTCTCGGCCACTCGCCAAGTCCCTTCAATACGGGATGCTCCTTTACGGTTACGGGACGAACGCCCTCGCAGTGCTCCATTCTGTCGTCAACGGAAAGAACGGTAACGGGAAGCACCTCCTGTACGGCGGTATCCTGCCATTTGCCCTTTGCATCTACACCGGAGAAGGTCATGTAGCCGCCTACCATCAGAAGTGAACCGCCCTGCAGAACGTAATCACGGATAAGGTTACAGCGGTTGGGCTTCATCTCGCTTCTGGTAAAGGTTGCCGTGGGCAGAAGCAGGGTGTTCGCACCGATATCGGAAAGGATAATCAGATCATACTCTTTAAGCTCCTCCAGGGTAAAGGGGAACTCCTCCATAGCCAGATGGTTGGGAAGGAAGGTAAAGTCATAGCCTCCGCGCTCCATAGCTGCCTTCAGATACTGCTCGCCTGTCTCGTATACGGAAGTAAAAAATGTGTCAAAGCCTTTCACATGAGTTGTGTGGCTCATCCAGGATTCTCCTGCTAAAAGTATTTTTTTTGCCATTGTTCAATCTCCTTATCTTAGTTCCGTAATATCCTTCCGGCACACCCTGATCTAAATCAATTCCCGGCCGCTTAATGCTGCGCCTGTAAATTGATTTGTGCACTGTCAGGATATTACTGATTTTTAATTCCTACTATTTTTAGTTCTTACTATCTTTACACCACTCTAAAATCGTATTGGCATACACCAAAATGGACTGCAGGTATGCTTCTACACTCACCCACTCATCCACACTATGACACTCGGAAAGATTCCCGGGGCCGAACTGGATGGTTGGACAGCCGGCGATATTGCGCCACAGTCTGGAATCACAGCCGGAGGGAGAGCCTACAATCTTAATGTCTCTTCCCATCATATCCTTATATGCACCCAGAAATGTCTTCACAAATGCATGGTCCGGCTCCATCTCAAAACCGTTGCCCGCCTGATACATTGTAACCTTAGGGGGATGCTCCTGCATCCAGGGATCGGCCTGAGCCGTCCGGCTGACCGTATCCGTAAATTCCTTCACGACCTGATCGTGGCTCATCTGATTGGGAATAAAATGCACACAGGTGGAAAATTCACACTCGCCGGGAACCGTAGAACCCGCCGTGCCGCCCTTGATAACGCCGATATTCAGATTGGGCGCCGGAAGCAACGGATGCTTATACTGAAGCAGCCAGTCATGTTCCTTTTCATTCAATGCCTGAATCACCTTAATCGCTTTGTCAATGGCGCTGACGCCATTCTTCTTTCCGCCGGAATGACAGGCTCTTCCCTCAAACTCTACTTTAAAAAACACCCATCCCATATGGGCCAGTATCAGCTCGTCACTGCTGCCCTCGCAGTTGATCACACCGTCCGCCTTAAGGCCGCGCATCACTGCCTGCATGGAGCCGTTGCCACCGCCCTCTTCATCGCACACCGAGGTAATGATTACATCTCCGGGAAGCTCGCAGCCCGCATCCTGCAAAAGCTTAACTGCCATAGCGGAGGCCATCAGTCCGGCCTTCATATCCGCCGCGCCCCGGCCATACAGCTTGTCGCCGATGATCACCGGTTCATAGGGAGGATGGGTCCAGCCGTCCGCCTCATCCGCAGGCATTACGTCAATATGGCTGTTAAAGAGAAGGCTTTTCCCTCCTTCCTTTCCCTGAAAGGTCGCATAGACATTGTACCGGTCCGTCTGGTCATGGCCCAGGTTTCCCTCCTGATGCTCCCTTAAGCATGCTTCGATGACAGCCTCCTCCATCGGGTCTTTCTCAATCTTGGACGCACCCATCTCCTCAAAGAGCTTCACCATATAATCCTGGCCCTCTTTTTCCAGACCGCCGCCGATCCCATGACCAATGTCATGGGTATCGATGGCAAGAAGATCCATTAAACGCCGTATGTACTGCTCTTTATTTTTTTCTAATACTTCCTTTAGACTTTCCATTCATGAATCCCTTTCACTCTAGCTGTAAAGGCGAAGTCCTTCCTCAATAATATCCCAGAACTTCTCCGCATCAATGCCGATAGCCACATCTGCCGTAGCCGGAAGCTGCTGATATCCGAAGAAATCGCAGTTTGTTCTTCCGTAGGACTGGGTGCTTCTGATATCAATCTGCACATTCATAGGCTTTACTTCCACAACGGAAGGATCGATCAGGTAAGCGATGGTAACCGGATCGTGAAGGGGACCGCCCTCCCAGCCGAACACTTCCTTCTGGGATTTGCAGAAATGTCCCATGAGATCCACAAAGAGCTTGGATGCATGGTTTCCAATCTTGCCCATACGCTCAACAATGCTGGGATAGCAGAGAACCTGTCTCGTCACATCCAGTCCCATCATGGTAATGGGTCTGCCGGATGTAAAGCATACATAAGCCGCATCTGCGTCCGCAATAATGTTAAACTCTGCCGCCGGCGTCACATTGCCGTTCGTATAGGCGCCGCCCATCAGAACGATCTGCTTAATCTTATCAACAATCTTAGGCTCCATACGGATCGCCATGCCCAGATTGGTCATAGGCCCTGTGGTAACCACCGTGATATCGCCGTCGGACTCCATCAGGGTGCGGATAATATAGGACACCGCATGCTCCTTTTCAAGCTCTTTGGTCAGAGGAGCAAATACCGGGCCGTCCAGACCGGTCTCTCCATGAATATCGCCCGCCGTCATCTTCTCCCGAATCATGGGACGGTCGCAGCCTGCGTACACCGGTACGTCAATCCCTAAGCACTGAACAATATTGCGCGCATTGCGCTCCGTGTTCTCAAGAGTCTGATTTCCTGCCACTACGGTAATTCCCAGAAGATCAATCTTCGGGCTCTTTGCCGCCAGTGTAATCGCAACCGCATCATCATGTCCCGGATCGCAGTCCAGAATTATCTTAATCTTATCCATTTTAAACAATCCTCTTTCTTTTCTTAATTTTCATGCGGCCGGCAGGTCAAAACCGGCCGCATCTTCATTTACATTAATGTGTATCGCCGGTAACAAGGGAAGACTCTCTTTTGCGCTCCGCTCCCAGCTTAATTGCCATAGAGATAGCAAGTACAAGAACGGTTACCAGATACGGCATCATCAATACAAACTGTGCCGGGAAGCCATAAGCCTGCAGTCTTGCTCCCACGGAATCCGAGAAACCAAAGAGCAGACAGCCCACTGCCGTGAGCACCGGATTGGCGCCGCCGAAGTACATAGCCGCAACACCCATGAAACCGCGGCTGTTGGTCATGTTCTCTACGAACTGCGCACTGTAACCTAAGGAAAGGTGTGCTCCTGCAAGACCGCCGATCAGTCCGGAAATCAGCATTGCCTGATATTTCACGGCATTTACCCGGATACCTGCTGTCTCGGCTGCCATCGGGAACTGTCCTACGGCCCGAAGGCGAAGTCCCCATACGGTTTTGTAAAACAGGAACTGCAGGATAATAATGAACAGGATTACAAACCATTCCGTAAAGCACCAGTTATTGAATAGCTGATTCAAAAACGGTATATTTTCCAGAAACGGAAGCTGCACTCTGGGAATGGGAATAATCTTGGGATCGGAAAAGGTTCCGTTGGTGTGGAACAAAGTATTTAACAGGAACTTTGTAATTGCAATGGCAAATAAATTGATTCCCATACCAATCGCACAGATTTCCGAATTGTACTTAATATGTCCCACAGCCATAATCATAGCAATTGCCGCTCCCGCAAGCATAGCCACAATCACGCCCAAGAACCAGCTTCCTGTGGTGTAGCTAACCGCTACCGCCGTAAACGCGCCCACCAGCATAATACCCTCCGTACCGATATTCAGAATATTTGCCTGCTGGGTAATGGCCGCGCAGAGGGCCGCATAAATAATCGGAGTAGAAGCCCGAAACGTTGCGTAAATCAGTGATACGTTAAATATTTTACCTAAATTTTCCATCAGTCCCATCGCTTACTCCTCCTTATCCTCAGATTCCGCAGGCGGCGCTGTGCCGGGAGCTTCTCCTGACGTAACGGCCGCTGCCTGCTCCTTCTTCTGATTTCTCTTCTTTATCTGAATCACAAATTCCATAGTAGCGATAATGATAAATACGGCTGAAATAGTATCCACAATGGCTTTTGGCACACCGGTGGTCTGCTGCATAGCCATAGCGCCCGACTTCAAAACCGCAAGGAAGAAGGCCATCAGAGGCGTAGTCGCCATATTGGACTTTACAATCAAAGCCGCAAGCATACCGTTGGTTCCCAAATCCTTTGCAAAGCCGTCCAGATAATAACCATGTACGCCGAGAACTTCAATGCATCCTGCGATTCCGCCAAGCATACCGGAGAGAAGCATGGCATTGATAAAGGTTTTCTTTGCGTCAATTCCTACGTAATCCGCATGATCCGGGTTCGTTCCCACGGTGCGGATCTTGTAGCCCCATTTTGTCTTATAGAGCATCAGAATGACGAAAATCACAATCACAATTGCCAGGAACACACCGGCATTTGCCGACGACGGCTTTAAAATCTTCGGTATGGTTACCAGCACCGGATCTGTCTGGGGTGTTGCCACGCCCGCACTCATGGGTCCGCTTACCAGGTAGGAGCCGATATACAGGGCAACCGTATTCATCAAAATGGTTACGCAGACCTCGGAAACATTATAATATGCCTTAAGCGCCGCCGGAATAAAGGCCCAGACTGCCGCAACCGCCATAGCGCCTGCAAAGCAGGCCAGATACAGCAAGGGAGCCGGTAAAAATCCCCAATGGATTCCTATGTACGCCGCCGTGATTCCGCCTAAGATAACCTCACCTTCCACTCCTACGTTAAAGGCTCCCGCCTGGGCTGCCACCGCAAAGGCAATGGAGGTAAGAAGAAGGGGGGTAAATCCGGCAATGGTAGTTCCGATTCCAAGCTTTGTACCGAAGGCTCCCTTTAGAAGCGCTCCATAGGCTGCAATGGGATTCTCCCCAATGCTCAGGATAAAGATTGCTCCGATTGCCAGGGACAAAATCATGGTAATCGCAACCTTCAGTAAATTCTTCATGGATTGACTCATGACGCTTCCCCTCCTTTCTCCTCTTCAACCGCTCCGCCCATCATCAGCAGTCCAAGGTTGTTCTCATTTGCTTCACTTGCAGGCATCTCACCTGTGATCTTTCCCTCATGGATAACAACGATCCGGTCGGACAGGGAAATAATCTCCTCCAGCTCGGCAGATACAAGCAGTACGCCCGCTCCGTCCTTCTTAGCTACCTCGAGGGTGTTGCGGATAGACTCAATCGCTCCGATATCCACGCCTCTGGTGGGCTGTGATGCAATCAGAAGCTTTTTCTTCATGGAAACCTCTCTTGCAACAACTACCTTCTGGGCATTTCCTCCGGAAAGCGCCGAAGTGGGAAGCTTATAATCCGTAGGCCGGATATCAAACTGCTTTACCATTTCTTCGGAATACTTATCCTGTGCCGGAATATCCATCAGCACGCCCTTGGTATAAGCTCCCGAATCAATCTCAACCGCAATGAGATTGTTTTCAATGCTCATGGTCCGGTTGAGACCTCTTTTATTTCTGTCCTCAGGAATGTGGGCCAAACCTGCCTCGCGAACCTTGCGGGGTTTCAGATTGGTCACATCCTTGCCGTTTAGAATGACGCTGCCCTTCTCTACCTTGCGAAGTCCCGTGATGGCCTCAATCAGCTCTGACTGTCCGTTGCCGTCAATTCCGGCGATTCCTACAATCTCACCTTCATTCACATGGAGAGACATACCGCGGATCTTGGAGGATTCCTTCAGGGCCGGTACCCATACGTCCTTCACTTCCAAAATCGTCTGTCCCACCTTGGAGTAGGTCTTGTCAATGTTCAGGAATACCTCACGGCCGATCATACGCTTCGTCAGATCGAGCGGTGTGGTCTTATCCTTGTCTACGGTTCCCATGTATTCACCCTGACGCATTACGGAAATTCGATCCGATATCTCCATTACCTCGTTGAGCTTATGGGAAATAAATACCAGAGACTTTCCTTCCGCTTTCAGATTCGCTAAAATCTCAAAAAGCTTCTTCGTCTCCTGGGGTGTCAGAACAGCGGTAGGCTCATCCAGAATGATAATCTCGACACCGCGCATAAGTGTCTTGATGATCTCTACTCTCTGTGCCTCACCAACGGAAATCTGACTTACTTTTTTATCCAGCTGGATATCCATATTATATTGTTCAATGTAATGCTCTACTTCTTGTCTCGCCTTAGCAAAATCAATTGTCAGACCCTTTTTCGGCTCAAAGCCAAGGATCACGTTCTCAAGAACCGTCAGATCATTTACCAGCATAAATTCCTGGTGTACCATTCCGACACCGTGTTCAATGGCAATCTTCGGTTCCAGCTTTTTCATGGTTTCCCCATTTATGATAATCTCGCCGCTGTCGATGGGATACATTCCATATAAAAGCTTCATCATGGTTGATTTTCCGGCTCCATTCTCTCCGATCAGGGAATGGATCTCGCCTTTGCGAAGTGTAAATTCTCCATGCTTAACCGCCCGAACCTCGCCAAAGGACTTGACAATATGATTCATCTCAACTACATATTCTCTCATGCATATACCCCTCTAAAAAAAATGCAGGGATATATAATCCCTGCATTTTTGTGTTCAAAGCTTATTGCTCAGGGCCAAAGCCTTCATAGTTTTCTACTACGATCTCGCCAGAAATAATCTTCTGCTCAAGCTCAGCACACTTGTCAACGATGTCCTGCGGGAACTTGTCTCCTAAGTACTCCTTAATTACGGAGAAGTCTGTCAAGCTTACGCCGCCTTCTGCCAGTGTCAGGTAGGAAGTAGTTCCGCCCTGGAAGGTTCCGTTTACTACGGACTCAATCAACAGATAGCAGGCATTGTCTACTCTCTTCACCATAGAGGTAAGAACGGTACCTGGCTGATCATTATCCTGATCCAAGTCAACGCCGATAGCGTATACGCCAGCCTCTTTTGCTCCCTCTAAGATTCCCGGGCCGGTACCGGATGCAACGTTCATAACGATGTCGGCGCCCTGCTCGATCTGTGCCAGAGTCAGCTCTTTACCCTTTAACGGGTCTGTCCATGTTCCTGCAAATGCCTGAAGAATGGTGATATCAGGATTGATGTACTTCGCGCCCTGCTCATAGCCGGTGTAGAAGTCATGAAGTACCGGAATATCCATTCCGCCTACCCAACCAATGATGGCTTCCTCGTTTACGCCGTCAATGTCGGTCTTCTCGGTAAACATAGCTGCTGCCGCACCTGCCAGGAAGGAACCCTGATTCTGTGCAAAGCTTACGGACTGAACGTTGGGAAGATCTACAGTTGTATCAATAACTGCAAACTTTACGTCCGGGTAGTTGGGGCCATGCTCAACAATGTAATCAGCAATGTTGGAGGAAGCGCCGATAATCAAATCGTAGCCCTCTTCACAAGCCGCTACCAGGTTGGCTTCCCACTCCTGAGCGGTGGTTCCCTCAAGGGATTTCAGCTCAATGCCGAAGTCCTCAACAGCCTTTGTTGCACCGATGTTGCAGGAATCGTTGTAGGACTTGTCGCCCAAGTTTCCTGTATAAACGATGCAGACACGAATCTTGTCTCCGGATGCCGCAGGCTCTGCCGCATCATCGCCGCCCTCCGCATCTGCTGCGGGAGCTTCTGTTTCACCTTCATTGGTTGCTGCCGGTGTCTCTTCTTTTCCGCCGCATGCGCAGAGGCTGAATGTCAGAGCTAATACCAGCATCAAGCTTAACACTTTTTTCATTTTTATCCTCCTTTTTCTTCGGAAAAATGTTTTCCTTCCTGTTTTTGTATTATTTTACAGGAAAACTTTTTCCTAAAGTGTTTTCTTTGTGAAATAAGCATACCACCATTCAATCTGCTTGTCAATCTATTTAGTTATTTTTTCTTTACCAATTTTTTAAAATTTTTTAAGATTTTTTGTATACTTTTTTTCTTTGCAGACAGACGCTTCTCGGTTATAATGAAAACAAGTTTCGATTTACAGGGAAAAGCTATACCATATCATTTGGGAGACACAATATGACAATCAAAGAAATTGCACAGATGGCCGGTGTGTCCATTTCCACCGTATCAAAAATTATGAATCAGAAGGACGCCAGCATCAGCGCCGAAACCAGGGAGCGGGTTCTTAGAATTATTAAAGAATTTAATTATGCGCCGTACTCACACACACCGGGAAGCAGCGGACGCTCTTTTCTCCTGGGACTGCTTGTTCGCTCCTGTGAATCCAACAATACTCTAAAAGGAATTTTAGAGGCAGCCCGGAGCAAAGGCTATGCGGTTCTTATCGGTGAAACAGGAAAAGACCCTTTGGCAGAGCAAAAGGCGCTCCACAAATTCCGGCAGCATCACGTGGACGCCGTTCTTTGGGAACCGCTGAGTAAAGACAGTCTCTTAAACGGTTCCATTCTGGAGGAGGCTGAGATTCCCTATCTGCCCTTCCATTCTCTTTCTATTGAGGACGCCTGCAATATTGATTTTTTCAAAATAGGCTTTACGGCCGCCTCTGCTTTGATTGAGGCCAATCACCGCAATATTGCCTGCCTCTTATCCCATGAAGATTATACGGAGCAGTTTTTGGCCGGATACCGGCAATGCTTTCTTGACAAAGGCATCCCTTTTCAGGAACAGCTGGTTTTTCATACACTCAATGATCACTTGATTGATTGTATCGCATCCCGGGCTGTCACAGGAATTGTCTGCTCCGCCTTTTCCACCGGACTCCGGCTTTATGAACGGCTGAATCATCTGCATTTCCATGTGCCCCAGGACATTACTCTTCTCTCTCTGCGGAAGGATACCCAGGAAGCTTTTGATTTTCTTCCTATTTCTACTATTATGATCCCCTACTTGTACTATGGGCGTCATCTGTGTCAAAGTGTGATTCATTTAGCGGAGGACAAAGGGCCTGTGCCAAGGTTTGAGGCGGATCTTTCAATCGAGCATAAGGAGTACCTGTCCGTTCCGCCACTTCACAACTTAAGGAAGCTGACGGTCGTGGGCAGTATCAATATCGATAACTATCTGAAGGTTCAGGAGCTTCCCGTCACAGGAAAAACCGTGTCTACAACGGACTTCTCCCTCTTTCCGGGAGGCAAGGGCATCAATCAATCCATTGGCGCTTCCCTCCTCGGCTCTCGTGTGGCATTGATTGGAGCCGTAGGAAATGACATGGATGCCAACCATATTTTTGCCGCTCTGGATAAGCATGCCATTCACTCCGGCAGCATCCGCCGATGTCCGGATACTGCCACCGGAAAAGCCTATATTTTTGTACAGCCGGACGGAAACTCTATGATTTCTATCCTCTCCGGAGCCAATGCCACCCTGTGTCCGGAGGATATTCTTCGTAATGAGGATGCTTTTAAGGACAGCGGCTACTGCCTGTTCCAGACAGAGATTCCTCATGATGTGCTGATCCAGGCCGGAAGGATCGCCTATAAGTACGGCGTCAAAACCATTTTAAAACCCTCCGCCTGCTCCTTCATCGAGCCGGAGCTTTTAAAATATGTAGATATTCTGGTACCCAATCAGAAGGAAATCAATATCTTATGTCCCGGAAAAAGCCTGAGAGAACAGGCGGATACCTTTTTGAATGCCGGGGTGGAAACAGTGATTATCACACTGGGAGAACAGGGGTGCTATCTGAAAACCCGGCAGGAGGAGGAATATTTTCCTGCTCAGAACTTTTTGGCCGTAGACAATACGGGAGCCGGCGACGCTTTTATCTGTACGCTGGCCGTTTATCTGCAAAAAGGGTTTTCACTCAGCAATACCATTCGAATTGCCACATACGCCGCGGGCTTTTGTGTCTCCAGGGAAGGTGTTACGCCCGCCCTTATCGATCAGAGCACTCTGGAATCTTATATTCGAAAAAAAGAACCGGATCTGCTGCCGGTTTAAATGAACAAAGCAGTCTTGCATATTCCATATAGAAAGAGTATGCAAGACTGCAATTACTTTAATAAGAGGTACGGAACTTGCGCTCCCCCTCCTCCAGCGGAATCTCCGCACTGTCAATATCACTGATGCGGATAAAAGAATCCTCCCTCAGAGCTTCCAGCATCCGGTCAATGACATGAGGCTCCCCCTGGACCTCCATCTCCACACGCCCGTCGTCCAGATTCCTCACCCATCCGGTCAGATCAAGCCGCTTAGCCGCCCAGGATGCCTGAAAGCGAAAGCCTACCCCCTGAACTCTCCCGGAAAAATAAATATGTCTGCGTACCATCTAAAAACCCCCTTCTGACAATCAAATATTCTCGTTCCGCTTCACTTATGCCTCATCTCTTCCGTCTAATTCGCACTGCCGTCCACTTCAAACCAGAACTCCACGCCGTTGTCGTAATTCTTCACGCCGTAATCCTTGTTCATAGCCTCCATCACAGCCTTGACAATGGAAAGGCCGATTCCGCTTCCGCCGTACTCCCGGGTCCGCGCCTTGTCCACCTTGTAGAACTTCACCCAGATTTTATCCAGATCGCTCTCCGGTATCGGCTCACCCGTATTGAATACGGATACTCTCACGGCATCCTCATGGCCGGAAAGCTTCACCTCTATAATCTTATCGTCGCCGCAGTGATTGATGGCATTGCTGATATAATTCGTCACCACCTGCTCCACCTTAAATTCATCGGCCCACACATAAACCGGCTCCTGCTCCTTAAAGATCAGACGAATCTCTTTCTGCTCCAGCAGGATTCCGACGGAATTAAGCACATTGCGAATCAGGTCCACAAGATCAAACCGCTCCATAGACGTCAGATCATTTCCCGATTCCAGCTGATTGAGCGCCAGGAGGTTCTTTACCAGGGTATTCATCTTCCCCGCCTCGTCCATAATTACCTCGCAGTAAAAATCCCGGCTCTCCGCATCGTCGTTGATACATTCCTTCAAGCCCTCGGCGTAGCCCTGAATCAAGGCGATGGGCGTCTTTAATTCATGAGATACGTTTGAGAGAAATTCCTTGCGCATCTCGTCAATCTGTATCTTCTGTTCAATATCCCTCAACAGCTCGTTATTTGCCGTCTTTAATTCGGAAATGGTGTGCTCCAGAGTTTCCGAAAGCTGATTCATATGGTGCCCCAGAAGGCCAATCTCGTTGCGCTCCGGGGAGGTGAATTTGGCATTGAAATCAAGCTCCGTCATCCGCTTTGACAGATCCGCAAGCCTCATAATCGGCTGGGAAATCCGCCGGGACAGCCACCAGATCAGAAGGGAGCTTACCAGAATCCCCACCCCGCCGCAGTAGGCAAAAAAGCGGTTGGAAATCTGGGCGCTCTCCCGGATGCTTTCCAGAGGCGTCCGCATAATAAACGGCTCTCCCGTATCCAGTGTCCCAATCAGTTCCATATAGTCCGCCTGAGTCAGAAGATCCTTGCTCTCCCGGACAAGATAGCGCTCCGCCTGAAGCACAACCTTGGACATATCCTTGGCCTCAAGCTCGAAAATATAGCCGTAGAGCTTTCTCTGCAGCGTCTTATAGGTGCTCTCCGTGTACAGCCTGGGATTCCCGCTGGTATCCATAACAAAAATGGAAATATTATCCGTAGCACAAATCAGGGTAAGCTCCGTGGTAAATTCCTCCTCCTCGGCTCTTCCCTGAGACATTCCGCTGTTTAACACATTGTAAGCGCTGATAATCACATTTTTCTTATTTTTTAAATAATATTCCTCCAGAAAAAAATGATTCGCCAGCCAGCAGCAAATCAGCGTAGCGGCCATAACGCCGATAAAGCAGGCGGCCATCTGGCGTTTAATGGAATGCTTCATAGCGGCACCTCTTTTACATGTTATGTTTCTCTTCTTTTATAACATGTATTTTTCATTATTTCCACCTGTTACGCAGAATTTCACATAATCTACATAATTTTCTTTTTTTAAGGGGGCTTTTTAAAGGGAGCTGCCCGTAAATGAGGCGCCCCCTTTTGACATATGTGAAAAACCTTATTTATTCAATGCTTGTCACAAACCACTTGCCTGAATATCTTATGTCAATGTTTACCTGAAACGTATTTTCAATATTCTCAATATCCAAATGGGTGTTTGCGCTTATATCCGTATTCCTGCTTTCCCACGCTTTCCAGACAGAGTGAAATTCTTCCTCGCTGATTTTCCGTTTTGTTCCGTTCTCTGTCAGCGTATATTGATATTCCATGTCATATCCGTCACTTCCGATTACTTCCTCCTCTTCCAGCGCGCTTACAACCGAAAATGCCGTTCCGTCACAAACATATAAATAAGCTACTGCGAAAACAGAGCCTCCCGTACAAAGATATGTTCCCTCCGACCGATTTGCTCCGTTGATGCTGAACAGACCGTCTTTGAAGGACGAGCCCAAATACAAATTCGTATAGCTCAAGTACTCATCTTTATAAGAAACCAGTAAATCCTGGCTGCCGTCGCTGTTTATATCTGTCAGGTCGAAATAAAAACTTTTTGTTCCTTCCCACTCCTCTCCAAACCCATTTACATAAGTCACCGAGTCGCCGTCGTTCACGCAGCCCATACCTGCTTCTCCATTTATAAAATGCCTCAATACTTCAAGGCTGTCCGCCTTCCACTGGGGAACCTCTCCCTTTGTGATAATGCCTGTTCCCTCATGTGTGACAATCTCCGCCTTCTCTATCTCAACAGGTACGGACTGACCGCCGCTCATGACATCAGCATATGCATTGAGGTAATTGACCATTTCCTCTAAGGTACATGGTTCCATATCGTAGAAACAAGTGTAAGGCAGTTCATGGTGATGCGAAGCTTCTTCCAAAAATGCTTCGGCCTCTTCCTCCGTGCATGTCTTTATCTGTTCGCCGTTTTCTACAATGCTGAAAGGCTCGCTGTCGTCAAGAGGTTCCCATTTTGCCAATGCGCGTTCACAAACCAGTTCCGTATTTCCTTCCTTAAAAGCATGCTCCAGCCGTACGACGGCCGCCCATATATATTCATCTCTGCATTTTGTTCCCGCGTTAAAACACTGTTCCGTAAAGCTTACCCTGCCGTCGGTCTCTTCCGTAAGCAAATAATCCGACCTTAAACCTATTTCTCCGGTACAGGATAATATCGGCTCGCTTCCATTCCATCCGTACACCTCAAAGGAGGAAGGCTCCTGACTGCCGTACAGATAAAGATACGGAACTCCGTCGCCGGCAAAATCGCCTAACATGACATGAAACCTGTCAATTTCAGCCGGTTGCTCCATGTCAAATGCAAACACCTGAAATGGTTCGCTCCAAGTTAAAATATCATAATCATAATTGCTGTATCCGCCGCGAAAGCTGAAATCTCCTGCCAAGCCATCCGCGATTATCTGTGCAAATGCCGCTGCCTGCTCCGCTGTCATTTTACATCCGGCCGCATCGCCGTAGTAAGGCATACCGCCTAATGCCGTCCGCAGCTGTTCTTCCGGTGTAACCTCTTCTTCTGTTTCTTCTGTTGTTTCTTCTGCTGTTTCCTCTGTTTCTTCCGTACTTACCGTATTTGCTGTGTCAGTCTGCGGGACCGGCTTGTGCTTGCAGGCTGATATACCGACCGCAAGGGCCAGGACTGTCATAAGCGCTGTTGTTTTTCGTTTCATTTGTTCTCCTGCTGCTGATTGCCTATTATTTCTCGTTTTAAAGTTTCAAATTCCTGCACACAATACACATATCCCTCTTTTTTCATTGTTTTAAACTCCTTTCCCTTTTGTGCTGATTCAAAAATATTGCTGCTATTATATCATCTTTCCGCATAGTTTTCAATGCTTTAAGAAAATTCTGCATATCCTAAAGCATATCAATATCACGTACAATTTCTATACGGAGGTGCTTACATGATAAACGGATTAGGCCAGCGTCTGCAGGAGCAGCGCATTTTACGAAATCTTTCTCAGAAGGTCGTCGCTACCTCTATCGGCGTATCTGCTTCTGTCATATCAAATTATGAAAGCGGCGAGAGGACACCCAGTGTTGAAATCCTCATAGCGCTTGCGCATCTATATCATTGTTCTGCGGATTATCTTTTAGGACTCAATAAAGCTAATACGGTTAAGCTGCTTGATGTATCTGCGCTGAATGACAAACAGTATCAGCTTTTGCAGGCTTTTCTGTCCAGTTTGCAGGAATGACGGAGCTGTCGGCTTATTACGCGGCAGCCCCGTCATTCTTTTTTTACATCACCGCCCTCCGGCAGACGCACCTCAAAACCGTTCCTTCATCTCCGTCAGCATCGTCTGTAATTTCGCAATTTCCGTGCCATTGATTGCCAGCAGGTATTCTTCCAGGATGCATAAGCTCGACGTCTCATAGGTATCTTCCTGCCCATTAAGCCGTTCCATGCCTGACCGGATAAGCTCAAGAAGCCCTGCCGTATTGTGCAGCTTCTTTTCAATGGAATCAATCACGTCTTCCAGCCTCCTCAGCTCCACATGCATGTCTTTCATTTGTTCCATACCGCTCTGTCTCCTTTCTTCTTAATGGGTGGGGATTGTAACGCTGCGGAAAGAAAATTGCAAGTATTTTATAAAAATTATCTCTTTTTACGATTAACAGCATAGACAGGTTTATGGAAATATGTCTTCCTGAGCAGCTCTCATAAACAATGCCGCCCAATTGGGCGGCACGGTAATCAGGCGTTTATCGGAATGATATCATCATTGGCATATCATCGGGTCTCCTTTTATTGACTGCTTATTACTTCTTGTTTTAATTGTTCAAATTCCTCTTTTGTGATCATGCCGTTCTCATACAGCTTGGACAGCTCCGATATGGAAGTTATTTTATTTGTGTAAGCGCCTGTATTTTGTCTTGCCGGGCTGATCGTATGCGCCGCAGAAGCCGGTTTTACGATATTTACATTTAATTCCTGTACTTCACTCACTGCCTTATAAAAATCCTTTATTTCCTGCTCGCCTAATTCTGACGCCAGGAAAGCGGCTGTCAGAGAAGTAAACTCTATGCAGATATTTGTCCTTTTAAGAAAAAAAGCATGCAGCACATAATAAATCATAACAGAAAGATTGATAACCAGGCAGAAAAACATGATTGTGTGAACTGCAATTGTTATTGGTCCAAGCTCTATACCATTTTCTAAATAAATAGTGTACCTGATAAACCAGCGCAATTCGGCTATTCCAACAAAAACAGAAAACGCCGCACATAACAGCCACCAAATCTGCGACAACGCTCCTACATTGATTCCTTTCATATCGCTGGCTATGATTCGGTGCTGTACATTTGTCTGAAATGTAAATATCCATTTCTTTTGACGTACTTTTCCTATAAAATAAGCCGCCTTATCTGTCAAAATACAGAAGCCTTTTTCCTGTATGCCGTTTGTCAGCAGGTTATCTGCGTTTTTTATTCCCAGAACGGCATATATTTTTTCCTGCTTATTGCCTATAAATTTACGAAGCTTGCCGTAAAAATCATCAAAATCAATCTGCCGACGGGAATCGTCAAAAGGCTTATCTTCCGATACTATTTTATGCTGACGTATTGCTAATATCAGAAGTGTAATTGTACATAAAATCAGAACAATACCATAAAATGATGCCATTTGTTTTACCTCTTGCTGATATCCTCATCTTGATACAAATTCATATTGGTTTTATTCCAGTCTTTCTTTCTCTTTACAACAAGTACAACAGGGATCACTATTGCAAGAATCACTGCTATCAAGAATATACCCAGAACATATACAATCATACTCATTTTTCGCTTCCTCCTATTTTAAGTCGCTGCGCGACGGCACTAAAGGGTAACGTCACTTCGACGCACCTGTAATGAGAGAAACTTTCATTCGAAAGGGCACTCATGAAAGTTCCTCTCGTGCGTCTTTGCGACTTTACCGGACTGCTAATTAATAATATCTTTCAATATGTCGCTTCCCGCATTTATGTAATAATGATATTTACAATATCCATCCTCATAAACCTCATCATCACAGCCGCTTTCTTTACAGCTAAACAGGCCGCACGCCGTAAACTGTGAAACCGTAATAAGTGCTATAAACAGACTTAGCATCCTCTTCTTCATTTGTATTGACTCCTTTCAGCTTTTCACTCATATAAATATTACACTCATATAAAATATCCTGCTCATTATATCATCTTTAAGCATAGTTTTCAATGCTTTTAGAAAATATAGTTTCTGCGGTTCTTGCTATGCTGCAAATGGAACAGCTATATGTTTTCTATCGTTTAATCCATTCAATATCATGCTTATTCCAGTCAATATCACCGTGAATAACAGAATCAAAGCTATCATCAGAATAATAAATTTTTAAATTCATTGATGCTCCGGGAAAAGGTGTAATTGCTTTCTCTATTCCCGCCGGAGCACTGCCCAGAAAAATTATTTCTCTAAATCCGTTATTGTCTATTGCATCCTCTCCCAATTTTGTCACGGACGCCGGAATTGTAATTTCCGTTAAATTATTACAGTTCATAAATGCCTTCTCACCTATACTTGTCACGGAATCCGGTATTGTTATTTTTCTTAAATTATCGCAATCAATAAATGTGGAATCACCTATGTCTGTCACGGAATCCGGTATTATAACCTCTGTTAAACTATCGCAATTATAAAATGCCCCGCTTATGCTTGTTACTGAATGAGGTATTGTTATTTCTTCCAGACTTTTACAGTCTCTGAATATTCCTTCCATACTTGTCATCGACTCGGACAATGTAACGTTTCTTAAATTATCACAATATAAAAACGCTCCGTTTCCTATACTTGTTACGGAATCCGGTATTGTTATTTCCTGTAAGCTGCTGCAAAAAACAAATGCTTCATTTCCTATACTTGTGAGCGAATCAGACATTGTTATCTGCTTTAAACTACTGCAGCTGTTAAAGGCTTTTTGTTCAATGCTTGTTACAGAGCTTGGGATTGTAATTTCAGTTAAACTATTACACTCACAAAATGCATTTTCTCCTATGCTTATTAATGTGTCGGGTAAAGATACTTCTTTCAGATTACTGCAATGCTGAAACGTAAACTCTCCTATACGAGTTATGCCGTTTTCTATAATGATCTTTTCTATCTTATCATTTAAACCATTTGTTTTTGTATAAAAAGTGAAATGGTATCCTCCTGCATCTCCTGTACCTTTGATTGTAACAACTCCGTCTTTATAACTCCATACTGCGTCATTACCGCATTTGCCACTTGTTTCGGATTCTACTACGGATTCCTCTTCTTGGTTTTCTTCTTTATTTTCTGATGATGTTTTTACTTCTTTATTGGCGTTGCCGCAGGCGGATAAACTCACTGCAAGGATTAATGCTGCCATAAGTGCTGCTGTTTTCTTTTTCATAATCGATCTCCTTTATTCTTGGTTCAAAGGTTTGTAATATTCAAATTCCGGTATTTCCGAATGGGAAAAGCTTGCATTGTATAAGCCTACCGATATCCTGCCCATTATATCATCTTTAAGCATATTTTTCAATGCTTAAAGCAAATCACTTGCCATTTTACTTCCCGCCAGCCTGTCTTGCTATTTTTTTGCTGTTATCCCAAAAAGACACCTTTGAAAATTTGTTAATAAATTTCCAAAAGTGTCTTCTATCCTTTTTACAATGCTATAAATTTCAAACGTTCTTACGCTTATTTACAAAAACACTTGAGTTTCTCCAAGCAATAGAAATGGCGGGAACTCATCACAATCCCTGCCATTTTTGTACTTATAATAAAAAAGTTTTTGAAAACTCTCAATGTCATTGAGAGCTTTTATCCTCATCTACTATTTCTGTTAATTCCTCAAGCTTCTTTTGCAGGATTTCCTTACTGATTAGTTTTGTTCGGTATTCGGAAATCATGGTTGAACTCATATTCCGACTCAGGGCATATTCAACAACATCCTCGTCCTTACTCTTGCAAAGAATAATGCCAACGCTGGGATTTTCATGAGGTTTCTTTACATCTCTATCCAACGCTTCAAGATAAAACTGCATTTTTCCAAGATATTCCGGTTTGAAGTCGTCAATTTTCAACTCAATCGCAACAAGGCATTGCAGTTCTCTATGAAAAAAAATTAGATCCGTATAATAATCATTCTTCCCTACTTGTAAATGATATTCTTCCCCCATAAAAATAAAATCTCTGCCAAATTCCAATAGAAATTTTTTCATGTTCCTCAAAATGGCCTTTTTTAAATCATATTCCTTATAAGGCTCCGGCAGGTCTAAAAACTCCAGCATATACATATCCCTGATTACGCTCGTGGAAACGGCTTGGGATATGGCGGAAGGAGCCTTGCCGTCCGACAGCATCAAACGCTCGTAATATCCGCTGTCAATCTGCCGTTCCAGTTCCTTTGCCTTATACTTTTCCCGGGAGGCAAGCTTCAAATAGAATAACCGCTCTGCATCCGATTTTGTCTTTGACATGATATGCAGATTATTTGACCATGTATTCTCCCTTAGCAGAGTTCCGTACTCCGGTTTGTCACAATAGGTTTCAAAGAACTGCTTCATACGCCAGATATTCTGCGGGGAATAGCCTCTGATTCCCGGCTCCTGCAACAGAATATATTCGGAAAGCGCTTTTACAGTAGAGCGTCCCCAACCATCTTGTGCAGCCTTATGGGAGACAAATTCTCCAATCCCCCAATAAAGGTCAATCATTGTGACATTCACCTGATAAGCAGCTTTCTGGCGGGCATCCGCTATCATATTCAGAATGGTATTAAAATCACTTTGATAATTTAATGTTAAATCGCTCATACATTTTCCTCGCACCGATACTCTGTTTGGATCATTATATCATGGAATTTGTCCAAGATGAAGGTGTATTTTTCCATTCAGGAAATGTTACAGTCACTGGTCACAGAGTGAACCCCAGCATGTTACACCGGTTTAGATTACTGTACAATATATATGTTAATTTGCTTTACGCCGCCTCTCACATAGAACCGGCAGATGTTTCTTTCTCTATAAAATTTTGATAAAAATAGAAATAATGTTCAAGCGTGTAATCATTCCCATCCCACAATTTCGTACGATAAGACTCCAGTTCAAGGTCAAGGAGCTTAACCGTTCCTTTGTCATTAAAATCAACGAGTGGTTCAAGTGTATATTGAAGAACAGAGGCGCCCCATCCTTTCTGCTCCACTTCTGCGGCGCCATAGTGACTGTATAATTCAAACAAATTTCCATAAAAATGCATCAAATCGGCCGAAGAAGCCGGATATATGATCATCTCTGCCCCTTCCTTTACATAAAAGACAAATACAGCGTTATGGGTAAGTTCTACCGTACCGCTATCTTTATTCACTACAGTCATCAGCTTGCAGGGAGTACCATCCGTCTTGTATGTCCGGATATTTCTTATATAGCCCATATCCTCAGCCTCCTCCATACCAAGAAGCTCTCCATCCACATTAAAATATGGAACAAAATCTCCCGAAGGTTCTCCATTTAAAAGAAATCTGATAATATAAGGTCTGTATCCCTCCAATTCTGTAAGCGTCTGCGGAATATCCTCATACGCCGCAGAATCTGCTAAGACCTCATACCCCGCAGAATCGCCTGAACCCTCATCTGCGCTTTCTGCCTCACGTTCAGCAAAAGCATTCTCATCATATACTACTCGTCGAGTACAGCCTGCCAATAACAGCGCAGCAGTGATAATAACTGTTAATTTTAAGAATTTTTTATTTCTCATTTTTTAATCTCCTTTCTCCTTTTGTACCCAGACAAAACATCCCGCTTATTGTATCATCTTTTAGCATACTTTTCAATGCTTTTAGCAATTTCATTGCAACATTCCATTACAGAAAACTCCATGACGCATCAGTACCGCATTTACCGCTTGTCCCGGTTTTTCATCAAAAAACACCCTTGAAAATTTATTAATAAATTTCCAAAGGTGTCTTCTATCCGTTTTTCACAATGCTGCAGATTTCAAACGCTGCCACGCCTGTTACTCACAATCACTTGTATCAAACTTGTACCCCATCCCCCAAATCGTTTTTATCAAATCCCCCTTGTCCTTAAGCTTACTCCGCAGCTTCTTCACATGGGTATCAATGGTCCGGGCATCACCGAAGTAATCATAATTCCAGACATTGTTGAGAATCTTCTCCCTGGAAAGGGCGATTCCCTCATGCTCCATAAAATAAGCCAAAAGCTCAAATTCCTTAAAGCTCAATTCCAGAGCTTCCCCCTCCAACATAACCATATGAGCGGCCTTATTCAGCTCAATGCCCCCGGCGCTTAAGGTCTCCTCCGCAGTCCTTACGCTCGTTCTGCGTAAAATCGCCTCCACCCGGGCGACCAGAATCTTAGGACTGAAGGGCTTGGAAATATACTCGTCCACCCCAAGATCAAAGCCCTGAAGCTCATCCCGCTCGTCGGATTTGGCCGTGAGCATAATGATCGGCACCTTGGAGTATTCCCGAATCTCCTTACAAGTCTGCCAGCCGTCCATCTTCGGCATCATTACATCCAGAATCACCAGGGCAATCCCGTCCGTTTCAAAAAAAACATCCAAAGCCTCGGCGCCGTTTTCCGCCTCCAGAACTTCATAATTCTGCTTCACCAGAAAGTCCTTCACCAGCTTACGCATTCTGCTTTCATCATCTACCACCAGAATCTTCAATTTATCCATCAGGTATTCCCTCCTGGTTCATATTCTTTGTTGCAGCTATTTTTATTAGTATAGCAGAGAAATATGTAGGTTTTGTGAACAATATTAAGAAAAGCAATCACTCCGCCCCATTTCATCCTGCCCTGGCTTACTGATTGCTTTTTCCAATTCCTATCCTATTCTTTTATCAAAATCGCAGTTACTTCCCGGAAGCTCTGAGGCTGCCCGCAACCATCCCGGCGATCTCCTCCGCCGTTTCCTTTTTTCCGTTCAGCTCCCACATAATAAACACATTCAGCAGCGCGCCTCCGTAAAAGTAGAGCTCATATACCGGAATCTTATAGCGGGGCATAATGCGGTTCTTCATATAGGCGTTCATGGCATCAATCACAATGTAATAAAGCTTGGCATCCACCAATTTTAAAATAAAGCTGGCATACCGGTCAAAATACTGAAGGGCATGAACAATACTGGACAGTCCGTGGAACTCTCCCACTCTCTCCTTCTCGGAAACGCATTCCCGGATATACCCGGCCACAATCTCATGAAAGAAGTCCGCCAAAGCCTCCTCCTTCGTCTCATAATAATGGTAAAAGGTCATCCGTGACACCCCGGCTCTCTTTACAATATCCGAGATCTTAATGTCCTTATACTCCTTTTTATCCATCAGGGAAAAGATAGCCTCCCCAATGCACACTCTGGTAAAGCGTGTTCTCTTATTGTAATTTTTCGAAAATAAATTTCCCACCGCACCGCGCCCTTCCTGCCGTAAATATGTAAAGAGAACTGAAAACCCGTGTTACTGGTCATGGAGTGAACAGCAGCCAGGCAACATGCCAATCTTACCTGCCACTAGAATAACATATTTTTGCAAAACAGGAAAGCTAATTCAGCAATTCCTTTATTACCGACTTCACTGTTTCAATTCCGTGAATTTTATAGGTGTCCGCGCCGCAGAACATAAGGGCCTCCTCCACCTCGCCCTTTGCCGCATGAATCAGGGCCTCCGTAATGCAGTAAGGAATTTCCGACGGCTTACACTTCCGAAGACAGCCGCGGCACTTTTGGGGGGCGACCCGCTCTCCCCTTTCCACACGCTCCAAAAAGGAATTGTGAATGGCCCGTCCCGGCATACCAACAGGGCTTTTTACCAGAACAATGTCTTCCTCCCGCGCCTCTACATAGGCCCGCTTGTATGCCGGATCTGCGTCACATTCCTCCGTTGTCACAAACCTGCTTGCCACCTGAACGCCGTCCGCTCCAAGGGCAAAGGCCCGATCCGCCTGCTCCCTGCCGCTGATTCCTCCCCCCAGAATCACCGGGATTTTTTTCTCAAACCGCGCTTCATAAGCCCGGACCTGACCCAGAATCTTTTCCACTTCCTCCTCATAGGCATCCGGGCCGAACTCCTGCAGCTGCTCCTTCGTAAAGCCCAGATGCCCGCCGGCCTTCGGCCCCTCAATCACAAGGAAATCAGGGATACAGTTAAACTTTTTCGCCCAGTACCGGAGAATCACCCTGGCCGATTTTTCCGTGGAAACAATAGGAGCTATCTTAACGGAAAATCCTTTCACTAGGGCCGGAAGATCCACCGGAAGCCCTGCGCCGGATACAATAAAGTCGGCGCCAAGCCTTGCCGCCTCCTTTACATACTCCCCGTAATGATTCATCGCCACCATAATATTGAAGCCCACCACGCCGCCCCGGGCAAGCTCCCTGGCTTTCTTAAGCTCTTTTCCCATAGCACGGAGATTGGCCTTCCTGGGATTTTCGTCAAAATCTTCCTCCATAAAGCCAATCTGAGCCGCCGAGATCGTCCCGGCGCCGCCCTCCGCCGCCACAGCTCCGGCCAGACGGGAAAGGCTGATGCCTACTCCCATTCCTCCCTGGAAAATGGGTTTTCTAAGTGTTAAGTCACCTATTTTCAAAGACATTCCTTTCATTCCTGCTCCTTCCTCCGTGCGGCCTTTCAACAACCTGTTTTTCAGCCTATTTGCCAAATGCCATACATAGATACTGTTCTGCAGACAGAACAAACCTCACCAGTGCCAAATTTAACTTCTTACATATTGCGGAAGCGTTCATAACGGTGATTCTGCAAAGCCTCGGCGTCCATACTTCCGTAGGTCTCAAGAAAGCGCCCAATCTTTGCCCTCATAGACTCCGTGACCTCGGCAAGCGTTTCCTTGGAAAACTTCCTCGGCTCTCCAAACACATGCTCCACAATACCGGCCTTTTTCAGATCCCTTGCAGTCAGCTTCATCACCTCCGCCGCCTGCTTTGCCTTTTTGCTGTCCTTCCACAGAATACTGGCGAAGCCCTCCGGTGACAGAATGGAATAAATGGAATTTTCCAGCATCCACACCTCATTGGACACGGCCAGAGCCAGAGCGCCGCCGCTTCCGCCCTCCCCGATAATCACCGTGAGAACAGGCGTCTTCAAGCCGGACATCTCATAAATATTCCGGGCAATGGCTTCGCCCTGTCCCCGCTCCTCCGCCTCCAGGCCGCAGAACGCTCCCGGCGTATCCACCAGACAGATAACGGGACGCCCGAATTTTTCCGCCTGCTTCATAAGCCTCAGCGCCTTCCGGTAGCCCTCGGGAGCACACATGCCGAAATGGTGCAGGATATTTTCCTTTGTATTTTTCCCCTTTTCCTGAGCAATGACCGTCACGGGCCGCCCCTCAAACCAGGCAATTCCGCCCATTACGGCCAGATCGTCCCCAAAGTACCGGTCCCCGTGAAATTCATAGAAGCCCTCAAACAGCTCTTCCACATAATCGCTTCCCACCGGACGATCCTTATCCCTGGAGCGCAGCACCCGATCCCAGACGCCGATCTTCTGATAGCGCTGCCTTTTTTCCTCCCGGGGTATTTGAGTCTGCGCTTCTATTGCCGACTGCAGGGCCGCCAACTCGGACTGCCGCACATCCTCTCGAACATGAAGTCTTAAAATGTCGCCCAAAACCTGCTTCAGCTCATCCCGCTCCACAATCCGATCCACAAAGCCGTGCTCCAAAAGAAATTCCGACTTCTGAAAGCCCTTGGGAAGCTTCTGCCGGATGGTCTGCTCAATCACTCTCGGCCCCGCAAAGCCGATAAGCGCCCCCGGCTCCGCCAGAATAATATCCCCCTCCATCGCAAAGCTTGCCGTCACGCCGCCGGTGGTGGGGTCCGTGAGCACGCTCACATACAAAAGGCCGGCGTCACTGTGCCGCTTTAAGGCCGCCGAAGTCTTTGCCATCTGCATCAGAGAGGTGATGCCCTCCTGCATACGCGCACCGCCGGAACAGGTAAAGAGAATCACAGGAAGCTTTTCCTTCGTGGCGCGCTCCACGGCCCTTGTAATTTTTTCTCCCACAGCAGCGCCCATACTGGCCATCAGAAACCGGCCGTCCATAACGCCAAGCACCGTCTCACAGCCGTTGATCCGGCATTTTCCCGTGACAACCGCCTCATTTATCCGGGACTTAAGCCTTGTGGCCGCAAGCTTTTCCTCATAGCCCTCAAATTCCATCGGATTGCCGCCAATCAGCTCCTTATCCCACTCCGCAAAGCTTCCCTCGTCCGCCAGGCGCCGGATACGCTCATATGCCTTCACCCGGAAATAGCCCTTACACTTCGGACATACATAGTAGCTCCTGCGCACATCCTCCACCAGAAGCGTTCCCCCGCATTTGCTGCATTTGCACAGAAGTCCCTCCGGCACCTGAGGCTTTTTTTCTTCATCCTGGGAAAATCTTTTGTTCGTCTTTTTAAATACGTGATCCAGATTCATGCTTTCACCTCAACGTCAAAGTCCGTTAATAAATTCAATATCCACATTTCCCGCCAGAAAATCCGGGTGATTCAAAATATCATACTGATAATCCACATTCGTGTCCACACCCTCGATAATCACCTCGCCCAGAGCGCTCTGCATCTTCCGAATCGCCTCGCCCCTGTTCTTGGCCCATACGCTGATTTTGGCTATCATGGAATCATAGAAAGGCGGAATGGCATACCCGCTGTAAATAGCAGAATCAATGCGCACGCCCTTTCCACCCGGCAGATGCAGCCCCATAACCGTACCCGGACAGGGCCGAAAGCCCTCCGCCGGTTTCTCCGCATTGATACGCACCTCAATGGAATGGCCCGTAATCCTCACATCCTCCTGGGTATAAGAAAGCTTCCTTCCGTCCGCTATACGGATCTGCTCCTTAATCAGATCAATCCCCGTAATCCACTCCGTCACCGGATGCTCCACCTGAATACGTGTATTCATCTCCATAAAATAAAAGCTTCCGCTCTTCTCCAGTAAAAATTCAATGGTCCCTGCGCCCACATATCCGGCTGCCCTGGCCGCCCGCACCGCAGTTTCACCCATTTCCCTTCGAAGCTCCTCTGACAAAGCGGCGCTCGGAGCCTCCTCAATCATTTTCTGATGATTCCGCTGTATGGAGCAGTCACGCTCTCCCAGATGGATCACATTTCCATGACTGTCCGCCAGAATCTGCACCTCAATATGCCGCGGTCTTGTGATAAAATGCTCCACATACATCGCGTCATCTCCAAAAGCCTTCTTCGTCTCCGTCTGGGCCAGATAGAAATTCTGCTCAAAATCCTCCGGCCGCTCCACCATGCGCATACCCTTTCCGCCGCCGCCGAGAACCGCCTTAATCATAACGGGATACCCCGCCTTTTCAGCCTCCTTCATACCTTCGGCCGCATCAAAAACAGCGCTTTTGCTGCCGGGAACAATGGGAACGCCGGCCTGCTTCATCGTATTGCGGGCCTCCTGCTTATCCCCCATCCTGGCCATAACCTGAGCGGAAGGACCGATAAAGCAAATGTCACACTTCTCACACAGAGCAGCAAACTTACTGTTTTCAGACAAAAGCCCATACCCCGGATGAATCGCATCCGCGCCCGACACAATCGTAGCGCTGATAATCCTTTCCATAGCAAGATAGCTTTCCGAGAGAGCCGCCGGACCGATACAGACAGCCTCATCCGCCAGCTTTGCATGGATCGCCTCCCGATCCGCCTCCGAGTACACGGCAACCGTCTCAATCCCCATCTCCCTGCACGCCCGAATAATGCGTACTGCGATTTCTCCCCGGTTTGCAACCAGAACCTTTCTAATCATTCCCAATCTCCTATTCCAGTCCCGCAAAGTCCTTCCAGTGCACCCTTATCCAGATCAATTTCCAGCCGCCAAAAGATGCGTCTGTAAATCGATCTGTGCACTGGCAGGACTTTACTGATTCCAGTTCCGTAAAGTCCTATCCCACCATAAAGGTCAGTTCCGCCTGAGCCACTACTTTGCCGTCCACACTGGCCACAGCCTCGCCCACTCCCACAGGACCTTTCCGCTTAATGATCTTTGTCTCCAGACGAAGCTTATCCCCCGGAACAACCTTACCTTTAAACTTACACTTATTGATAGCTCCAAAGTACGCCGTCTTCCCCTTGTTCTCCTCACAGGAAAGAATCGCCACCGCCCCTGCCTGGGCAAGCGCCTCAATCGTCAGCACCCCGGGCATCACCGGCTCCCCCGGAAAATGTCCGGCAAAAAAATCCTCCCTGAAGGTAACACATTTATACCCAACCGCATACTCCCCCGGCTCATAATCCTCAACATAATCCAACAGCAAAAACGGATGCCGATGAGGAATAATTTCCTGAATTTCCTTATTATTCAAATGTTTCATTCTATTCTCCAATCCCATTTCCGCCAAAATGATGCACCACTCCCGGCGCTACTCCCCATCCGGCGAAACAACAAACAAAGCCTGCCCATACTCCACCATATCACCGTTACGGACACAAATCTCCGTCACAACTCCGTCACAGTCGCTCTCAATCTCATTCATCAGCTTCATAGCCTCCACAATCCCAAGCGTCTGCCCTTTCTTCACCCGATCACCCGGTACAACAAACGGCTCCGCCCCCTCACTGGGCGCCGCATAAAACACACCCACCAACGGAGACTTAATTGCCGTCCCTTTAAGGTTAGCCCCTTTCGAACTGCTGCTCTCCAAAGAGACCTCCGGCTCTGCCTCCACCGTTACCGGCGCCCCTTTGCGGACCGCCCCCCGGCTCTTCTTCAACTTGATTTTTGTCCCATTCTGCTCATAATAAAAGCTGTCCAATCCCGAATTGGAAACACAGTCCACCAATCTTAAAAGATTTTCAAATTCCATCGATTCTACCTTTCTATATCAAGTCAAATACTCCACATCAAGCTCCATAATACGTACAAGATCATGTCATTTCATAAAGCTTCGAAACCTACCGTACAAAAATTTACCTATTTTCATACGCCCGAACTAACACAGAAGCATTATGCCCCCCAAAGCCCAGGGAATTGCTGAGAGCATAGACGATATTCTTTTCCACAGGAGCACCGATTGCATAATTCAGATCACAGCCTTCCCCGGGTGTAACCGTACCCAT
This sequence comes from Clostridia bacterium, assembly GCA_910576325.1. Classification (GTDB taxonomy): domain Bacteria; phylum Bacillota; class Clostridia; order Lachnospirales; family Lachnospiraceae; genus Laedolimicola. Next base: position 33,117 of record CAJTIM010000008.1, read on the forward strand.
CGTCTGATGAATAAAGCCTTCCTCTATGGATTTCACACACACAATAAATTCCACACCGCCTGCCGCTCCCAGCAGATGACCAATCATAGATTTCGTAGAGTTGATAATTACCTGATCCGCCGCCTCCCCAAAGGCCGCCCTAATTGCCTTTGTCTCAAAGAGATCGTTGTGATGGGTACTGGTCCCGTGGGCATTGATATAATCCACCTGGGACGGCGCAATCCCTGCCTCGTTTATAGCAAGCTCCATTGCCTTTGCCGCTCCGCTTCCATCCTCACAGGGAGACGTAATGTGATAAGCATCCCCGGTAGCTCCGTAGCCCACAACCTCCGCATAGATCCGCGCGCCGCGCCTCTTGGCGTGCTCAAGCTCCTCCAATACCACAACGCCCGCTCCCTCGCCCAGTACAAAGCCCTGACGTTCCTGGTCAAAGGGAATGGATGCCCGCAGGGGGTCTGTCGCCGTGGAGAGCGCCGTCAGTGCATGAAAGCCTGCCACTCCCGTAGGACAGATACAGCTCTCCGCGCCGCCCGCCGCCATAATATCCGCATCATCATACTGAATCGCCCGGAAAGCGTCTCCGATACAATGGGTGCCCGATGCACATGCGGTCACAACATTGGTGCATTTTCCGCGAAGTCCTAACTGGATGGAAATATTGCCCGCCGCCATATTGGAAATCATCCGGGGCACCATCAAAGGATTCACCCGGTTCATCTTGCCTGCCAGAATCTTTGCATATTCCGTCTCCACAACGCTTAAGCTTCCGATACCGGAACCCACGGTAACGCCTGCCCGGAAGGGATCTTCCTTTTCCATATCAATTCCGGCATCCGCAAATGCTTCCTTTGCCGCTGCTACGGCGTATTGGGAAAATGCCTCCATGCGCTTGGAAGCCTTCACGTCCATGCGCTCCCCGGCCTTAAAACCCTTGACCTCCGCGGCCAGCTTTACTTTGTATTCCGCAGTGTCAAATTTTGTAATCTCTCCGATGCCGACCCTGCCCTCCCGGATGCCGCTCCAAAATTCCGGCACCGTATTTCCAATGGGAGTTACCGCCCCCAGTCCGGTTACAACCACTCTTCTTTTCATTGCTTATTACTCCTCTCACATCACCATGCCGCCGTCTACATGGATTACCTGACCGGTAATGTAGCCGGCATCCTCGGAGGCTAAGAAGCCTACGGCCTTTGCCACATCCTCCGGCTTTCCAAAGGCTCCCATCGGAATCTGCGCCGATGCCTGATCGCGGACCTTGTCGCTGAGCTTTCCCGTCATATCCGTCTCAATAAAGCCCGGCGCTACCGCATTGACCGTGATACCGCGGCTTGCAAGCTCTTTTGCCGCTGATTTTGTCATACCGATGACGCCCGCCTTGGATGCGGCATAGTTGGCCTGGCCCGCATTCCCTGCCACGCCTACCACGGAGGCCATATTGATAATCCGGCCGCTTCTCTGCTTGAGCATGTAACGGGACACAAAGTGCATGGTGTGGAAAGCTCCCTTTAAGTTGGTGCCAAGTACGACGTCAAAGTCCTCCTCCGACATCCGCATCAGCAGATTATCCCTTGTGATTCCGGCGTTATTCACCAGAATGTCAATCTTTCCCCGTCTGCCAATCACATCATTTATCAGCTTTTCACAGGCTTTGCCGTCCGCCACGTTGCACTGGTATGCCTCCGCCTGTCCGCCGGCTGTCTCAATTGCCTTCACTACCTCATCGGCCGCCTCGCCGGAGCCGTTGTAATTCACCACTACATAAGCGCCTTTTTTGGCAAGTTCCAGGGCAATCGCTCTTCCGATTCCCCGGGAAGCTCCCGTTACGATAGCTGTCTTTCCTTCTAGCATAATTCACCTGCCGCCCTTTCCATGTCCTCCCAGGAGGATATATGATATACGGATACTTCCGTATTGATTTTCTTCAAAAAACCGGATAGGGTTCTGCCCGGCCCGATTTCCACAAAGGTGTCCACGCCCTCTTTGATCATGTACTCCATGCTCTGCTGCCATTTTACCGGGGAGGATACGCCTCTTGACAGAAGATCGGAGATTTCCTCCCGGCGCTCCACCTTTTCTGCCGTGACGTTGGCCACATAAGGTATCTTCAGAGGATGAAGCTCTGTCTTTTCGATTTCCTTTCGAAGCTCCTCTCCGGCTGTCCTGAGAAACGGAGAATGGAAGGGTCCGCTGACATTCAAAAGAACGGTGCGCCTGGCGCCTGCTGTCTTTAAGCGCTCTGCGGCGGCCTGAACTGCCTCTGTCTTTCCGGTAATGACCATCTGGCCGGGGCAGTTGTAATTGGCTATGGTTACATCCGCCGTGCCTCTAAGCTCCCGCTCCAGAGCTTCACCTGTCATTCCCAGTACGGCGCACATGGCGCCCTCTCCTGCCGGAACCGCATGTTCCATAAAAAGGCCGCGCTTGCGCACCAGAAGAACCGCGTCAAGCTCTTTTAAGGCTCCTGCTGCTGCAATGGCCGCATACTCGCCCAGGCTCAAGCCTGCCGTGATATCCGGCCGGATACCCCGCCGAATCAGTACACGCGTCATGGCAAGACATGCGGCTACCATAGCCGGCTGCGTGTATTGGGTTTCGTTTAGCTTCTCATTTTCCTGAAAACAGATTTCTTTCAAATTAAAATCCAGTGCCGCGTCAGCCTCATCGAAAAGGCTCTTTGCCTCAGGACTGTTCTCATAAAAGTCAGCGCCCATTCCGGCTTTCTGCGCTCCCTGCCCCGGATAAATAAATGCCAGCTTACGCATAATTCTTTGCTCCTGTCAGAAGTCCGTCCGCCTCTTTTACCAGGCGCTCCATCAGTTCCCTGCAGGTCAGCTCTTCCTTAATAAGACCGGCGATCTGACCGGACATAACGCTTCCGTTTTTCATATCGCCCTCCTGAACTGCTTTTCTCAAAGCTCCCAGAGTAAGGTATTCCAATTCCTCCAGGGTCGCACCTTTGCTTTCAAGCTCCAGGTATTTTTTTGTCATATCATTTCGAAGGGTGCGCACGGGGTGCCCGGTGCTTCTTCCTGTCACTCTGGTGTCAATATCCTTGGCCTTGATAATCTTTTCCTTGTAATTCTCATGCACCTGGCACTCTTTGGTCGCCACAAACCGGGTTCCCATCTGCACGCCTCTGGCTCCCAGCATAAATGCCGCCGCGATGCCTCTTCCGTCCGCGATTCCTCCCGCAGCTATCACGGGTACGCCTGCCGCGTCCACTACCTGGGGAACTAAAGACATGGTTGTGCTCTCCCCGATATGACCGCCGGATTCACAGCCCTCCGCCACCAATGCATCGGCTCCGCAGCGCTCCATTCTCTTTGCCAGAGCCACGGAAGCTACCACGGGAATTACTTTGATGTGTTTGCTTTTCCAAAGCTCCATATATTTTTCCGGGCTTCCTGCGCCTGTGGTTACAACCGGGACTTCTTCCTCGGCAACGACCTGCGCCACCTGCTCCGCGTAGGGGCTCATAAGCATCACGTTAACGCCGAAAGGCTTATCTGTCAGCTCTCTTGTCTTATGTATCTGCTCTCTGACCCATTCCGCCGGCGCGTTGGCCGCACCGATAATTCCCAGGCCCCCTGCTTCGGATACGGCCGCTGCCAGATGATATTCCGCTACCCAGGCCATGCCGCCCTGGATAATCGGATATTGGATGCCAAGTAATTTTGCTAATTCTGTCCGCATTGTTCTACCTCTTTTTGTTTCCATTTATTCCGCAATGTTATTTTGCCGTGCTGAAAAACCTGCTGATTTTTTACCTGTTCACAATGCTTTTCAGCAGTGTATTTTTCCTTATTTATGGCTTTCAATATAGTTGATAACGTCTGCTACGGTTAAAAGCTGCTCCAAATCCTCGGAAGGGATTTCAACGCCGTAATTTTCCTCCAGCGCCATTACCATTTCAAAGAGATCCAGTGAATCCGCATTTAAGTCCTCTTTGAAGGAGGTCTCCTTGGTGATGCTGTCCTCGTCTACTCCCAGATTGTCGGCTACGATTGTCTTAATTTCTTCAAACATTGTTTTTTTCTCCTTTTTCTTTGTTATTTTAGTGAAATCCCTGTGCCCCCAAGCGTGAAGCCCTGATCTGTGGCTTATGGACTGACTCTTTGAGAACGTAAGTGTTCTCCTGCGGGCAGTTCATTTGGTGCTGTCTTATTTTTAAGTAAATCAGAAAGGCAGCTCTTCGGGCACTTTTGGATTACTTCCATGTAATAATTGCGGTTCCCCAGGTGAGACCCCCGCCGAATCCGGCAAGCACCAGACGGTCGCCGCTGTGCAGCATGTTCTTCTCCTTCATTTCATGGATGAGAAGGGGGATGCTTGCGGAGGAGGTATTGCCGTATTCCTTCATATTCATGGGGAATTTGTAGGCCGGCTCTCCAAGCCTTTTTGCTACTGCTTCTACAATACGCTCATTTGCCTGGTGAAGTACGTAGTATCGAATGTCGCTTTTATGCAAATGATTCTTCCGAAGCACTTCCTCCACAGCCTGGGGGATGCTTCTGACCGCAAATTTGAAAATGGCCTGGCCGTCCATTTCAATATAGTAGGAAGTTCCCTCGTCCCCGGCGGGCGCTTCCTTTCCAAAAGGATTATGGTTCTGGCGGCTTTTTAAGGTCAGCGCGCCGCCCCTGCTTCCGTCGGAATATATGGACGGAAGATATTTTGTTTCCTCTGCTGCCGTAAGGACTGCGGCGCCGGCTCCGTCTCCGAAGAGGATGCAGGTTCCTCTGTCGCTCCAGTCGGTGACATTTGACAGGCACTCGCTTCCTATGACGAGGATGTTTTGGAAAATGCCGGCTTCTATGTAAGCGCATGCGGTGACATATGCCATGACAAATCCGCTGCAGGCGGCGCTTAAGTCAAAGCATACCGCCCGGGAAGCTCCGATTTCTCTTTGCACCTTACAGGCGGTACAGGGCATGATTTCTTCCGGGGACATGGTGGATACCAGGATCAGGTCGATCTGCTCCGGGGGAAGCTCTGCCTCTTTCAATGCCTCCGATGCTGCTTTGGCTGCCATAGAGACCGTTGTTTCTTTGACGGCTATGTGCCGCCTCTCTATGCCGGTTCTCTCCTGTATCCATGCGTCGCTTGTTTCTACAAGCCCTTCCAGTTCTTGATTGTTTATTACTTTTTCAGGCACGCAGGCGCCTGTTCCTATGATTTGTCCAGTCATCTCTTATTTTGTAACCTCTGTTATCCGCACTTTCTGTTGCTGTTAATCTGTGACCAGTAACCACTTTCCGCCTTCTCCCCTTGGCTGGCGCCTTTTAGACTGCTGACGGGACAGGGTGCTTTTTGCGGGATGGGGTGCTGCTTTCTGTGCTTTTTGGGTATCGACTGATTACGTATCGACTGATTTAGATTTTAGCAAACTGGTGAATAAATACAATTTACAAAATGGGGGGGAATGTAAGATCTCAGGGACTGGGGCTGGTGATGGTGATGAGAAAGTGGAATCCGTTCTCAGGATTTTTCGATATCCGGTGTCCGGTCCTCTGCTTACGTACTTTGTGCCGCATGAAAATGATGATGTAGAAAATTGAAATTTAGAATGAATAGATAGAAAATAAATAGAATGACTTAAATAGCACTTAAATAGCAAAAATGGGAAGCTTTTAAATTAAGGTTGCAATTTTTCATTTTTCGGGGTATACTATAGAAACAGACTTACCCTACAGGGGCTTGTACTGGTTTCGACGGGGGTCTCGCAGCTGGTGAAGCTATCCGCAGGCGATGCGTCAAATCGCAAATCTAAATATAAACGCTGAAGACAATTTAGCATACGCTGCCTAATGGCAGCTGTCGGCCTTAGAGCACCTGCACTTTAAGAATCCGGCATCGACTATGCAGGAAACGACTTGCGTTAAGCTTTGCGCGCATGGGCGTATGATGAAGCTACTAAAGCCGTCAGGGTGTTAGTTCCCGGTCGGTGGAGGGAATGTCAAAGAACTGACTATGATAGTAGAAGAACAGGGAACAGGCTTTCGGACAGGGGTTCGATTCCCCTCAGGTCCATTACCAAATCGGAAACTCTTAGCTGAGGAGTTTCCGATTTTTTATAAAATCATATAATAATCAATGCATTGGTAGTAATAAAAAATGAAGCAATTTGCTCCGGTGTATATTCGCTATGCTCTGTAACCCACCACCGTACAGTTTCTGCAAAGCTGTTTATTATCATACTCAAGACATATTCCTGGGGCACCTCAAAATATATGTCTTTCATAAAAAAGAGAAACATTTCTTTTAAATAGCTTTTAAAATAGCCCATAAAAATCTCTCCGCTGTCACAGGAAAGAAATCCCTTCCATTTTTTTCTGCTATCCCGCAAATGATACAAAATATGTGTAATTTCTTCTTCTAAGTCATGACCTGTGTTGGAAAAATCATGACTGATTTCCTTTTCCAGAGCATCAGAAAAAACATGATGAAATATCTCCGTACACATTTCTTTCAGCAAATCATCTTTTGTCTCAAAGTGGGCATAAAACGTACTTCTTCCTACATTTGCCCTGTCTATGATTTCCTGTACGGTAATATTTCGAAAGTTCTTACTCTCAAGCAATTCTATAAAAGCATTAAAAATTGCTTCACGTGTTTTTTGCTGTCGTCTGTCCATAAAGCCTCCGTACATTTTAACCGAAATGTTCCATATCATACATAACAGCTCTTTTGATTATTGAAATCCATTATAAACCCAGTACAATAACAATCAGATATATTAAAAATGGTTTCAAAGAGAAATGAGGAATTTAAATGGGAAAGCGTATCAATCATTTTCTAACCGGACTGCCAATGACAATCCTTGGAGGCATCCTTCTTGCTTTAAGTTTTTTCTTTCCACGAATGGGTTTCATATTGCCTGCTGATCCGGCATGGGGGACCGTTATTATCTGCGGACTTCCACTGTTGTACCTAGCATTACAGAGAATCATCCATAACAAAGGAATCAGTAAAATATCCTCTGCCCTATTGATCAGTACTGCTATGGCTGCGGCAATTGCCATAGGTGATTTGTTTGCGGCCGGAGAAGTAGCATTTATTATGGAAATAGGCGCAATCTTAGAGAATATAACAACAGACAGAGCAAAAAAGGGGCTGAAAAACCTTATCAGCCTTACTCCTGTACAGGGACGCAGAATAACAGCCTCTAAAGAAGAAATCATATCCGCCGACATGATACGTTATGGAGATATCTTAAGAGTGCTGCCCGGTGAAGCGATACCGGTTGATGCTATCATCCTATGGGGAGAAACTTCTGTCGATCAGTCCATAATGACAGGAGAATCTCTCCCTGTAGATAAAATCCCCGGAGACAAAGTCTTTTGCGGAACAATAAACCGATTTGGAGCTATTGAAATACAGGCAGCAAGTACCGGCAGCGACAGTTCCCTGCAAAAACTGATTCAAATGGTAAAAGATGCTGAAAACCGAAAGGCGCCTATGCAAAGACTTGCTGACAAAGCTGCAAGCTGGCTGGTTCCCCTCGCTATGCTGACTGCCGCAATTGCCGGAATTATCACCCATGATATAGTCCGCTCCGTAACTATTCTGGTTGTATTCTGTCCCTGTGCTCTGGTTCTTGCAACTCCTACCGCGATTATGGCAGCCATCGGCCAGGCAACAAAGCGTGGCATAATTATCAAATCTGGTGATGTTCTTGAAAAAATGGGAAAAGTGAATGCCATAGCCTTTGATAAAACCGGAACCCTTACCCTGGGGAAGCTGCAGGTAAGTGATGTTCTGTCATTTGATAACACCATCAGCAAAGATGAACTGCTGACACTCACGGCCTCTGCAGAATCCAAAAGTGAACATCCCTTAGGGAAAGCCATCAACGCTTATGCAGCAGAAATGAAACTAACTCTTTTTGAGGTCGCTTCCTTTCAGATGCAAAGCGGGAAAGGGATCACTGGGGAGGTACAGGGAAAAAAGCTCCATTGCGGAAATAAAAATTATCTTTTAGAAAAAGGGATTCCAATCCCTTCCAACATCATGGTTCAGCTGGAATCTATGCAGGCCCAGGGAAAAGCTTGTGTCATGATTGCTGACGACAATCATTGTATTGGAATACTTGCTTTAACTGATGTCATACGGCCCGAAGCACGCCAAATAATAAATAAGCTTTACTATATGAATGTGAAAACGCTCCTCCTAACAGGCGATAATCAAAATGCAGCCAAATACTTTGCCTCGCAAGCAGGAATTACAGATATTAAAGCGGAACTATTGCCGGAACAGAAGGTAACTTGTATTACAGAAATGCAAGCCAAAGAAGAAATCGTATGTATGATTGGTGATGGAGTAAACGATGCACCTGCTTTAAAAATTGCTGACGTAGGGATTGCAATGGGCAGTATGGGCAGCGACATCGCAGTGGAAGCGGCAGACATTGCCCTTATGAGCGATGACATTTCCAAAATCCCTTATTTAAAAAGACTTTCAAATGCCACTGTTGCAACCATAAAGTTCAGCATCAGCCTCTCTATGTGTATCAATTTGTCTGCTGTCGCCTGCTCTATACTCGGTATTCTAAACCCGACCACAGGCGCATTGGTACATAATGCCGGTTCCTGCTTTGTTGTATTAATTGCCGCCCTTCTCTATGACAGAAAATTTGAATAAGCGAGAGACTTTCTACACTTCTCCTTTTGTCAGGTCCCGAACAGACTGGTTCAATATCAATTGCGGCCGTAACACCGTACTTCTTTTTTCCAGCCGCTTTTCAAAGGATGCCTGTATCATTTCCACCAGATATTGCCCAATCTCCTCGGCCCCGTCATACACATAGGTTAATCTGGGCTCAATTAGCCTGCCAAGGGCAAAATCCCCGGATGACATTAAGGACAGCTCCTCTGGGATCCTGATATGATGCTCCTTACAGCACAGGATCACTCCAACAGCCAGGACAATACTTCCTACAAAAATAACACTGGGAAGCTTCTCATTCTGAATCAGCTCTTCCATAACGGAATATCCGTATTCCTCCGAATAGGAGCCGAAAAAATAGCGCACCATATTGGGATCTAATGAATTTTCATAAAAAAAATCCGAGGCCCCGCTGTAGCGATCATAATTTGTTGTCAATTGTCTGGAGCCGCTTATTACCACAATCTCCTTGTGCCCCATTTTCGTAAGATATTCCAGTACCTGGTACATTCCCGCCCGTTTATCAACATATACCGACGGAAACAAATGATTTTTAGAACGGCGGTCTATCAGAATAATGTCAATTCCGCTGTCCTGCAGACGAAAAAGATAATCCTCATTGACTCCTGTAGAGGATATAATCAAAATATCAGCCTGCTTTTCCACCATAAATTGAATCCCATTTTTTTCGATCTCGGGATCGTCATATGTATTTACAAATAATACCAGATTCCCCTTTTTTCTATATGCCTTCTCAATTTTCTTTAATATTTTTTCAAAAAAAGGAACTGAAAAATCAGACATAATCACCCCTATGGTCCGAAATGCCCTCTTTTTCATAGACTGGGCAACTACATTGGGCTGATATTCCAGTTCCTCAATCGCCTTGCGCACTGCAATGCGGTACTGCTCTCCTACATTATCCGCACCGTTTATAATTCTTGAAACAGTCGCAATTGACACACCTGCCCTTTTTGCAACATCTTTTATTGTGACCACACTACTCATGGCAACTCCATCTTCTGTTTATTTTATCCTTGCAGCTATATTTCACAAAACACGAAAGAGCAGGATTGCAACCTCTGTCTGTAAAATTCAGGATATAATAAATGCCGAAAATTGTCAATAAGGCCATACTATTCCAGCATAATCTGCAGGATTTCCTTATCTGTTTCCCTCATTCCATTTTTTCCGATTCTGGATACACTTTGTATGGTATTTTCAATCCCTTTTTTGACAATCCCGTCTCCGCCCTTAAACTCCTGTCCGTCCTTCGCAAGCGCCAGCGCAAGAAATGCCGCATCAATGGAAGATGCAATTTTTGCCGCACAGGAAGGCTTTGCACCGTCACAGATAATCCCGGAGGTGATAGCCAGGCAATTCACTATCGTATGTTTAATCACCTCATCGTCTTCATGCATCAGATACGCAATTCCTGCACCTGCGGCACAGCCTGCGCTGACTGCTCCGCAGTACGCAGACAGCCGTCCGATTCCGGCCTTTTGATGAAGTCCCAGAAGATTAGAGAGAACCAGTGCGCGATATAATTCCTCTTTTGTACTATTGAGCTCCTCCGCATATTCAATCACAGGAACCGAAGCCGTGATTCCCTGATTGCCGCTGCCTGAATTAATCACTACCGGAAGCTCACAGCCGCTCATTCTTGCATCCGATCCGGCTGCTGCCTTGGCCTTTGCCCGAACACGGACATCCTCCTGATGATTGGACCTTAAGATGGTTCTTCCGACATTTGCTCCCCAGTTTCCCGACAAGCCGGCTTTTGCAATCTTCGTATTGCAGTCTATCTGGCGCTCTATGAACTTCTCCACATCCCTTAAATCGCAGGTCTTCGCAAAGTCCAGAATATCATCAACCGTCATAATATTTTCTTCGTCCGCATCGTGATCTCCGCAGCTAAAAGGCTTTTTCAGCAGCACTTCTCCATTCTTTTCTATGTATACAATATTTGTGTGCTCATTTACAATGCGTACCTTAGCTGCTTCTTCTCCTATTATGCCTGTCACTGACAAGTCAAAGACAATATCGGAGTCCGCAATTTTAACTTCAATTTGATCTAAGGGGAACTTTTGTATCTGTTCTTTCTGTACTTCCGTAACATCGCTGATCACTTCCAAAAGCTTCTCAGGCTTTCCTGCAACCAATCCCGCCGCTACTGCCGTCTCAATCCCTTTCAGGCCTCCTGTGTTGGGCACAACAACACTTTTTACATTTTTTATAAGATTCCCGCTGGCTTCTACCATCACTCGTTCCGGCATCTGACCCAGACAGGCCTTCAGGGTTGCCGCCGCATAGGAAATCGCAATCGGCTCCGTACATCCCATAGCCGGCAGCAATTCCCGGCGCATAATTTCTACATATTTCTGATACAATACCGAATCTCTTCTCATACTTACACCTGCCATATTATTGTGATATTTTTAAATCAAATCCTCCAATACTGCATAAAATCTCAAGCTTTTCTTTCAGCCTCCGTGTTTCGGCTTCGTCCAGATTGAGCTGCGGCTTTCTCATAAAGCCTGCTTCAATACCTCTTAATTTTAATGCTGTTTTAAAGTATGACATATTACTTCCGCATTGTAAAGTATCACAAAATTCTATACACAGATTCTGCACCTTCTTTGCCTCCGTAAGCCTTCCCTGTTTATAAAGCCCATATGCTTCAACAAAAGGCTCCGGAAATACACCGGCTATCCCGGATACCGTACCGGCACACCCAAGGGACAGCATCCCCAGCATTGCCCTGTCACAGCCGTGAAGGACGGAAAATTGCCGATTTTGAATCTTAAGGTAATCAATCGTCCGGTTAATATCTGCAAAACTGTACTTAATGCCCACAACATTGGGACAGCGCTCTGCTATTTCTTTTGCTGTCTCTGCACTGATATCATTTCCCGAGCACTGAGGAATATTGTACAGATAAATCGGAAAATCCCCTGCTGCCTCTGCTGCCGCTTCATAGTAGGCAATAAGCTCCCCGTCGGATGCTTTAAAAAACTGTGGTGTTACCACGCCCGCCCCGTCTGCCCCTATCCGGCATGCATGCTTTATCAAGGCAATTGTTTCTTCCTGTCTCATTGCTCCGCAATGGATAAAAACCGGCACTCTTTTGCCTGCTTCTTTTACCACGCACTCTGCAATCGACATACGCTCTTCCATAGAAAGCCTCAGCATTTCGCCTGTGGTTCCGCAGGGATACAGGCAGTGTATCCCTTTGTCCACCAGCATGCGCGTAAGCTGCCTCATGCCGTTTAAATCTACCTCTCCGTCCTTTTGAAACGGAGTAATCATAGCCGCCGTTACACCATATAATTTTTTCATGTTTTCTTCCTCTATATTCTATACTCAGCCGGTCAATGCATAATCTTTTCCAAAAACCGTCCGGTTCTTTCTTCCTTCGGATGATCAAATATCTGATTGGGCTCTCCTTGTTCCACAATAAAGCCCCCGTCCATAAAAACAACTCTTGAAGAAATATTTCTGGCAAATTTCATCTCATGGGTCACAATTACCATTGTGATTCCGGTCCTTGCTATTTCTTTGATAATATCCAGCACACCGCCTACAAGCTCCGGATCCAGGGCCGAAGTGGGCTCGTCCAGAAGGATCACCTGCGGGCGCAGAGCCAATGCCCGGGCAATTCCCGTTCTCTGCTGCTGTCCTCCTGAAATTTCGGAAGGATATGCATCCAGCTTGTCCTGCATATTCACCTTTGTGAGCTCCTCCACCGCAATTTTTTTGGCTTCATCCTTATTTTTCTTTTGAACTGTTACTAAACCCTCCATGACATTTTCCAAAACTGTCTTGTTTTTGAACAAATTGTAATTCTGAAATACCATGGTTGAATTTTTCCGAATCTGAACCATGGCTTTCTTTGTAAGCCTGGCACAATCCGCGAAGTCGCCTCCGATTTGAATACTTCCCTGTTCCGGCCGCTCCAGGAGATTGATACAGCGCAGAAGTGTTGTCTTTCCCGTACCGCTGGGCCCCATCAGCGTAACCACCTCGCCCTTGCGGATATCCAGATCCACACCCTTGAGAACCGCATTTTCACCAAAGGTTTTATGAATATTTCTTAATTTTACAATTGCGTCTTCCATACCCTTCCTCCACATCTAGGAACAGCCGCCAAGCCTCTCAACTGCTGTTTTTAAAGCATTTAACTGCCGTTCTCCCACAAACTGGCTTGCACAGCAGCCGGGGCTTAGAATCACTCCCTTTTTCCCTGCGCTGTCAATAAGCTCTTTTACATGAAGATAGATTTCTTCCTCATTTCCTTCTTCAAGCGGACTTGGAAGTACCGCACTCTTACTGCTGTCACAGCAGGCACATTCCCGGATGCCGCCCACCAAGCATTTCCCGGTTATTTTCCGCGCTTCCTCCATACTTGGGCTGCACCAGCGATCATGCCAGTTCAGGGCATTGTTTTCCAGTTCATCAAAAAGGGAAAACATACCGTTCTCTCCATGGAGATGTCCAATATTAAAATAGGTACTATCCTTATATGCTTCAATCACCTGGCTGTCAAATGCAATTCCAAATTCCCGGTATGCCTCTTCACTCATATAGGTATCGTTACAGCATTGTGTTGCAAAAAAGAAACCGCTTACACCGGCATTTATATTTTCTTTTACAAAATTTATGGTTGTGTCTGTGATTACCTGCAATGCCTGCTTCAATAATTGGGGATTTTCATTCATATCAATGAGGATTCGATCCCCTGCCATCTTTCTTGCCGTAGTCAAGGGGCTGAAAATAGTCTGTACAAACGGAATCTGCCCCTTTGTCATTCGGGATACATATTGAGCTAAAAGTACCTGATTTCCATAAGCTCCATACATTCCCGGAAGGACCTCCAGCTTCGCCCAGTCCTTCGCCGTATGAACCGCATGTTCAATTACCTCCGGCGGCTCTCCCCTGGAAGCGGTAATGCGGATTCTTGTTCCCCAGTCCTGTACTCCATACAAGCCAAAGGGCATTAGCTTAATAAAATCATGTTCATATTTCTCTGCAATGTGAACCTGTGCTTTTGCCAGAGTCAGCGGATCCTGGTCTGCACCGGAATAATGCATCCAAACACTGACAGGTACTTTATCTACGGGCTTAAACTCTAAGGCCGCTTTGATACGTTCTGTCCTTGTCATCTCATACATCCTTTGTACCTCCAAAACTATTTTTTACTGTTTACGGCGCTTCTCAATGCATACTGGCTGATTTCCGTAATTTCCTGATCCACGCAGCATCCCGGTGCAATGATCAGTCCCCGTCCGTCTACCTGTCTGATTGCCTCCTGTACGTGTGCTGTAATTTCTCTGACATTTTCGTCTTTTAAAATACTCTCTCTCACTTTATTTCCATCCGCATCAAAATACGGAACCTCTCTGACACCTCCAACCAGGCATTTACCGGTTATTTTTCTGGCCTCTTCAAGATTCGGGGTGCACCAGCGATCATGCCAGCTAATGGCTGAAAAAGGAAGCTGTGAAAATGCTTCAAACATTCCGTTTTCTCCATGCAGATGTCCGATATTCAAAAATGTCGCATCCTTATATGTATCTATCATCTTGCACATATAATATTTTTCAAATTCTTCATATTCTTCCGGGGTAATTGTGTCCGTATTACAGCACTGGGTTGCCAGAAAGAAGCCGCTTACTCCCGCTTCTATATTCGCCTTTACAAAGCCTATTGTTGTATCTGTGATGACCTGCAGCGCCTCCTTTAATAGCTTCGGGTTTGTCCTCATATCCTCAAAAATACGGTCACCGGCCAGCTTGCGGGCTGTGGTAAGCGGTGAAAAAATCGTCTGTATAAAGGGAAGATCTTCCCCCTTTGTCAGCTTCATCACCTGTCTGGCCAGTTCTACCTGCTTCCCATAGCTTCCAAAATATGGGGGAACCACCTCCAGACGTCCCCAGTCTTCCGTTTCTTTGATCCCGTATTCCGCCACAAGAGGAGGATGATTGACTTTACAAAAGATATCAATCTGTGCTCCCCAGGGCTGTATGCCGTATAAGCCAAAGGGCATCAGCTTGATAAAATCATAGTCAAACTTCCTGGCTGTTTTCACCTGAGTTTCCGCAAGGCTTACGGGGTCCTGATCCACAGTAGAAAAATGCTGCCAGATACTTATCGGAACTCTGTCCACTTCCTGTCCGGCCAATGCTGCCTTTAATCTTTCTGTTTTTGTCATCTTATCCATCTGTTGTTTTTTCCTTTCTTTCCGCCTTGGTATTCTGCCAAAATCCTGTTTCAGCCCACACTTCCCAACATTCTTTTGCTGACTGACTCCCATTTCCCAAATACAAAGGTCAGGCCAAGTCCAATCAGCCAGTAGATGACTGCTGCCGCAATATAGCTTTCCGTGTATCTTTCCGTCAAAGAGGTATATAGTCTTGCTGCCGCAATAATATCAATTACTTGTAAGGTAAATGCCAGCGACATCAGCTTCACTGTGGACATATAGTGGGTAAAAAAGCTGGGAATTGCAATTGCCAGCGCCTGGGGAAATATGATCCGCATCATGGCCTGTCCGCCCGTCATACCAACGGAATAGCAGCCCTCCATCTGTCCGTGTTCAACAGAAGCCAGTGCGCTGCGGATGACTTCACATTGGTAACCTGCCTGGCATATAATATAAGTTAACTTGTTGTGCTAGTTGATTGTTGATATAGAAAAACTTCAACACCATATGCTATCCTATAGTTGTACACGACTACAGACTATGAAAGGAGACACATGATGTTGAAGTTTCAAGATGATTATACCACTCTCATAGCAACTTTTGAAGATTTTATTTTGCTTGTTTACACAATTGTTGATGATTTATACCAGCAGGTTGTTCCTGTGTCTGTTTCGCAAAGGCGGAACGTGCACACGGCTAAAATGTCTGATTCCGAAATTATTACCTTAAGTATCTGCGGCGAACTGACTGGCACAGATTCTGAAAAAGCATGGTATTCTTTTGTGAAACGCAATTACCGGCATCTGTTTCCCAGACTCTGCAGCCGTACCCGCTTCAATCGAACCAGGAGGGCGCTTTTGCAGGCAACGGAACTGCTCCGTCAGCAGCTGGCACAGTCCTTTCCTATACCAGTCAGTCGTTATTTTGTCATTGACAGCTTTCCACTTCCGGTCTGCAAGTTTGGGCGTGCGCATTACTGCCATTCTTTTCGCACGGAAGGCGCGAATTATGGAAGGTGTCCTTCCAAAAAGGAAACTTATTTTGGTTTCAAAGTCCATGCCTTGATTACGCTGGAGGGTTATATTTCAGCATTTGAGATCACTCCGGCATCCGTGGATGACAGGGAAGGGCTCCGGGATTTTGCGGAGAATCACCTTGGTCTGGTAATCCTTGGGGATAAAGGATATACGGGAGAAGCCCTGTCTGCCGACATGCAAAACAAAGGGATCTGCTTAATGTCCTTAAAGCCTTCCAATTATAAAAAGAACTGGCCCACAGAAATACGGCGGTTGATTTTTCGCTTCAGGAGGAGGGTGGAAACCGTATTTTCGCAGCTAAGCGGACAACTGAATGCGGAAAGAGTGCTGGCAAAAAGTTTCCGGGGATTATGTACCCGACTTCAGAACAAAGTCTTAGGACATAATCTGTGTATGGCATTCAACAGCATATTCCTGGAACCCTGTGACATAGGAAAAATCAAACAACTGATATTCTAAAAAATTTTCCGAAAATGCATAGGGACTTTTTGGCTTTTTCAGTGTTTAGGCAAAGTATGCGATATTAGTTATTTAAGTAGCACAACGAGTTAAGTTACATAAATCGTTACAAGTCCCGGCACATCAAAAGCCTTTATATCTGCCGCAAAAAACCGATTTGCCATATATGCAATTCCATACGGAAGACTATAATAGACAATAAACAACTGGACAATCATCGGGGTCCCTCTGGTATATCCAACCAGCAGTCCAATCAACGGGCTGATAATCTTCACTCTCTTCATTCTCAGAAATGCCAGGAATACGCCTAATACGATAGCGGAAGCCATGACAATCAAGGCTATGAAAAGTGTTCTGGGTACTGCTTTTAAAATTGTAAAAAATGCGCCATATAGTAAGTCCGCTCTCATTTTCCGCCTCCCTGCAGCTTTATGCCTGTTGAGAGCTTATATTTTTTAAAGTAATTCTCTCCAAGCTTAAACAAATTGGAAACTACCGCTGTCAGAATCCAGTAAAAAATTGCTACTGCAATGTAAGTTTCCATCTTCCTGATTCCATAGGTATCGGTGATAATCAGTTTTGCCTTTCCCATTAGGTCAATCACTCCTATGGTGAACAGCAGAGAAGTGTCTTTTACAATGTCAATTGCCGTATTACACAATTGGGGCAAGGCCACCGGAAGCGTCTGCGCCGCAATAATCCTTCGAAAGGTCTGAAGGCCTGTCATGCCAATCGCTGCGGCGGCCTCATGCTGCCCCTTATCTACGGATAAATATGCCGGCCGTAATATTTCCGACAGATAAGGAATGTAATGAAACATCATTGCAATTAATACGTATACGGTAGCCGGCCAGCCGGAAGTATCAATGTGAATCCCCTTAAGCAATCCCGGCAGTACAAAGTAAGCAATAAACAATTCCAACATTCCCGGCATGCTTCGTATAAAAGACAGCCACAATCCGCAGAACTGTGATAACACAGGTACTTTTTTAATACGGACTGCCGTAATGGGTATGGCTAACATAAAACATAGGAGCAGCGATTCGATTACCACGAGTACTGTGTATGCAAAGGAATCAAGCATCATGGGAATCGCTTTTAATATGTAGAGGATATCAAACACTTTAATCCTGCACCGCCCTTCCGCACAATTCTATTTCAATGTGCCTATTCCTTGATATATTTCAGGTTTTCAAGCAAATCGTATCCGTACCATTTTACGGACAGCTCGGATATCTTTCCGCTCTCGGTCAACTGCTTTAACGCCTCATTTACTTCCTGGCAGAAATCGGTTTCACCTTTTTTGATGATTAGAACTGTCTGGTCTACTTTCACGGGTTCGTCGATTTCAACGATATCCAGATTCATTTCTTCTGCAATTCCCAGGTTGTCATTATTGTTTGGATTGATAAACACATCGCATTGTCCTTCTGCTACCATGGTCAGCTTTTCTGCTGTGGTTAATCCGTCCTGTGTGGGAATCTCGTCTAAAACATTTCCGTTGTCCTCATTCCACTTTGTCAATGCCTTATAAATTCCGCCGCCGGGTGCTACGGGAACAATTTTCCATCCCTGATCAACCGCATCCTTCAGATTTGTAATCTTATCTTTATCCTCTGCGCGCACATATAATTTCATTGCCGCTGCTCCAACCGGATATTCGGGAACTTCATAGGCTTCCTGACGTTCCGGAGTGAGATAATAGCCGCCTGCGGACATATCTGCCTCCCCAGCCTCCATTGTAATATCCTGTACTTCCTCTGTTACTGCCTGGATTTCCAGGGTGTAATTCTTTAGCAGCTTATTGATTTCTACTACGATATCATATTCATATCCCTGCAGATTTCCTTCTGCGTCCACCCATGACAGGGGATTCATCATATTGGATACCAGAACGGTTTTTACTTCTTTTTCGCTGTTTTCTGCTGTATTTTCCTCTGTTTCTGCTTCTGCCGGAGCATTTGCTGCCTCCTGCTGGGGAGCGGCTTCCGGCTCAGGAGCTTTTTGGGAACAGCCGGTAAGGGCCGCTATCATTGTGGTTAATAATAAAATACATCCTGCCTTTTTCAACTTATCTGCTTGTCTCATGCTTTTCTCCTTTTCTGAATGTAATTACTATTTCGATTTGAATATACTTTTTTATTTTCTTTGATTTTTATTGTCTTTTGCTCTTTCCTCCTTTCTGTATACTCTGTCAGGCAGACGCGCCGGCATGTCTGTCTGGAGCTTTTAGACGTCAATATTTAAAATATATTTGCCGTATTGACAAACTTATATTTTACATAATAGTTATTTGTTTGTTCCATTTTTGATAAAACGTTTTCTTGAGCTTTTAAAAATTTTTTGTGCTGGAATATTTTATGTAAATATTTAATGTTATGTAAACAGCATTTTTATTTTTCTATATATTTATATTTGGTTCTGTTATTCTTTTAAAAAACGTTTTATTGAGTATGCAAAAAATAATTTAACTATAAATTCCATTTTTTACAATAAAATCAAGCATTTTCCTATTACCTTCAATATTTTTGATTGATAAAACGTTTTCACAGTTAAATAATACAAAAAGATTTTATAATTGTCAATATATTTTTGCAAAATCAACTATATAAATATTTGGCAGAAGCAATAAAGTATACAAATCGCCCATCACTCCTGGGATGAAACGGAAATTCATTGCAAAGTCCTGTTCTCTAAGATATACTATAAAGCACAGATTTAACGGTATCGTTTTGCATAGTGAGTTTATTTTATTTGGAGGTAATGGGCTATGAAGCACTTTGATGTTATTTTATGGGATGTGGATGGGACGCTTCTTAACTTTTTGGAGGCTGAGAAGGCGGCTATTCGTTCGCTTTTTTCGGAGTTTGGGCTTGGGGCGTGTACGGATGAGATGCTGGGGCGGTATTCGGGTATTAACCGGAAGTACTGGAATCGGCTGGAGCGCGGGGAGATGTCAAAGGCGGAGATTTTGGTGGGGCGGTTTGAGGAATTTTTTGCTGCAGAGGGGCTTGATCCTTCTCTGAGCGTGCGGTTTAATGAGGCTTATCAGGTGCGGCTTGGGGATACGGTTGTGTTTTGTGATCATAGTAAGGAGCTTGTGTCCTCTCTGGTCGGGAAGATTCGGCAGTATGTGGTGTCAATGGGACTATGGTGGCGCAGACTAAGAAGCTTCGTAATTCCGGGTTTGATACGCTGATGGATGGAGTGTTTTTGTCGGAGGAGGTTGGGTTTGAGAAACCGGCGAAGGAGTTTTTTGAACGGGTGTTTGAACGGATTGGGGATGTGGAGAGGGAACGGGTGCTGATCGTGGGGGATTCGCTGTCCAGTGATATTTTAGGGGGGACTTTTGCGGGGATAAGGACTTGCTGGTATAATCCGGGCGGAGGTGTGAATGATACGGAGGCTCGGGTGGATTTTGAGGTGCGGGATTTGAATGAGATTTTGGCTGTGCTTTAGGTTGTGCAGGGTCTGGCGCGAAATAGGCCCGGCGGCTTTTCCATATCTGTGTTCGGACGGTTCACGTACACTCTGTCTGCTCTGAACGGACATTACCCTTGTATTTTTCGTGGGTTGAAATGTTTTTTGGTAATGTCCGCTCAGAGCAGACAGAGCGTTCGCGAACAGCCGGACACCTGATATCGGAAAAGCCGCCGGGCCTATTTCGCGCCAAACCCATTTACGTTGTTGGGGGTGTTTTGTTTGTTGTTTTGTTTGTTTTATTTTTCGTATTGGTTTTTTGCGTTTTTTGAAAGCTGTTGGAGGAGCTCTTGGAGGATTTCGCTGTTTTGTTTTCTTTCTTGTTCGGCTTGTTTTTGTGTGGGTTTTTGGCTTATTATGCTGTGGTCTGAATGGGTGACTTCGGTTGGGATGTCACGTAAGAGGAGTTCTTCCGCTTCTTCTCGGGAGAGAATCTGCATGTCGATGAGTGCCGTGAGGATGTCGGTGAAATCTCCGTTTGTTGGGGCTGTGATGTTGTAGTTTTCTTTTAAGAAGCGGAGTTGGTCTTTTGTCAGCTTCTTTGACTGCGCGCTGTTCCAGGTCGCTTTGGGGTCATCTGTGGGGTTTGCCATTTCTTCCAGGGTTTTGTCGCCGAAGACGCCGTTGTCTGCTTTGAAGAGCTGGTATTTTTTGTTCTTTTTCTTTTCTGCCTGGTATTGGGCGTTGGAGGTGCCGTAGAGGATCTCTTTTACCAGGACGGTCTGGTAGTTTTTTACTAGTTTTTTTGCTTCCTCGACCTCGGCTTTGACTGCGGTTTCGGCTTCTTCGCCTGTGGACTTTGGCTGACTTTGGGTGGTTTGCTTTAGAAGACTGCCAAAGCCTGGTTTGGATGTGACTGTTTGGTTTTGATCGGGCTTTTTTTCCAAGTATGCGCCGAAGGTTAGTCCGGTGCGGATGCTGGTCTGTGGTGTTGTGATGCTCATTAAACTGCCTCCTGGTTTTTAGTTTTTTAATATTTTGTCCTTTATACTTCTAGTTTCGGCAAATTATTCAGACTCGCTGTCGCCAATGTCTGTAATTGCTGTACTGCCAACTGTCATAACAATTCCATTCGTTCTTTTTGACTTTTCCCCTGATTAATCAAAACTGCATTATAACTTTCCAGATTCGCAAGTACAAGTAACTGATTCAGTGTTGCCACATCCCTCATATTTCCTTTCACTGTTGAATTTTCATCTTTCCATTGCTTAGCTGTTTTTCCAAACAAAATAACATTGAGCATATCTGCTTCATTAGCATATGTGTAAGATATCTGTGCAGAAGTCAATTCTGGCGGAATCAAATTGTCCTTAATTGCATCTGTATGTATCCTATAATTTAACCTAGAAATCTCTCTATTCAAATTCCAATTTAAAGATAACCGACTATTCTCATCCGTCTTTAATCTCCTGTAATCCTTCATGATATATAACTGAAATTCAGGAGAAATCCATGTTGCAAAGGACATCGCAATATCACTATGGGCATATGTCCCGCCATATCGTCCTGCTTTTGAAACAATACCAATAGCATCCGTAGCCTCTATCCATTTTTTTGGTGACATTGTAAATGCATTCGCTCCTGCCTGTTTTCTAAACCCCTCGAATTCGAGGGGTTTAAAATCCGGATTATGAAGTCTTTCCCATAATCCCAGAAATTCTATCACATACTAATTCTCGTCCAGTTTTGAATAACCGCTGTTGGGTCATCGCTCTTATACCGGGCAATATCCGTCAATGAAATAAATTCATTTTCAAAATCCTGCGTATAAATTCCAATATCTATTCCATTTGCATGAATTGTATCCTTAATTATTTTTCCCATCGCTCTTCCTTTTATAATATCACAAACTTTCTCAAGCATTGTAACTGTTTCTTCACTTAGATATATTCTGCCAAATAGTCATTTGTTTTCATCTTCCCACATCTCCCGATATGCTTCAATATAAAACTTAATACAGCCAGGATATACATACAAATATCTTCTACACACCCTTTTATATAATTTCAATATTTTTTCATCACATGCAAAATCCAGTAGATACTCCAACAAATGCGACAATTCATCTTCTGACACAATTCTGCTGCACACATCTTCAACCAACGGCAAATATAACTCATAGGCTTTTTGATGTATTTCAACTATCTGCTCTGCAATCTGATAAATCCTTTCATCCATTAAAATACCTCAAAATATTTAACGTATCCGTTATCGCTTCTACCTTCTTTTTCAGCGGATATTTCTTTGCCATTCTGCTATTGCATCTAAAGGCACTTTCCCTTCGCCTTCCCCAAATTCAATCTTCACGTTGATATGGTTGTCTGGTGATTTGCGGGACCAAAGTATAATGGTCTCAACATGTTCATCATTGTTCAAACTACATCAAATATCTTTTTATTTCTTATCTGCCTTTTTTTCTAACATTTTTATAGAGTTCAAATAGTCCTCTTCTACATCACTAATGGTTCTGGCTTTATATTTCTTATATTCATCTGTTGCCTTATTAACAGCCTGCTTATGAGAGATACTTCCATTTCCCTGCAATAACTGCTCTCTTGTCATTGTAAGAATACGATCTAAATGTTCCGCCCAATCTTTCATAGTCATTGCCTGTTCACGTTCTGCCTGACGTTCTGCAAAATCTAAATATCCGGAAACAAGTTGTCCCATAGCACGAAGTTCTTTTTCATTCAGGTAATTTTTCGCAACAACAGCCTCTTTCAATGTTGGCTGATTTCCGACAAATGTTGTAACACCCATAAACTCTTTTTCAGCATCTGCTCTTGTGTAAATAACCTCTGCAGCCGTTTGACCATGAATAGCATAATGAATTTTGTTCTGCACTTTTTTAAAAAAGAGAATGGATATTTCTGCTTTGGGATCATAATCAATGCTAGTAGCGTAAATCTCAAGAATTTGTCTGTAAAACACCTTTTCAGAAGCACGAATGTCTCTGATCCGTTCAAGTAATTCTTTAAAGTAACCACCGCCGCCCAGATTTTTTAATCGTTCATCATCCAGTGCAAAACCTTTTCGCATATATTCTTTCAGTATATTAGTCGCCCAAATTCTGAACTGCGTACCACGTTTGGATTTCACACGATAGCCCACAGAAATAATGACATCCAAATTATAATAGTCAACTTGGTAGGTTTTCCCATCCGCCGCAGTTGTTGCAAAATTTGCAACAACTGATTCTCTCACCAGTTCACCCTCAGAAAAGACATTTTTTATATGCCTTGAAATCGTCGATTTATCTCTTTGGAATAATTCAGCCATCTGGTCAATGGATAACCATACGGTATCTTCGTCAAAAGTCGTTTCAATTTTTGTCAAACCATCTTGTGTTGTATAAATAATGATATTAGATTTCTGATCTTTTTCTTCTCGTCTATTCACTCATACACCTCTTATCTCGATTTTCCCACCGACAGTATCTTTCCTTCTTAGTAAAAATTTAATCTCTTTTAAAGATTTCCATTCGGATATATCCCCACAAAATTCAAGCAAAGATATACTATAACTTTCCCAATCTGACGATGTTACTGCCTTTTTACGGTGTACCCACTACTTTCATATTCTTGTTGCCAAGCTTATTGGCTGATAAATTCATAATAATTTTCTGTAATCCATTCAAAATACACTCAAAGTTTCCCAACTTTTTTTAATTATACTATAAGCAAAAAAGAAAGGAAATATTTTCTATTCAATCTTTCCTTTTCTATTCGCAAAAATTAAAAAAATTTAAACCAACAGACATTCTATAACAGAAAAATTTCCGCTATCCACTCTTCCGCTTCAACAAAAAAACTGCTCCGAACAGCCATTGCACATTCGAAACAGTCTTTTTTAGCTAACATAAGTTTTCAAGCTCCAGCAAGCCAGTATACATTTTAAGTCAAAGTGAATAATACTCCCAAATCCCCCGTATTTCTCCTGCTGCCGTCCAAATCCTCAAATTCTCCATAGAATCATAGACTCGGCTGGTAAACACATCCTCCCCGTCATTCACAAAGATCTCAAGGCTTAAAGTATCGGAAAAAATCCGCAGGCCATGAAGCTTTAAAACCTTAAGGCTCCGCACCGTTCTTCCCATGCCGCATTCCGTTACATCCAACTGCAATACTCCGCAGCGGTACGTAAGCTTCACAGATTCCCGAAGCTTTATTTCAAATTCTTCCGTCTCCTCCATAAGCAGATTCAGCTCAAAACAGGTCGGTGTCTCTCTGTCCAGTCCTTCCTCTAGCCTTCCGCACACCTTTTCCTTTCTAAGACTCTCAAGTTCTTTTAAGGGCTTCTGGCACAAAAGACCAAACTCATTCACATAAAGCTCCCGGGGAATGGTCATGGCATGAATCCATCCATTTGCAAGCGTCGGCTCCTCATACCCGGAGTCCGGTACTGCCATCCATCCAAGAAGAATCCACCTTCCAGACTCATCCCGAAATACCTGAGGCGCATAAAAGTCAAACCCCCGATCCAGAGAATGAAAGTCCCCAAGCTTATACTCCTCCCCCTCAAAGTCATAGTCCAGAGGAAACCACCCGCACTGATACACATTGGCAAATTCGATCCCATCCCTGGGCACTCCCTGAGGGCAGGTAATCAAAAATCTCTGCTCCCCGATTTTCAGATAATTGGGACACTCCCACATATAGCCAAAGGGCTTCTCCGGCTGAAATCGAAGCTTATAAGACCAGTGAATCAGATCCCCACTCTCAAACAAAAGAACGGACCCTTCATCCTCCGCGCTCCGGGCGCCCTGAATCATAAAATAGCGGCCATTTTCCCGAAATACCTGCGGGTCCCGCACATGCCTGCTCATATCTGCCGGATAGTCGTCATTTGTCATCAAAAGCTGTTTTTCCGAAAAATGATAACCGTCTTCGGAGGTAATAAGAATCGTATTCTGCTCCCTTCCGTCAGTCACATAGTTGTAATCTCCCTCATACCGCACATTTCCCGTATAAAAGAAACAGAGAGTTCCGTCCTTCTCAAAAGCCGAACCGCTGTAGGGTCCGTTGCAGTCCCAGGGAGTATCGGAGTACACCGCCGGCTCCTGCTCCTCAAAATGAATAAAATCCCTGGTGGTCATATGTCCCCAGAAAATGCTTCCAAGCTCCGGGTAAAAAGGACAGTATTGAAAATAAATGTGATAGACGCCGTCCTTCTGGCACAGGCCGTTGGGGTCGTTCAGCCATCCCATAGGAGGCTGAATGTGGTACTTAAAACGCGCCGGGTCCCTTTGTACACGTTCATACCATTCTCTTCTGTCTTGAAAATTTTTTAGATAGGCATCCTTTTTCATGGGGCTTTTTACCATTTTTTCCGTCTCCATTCCAGTTGATTCTCTTAATGGGCCGGACAGACAGGCTTCCCCGTCCATCTGACCCTTTCCAAACAATAGATTATATCAAATCAGACCTTCCAATAAAAGCCTTATTTACAAACACTCACCGTGTCCGACCCTCCGAAGCTCCCATCCGCTCATATCCGGCTGATGCTCCGGGTCCGTGAAAATCATGGGGATAACCGTATCATAGCCCTTTTCCGCTATCTTCTTTAAGTCAAATCGGATTAAAAGCTGTCCGGCCTTCACCTTATCGCCGTCCTTCACATAAGCCGTAAAATGCTCTCCCTGAAGGTTCACCGTATCCACGCCGATGTGAATCAAAATCTCCTCCCCCGCATCCGATACCAGGCAGACCGCGTGCTTCGTCTCAAACACACTGGCCACCGTGCCGTTTACCGGCGCATAGACAGCGCCCTCCTCCGGCTGAATCGCAATGCCGTCGCCGAGAACCTTATTGCAAAAGGTCTCATCCTTCACATCCTCCATTGCAATCATTTCACCGGCCGTATAAGCAAGGAACGTCCCTTCTTTATAATCCGCAGCCTCCGAAAGAATCACAGGCATCGGTGCTTCCGCTTTCTTCACCTCTGCCGTCTTTTCCTCCAAAGTCTTCGTCTGCTTCTGAAAACCGCTCAGAACCAAGGTCATCACAAAGCCCGCTGCCAGAGCAATCACATGGGCTATTACATAGTTTACATAACCGTTGCCTGCCGGGTCCGCCAAAGCGATTCCGGGCACAACCGTGGTTCCGAAACCAAGCGCCGCAAGATTCGTAAAGTAAACAACCGCTCCGCCAATGGCCCCGCCGATACACCCGCCTATCAGCGGATACTTAAACCGCACATTTACGCCGAACAGAGCAGGCTCCGTAATTCCGAAAAGCACCGACACAAAGCTGGGGATACAAAGCTCCTGGGTCTTGGCATCCTTCCGATTCCGAAGCAGATATCCAAGAACCGCTCCGCCCTGAGCCGTCATAGCCATAGACATCAGGGGATTCAGAATATTTCTTCCCGTATCCGCCAAAAGCTGCGCCTCAATCGCGCCAAAGATATGATGTAGTCCCGTAATCACCACAAGCTGCTGTACTCCGGAGAACAGAGCATATCCAAACACGCCGAGATTCTGAGTCATCCATACCAGTCCGCTTGTAATACCGGAAGCAAGCCCTCTTCCCAGGGGTCCGATAACCGTAAACAGCAGCAGCGCGCCAACCAAAGTTGTGAAAAGCGGAGAAACCAAAAGGCGAATCACCTCCGGCACCTTCTTCTCAAAGAACAGATCCAGCTTTGCCGTGACAACGCCCATCAAAAGCGCCACGATAATACCGCCCTGAAAGCCAACCAGATCCACGCCCATGCCAAAGAGATGCAGGGTAGTTACCTCAACCGTTCCCTGAGCCGCCGCATAAGCATCCGCAAGGCTGGGAGAAAGCATAATACAGCCCATCACAATACCAAGTATCGGCCTTCCGCCAAACCGCTTGCATGCGCTGTAGGCCACGGCCAGAGGCAGGAATCCGAATATGGCGCCGGAAGAAATATTAATCAGCTTTGTAATGCCAAAAAGGGTCTCACTGTTCTGCACCAGATCCACATTTGCCAGGACACCGGAAAGTCCCGTAAGTAAAGCCGCCGCCAGAATCCCCGGCATAATATCAATAAATACGTCCGAAAGAGCTTTGATAATTCTCTGAATGGGGTTCATCTTCTTGTTTGCCTCCGTTTTCAGATCACTCAGGCTCATATTCCGTTTCCCTGTGTACTCCGTAAATACCTCGTACACATCATTCACCAGTCCGGCCCCGAAAATAATCTGAAGCTGATCTCCTGCCACGAACACACCCTTGGTCAAATCCAAATCCTCAATCGCTTTCAGATCCGCAGCATCATTATTTTCCAGTACAATCCGAAGCCGCGTGGCACAATGCGCCACACCCTGAATGTTGCCTTCACCTCCTACCAGCTCCGTCAGCTTTTCCGATATCGCAAGATATCTCTGTCGTTTCTTTTCGTCCATTGTATACTCCCCTTTCTCTGCGGATTCACATCCGCTCTTGTTATTGTCAGTATACTATATTATAATAAAGAGGACATGGACAAATGTTGTCTTCTCATGTACCATTGTGACTAAAACTCCGCCTAACGCCAGGGGTATACGCGGGAATAAAAAGGAGCCGAAAAAGATGCAGGACTTTCTCTTCTCCAATGACTATTTTAAAAACCTTGACGCCTTCGTTTACACTTGCGGTTACGAAACCTGTGCTCCCGGCCACAGCTACGGCCCCATTGTCCGCAGCGGCTATCTTATTCACTACATCCTGGGAGGTCAGGGCTACTACAAAACAAAGGAAACTATGTACCACCTAAAAGAAGGCGACGCCTTTCTCATCTGCCCCGACGAGCTTATCTACTATGAGGCCGACCGCAAAGATCCCTGGATCTACACCTGGATAGGCTTCCAGGGCGTCAAGATCAAAGGCTTCTTAGAGCGCACCTCTCTCTTATCCATCCCGGTCTTTCACTACGGCCGCGACGACCGCATCCGCCTTTGCCACGAGAAAATGTTCGAAGCAAGCCATCTGAACGCCAACCGTGACCTTATGATGAACAGCATCCTCTACGAATATCTCTTTCTCCTGGCAAGCAAATTCCCCCGGGAACAGTACACTCCGGGAGAAAAGCAAATCAACTATGTGGAAGAAGCTCTGACCTATCTGGAATCCAACTATGCCTGCAATGTCTCTGTTCAGGATCTGGCGGATTCCATAGGCTTAAACCGCTCCTACCTTCACCGCCTGTTCAAATCCGCCATCGGCTCTTCCGTTCAGGAATACCTTCTGGATCTGCGCATCCGGAAAGCCTGCGCCCTTTTAAAGTCTACGGAGCTGCCCGTATCAATCATCTCGCTGTCCGTAGGCTACGAGGATACTTTGTACTTTTCCAGACTGTTTAAACGGAAAAAAGGGGTAAGTCCCAGCCAGTACCGGGCACATTGCAAATCAGTTCCCACCCAAAATAATACGGATTAGCTGCTTATCCAGCATAATTGTCCGATTCCAGGGATTGAGGATGATGCCGTTGATCCCGTCCATCTTTAGTGCTATCTCAAACAGTTGCTTCATATTTCCCAGAAAAGCGGACATCACGCGGCTGTTTCCTTTTATTTCCTCCTCAAAGCTGGTAAATGCGGACCACCAGACGCCCCCGTCCTCTGTTTTAATGGCATGTGCATTCATCTGTGCGCTATCCTCCGGCGCGTCCACCGCAATAACGAGCTGTCCTCCGTTATTCATCCGGCGGCGAATAACTGTCAGTGCATGAGCAAGCAGCTCCTGCGTCGGTTCCTGCTGCAAAGCGGCTATTGCTCTCTCTATTTCCTCATTTTCCTGCAAATGTTCATCCAATATCTGACTCATGCTTCTCCTCCATTCTTGTACCGTCCGCCTCCAACGGCGAGCCGGCCTCCGAATTGCCTTCATGCAATTTCCTGCACGGCAGCAGCTCCTATTTACTCTTTTTTATCACTTTGAATATACATTATCCGCTCTTCTTTTTCAATAAACTCAAACAAAAATAAGATTTCGCTTAAAGGAAGCTGAATCCGATAATGGTGTTCTATCTCCGAAAAGGCTTTCCGGGTTTTCATAACAAAATCCGTATGAGTTCTTCCAAATTCCTCCTGCCCCTCCAGTTCTCCAAGAGGCATCTTTGTCACTAAGCGTTCTACCAGACAGCTCATATGCACATAAAAGCCGGTGAGCATCCGGTTGGTAAATTTTTTCCCCAACAGGGTTTCCAGATTCTTTACTGCCGTAATCACAAACTCCAGCAGCGTATCCGCATTCAATATTGTCGGGTTCTGCAGGACATTCTGAAGGGAAAAATGAAACGGAAGACTTTTCCTGGATCTGAGGTACATGAGCCGTCGGGAACATTGTTATAGCCGCTCCTGCAATATTAAAAATTGTAAGCCCCAGCACTCCCCACTGTACAATACAAAAAGCTCTTTCAATTGCTTTATCCGATAGCTTTTTATGAAACTCCGCTCCGATAAGGCTGCCAAGAACCGCTCCGGCTATCATAATAGGAGCAACGGATAGTTCCGCTCTTACAAAGCTCCCCCCAGCCGCTGCCGTAATCAGCTTTGACAGCTGTGCAAAAAAAATTGTTACCAGAGAGCACCGAGAGGCCGTCTTAGTATCCATGGAAAACAAATAAATAATAAGCGCCACATTCATAGGTCCTCCCCCTATCCCCAAAAAGGAAGAACATATTCCCAGAAACCCACCTGTCAAAAAGCAAGCCGGATATCCCGACAGTTCCTTTCCCGGAATCCGATCTTTTTTGTACATATAAACTATAACACCCAAAACAAGGATTCCCAGCGCAAGATTTTGAAGTATTACTGCGATTGACCGTATATGCGAAACTTCTATAATATTCTCCAGCATTGCCTGCCCTGCATAACCGCCTATTACAGAACCCATAGACAAAGGGAGCGCAATCGGAAAAGGAATCCTGGATTTTTCTTTCATCTGCTTTCCAATCGAAACAGCAGACATGGAAAAAACAGTAACAGACGAAATAAGTCCTATGGTTTCCACATCAAAATCATGCAGGACATCCATCAGTGGCTTCATAATAACTCCTCCGCCCATACCGGTCATAGAACCAATAATAGTAGCGCTTACAGCAATGAAAAAATATATCATATATTGCATAACTTTTCCTCCGTAAAAGACAGAAAAACACCTAATAATAAAACAAGTAAAACAAGGATAAAGCCGGAAGAGGGTTGTCAAAAATACTTTGTGGAGTATATAATAGAATACGGTGATACATACAAAAGATTTTATATTGTTTTATGAACCTAATCGAAATTTTCTGAGGAGGATCTATATTGAAACAGCTGTCCGTTATGATGAAACCGGCTTCTTCCTTATGCAACATGCACTGTCGCTATTGTTTTTATACAGATGTCAGCAAATGCAGAACACAGTCTTCTTTTGGATTTATGAGTATCGAAGCCAGTAAGCGTATTCTAAACAATATCTTCTCCCAACTAAATGCCGGCGATACACTTACGATGGCATTTCAGGGCGGTGAGCCAACTCTGGCCGGTCTTGAATGGTTCCGGCAGCTCACAGATGAAATATCCGGACTGTCTCAGGGAAAAATCCATGTAAATTATGCTCTCCAAACCAATGGCCTGCTGCTGGACGACGCATGGCTGTATTTTTTAAAACAGCATGATTTTCTGGTAGGTCTGTCTTTGGACGGTCCGCGTAGTTTTCATGACTCCAACCGCCTTGACGCTTCTGAAAAGGGAACCTTTCAGCGCACCTATGCCGTAAAACAGCATTTGGACCGCCTGAAAATCCCATATAATATCATGACCGTATTAACGAATGAATTAGCACGCCACCCGCAGCAGGTCTGGAATTTTATGGAGGACTGCTCCATTTCTTTTATTCAGTTTATCCCGTGCCTGGCTTCCCTTGATGCTGACAATAGCCCCCAGGCTTTGACACCAAAACGATACGCCCAATTTTATATCCATTTATTTGATCTGTGGTTTCAGGCCTTTAAACAAGGAACTTATCGAAGTATTAAGCTTTTTGACGATCTTGTCAATCTTCTTTCTTCCGGCCAAGTCAATGCCTGCGGCCTTACCGGTGAATGTCAGCAGCAAATTATTATTGAAGCGGACGGAAGCGTTTATCCCTGCGATTTTTATGCCTTAGACGAATGGCGTCTCGGCAGCCTGCAGGAAGATAATATAAGGATGCTCTCCGAATCTGAAAAAGCAAAGCTGTTTTCCTCCCGCCGTAAACCTGTTCCACCGCAATGCTCCGATTGCCCTTATCGGCAAATATGCGGCGGAGGCTGTCCCCGTATGTATAGAGAAGTATTTTGTTCCACGAAGAATGATATCTGCGGACACCGCACTTTTCTTGATGCTTCTATCGAACGCTTGCTCCGTCTGGCTGAAGCCGCCCGATAAAGCATCCGTATATAATCAAAAAATCTCTTCAACCAACCGTTCCGTCAGCGGCCTTAACAGTTCCAGATCCCAAAGCATCTGAAGAATGGTATAACGTGCTCGGATTTCCTTACAGTATACCAATGTGTCCCGCAGCAAGTCAGCATCTACGCCAATTTGTCCCGGCAGGCAGGGTGCCTCCATCTCTGTCATTAACTCTATAATGCGCCCGGAAGACGGAAGCTCTCTTAACAACTCCGTCAATTCTTTCCAGTGTTTTTCCATATAGTCAATACGTTTCAGTCTTCTGCCTGTCTCATTTTTTTGAGCCTCCTCCTCTATTTTGATCACTCCCTGAGCTGCCGGACCATATGCGCGCCTTATTTCCTTCTTCCACACTTCCGGGTCATACAGCTTTGCCGCCTTACGAGCGTTCTCAAAATCAATCCTTTCCATCCTCAGAAGCTCCTCTGTCAGCTTCAGTATCAGTATGGTTCCCACTCCTACCTGATGTCCATGCGGAGCGGGGCGATCGCCCCTCTGTTCAAAGATTGTTTCCCAGTAATGAGATATATGGTGCTCACATCCGGATGCCGGACGCGAATTCCCCACCATACTCATAGCCACACCTGTAAAAACCAAGCCCTCCATAATATGGCCCAAAACTTTCGGATCTCTCTCTTTTACACGTCCTGCATGATCCAACACATTCTTCGAGCATTTGCTTACCATGTCCGTAATGCTGCCGCAGTAATACTCTCCGGTAATCCTATGGGACAGCTTCCAATCACACAGACAGGTAAACTTGCCTATCAAATCCCCAAGTCCTGCGGAATTCATAGCACAGGGTGCATTTTTCAGAATTTCCGTATCTCCCACAATCAATTCCGGCGCCCTTACCGCAAAGGTTGTTTTCAAGTTATCTACCGTAAGTGCTGAGATACCCGATGCAAAACCATCCATAGGGGCTGCTGTTGCAACGATTCCATAAGGCTTATCACACTTGTAGCTGAAATAGCGGCACATATCATTGATAGAGCCTGTTCCGACTCCAATGACCACATCACGATCACGGCTCATATGAATCAATAATTCCCCGACCGTCATTTCATCGTATGCAGCATGGGTAATCACCTGAAGCTGCACATCTATTCCTGCATCCTCCATATACGCCTGTGCTTTTTTTCCTGCAATATCTACCGTCACCCTGTCACAAACCAAATACACTTTACGGTAATTATTTTTATGCAGCCAGACCGGAAGCTTTTCCA
Organism: Clostridia bacterium; assembly: GCA_910576325.1. Classification (GTDB taxonomy): domain Bacteria; phylum Bacillota; class Clostridia; order Lachnospirales; family Lachnospiraceae; genus Laedolimicola. Next base: position 65,568 of record CAJTIM010000008.1, read on the forward strand.
GCACATTCTTTCCAATAACCGCCGCTTTAAGCTCCGCTCTATGTATCTTTCCGCAGGAACAGCTAAAAGTGCGGTTCAGACAGTCTGGCAATGTATAATATGACTCCAGTTTTTCCATAATATCTTAGGCACCCTCAATCCTTTCTACGAATGTTTCTTATCTGTTCCCCAGCTGTTTACCTGTGCATTCATGCCGGCCCCCATAGGCTGAGCAACTCCTCTGAGCGCCGCCTCTTCGTATTGGCGCCACTGTTGCCAGTACTGCTGTCCGAATAAGATGGACTCATCATCCCACTCATCATGTAATTTCAGCAATTTTTGCCTCAGCTCCGCGACAATTTCCTCGCTTCCTGCCATACCAAAGAGATTATACATTTCCCATGGATCATTTTTTAAGTCAAACAGCTGTGTCAGCTTAATATCCTCCGTTCGATATTCCAATAATTTATATTGTCCGGAAATAACACCCCGGATACGCGCCTGAAATGCCAGATACAAGTCCTCGCGAATGGCAGCATCAGGATTTGTAAAAAGCTCAACAAAGCTATGTCCCTCTACGGTCTTGGGAATCGGTACACCGCACAGTTCGCAAAGTGTGGGATAAATGTCAAGCAGATATACATATTTATCATTGATCCGATTTTTCGGAATCCCCGGGCCGGACATAATCAGCGGAACCTTGACACTGTGCTCATAGAGATTTTGTTTCCCCATAAGCCCATGCTGTCCCACAGCAAGACCATTGTCGCCGCATAAAACGATAATTGTATTCTCCATCATTCCCTTTTTTTCCAATGCTTCCAGCACATGGCCAATACACCAGTCAATATGGCTAATCATGGCATAGTAGTCTGCTATATGCTGCCGTATTTTTTCAGGTCTGCGGGGATATGCCTCCGTATTCTCATCTCTGCCCTTTGCCGCCCATCCGTATGTAACGGCCGGCATCGGCACATAATTTGGCGGCAATGTAATCTCTTCGGGATTATACATATTTTTAAACATCTCCGGCATTGTCCTGGGATCATGCGGCGCCAAAAATGAAAGATATGCGAAGAAAGGTTTTTCATCCTCATATTCTTCAATGTATTTTACAAGCGAATCCGAAAATAAATCCGTCGAATGTACCCCTGCATTGATACGCTCGGCCCGCACGGTGACAGGCTCCTCATTCGCCGTGAAATTAGGTGTAAATTTTACTTCCTTCTCATAGACACCATCGGTTTTAAAGTCATTGACAGGGACATTCCAGTGATCCCACATACCGCCAAAGAAAATATTGGCGCCGTTATCAAAGCTGCGCGCATAACTTTCAATCCCATTATGCCATTTTCCAATTCCCATAGTATGATAACCGGCATTCAGAAAGCTCTGGCACATTGTTATCTGATCTTCCGGAATGTTCTGTCCATGTTCTTTTAGATGAAATAATATTTTTCCGGAATTCAGCATTGCACGGCTGGGCATGCAGACTGCTGAAATTGTTCCGCCGGGGATATGTGCATTTACAAAGGATGTTCCCCGTTGAACAAGCCGATCCATATTAGGGGTTTGAATTTCATCATTGCCCAACCCATGAATGGTCCCATAGCGCTGATCATCCGTTAATAAAAACAGAATATTTGGCTGCTTCTTCTTCATCAAAAATTCCTCCTTCTTTCATGTCAAGCATCTATCCGCCCTTATTCCTCTAATTTCCCCATCACATCGTACAGACGGTAATAGCGCTCATAAATTTTCTCATAATCTGCCACATATTCCAGCTGCGGTGTATACTCGATCATATCGTGAATATGCATCTTCTCCATTGCCCGCGCCAGATTTCCATAGCCTCCCCGTTCCTTACTGACAGCTGCCGCCGCGCAGATGGCACTTCCCAGAGCCGGGCTGTTTGACACATTGGCCACCCAGATCGTCCGATTCAGAATATTAGCATACTGCTGCATAAAAAAAGGATTTTTGCATGGAATTCCTCCACAGGCAAAAATGCGGGTAATATCAACAATTTTACAATAGCTTTGCTCTATGATAACTCTGGTTCCGCATGCAATTCCCTGCAGCATGGCGCAGTAAATCTCTTCCGGTCGCGTCTCTAATGTAATTCCTTTTATGATCCCGGTTAGCTGTTCATTGCACAGGATACTTCTATTTCCGTGCCACCAGTCCAAAATTGTCAGCGTATTTTTTTCCGGGCGGCTTTCCTCCGCCTTTTCGCACAGCAGCTTATGTACGGATATCCCCCGCTCGTCCGCTTCCTCTTTATAGCTTGCAGGCACCTGATTTTTAACAAACCATGCCAGCATATCGCCGGTCGCAATTTGTCCGGCGGAATATCCATAAACACCGGGAATAATCCCATCCTGCACCATACCGAAAATTCCTTTTACCTTTACCGCCCGATCCGCAAGAAACGGAATGGCATTTGAAGTACCGACAATCAAAGCCATTTCTCCGCTCTTTTGCATTCCCAAAGCTATCACCGAGGCATGTCCGTCCATCATTCCGGAAGCTACTGCCACTCCTTCGGATAAGCCCAGCCATTCCGCTGCTTCAGAGCCCAGATAGCCACAACATTCTCCTGTCAAAACAACAGGTCCGCTTGCTGCTTTATCATAGTAGGCCGAGCCGAATCCGTCATACAATTCGTCCAAAAATTCCTTGTCCGGATAGCCTTTTTCCAAAGACCACAATCCCTTAAATCCCGCAGAATTAGCAGAACGCTTTAATACCCCTGTCAACCGCCAAGTCAGCCAATCACACAAATCCACATAATAAGACGTTTCCTCAAAAAGAGCGGGATCCTCCTCATAAATCTGCATAATTTTGGGTAATATCAGCTCACACGAAACTACATTTCCATTACAGGAAAGAAATCCTTCGTTCCTTGCCTCTGCCAATTCTTCCACTTTTTTTGCTTGTTTTTTTACATTGTGATGCTTCCACAATTTTATGTACGCATGCGGTCTTTCCTGATACTTCTCCGCCAGCGCCAGAGGTGTTCCGTCTTTCATACATGGAACAATGGTGCAGGAGGTTGCATCTATACCAATTCCAATCACCTGCTCCGGCGTAACAGCGGCCTCTTCCAAAGCTCCCCGGACAATCAACGGCAAAACGGTCAGATAATCCTCTGCCATTGAAAGAATTGTTCCTTCTGACAAACCGATGCCATTGGGCAGCCTTTCCGTAATAATTCCATGCGGATATTCCATATCAAAGCCGGCTGCCACACTCCCGTCTAACACGCGTACAACTACCGCACGGGCAGAAAGCGTCCCACAATCGATGCCTATTACATAATTTGTCTTTCCTGTTTCCCTCAACGACTCCGCCTCCAAAATATCTTTTTCATTCAAGCTTTCCTCATTTACCACCACTTGATCAATTCCGTCACATCATTGCGCAGCTTGATAAATTCGGAATCTGATACCTTTCGCGGTCTTGGAAGATGATTTTCCATAGACCGTTTAATTCCGGTAGGTTTATTTGTTAAGACTAAAATACGATCCGAGAGGTAAACAGCTTCTTCTATATTGTGTGTTATAAATATAACCGTAGTACCTGTTTTCTTCCAAAGATTGAGCAATTCATCCTCAAGATGGTATTTCAGCTGCAAGTCAAGCTGCCCGTAAGGCTCATCCATCAGCAAAAGCTCCGGCTCTACCGCAAAGGCTCTGGCAATAACCACCCTCTGCTTCATACTGGCCGACAGCTGTCTTGGATAATACCCTGCGTATTTTGTGAGTCCTACTATCTCCATAACATTTTGGACACGCTTTTTTGCTTCCTCCTTTGGAAAATGCTTAATTTTTAATCCGTATCCTATATTTTGCTCTACCGTCAGCCACTCCATCGTAGAATATTCCTGAAAAATGTAGGCCACATTATTTTTTTTCAAGTCAATATCCTTGCCGTCCATTGTAATTTTTCCCGCGTCCACATTATATAGTTTCGTCAAACTATTCAAAAATGTTGTTTTACCACAGCCCGTCGGACCTACAATGCAGAGAAATTCCCCTTTTTTCACCTCAAAGGAAATATCATCTAATACAAGTAAATCACCAAAGCTTTTTGTAAGATGCTCTACACGAACTTTAACGTCTTCTGACATCTGATTTTCTCCTTTTATAAGGTATGATCCATTTCATTGGTAATCGTTTCACGTAAAGCCAAAAATTCCAAAGATGTATAATCCCTGGGTCGCGGCAAATCAACCACATACTCCTTATGCACGAAGGTTGGGCAATTATGCAGCAGGATAATGCGATCCGCAAGATAAATTGCTTCCTCCGCATTATTTGTTACAAAGATAACCGTACGGCGCTCTTTGCTGCTGATACGCTCCACTTCCGCTTCCATCAGATACCTGGTCTGTGCATCCAAATGGCCGAAGGGCTCATCCATACAGATCAGCTGCGGTTCATTGGCGTATGCTCTGGCTATTCCGACGCGCTGCTGCATTCCTCCTGACAGCTTAATCGGATAATGATTTTCAAATCCCTTAAGGCCTACCAAGTCAATGTAATACTGCGCCTTTTCCCTCCGTATCCTTTTTGGAACATGACGAACGGAAGGACCAAACTCCACATTTTTCATCACGTTATACCACATAAACAGATTGGTTGTCTGATATACCATACCTCTCTCAGGAGACGGACCCGTTACTTCTTTATCCGAAACAACCACTCTTCCTTTTGTAGGAAACAGCAATCCGGAAATCAGATTCAAAATTGTGGATTTTCCGCACTGTCCGGGACCGAACAATACGACAAATTCATCCTCGTATACCTGAAAATCCAAATCATCCACAACCAGGTTATCACCTGCAAGACTATGGAAAGCTTTACTGACATGCTCCATTTTAATGACTGCTTTTCTTTCCCTGTTACTCATGTCCCACGTACCCTCCATCTACAAAGAATCTTTTCGATCCAGCGCATCAAAACCGCAAGCAGCAGGCCAACAACTGCAATTCCTATAATACCCACAAAAATCTGCGTCATATCTCCCGCTTCCTGTCCGGCCGTAATCGTCCACCCTATTCCTTCCGTGGAGCTGACCATTTCTGCCGCCAGCACGGCCATCCAGCAAGTGGAAAGAGCTACCTGCATTCCCGCAAAAATATAGGGCACACAAGACGGAATGACTACCCGGAAGAACGCCTGTATCTGATTTGCTCCCAGCATGTAAGCAACACCCAGCATATCCTCTTCCACTCTCTTGGCTCCGGCATATGTATTAACAACTACATTTACAAAGCCTGCCATAAAAATAATAAAAAATTTTGCTGTCTCACCGATACCAAACCATACAATTGCCAAAGGTATCCATGCAACGCTCGGAATCGGCCGGATAAGTTCAAACAACGGATGAAATACCGCCTCAACAGCCTTAAAACGTCCCATAGCCATTCCCATCAAAACACCGGCCAGAGAAGAAAAGCAAAATCCCGTCATAACACGACGCAGGCTGACTAACAAATGCATCGTCCAGGTATACTTTTTTCCGATTGGATGCGACAGCGTATAAAGCAGCCGCCGTACTACTTCAAACGGAGCCGGAAGCAGTCTGCCAAGGGTTGTAAAACGAACAATAAAATCCCAAAGTACAATAACCACTACAATACCTATCATGGACAGCAGGATAGAACCTGCCTGCTCCTTCAGCCTTTTCAATTCTCTTTTCCTCCCCGTACAAAGTGTCCTTCAACAAAGTCAAACAGATAGGCAATAATAATTCCAATGATACCAAGACACAGCATACCAACAATAATCAAATCCGAACGCAGCAGCGAACGTCCTACGGAAATCAAATAGCCCAGCCCTCTGGTGGCAGCCAGCAGCTCCGCCGCCACAAGCGCCATCCAGGAAGACCCCATAGCCACCCTTAATCCGGCAAAAATCATAGGCAGCGCTGAGGGTATGGCCACGGTAAACAACCGCTGCATATTCGAAGCCCCAAAGGTCTGCGCCACCCACAAATGAATGGACGAGGTCTGTTTTATGCCGGAATAAGAATTTAAAATACAGGGAATTACTGTTGAAAAGAAAATCAGTACTGCCTTTGCCCGGACTGAAATTCCGAAAATCACAACCGTAATCGGAATCAGTGCAATGGGAGGAATCGGCTTGAGCAAATCAAAAACCGGACGTATTACCTTATCTGCCGCTTTAAACCATCCCATTATAATTCCCAGAGGCACCCCAATCACCACACCCAGCACATAACCGTATAATGCTACTTGCAAGCTCGCCAAAAAATGCTGTCCCAGCGTGGCCCCGTCCGGCGCCTGAGTTGTAAGTTTTGTAATAAAAGTCCTCAGCACTTTGTCCGGTCCCGGTAAAGAATACGAAGGGACCAGTTCCAAAACGGTTGTAGCCACATACCAAACGGATAAGAAGACAATGATAGATATTACGGAAACACATCTGTATTTCATTCTCTGTTTTCTTGCAATATTCAATTTTTTTCGAGTATCCATAAGGAAATCCTTTCATTGCCGCAGAGAAGCCGCCGTACCATTCAAGAGAATCCGGAATGCAGCAGCCCCTCTGTCCTGCTTCATATTCTAATTTCCATATCCTTCAAGACGCGTTCCTTTATTGCGACAGAGCTTCCTGAAAGAGATCCACAGCAATATGATTTTTTACGTTTTCAAGCCCCGTATCATCTATCAGCTCACTGGAATGGAACCAAGCCGCATAGGAGTTTGCAAATTCGCCAAGTGTAATCCCCTTCGCTTCCTCACGCGTAATAAACGGCTTATTGTTCACGGATTCCACAGCCTCCGCTTCTTCCAATGTCTTTCCGCAATCAGTATACCATTCCATAACCGTTCGGACTGCCAGCTCCTTGTCCGATGCCAAAGCATCACAGGCATCATATAAAATATCCACAAACTTTACGACATCATCATAACGATTTTCATAAGCGTACGCCGTGCACACAGTAGACTCATACAATTCTCCGCCTACAGAATCTAAAGTTGCCACAACCGTAGTATCAATTTCATCCATATCATAATAGCACCACGGTTCCGTCAAAATTGCATAGTCGCCTTCTCCGGCTACCCATGACGGATATACATTGGCTGTATCCAGATTCACGACATTACATTCTCCCGGCTCCACGCCGATGGATGCCAGCCATTGACAAAGAGTATAATGATTTGTAGTTCCAAAAACCGTCAGCAGAGTCTTTCCGCGAACAATCTCCGCCATCTCTTCTACGGTCTCCGCCTCTGTCAGCGGATCTCCCTTGCGGGCACATATATTATTGCCCCCCGTACCATTTACCTGGTGAGCCACCAGCCTGCAGTCATAATTCGCCAATGCATAGACAAAAGCGCCGCCTGTTACGGCTATATCCCATTCTCCCATCGCCTCATTGATTGGCGCTCCTCCGTTGAATACAACCCACTCAATATTCAATCCCGCAGCCTCATCCAGCTTATTTTCCTGAATATACTCTACCATTGCGCTGCAGTAAAAGGATTGTACCGCTACCCGTAATGGTTCTGAGCCGTTATCCTCCGCGCCCGATGCTTCGGCCTCAGGTGCTTTTGTATCAGATCCCCCGGATTTTCCTCCACAGCCGGACAGCAGGCCAATCATCATAGTCAGCATTAATAAAAAAGCAATCCATCGTTTCATCCTTATACCTCCTTGTTTTTGCGCTCAATACGACATATTGAACAATTTTTAACAGTATACGCTGTTTTTATTTGTAATTATGGCGAGAAAAACAGCTAACCTCCCGCCCCTTATATGTGAATATTATATTAATTCTCCTTGCTTTTGTAAAATACTATGTTATAATAATGAACATAGCAAAAAACCTATGTTCCTATTAATAAAATGAGTTTTCGAATACGCTGCGATTCCATATATGCCTATAGAGCGGAGGAGATTTATGACATTACATCATCTTGAAATTTTTGTCACCATTTGTTTGGAAGGCTCCATCACACGTGCTGCGGAGCGGCTGCATATCTCGCAGCCTACCGTAAGTGTTGCACTCCAGCAGTTAGAGTCCCACTATGGAACCCGCTTATTTGACAGGCTTTCTCATAAGCTTTATATTACTCCATTTGGAGAAATCATTTATGAGCAGGCCCGCAGCCTGTTGGATCTTTGGGATGATCTCATTCACGCGGATCAGCCTCTTAATAAAGTCCGTATTGGTACAGGTACTGCCGTAGGTAAATTACTTCTTCCTACCGTAATCAAATCCTTTTTGCAGCTCCACCCCAATGCACAAATTAATGTGAATGTAGGTGATGCAACTAAAATGTGTTTTCTGGTCATGGATAACTCTCTCGATTTTGTCATCGCTGAGACTGCCGCAAATATTCCCGGCTTGTCCCAGCGTGCATTCCAGCAATACCCTGTAGTTGCAATCTGCCATAAAAACAATCCGCTTTCCGAAAAAAAAATTGTTACTGCCGAAGATCTGGCTCATGAAAACCTTCTGCTGCGGGAAAAAGATTCTTCCACAAGGCAGCTGGTTGACATGTATTTTCATAACCATAACATCCATATCGAACCCATGTGGGAAAGCTACAGTGTCCAGACACTGTTAAACGCCACCAGAGAAAACATTGGTATTTCTTTTTTATCACTGGATCATGTACTGGCTTATCAAAGTCCAAATCTGATTATTTTAAACATACCTGATTTTCAGGAAAAGCGGTTTGTTAATTTATTTTTTCATAAAAACAAATTTTTTACTCCTATCATGGATGAATTTATTGAGCACTACACGAATTCCGTAAAAATATTGCTGAACACGGAGGTAGAACACTATAAATTAAAGCACCCCGATTCCAGCTATACGTTTCCCGTTCTGTAGCTTATAAAGATTTTAATGATTGCAATAAATACAGAAAATATGCAAAAAGAAGATCATAGAACTATAAAGACAGAAAGTTGAAAATTGAAAAGGCGGATCCAATGATGCTATTCCTCCTTTCTCAGTACATAACTTCCCAAAATATCATAAACCCCAAAGCTCCCCACAAGCCCCATAAGCCCCGTTAACCCCAGCGGAAACAAAAGCAGGCTCCAGGGCACAAATAAAATTCCGCAAAAGCACAAGGCTCCGTCCGCAAGAAATATACACAAGATACGGATACCGCCGCCCTTCACCAACAGCAGCCGGCCGGAATTTCGTAATACGGCCCTCAGAGGAAGGTCTGTCAGCACCAGAATGGGATAGGCATAGCAGGAAGCAGCCATGAAAAACAGGGCCGTAAATGCCATAAGAAAAAACGGCGGCAGCAAAACAGGATTTTCTTCGGAAGCCGCCCGGTAGAACAGTGCTCCAAATCCTGTCACTAAGACGGCCAGCAAAAAAAAGCCGCCTAAAAGCTCCGCCCTTTTAAATTCCCTGCGGAATATACGGAAAAAATCATGAACCAGAAATCTGGGCCGATCTTCCACCATAGACAATGCAATCCCTGTCAGCGCCGCCGTAGCTGCCGGAATTGTAAAGATTGGAAGACAAGCCCCCGTATACAGAAGGCTTAAAGGAATCAATTGCCGATATTCCAGCGACAGTATCTCAAAAAAACGTTCCATCCCCTGCTTGGGCCCGGCATTGGGATCAATTCCCGGACCCGGCCTGTCAAAATTCCGCTCAAACAGCTTCATGCCAATTTTCCCTCTTCCAGATACAAAATCCGGTCCCCTAAAGCATCCGCCTCCTGCTGATTGTGCGTTACATACAGGCAGGTCAGATCAAGATTCCGGTGCAGCTCTTTAAGTACAGGTATCAGTTCCCGGCGCAGAGCCTCGTCCGCACCGGATAAAGGCTCGTCCAGGAGCAGTATCCCCGGTCTTCTGCAGACGGCACGCCCCAGTGCTATCCGCTGCCGCTGTCCCCAGGACATCTGCTTTGGCCTCCGGTTCAGAAGATACTCTATCCCAAGCAGTCCGGCCGTTTCCATCACCATCTCCCTGGCTCTCTCCTTCTTAACGCCCAGATTCAGGAGCGGAAAAGCCATATTCTCAAAGGCGGTCCGCTGAGGATACAGAGCATATTCCTGAAATACAAAGGAGAGATTCCTTTGTCCCGGAGCAAGCCGGTCTGCCGGGCGGCCGTCCAAAAGCACCTGCCCCTTTGTCTGCTCCTCCAGGCCGGCCACAATCCTGAGAAGGGTTGACTTTCCGCTTCCGGAAGCTCCCATCAAAACCACAAACTCCCGTTCTTCAATCCGCAGGCAGATATCCTCAAGAGCCTGTACCTTAAGAGGCGGTTCTTTCCCCCGCCTCCCTTTTATGTCAAAAATCTTTGAAATATTTTTAAGCTCCAGCTTTGTCATCCGGCAGATCCACCTTTCGACTTTCAGCATAACATAAAATCCTGCCCTTTGCACCTGAAAACTCATGCGCCGTCAGCAAATGCGTCACCTCTTCCGCCTGCTGTAGAACCAAATACTTCCGCTTCTGGGAGCCAGCCTCTCCGCAAATCCCTCTGCGATCTTCTCCCCGGAAAGGCTGCGCCTCTCCCCTGTCTGCTCATTCTCAAACACATACTCGGCGGTTTCATCAAAGCAGGGATATACCCGCTGCTCTCTTTGTTCACAGCGGTTCCCGGTTACAAAAAGCAGAAATCCTTCCCCGCTCTCCGGAGAATCAAACTGCCGGCACCACCATCCCTTCGGATTCTTGTGATACGAAGTCAGCGGATAAAAATCACTGTGGAGCATCAAATCTGCGGCTCTGCGCCAGGTATCCTGCATCCGGCGGATATCCTCAAAACATTCGTCCTCTCTGGAATAAACGGTCATAACCGTCACGGCCGGAGCTAAGGAGGTATAAAAGGTGTAGGCGTCGGTCAGCGTATCCGGCTGGTAATTCTCATTGTTTTCATAACTTCCGTCCGGCTTTTCCCAGCTCCACAGATGCGATTTGAAATAGGGCATCCAGTCGTGCATGGTCTGCTCAAAGCCCATCTTTACCGGCTGATTCCCATAACCGATATCCGAATAATGAAGGGGTACGGATCGGCGCATGGTCTCCAGATCGTTCCGACGGCCGCCGGATGCACAGGCATCAATCTGAATTCCCGGGTTTCTCCTTAAAATATCATCCCAAAATTGCAGATATCCCTGAATATACTGATTCTCCAGCATACCCAGACGCCCTTCCTCCTCATTGGCCTGCCAGTGCTTCAGGGGCCAGATGTTATAATCCTGCCGATACCAGGCAATCCGGTTCTTTTGAATAAACTCACAGATGAGATCCGTAATATAGGCCCGCGCCCTGGGATTTCCCATGTCAAAGAGACTGCTTTCCGGGGCATATACGCTCCTGCTTCCCTGAAGCTCCGGATCGCAGTCTTTTTTAAGAAGCCACTCCGGATGCTCTACGGCCAGCCTGGTCCCCTTATATACACGCTCGGGCTCGAACCACAGAATCAACTCCGCCCCGTGAACCGCGCATCGTTTTTCTACTCCCAACATTCCTTCCGGGTAATTGGGCTGACGCTCCTCCCAGGTTCCCGTATGCTGCCATACCTTCCCGCAGTCATACCAGCCCGCGTCCAGCCAAAAGGCATTGTATTTTACGCCGTGCTTCTCATAAGCCTCCAAAGCCTTCTCAATGTTCTCCTGCGTATAGCCCGTATGCTCGGGATATTCCGCCGTAGGCTGATCACCGTGAATGATTAGCATAGGCTTTGTAACACTTCCATTGTTTTTGGGAATCACATGAGCCATATACCATCTCCGCCAAAGATTTGCCGCCCGCCGTTCATCCCCAGCAAACGCCATCAAGGTAATTCTGGGGGTGCGAACCGTCTCTCCCGGCCGCAGATAAAAGTCTGTCTCCGCCTGTCCTGCCTGAACGACAGCCCTCCCTTTTTTCCCCGACAGCCTTGCTTTCCATTGTCCCGGCCAGCCTATGGAAAGAACCAGTCCCGTCTTTGAATGAGGGGACAGAATCCGCATGTAAGGAAAAGCTCCGTCACAGCACCGTCCCTGGGAAGGCTGCATTTCAAAGGGCTCTTCCGTAAGCGGACGGTCAAAGAAGGAAAAGCTGTCATTTCCTACCGCATCTCCGTTCCCATATTGAAGAAGAGGCGCCTGCATGGCAAAAGCTGTGTCTATACCCAGAAGCTCACGTACGGGCGGTGTATTTTTCATTCCGCGATTTGTAACATATACGGTCCATTCCAGTATCGGAAAATCCGCATACTGCTCACAAACAGCCAGAATTTCAAGCTGAGTTGCCGGATCCGTTCCCTGGATAGTCGTAAATGTCAAATTGGAATCTATGCGCTTCCATGTCGTCCTGGATTCCCAGGGAATACCGCAGATTTTTTCCTCTCCGTAAAAAAAAGAAACGGGAAGCTGCTTCGGGGTACAAAAATTATCCGTAAATTCGCGCAGTAAATCAAAGTCCCGTTTTCCGGGCCTGTTATCTGGTATCATATAAGGTTTCCTCCTGCATATTACATACTCATATTGCCTGCTTTTATCCCTTCACGGCTCCCGCCGTAATTCCGTCAATGATATGCTTCTGAAGCCCTGCAAATACGGCCAGCTGAGGAATGACCAGTATCACAATGGCAGCGGTCATCATCGCATAGTCCGTACTGTAAAGTCCCTTAAACAGAGCGGAAGCCATGGATATGGTCTGCAAATCATTGGAAAGCAAAAGAACACGGGCCAGTACAAAATCATTCCACACGCTTAAAAAGGACAGAATAAATACGGTCACCAATGTGGGCTTCATCAGCGGCAAATAAATTTTAAAAAGAATCTTCCATATTCCGCATCCGTCAATGGCCGCCGCCTCCTCAAGCACGGAGGGAATCCCCCGGAAGGCATTGACCATAATGGCGGTATTCATAGGCGCACACCAGGAAATATGTACCAGAGCCATTCCCAGAAGGCTGTCATACAATCCGATTTTATTCATTATCAGATAAACGGGAAACAGCAGTACAAAGCCCGGAATGATAATTCCTGCAATAAAATAAGTGTAGAGCGTATTGTTATATTTATCATTGCCGAATCGGATCTTGGCTATGGCAAAGCTGCTGCACATGGAGATAAGCATTCCCGCAGGAATTGCAATCACCATCTCGGTAAACGTATTTTTCAACATTCTTCCGAAGGGAATCTTACGAAATGCCGCCGCATAATTTCCCCACTGTATTTCCTCCGGAAAGGACAGGGGATTAAAGAAGATCTCATTATTGGTTTTCAGAGAAAGAAATACCACCCATACCAGGGGTATCAGCGCCACAATTACAATGAGTAAGATTAAAAATTCCTTCAGAATTTTTCCGGCGGTGCGAAAGCGGCGGCTTCTCAGCAGCATCTTTTGCTCCGCGCTTGTTTCATTTTTTATCAATAGCTCCGCCCTCCTTTACAGCTCTACTCTTTTTCGGTTAGAAATAAACATGGAAAGAGCAGTTACCATAAGTGCAAACGTAAATTCTACGACTGCTATTGCCATTCCGTACCCATACTGTTTGTCCTGAAAGGTCGTGGTATACATGTAGGACACAATGGATTCCGAGTAATGATTGGGTCCTCCACCTGTGAGTATATAGACATACTCATAAATCTTAAGAGCGCCCGTGAGAATAAATATAACAATGGAGGAAATAGTCCCCCGCAGCATGGGCAGCATCACCTTGGTAATCTGCTGCCTTTTGCTGCAGCCGTCAATCAGACTGGCCTCCAGTACCTCTCCCGGCAGATTTTTGATCCCGAGCTGCCACAGAACCATATAAAAGCCCAGACCGCTCCAGACACATACCATACCGATGGAATAAGGGCTTAAGCTCTTTCCTCCAATCCACTGCAGGGCCAGCGCATCCAGACCTGTTGAGCGCAGCACGCTGTTTACAAGACCGCTCACCGGATCCAGCATAAACAGCCAGATAAGACCTGCTATGGCCCCCGGAATCACATAGGGCGCAAACAGAACGGTTTTGTAAATTGTATTTTTACGGCTGGTCTCGCGAAGCAGATAAGCCAGAGAAAAGGAAACAGGCAGCGTCAAAATCAGATTGATGGCTGCCATTTTCAAAGTATTGGCAATCGAAACACCGAGCAGTTTATCCGTAAACAGGAGCTTATAATTCTTAAAGTTATTCCATACGGCCTGACCAACGCCCCGGTAGCTGGTGAAGCTGTATCCGAAGGCTAAAAAAAGCGGAAGGATAAACAGCAGGGTAAAGGCCAGAAACATGGGCAGCGAAAAGAGTAAAAATTTCTTTTTCGTATAGATATGATGCATGAAACACCGCCTCTCCTTGTATTCTCATTGCCGGCCGCTGCTACGGATACAAGTGCCTGCAGCTGCGGCCGGTTTGCATTTGTCTATAACCGATCCGCCCAGTCCTGAATCTGAGACAGGGCCTCGTCCACATCAATGGTCTGACTCAGCAGCGAGGTCAGTGCATTCCAGTAAACGGAAACCAGGGAGCTGTCCGGACAGACGGAAGTGGGATCCACAACGGAAATCACATCCGCCTGAGCCGCTTCCATGGTTATCATGCCTACGGGTCCCAGGGTCACAGCGTCCGTATCCACGGCTGCCGCCGGAATATGTCCGAAGCTTTCAATCTCAATCTTCGTACGCTCCGGGCTGGTCAGCCATTTGCAGAAGACAGCGGCAGCCTCAGCCTTTGCTGGATCGTCTGCAAGCCTGGAACCGAAGGCAATGACCCAGGAATAGGGACGCATCCCGCTTTTTCCCGAAAGAACGCCGTCGGAAAACTCTGGGCCAAAATTAAACACAATCTCATCCGCAATGGCACATTCATCCATATCCTTCATTTTCCAGCTTCCGCAGGCATACATGGCCGCACCGCCGCCTACAAAAAGCTCCTGGGCCTGAGTATTGTTCATTGAAGTGATATTCTCCGGAAAAGCGCCTGCCTGGGCCAGCTCCAAAACCCGTTCAAATGGTTTCCGCAGCTCGTCACAATCCGCAGCCTTTACTTCACCGCTCATGATCTTCTCCCACGTCTCGGCAGTCAGGCCGTATCTGGAAAACCACGCATGATATCCCCACAGAGGCCACGGATCCAGTCCGCCGTGTGCGATAGGGGTGATTCCTTTTTGCTTGAAAACTTTAACACAGTTAAGAAAATCTTCCCATGTTTCCGGAATCTCAAGGCCCGCGTCCTCAAAGATTGCCTTATTGTAGTACCAGCCCTGTATCTCGGTTTCTGTAGGAAATGCATAGAAGGTTCCCTGTGAGTAGTAATTGTTTGTAGCCATATCAAGGGCCCCATCCTTGAATCTTCCTGTAAAATCCGTATCCGTCCCCAGATAATCCTGCATATCATAGAGAACATCCGCTTCGATCATCTCTTTGATAAAGCTTCCGCTGTTCATCTCCATCATATCGGGAAGCTGATTTCCGCCTGCCGCCAGCTGGTACTTGGTCTGCTGATCCTCATTTCCCGCACCCAGAGCCACACGATTTACATAAATTTCCCCCTCATATTCCTGATTGAATTCCTCCACAATCCCCTTCAAATAATAGGCGTCATCCTCAGAGCCATCCCCCATCGTCCAAAACTCCAGTTCCACCGCGCCGTCTGCGGAAGCCTGTCCGGACTCACCGGCGCTTCCCTCCTCGCTTTTCCCTGCCGGATCTTCCTGTCCGCTTGTTCCGCAGGCTGCCAAGGACAGAGTCAAGGCTGCCGTCATCAAAACGGCTGTCAACTTTTTCATTTTCATCTGCATACCTCTCCTAATAATTTATTTATCATTGATCTATGGGTTAAACCAGATAGGGATAAAAAATAGATATGTATCGGCAGGAGCATAGATTTTCTCCTGCCACGCCTGTATTTAGGCGGTTTGACGTTTGGTACGCTGCGTATATTCTCGTTCCATTTCCCGCATTTCCGCATCCGTGGGGATGTCCACAATCCCGACATAGGAATAGTAGATGTCGATTTGCTGTGTCCGTTTCCCGTCTTTTTTCTCACGCTCATGGACTACGATTTTATCCACAAATGCGTTTAGGACTTCGGGCGTCAGCTCGTCGATGCGGGTGTATTTCTTGGTGACGGCTATCAGCTTGGTGACATTGGTCGCTTCCGTGTCGGCTTCGCTGACCTCGGCTGTCAAGGTTTCGATTTCCTGCTTTAGCTGTTCCTGCTCGGCTTCATATCCGTCCGACAGCTTGTAAAAGCGTTCGTCATTCAGCTTTCCGTTGACATTATCCTCATAGATTTTGCGGAACAGGCGGTCAAGCTCCTTTATCCGCTTTTCGTCCTTTTCTATCTGTTTCTGCTTTGCGGATAACTCGTATCTGCGTTCTGCAAGGGTGGCGTCAATCTGCTGTCGGATAAACACACGCTCAAACTGCTGTAAATAGGAGAGGAACTGCTGGAGCTGTTTCAGAACTAATTGTTTTAATGCGTCCTCTCGGATATAGTGCTGTGTACATTCCTTTGCCCTGCTCGTCCTTTTATACATGGAACAACGGAAATGCTCATATCCGTTTGCTGTGGCTAAGCTGAGTTTCGCCCCGCAGTCGGCACAATAGAGCAGCCCCGAAAAGATACTTGTCGTTCCGCTTTTGGTCGGTCTGCGTTTGTTCGCCCGTATCATCTGCACTTTTTCCCACATATCCCTGTCAATGATGGGCGTATGGGCGTCCTCGATATACGTCCGCCTGTCCTTTGCGGTTGGGATGCGTTTTTTGCTCTTGAAGCCTAAACGGGTGGATTTAAAGCTTTCCGTCACGCCGATATATGCCACATTTTCCAGAATGGATGCAATCATAGACGTTTCCCAGTTATAGGGATGTTCCGATTTTTTTGCAACGCCGATTCCCTTTGACACCTTGTAGGCTGACGGGGTAAGCACCTTGTCTTCCCAGAGGGCTGTGGCAATGGCTGACACGCCTTTTCCCTGTATACAGAGTGAGAATATCCTGCGGACAACTGCCGCCGCTTCCTCGTCCACAAGCCAACGTGTTTTATCGTCTGGATTCCGCAAATACCCATAAGGCGGTGCGCCCAAATGCTCGCCTGCAAGCCCTTTCGCTTTCTTGACTTCCTTTACCTTTTTGCTCGTGCTTTTGGGATACCATTCGTTAAAAAGGTTGGTAAAGGCGGCAAATTCGTTGCTCTCAAGGCTGCCCGTGTCCACGTTGTCCATGATGGCGATGAACCTCACGCCCGCTTCGGGGTAGATGATTTCGGAGTATGAGCCGACCTCGATATAGTTCCTGCCGAAGCGTGATAAGTCTTTGACAATGACGGTCTTTACAAACCCTTTTTCAATGTCCGACGACATTTCCTTAAAGCTTGGGCGGTCAAAATTCGTACCCGTATAGCCGTCGTCCACGTAGAATTTCGGGTTAGGGAAACCGTGTTCTTTTGCGTATTTCATCAGATATTCTTTCTGGTTTACAATGCTGTTGCTTTCACCTTCCCGCCCATCATCTTGGCTTAATCTACAATATAATGCCGTGAATTCTTCCTGCTGTCTTTTCATAAAGCTCTCCTTTCCGACAGCAGACACGGTATTGTGAAGTGTAGGTACAGTATACCACATCTGCCCTTAAACTTCAACGCTTTAAAGTGATAATTCTTCCGCTGCCTGTTATTCCCCGTCGTCATCACCCCAATTCTCATTATCATAAAATCCATATCCCTGTGCGCTGCGCCGAAAAATATCCGTAAGCATTACAAGCAAGTCCCGCCCGTCTTTTCGGAAATGGGCGTTGACGGTGTATTCCGTGCCGCCGATTTTCTCGGTAAGGCTCATCGGCTCTGGGATGCGGACAAGGGGCGTGACGTTCTGGACAGGCGGCAGAGGGGGATATATTTTGTCTGGATTTACCATAGGGACGTCCTTGTATTCCTCCATAATCGCCTGTATTTCTTCCTCGGACAGTCTGCTCATCGCAATGGTTCCTCCCTCCTGCGTGCTGTTTTAACTGGCTGTTTCTGTCGGTTTGACCGCTGATTTTCAATCGTGTCGTAGATTTGGTTTAAGCAGTCATCAATGTGTGCGGAGCGTTTTTCAATCCTGTCTGCATATTTCAGCCGCTTCCTAAGCTCCGTTATCCGCTCCGTCACGCACCGTTTTTCTTCCCGAATTTTTTCTTTTTCGGCTGGTGTGGCACGGCGTACCTTGTTCCGCACGTGCTGGCGGTAGTCAATCAGTTTATTCATTTCGGTCTGGTTTTTCTCCCTGTCGGCGTGTAAGTCGGAGAGGGTGGAAATGTTATGCTTGGACATATACCGTACCTGTGTGGTGATTTCATCTAACTTCCGCAATTCCTCTTTCATCAGCGGGCTTGTCGGCTTGTAGTCCGTGCCTTTGGGGAATATCCCCAACTGATAGCACCAGTAGTAATACAACGCTAAAATCCCCGTGGTTTTTTGATGTGGTTTCCATGCATTTTTATACTGCTCTGGCATATGGGGAGAGTAGGAAATCTTTGCTTTGTAGTTCCCATATCGGGAAGCCCCGCCTAAACATGACCGTATGAAATTGGGGGTTAGCCGCTCGTCAAGCGTGTCTAATCTCGTGAAATGTTTGTATTTCGGCAGCTTCATTTTCCAATGGCTGCCCGAAAAATCAACCTCATATCCCTTATCGGCAAGGTATTTCATCATGTGCTGTAAATCCCTGCTCCCATTGATTGCCTCCCTTAAATCCTCCCGATAGACATTGTACCGTGTGGGTTTTCCGTTCTTTTCGTCCAGATAAAGCGGTCTGGATGGTGCTTTCTTGGGGTTTTCAATCACCGATAAACCGTACTCTCGGCATAAGCGGTCGGACGCTTCCCTCAACCTTTTCTGTTCTGATTTTGAGTAATTATATTTCTGTCCGTCTATGAAAGAAACAGAGTTGAAACAAAAATGATTGTGCAGATGCCCTTTGTCAAGATGAGTGGCAACAATTATCTGGTATTTATCGCCCCACATTTCCCCTGCTAATTTTAATCCGATTTCGTGGCACTGTTCGGGCGTTACCTCGTCTGGTTTGAAGCTCTGGTATCCGTGCCATGCAATATATCCGCCTGTCTTTTGGTACTGCTTCTTTGTCAAAATCATCTGTTGCAAGGCGGTTTCTTTCAGAGCGTTGATTGCGGAAACATACTCGCCCTCGTTTGTTTTTAACGGATTCTTCACATAGGAGAACACGTCAAAGAAGTCCTGCATATCTTCATTCGGCATGGTCTTTTCTGGATTTTCCACATAATCAATGAGGTCTTTCAGCCGCCCTTTGATATGCCATAAGCTCGTTGTTGCCATATCAGACCGCCCCCTGTTCCATCAGTTCTTCTACATTAAATCGTAGTGGGAGAGTTATTTTCTGTTGCAGTTCTAAGATAAAATCCTCAATCTCCTTACAGATTTCGGCGGCGGTTAGATAGTAGGGAACACACTTTTTGAAAGCGTCATGCACCTCATAGAGCTTGTTTAGCAGTTCCCAAAACTCGGTTTTAGGCTGTGGCTGAGGGGCGTTTCCCTTGCATAACTGGCGCATAAATTCGGCGGTGGACAGACCGCAAGCGGCGGCGCACTGCTTTAATTTTTCATGTTCTTCCTCGTTCAATCGGACAGTAATCGGGACACTCCGCACAACCTTTTCTGATTTTTCTCTGCTCATTTTCCTCAATCCTCCAGTCTTATTTTTCTTTCTTCGGGGTAAACAGGGGATGTCCCCTGAGTAAGTTACGCCCACTTGTTTTGTGTGGGCGGGATTGTGGCTGACACAATCCGATGCTCGCTATCTCTGTGGACAACGCCGCAGAGCATTTTTCCTGTGCAGCAGTATTCTTCCATACCTGCCTTACCCGCCGAAAAGAAAATCCTATGTCCTTTCCACCTCCGTTCTGGATTCGATTTTTCTTGACTTTTGGATAAATGAAAAAGCCGCCACACCGCACCACGAATGACAGGAGTGTTTTCTCCTGCTCAGATTCGCAATGCTATGTAACGGCTTTGGGATTCAAAACCTTGCTGCCATACGCCAGCCGAAAAGGACGACTTACGTTCGGCGGCAGTCAGCCTTATCCATTGGCTGACATTTCATTCTTCCATCTATGTGCTATTTCATTTTCAATCTTCCAATTCCCTCATGGGTATTTCAGAATACCATAGCGGCTGTACCCATGTCAATACTTTGGGCAAACTTTTTAGTATTCCCTGTGGACGGGAATTTTATTCATATAATTTTAAATTGGGTGGGGAAATTTTATCCCCCACCCAATAGCCCGCCAGAAAGCTGCCTTTATTAGCTGGTTATAAAATCTTCCGCAGCTTTTTCCGCAGATGGTCTAGCCTTGCATAGATAGCACCCGTTGTCAATCCCACAAGCGGGGCGATTTCCTTTGTGGAATAGCCCTGCATTTTCAGCAGGATGATTTGCAGGGTACGCCTGTCCACCGTAAGCAATGCCCGATACAGAGTTTCGTCCTCAATCTCGTCCAGTAAATCAGCAACCGTCTTTAGCTCGGTATTCTGTTCCCTGTCTGCCATCCCCTCAAGGTATTCACCGAAGTCGCTTGTCCAATGGTAAAACCGCCTGTTGGAATTGAAGTCTGCCCTGTCGTCTGTGCGGATTTGTTCAATGGTGGTTTCATCAACTCCGTGTTCCCTCAATATTTTTTCCTCGGTTTCTTTCCAGATAAGCCATTTCCTGTTCTCCCGTCCGTTGTTGTATGCCATTCTTTTTTCCTCCAATCTGAATTTTTGAAATGTAATAATCCAGATTGGATAGGCGGCGAACGGCAGCCAACAGCGGAAACAGCCCTTCGGCACATTCCGATAAAAAACGACAAAAGAAAAACCGCAAAGGTTCCGTGACCTTTACGGTTTAGAGAGATTTTAGTTCCAATATGTAGAAATATGACTTCTACTTGCAGGGTACAAAGCCCCCATGTACTGACGAGGAGTTTTTTAACAGGCTGTCCGCCCATCCCCGATATGATATATGTAAATAGAATTTGCTATTTGCAGGCAATAAAAATCCCTCCAAACTTCAAAAAGCGAAGTCGGAGGGTGGTCAGGGTATGACGAAATAGCCCACCCGAACATCGTTTTTTTTATTTGGTGGGCTTGTCCTACCTATGATTATAGAAAGAACAAATATGTAAAAAATATCATTACATAAATAGATAATATATCTATAAATTTTGGCAAGCACTAAAATAAATGAATTTCTTTAATAAACCAATACCCCGCTGTAAACAGCGGGGTATTAACTCTCGTGATGATCGCCAAATATCCACGCAGACACATTTGCTTGAGCCGTTTCTTTCTATTTAGCTTTTATAATAATGGTTTTTACTGGCTTGGAATTATAAGTGAGAGTAAAATTAAAATTCCTGCCGATAGAGAGCAGTACAGAACCATTTTTTTTCTTTTTCCCTATATCATGTATATCTAAATTTTTGCCGATAATTTGGAATGCAAAGTCTTTTGGCACTTTTTTAAAATATACATAATCTCTATTTGAAGATTTGATAATGTACCATTTATTCTTAGTGCATCTTTTTTTAATAACTTTCTTAATTCCGACAGGGACATCTTTAAACTGGCAACGCTCAATGTCAGTATACTCTTTTTTCTTGTGAGGTTTCGTATTCTCAGTGGGATGTTTTGGAACAAAACCAAGCATATCTTTCAATATTTTATTCGCTTTCTTTTTTGGTATCCGTATCAGCCTGCTAATATTTCCAGCTTTATTTCTCAACAGACGTATATCAATTGTGCCATCAATATCCACGAAGCTGTATTCAAAAGAACGGTCAGCCCTTTCATCAAAAAAAATACGGATACGCTTATTTTTATAAAAGAACGCATCATCTTTCTTTATAATACCTAATTGGGCATATTCAGAAACATGCTTACTAGATGGCGTACCCTTTGCAGATGCAGCTATTGGCATAGAAACCATGAATATAAAAATAAATATTGTAACTATTGAAAAAATTGTTTTTCTTTTCATTTGAAATTATCCTCCTTTATCCGCTCTTTATGGCATACCAGTTTCAATACCATGCTTCCATCATAAAGCTATTTCTGTATATGCAACTTGCGAATGGTTGTATAAAATTTTCAGTGAAATATTCCGTTCAATTTCAAGCAATACATAATTTTCAGTTGAAGTACCCATATCATATATTTGTAAAGTCCCGCTATGGCTGTCAGCATAAATCTCTGGTTGGAAAGCATAATTGGCAGTCAAACCATTAAAATAAACATATTGATATTCCTTGTCATTAATCACATACCATTTTTCATCATCACAAGAATTTATGGCATCTATAACCTTATTCGGAAGTTCTTCTTTTGCTAATCTGGTTATCACACCCGTATGCTGTTCTTCCGTCTGCCCATCCAACTCGCTATCTTCAAAATCACTAAGGATTTCATCTGCTTCTTCTTTTGTGAGATACTCAATTTTTTTAATAGAATTATTTTTTGACCGTATTAACCGTATATCAACGGTTCCTTCCTTATCAAAACTGAAAGTTTCAAAAGATTTGTTTTCCCTTAAATCCATGAATATGCGGATGCGCACGCCTTGGTAATAATAAGCTCCATTGATAACTGTAATTCCATGATGTAAATACTCACCATCTTCGATTTCAGTTTTTTCCAAATAATTTTTTTTGTCTTCCGTAATGTGGGCTTTAGACATTGTACCAGCATCAGTACCTGCCACTTTAAAATCATTTTGTGCAAATACTGTAATCGCGCCTGCTAATAAAACCACTGTGCAGCCTATGCTTAAACAAGTTGCTTTTTTAAACGTCATGATTGCCACAATCCTTTCTTGTATGGCGTTCTTTCCAAATCCATTTGAGATAAACGACCAATGATACTGCTTTTCCGCCAAATCTACAAGCGTCGTAACATATTCCTTTTTTGCTGTTTCTCCCAAAAGAGCAACCACTTTTTCATCACATGATAATTCAATATCACGGTTGAGAAGCCGATACATTATCCAAACGAAAGGATTGAACCAGTGTATGCTCACCACTATAAGGATAATTATTTTCCAAAGATTATCCAACCGTTTTATATGTATCATTTCATGCGTAAGGACATATTTTATTTTCGTGTTGTCCGAAAGTTTAAAAATTTTCGGGAATATAATTTTAGGTGACAAAACGCCATACGTTAAAGGTGTTGAGATTCTGTCCGATACCAATAACTTTACACGTTTAGGAATCGTTGTCACTGACCTGAAATAATCATCGCTTTCTTTTGAAATAGGTAATGCTGTCCGTATTTTTTGATATTCTCTCCAATATAATACCCCGAAAATCACAAGCATGACTGCCATACCTGCTGCCCAAACAATCGTCATCCATGCGACGTTGTTTAAAGATAATGCTACTGTTGTATCAGTAATTGGTTCTTTTAATGTTTCTGTTATAAGCGGACTGTTGGCAGTATTATAGTGACTGATGCCACTATCTGCTAATTTTGTTATAGGTGAAGCAAGTCCATAATGTATCGGTAAGTCAAAGGGTATCAGCAATCTTAGTATTGCAATATTCCACAACAGCACAAAAAATTTTTTCGGCAGCCTGTTTAAAGCAACAAAGCGCAAAGTAACAATCAAGATAATCAATATACTGCTTGAGATGCTTATTTTAAGCAACATACTTTTCACCTCATTTCATCTGGTTTATCAAATTCTTTAATTGCTGCAGTTCATCATGTGTCAATGTTTTTTCAGACAACAAAGCGGCAAAAAATTCTTTCTTAGAACCGTCAAATATCCTTTCAATCAATTCCGCTGTTTCATATGCCTGTACGTCTTCTTTGGAAATCATTGCCTTGCAGATAAATTTAGGTTCAATTCTTTCGATTGCGCCTTTCTCTATACATTTTTTTATCACCGTGTAAGTTGTATTCCTATTCCAGCCAATTTCCTCTTTCAGTATTTTTGAAATCTGTCCTGCTGTAATGTTTCCCTCTTTCCATAATACTTCCATCACTTTTAATTCTGAATCAAATAACTTCATCCTCATTCCGCACCTCCCAAAATGACTATTGCAATAGTTCTTTTTGAACATACTATCACAATAGTCATGTGGTGTCAACTATTCAAATAGTCATTTTGTTATATTATGAGCAACTATGATATTTCAAAAAATCAAAAACCTATTCTGGTGTTTTTTATCTAACCTTTTTCAAAGTAATTGCCTTATGTAAGGCAAAGGAACAGACAGGGGATTAAGTCCCTCTGGTTTCCTTTTGCCCTGCCCTGCTAATAGTTTGGCACTCCGTAGCCGTATATTGAGCCGCTCCCGACTGGATAGCTCTGCTGTTTGCAGGCATCGCCAGAGTTGCCCTCCACGGTGTAGACCGTCCCATTCTCGCATTTTTCCACGATTCCCACATGGTCGATTGAGCCGTCACTCCCCCAATCAAAGAAAATGAGGTCGCCTGCCTGCGGCTCATAGTTCTTGCCTTGCCATTGCCCTTTGCCCTTAAACCAGTTCACGCCGTCTGAGCAGAGGGAGAATTTCGGTATGATGCCGCTTTCCAGATAGCCGCACTGATCGGCACACCACGATGCGAAGCAGTCAGAGAAGATGTCCTATACCAGTTGGTATTAAAACAGCTTCAGCATTTCCTGTCCTATTTACAGCAGTTTGAAAGGGTATTTATCCGACAGCAGATTGACACTACCCTTGCGGAACGCCGATACGAGTTATACGCAAAGCAGAAACAGATTGAAAAAGACGAAAAGCGCATGGAAGAACTTGACCGCCTGTTCCGCAAAATCTATGAAGATAATGTCAACGGAAAGCTGAATGACGAACGCTTTTACAAGCTGTCAGATGGTTATGAAGCTGAGCAGGAACAGCTAAAACACAAAATCGAAACCTTGAAATCCGAAGTCAGCGAAGCCGACACAGAAGCAACCAATGTTTCCAAGCTAATTGCCGTCACCAAAAAATATACTCGTATTGACGAGCTAACGCCCGAAATCTTAAATACCTTTGTGGATAAAATCGTAGTCCATGAATGCGAGAAAAAAGACGGGAAACGGACACAGGATATTGACATCTACTATTCCTATGTCGGGATTGTTGATATTCCAACGGATGAAGAAATGCGGGAAATAGAACGTGAATACGGAAAACGTACCAAACGTCAAACCGCCTAAATATAGGCGTGGCAGGAGAAAGTCTATGCTCCTGCCCATACATATCTATTTTTATCCTTATCTGGTATCAATCAACTGTCATATATCCATTTGGGATTGCCCTGTATTTTGCCATAGTCCTTTACCTCCTGAAACATATTATAAATCATTACGCAACGTAACAAGCAAGACTTTTTCGGAAAATTTTTAGGCGGCAATTTTCTGCCGCCTTTCTGTACTTATGCAAAAACAATTTCCTCGTTCACAATCTGTCTCGCACATGCCCTTATGTTATTTAAGTGTTGTACCCATTCTAAGGCATTTTCTTCCTTTAGGCGTTCCGTTATGCCCTGCGCTTGTTTCATGCCCTCTATGAGCCTTTCAAAGCGTTCCTGTGCCTGCCTATCGATGTCGGCAAGGTATGTATTCAGCTTGCCGTTTGTGAGAAGATTGGTGTATGTAACCTTGCGATACTGCTTCAGATAGTCCAGATGCCGCTGTCCCCATGTGCCTATCGGCTGTTCTTCTTCGGCGAGTACAGTCAAGCATGGTATTAAGTAATCTCCTTGCCGCTCATATTTGCCGCCCAGTTTCTCAAATAATATATTTGCCATTTTCTATTTTCTCCAGATAAGATATTCACTCCACGTTGTTATGTCTACTGTCTTAAACAAAATTTTGAGTTTTCTCCTTATCTGGTTTCATTCATCATTGATACATCAAATGACATCGTGATTAAAACAGAGTAAATGTTTTAACTATTTAATTATTAACTATCTTTATTATATAATAAAATCAATATTTTTCAATATATTTTTTACGTATTCGATATTTTTCTACATTTTTACTATTTTCAAAAACATGATTTTATCTATTTTTAACAATTTCTGTTATATATTCTCAACAGAACACATAGGCTCTCAGGCGTCGAAAGGCTTCCTGTACTCTCACGAACGGCATTGCCAGATTCAGCCGGATATGGCAGTCGGCCTCAAATAAACGTCCGTCCTGCCAGCCCACTCCTACCCGCCAGCCGGCCTTTAAAACCTCATCCAGTGTCTTTTTGTGTATCTGACACCATCTGCCGCAGTCAATAAACAGCATATAAGTTCCTTCCGGCTCCGCCACCGATACTCCCGGAAAATACTTCCGAATATAGGTACAGGCGTATCCCATGTTGGCCTCCAGCACCCTGCACAGCTCTTCCACCCAGGGTTCACTTTCCGGACTGTAGGCTCCTATCAAAGCATGCATGGACAGCACATTTTTATTATTGTAAAAGGTCATTTCCGCTTCCTTCTCTATCCGATCACGAAGCCAGGAATTATAGACAATGCGGTAGCTTCCCGTAATTCCTGCCAGATTAAAGGTCTTCGTAGGTGCATACAGGGATACCGTGCGGTTTTTTGCATCCTCACTGATGCTCTGCACCGGAATGTGCCGATGCCCTTTAAAGATCAAATCGGACCAAATTTCGTCTGCCACAACAAAAACCTCATATTTGCGGAAAAGCTCCATGGCCTCAAGAAGCTCTTCCCTCTCCCAGACCCGCCCGCAGGGATTATGCGGGGAACACAGAATGGCTGTGTGTATCCCGTTTTCCGAAATCCGCTTCTCCATATCCGCAAAATCCATCCGCCACACATGGTTCTCGTCCTGAATCAATCTTGAATAAACGATATGGTATCCGCACAGGTGCAGGGTATCCTTAAATCCTCGGTAAACCGGCGCATGAAGCAGAACCGGATCGCCCGGCGAGCACAAAACCTTCAGTGCACTGATAAGCCCGCCCATAACTCCATTGTCCATATAAATATGCTCCGCTCTCAGATCCCGTACCCTGCGGCTTCTTTCCTGCCAGCGAATGATCGCTTCAAAATAGCGCTCACTAAGTTCAAAGTAACCAAAAAGCGGATGGCGAATCCGTTCCGTAAGAGCCTCCACAATGGGGGGCGCCACCGGAAAATTCATATCCGCCACCCACATCGGAATACAGTCAAATCCCTCATCCGGCACTTCCGGAGCAATGCCCGGCTCTTTGCCGATCCAGTCTACCGCATATGCATCCCTTCCTTTTCGATCGATAACGGAAGTAAAATCATAATTCATACTTGTCCTCCTTTTATACTTATCATACTTAACCATTAAGCACCTTTATTATATATGCAATTTATACCCGCAGTACCACTGTCACATGATACTGCGGGTATCTTTATTCCGCCCCGAAGCGCTCCTTGCTGCGCCGCAGGTCATCCTGATAAATCGTATTTATGCACTCTTGTATTTTGAGATAAACGGAAAGCTCTTCATCGCTGAACCTCTCCAGCTCCTGAAAGGCCCGCTCCTGGCAATGGCTGTTAAATTCCACATGAACCTTGTACAGCTGCTTTCCGCTCTTGGTAAGGCACAGGTTATATACGCGCTTATTCTGCGGATTACGTATCTGCTCCACCAGTCCTTTCCCCACAAGCTTTTGAACAATCTGGGAACAGGCACTGGTGGTCTTTTTCAAAATTCCGGCCAGCTCCGTAGAGGTAATTCCCGGCATCTCGCCAATCTGATTCACAATATAAGCCTCCGCCTGATATAAAACCGTATCCCCATAATAATGAGGAAGAGAATCATACTCTTCCATCAAATCATACGCGTCATCTTGTGATTTCCAAATTGCATGAAGCAATTCTTTCCGATTTGTCATAACATGTCCCCGCTTTATATTGGCTAACCTGTTTCCTTCCATATTTCCCCTTAACACATTCAGTATAGCGAATTTCCATTCATTTTACAATTAGTAGTTTGCAAAATATTTCCTTCCGCTGCTATTTTTAGGTTGTATGGGAAAACAGTAAGCAAATATGTCGGGTTGCTCCTTTGTTTTACAGGAATAAAAGCATCCTCATCAGGAAATAAAATGCCGCTGCCGTTTCTTCCTGTGAGGATGCTTTTGTAATTTTTATTTATTCTTTAACTGTTTGATTGCAAGAAATCTGCCGGGCTTTGTTCCGGATCCTTACGCCAACTGCTCCAGCACCCACTCCGCATCATCCGTGGTTTTCAAGGTCTCCAGTCTGGCCTCATCCTCCAGAAGCGTGCAGAGCTTTCCTAAAAGATCCAAATGCTCATCCCCCACTCCTGCGATGCCGAATACAAGCTGTGCTTTTTCTTCTCCGAAATCAACGCCCTCGGGATACTGGAAGAATACGATTCCGCTCTTTTTCACCGTACCCTTGGCCTGGGTGGTGCCGTGAGGAATGGCTACGCCCATACCCATGTAGGTCGTAACAAGCTTTTCCCTCTCCTGCATGGCCGCCACATAGGAACCGTCCACATAGCCCAGCTTTTCCAAAAGCTCGCCGGCCGCCTGGATAGCTTCCTCCTTGCTCACCGGCTTCTGCCCAAGCTGAATCCCCTCTTTTATGAGGATATTTTTCTTAATAGGCACATCGGGAATCACAATATCCGTGTTCTCCCCTGCCGGAGCCGCCGGCTGATCGCCGGTGGTCAGCTGTACATACAAAGCGTCCAGAGCCGGGTCCGCCAGAAAGTTTCCGATGGTAATAAGCTGTGCCTGGGGTGCGGATTTCTTTGCCCGCTCCGCCAGTGTGGTCTGCACCACCGCAATGTCGCAGTCTCCGGGAATATTGTCCACAGAGGTATTAATCACCGTGATATCCGGCCGGTTTCCCTTGATCCGGTTGCGGAACTTGGTCGCTCCCATAGCCGAGGAGCCCATGCCCGCATCACAGGCAAATACAATCTTCTTAATATCCGAAGCCTTCTCAATGGTGCCCGGAACCACCGGCTGCCCCTTGGCTTCCGCTTTTCTGGCCGCCATCTCGCTCTGGGCTTCCTCCAGGCTCTTACCGCCTGCCATCTTCACAATGGGAGCGGCAACCAGGAAGGAAATGCCCGCGGCAATGAGCACACCCACAACTACCTTTACCATATCCGATCCCGGCGTCATCATCAGGTAAGCAATGATGGAACCGGGCGACGCAGGACCTACCAGACCGGCGCCTGTGATGGTGTACCAGAGAATGGCCGCCATATTTCCCAGAATCGGAGCAATGATAACGAACGGATTCATCAGAATATATGGGAAATAGATTTCATGAATACCGCCCAGCAGATGAATAATCACCGCGCCCGGGGCGGAATCCTTGGTGGCCTTATCCTTGCAGAAAAGCATATAGGCTAAGAGAACGCCGAGTCCGGGTCCGGGGTTGGCCTCCAGCATGTACATAATGGACTTTCCCGCATCTGCCGCCTGAATGGTTGCAATGGGGGTAAACACACCGTGGTTAATGGCATTATTCAAAAACAACACCTTTGCCGGTTCAATGAATACGGCCGCCGCAGGGAGCAGGCTGTGGTCCACCAGAAAGGTAACGCCTGCGGCAAGCACCGCCAGGATACCGCTCATAATCGGTCCGATTAATATGTAGCCCAGCATGGCAAGCAGCATGCCTAAGATTCCCACGGAAAAGTTATTAATCAACATCTCAAAGCCGGCAGGCATACGGCCTTCCATAAGCCGGTCGAACTTCTTCACGCAAAAACCGGCCAGCGGCCCCATTACCATAGCGGCCATAAGCATTGTGATTTCTGTGTTGCTGAGAATCGCGCCGATAACGGCAATGGCCGCAACCACACGTCCCCGGTCGCCGCCGATCATGCGGCCTCCGGTGGATGCAATCAAAATGGGTATCAGGTAGGTCAGCATGGGACCGACCATACTGTTGAAGCCCTTGTTGGGTATCCACCCCGTATCAATAAACAGTGCGGCAAGAAAACCAAAGGCGATAAGGGCGCCGATATTCGGCATTACCATTGCCGATAAAAATTTTCCAAAACGCTGTACTTTATTCTTCAAAACGATCCCTCCTATTTTTAAGTCGCTGCGCGACGGCACTAAAGGGTAAAGTCACTTCGGCACACAAGTAATGAGAGAAACTTTCATTCGAAAGGGCACTCATGAAAGTTCCTCTCGCGCGCCTTTGCGACTTTACCGGTATAGTCGCTGCACGATGGCACTAAAGGGTAAAGTCACTTCGGTACACCTGTAACTTTACCGGTATAGTTCGGGATTCCATGAAAACAGATCTACAAAACCTCAACCTGGCACTTCCTGCATTCCTCTAAAAAGTCCTCCGGAAGATTTCCGTCCGATACCACAATATCTATGTCCTTAAGACCGCAGATGTTGAAGCTGCATTTCAGCCCAAGCTTGCTGGAATCCATCAGCACAATCACCTGGTCCGACTGCCGCGCCGCCGTCTGCTTGAGTATCGCCTCATCCCGGATGCCGCAGCTAAAGCCTGCGTCCGTGTGATAGCCGGTGATTCCCAAAAATGCCTGGTGAAAATTCACGCTCTCCAGCTCTTTAATGGCGGAAAATCCGAACACACTCTGGCTGTACCGGTTCAGCTTGCCTCCGGGAAGCATCACCGCAGGCTTTGACAGATTGGAAAGCTCCGTGGCACAGCTTAAGCCCGTGGTATAAATCAGATTGGACTGATCGGGAAACTGGCGAGCAAACAGAGTAGTGGTACTGCCGGAATCCAGATAAACCGTGGTGTCCGGGCGCAGAAGCGTCAGAGCCTTTTCCGCTATTTTCTGCTTCTGCGGAATATTGCGGACGGATTTCCGGCCCAGAAAATCATCGGTGCCGATAAGCACCTGGACGGATTTCGCTCCGCCGTGAATCCTTAAGATCCGTCTGGCCTCGTCCAGGAGCTTTAAGTCGGTGCGCAGCGTCATTTCCGATACGTTGGGAAATGCATCCTTCAGCTGTGAAAAGCTTACGGTTCCGTTTTCGTTAATCAGATCTACAATCGCATTTCTGCGTGTTTCCATTGAATCCATATATGTTCCTCCGGTCCGGGCCAAAAAGCTCTCCTGCCCGGAGCCTTCGGCCTCTTTATTCGTTTATAAAGTTTGCAATTAAATATTCCTCTGCCTCCGGGCACCATAATCCCTGATGTGCGTCCACGATATCTGCCAGTGCGGTCAGACGCTTGTCGCCCTCTTTCTCTCCCTTGGCCCGCAGATCGGTTAAAGCCGTCAAAGGCATGGTCAGATGGGTGTAAATCAGCTTTTTGCCGCCGGGAATCTTGGGCAGATTCAGGGTGGTATCCACTACCGCATCCAGTCCCCCGATGTGTGTAACCATAACCGCCGGATTGATGCGGCCGGCTGCCGTGAGCTTTAAGGACTCCAGCATGTCGTCGGTGTTGCCGCCGGTGGTTCCCATTACGTGGGTGGAATTGTAGTGTACGTCGTAGAAGTTCATGGTCGCGCTGAACTTGTTGTCCGTGGGACCGGCAAAGAAGTTCAGACATCCGTCCCTGCCCAGAATTTCGCTGGACTGCTGAATGACAACGGCTACCGGAGCATAGCAGAATACATCGTCAAAGCCGGTTCCGCCGGAGATTTTGCGAAGCTCCGCCACCGGGTCCGCGTAATCGCTCATGTTTACAAAATGAAGCTCTACGCCGTCCTTTTTTGCTTCCTCCACAGGGAACAGCTCTTCCGCCCGGGCCAGACGATCCGGGTTTACATCTGTCACCACTACCATCGCAGGGCGTGCGTCCCGGTGAAGGGCGTAGGTCAATGCTCCAAGTCCCATCGGGCCGGCGCCTGCCATAATTGCCAGCTTGCCGCCCTCTTTGATTCCCATTTCGTGGGTGTAGACGCCCATTTTGGTGTGGTAGGCTGCGTTAAATGCGCCGATGCTGCAGGACATTGGCTCGGCCAGGGATGCTTCGTAGTAGGCGCGGCCCGTGTACTCGAAGAGGCAGTTAAGCTCCATGACTTCTGCCGGAAGGATGCAGTAGGTGCAGTCGCCGCCGAAGTATTCGTAGGAGTAGCCGGGGCTCCACATGGTCCCCTTGTAGTTGAGGGCCGGCTGCAGGGTGAACTTCATGCCGGGCTTGAATTTGTCCTGGTGGTTTTTGCCTACCTTGACGATGTCGCCGGCAAATTCATGGCCCATGATGGCCGGGTGATCGGCCACGTCGTCGTGGACGCGCTTGTGATCGGCTCCTAAAATGGCGCATTTGTAGGTGGACATGCAGATGCTGTCGGATACGACTTTGACGAGGATTTCGTCGTCGGTAATCTCGGGGAGATCAAATTCGTCCAGCCTTAAGTCATTGGCTCCGTGTAGTCTTACTGCTTTTGCTTTCATAATAAAAGTTCCTTTCTTTATAATATTTGATTTTTGGGGGTATTGCAACAATTTTGGGTTTTGAGGTAACAGTTTTGGGAAAATGAAACCACTTATAGCTTGCGGTATATGACTTTGGGTAATAGCTCCGCAATGGCCTCGTACTCGGCGGCCTGGGTTCCGCTGCACATGACGTTGGCGGCGCCGCAGGCGGTGGAGAGGCGGACAGTTTCTTCCAGGCTCTTTTGAGATTCTTCGGATACGGCCAGAGCAGCTACTACGCTGTCGCCGGCTCCGACGGTGCTTTTGACCGGGACTTTCAGGCCCTCGGCGTAGAGGGTCTCCTTTTGGGTTATGTAGAGGGCGCCGGCGCCTCCCATTGATACTACGATTTTTTCTATGGCGTATTGTTCCATGAGGCCGCGGGCGGCTTTTTCCAGCTCCTTTGGTGTCTCAAGTTTTTCTCCCAGGAGCGCTGACAGCTCGTGGTTGTTGGGCTTGATAAGGTAGGGGGATGCTTTCAGTCCTTCCTCAAGCAGTTCTCCGTCTGCATCCAGAATTACTTTCGCTCCTGCTTTTTTGCAGGCTTTTACCCATACGGCGTAGGTATCCTTTGGGGAACCCTTTGGCAGACTTCCGGACAGTACTACGATGTCTCCCTGGTTTACTTCCAGCAGCAGCTCCTGTAAAAGGCCGTTTAAGATTTCCTCGGATACGGTGATTCCCGGTTCGTTGAGGTCGGTGTTGGTGTGGTTGACCGGATCAATGACTTTTAGATTGGTTCTGGTCTCTCCTTCTACAAACCGGAAGCCTGTTTTGATCTCCATAGCTTCCAGCGCGGAGCAGATGGTCCGGCCGGTAGCGCCTCCCAGAATACCGGCAGCGATGCTTTGGCCGCCGAGCTTTTTTATGACCTTGGATACGTTGATGCCTTTTCCGCCCGGGTCAGTCCGCATAGCGGTGATGCGGTTGACGCTGTCTACGGTCAGGGATGGAATCTCTACGGTTTTATCCAGGGCCGGGTTTAGTGTGACGGTGTAGATCATAGTAAAACCTCCTTTCATTATTTTGAATCAACAGTTCATTTTTGTTATATCAACAACTTTAATTCTATAATATCATAGTTTTAACAATTGTCAACTGTTATTTCAAAAGTTTTGTAATAATTTTATCCATAAAATGTATCCGCTCTCCGGCTTTTCCTATGCGCATTGCCGGTTATTCCCCCGGCCATGCCGGGGCAGGCAGATACACCGTTACTGGTCACGAAGGTCCTCTTGTCCCAAAGCGGAAACTGTAGTAATATAAAAGCGGAAACTGCAATAAATAAAATCAAAAAGTTCTGTGAGGGTAAAAAATGACAAACGAAACCGCCAGACTTTCCTGTCAATCTCTGAAAGAAGCCTTACACGCTGTTTTTGGAGACCATACTGAAATACTCGAATCCAATCGCGTCCCCGGAGGCGACATTAATCACGCCTTCCGGCTCCGCCTTTCTACGGGAGAAAAGGTTTTTTTAAAGACAAATTCTATTGCAAATGCTAAATTTTTTATCACGGAAGCCCACGGACTTGCTGCCCTGGGCCAGCCGGAGGCCATTGGTGTTCCGAAAATACTTGGAGCAGGAACGGATTCGCAAAAAGGGATTTCCTTTCTGCTGTTGGAATATATGGAAAGCGCCCCTTCCGTCAAAAATTACTGGGAGGTCTTCGGTCATGAGCTTGCCGCTCTGCATAAGGCAGCTCCCGGACATGTGGAGAAGCTTCGGACAAGAGAGGATACGCAGAGAACGCACCGCCCTTCCTGCTTCTTTGTGACAGACGGGCAGCCTTTGCCAAGGTACGGCTTTTGGGAGGACAATTTTATCGGAGCCAATCCGCAGAAAAATCTTCCCTCGGCATCCTGGATTGACTTTTATCGGGAAAGCCGGTTGATGCCCCAGATCAAAATGGCGGAGCATTATTTTGATTCCGGGATGAGGAAAAAGGCCGGTTATCTTCTGGAGCATTTGGATTGCTATCTAAGAGAACCGGATTTTCCTTCCCTGCTCCACGGAGATCTGTGGAGCGGCAATGTGCTGTGCGGAAACGACGGGAAAGCCTGGATCCTGGACCCGGCCGTTTATATCGGGGACTTTGAAACAGATTTGGCCATGACGCAGCTTTTCGGCAGCTTTCCGTCCGCCTTTTACTCTGCTTACCACGAAGTCAATCCCATTCATAAGGGCTATGACCAGCGAAAGGAGCTGTATCATCTGTACCATCTTTTGAATCATTTGAATCTGTTTGGCAGGATGTATCTGGGGAGTGTGGCGGAGATTTTGAACCGATATGCCTAAAAGGAGCAGAGAAAGTTATTTTATGTTATCGAAGCAGCGGCATACTCCCTGTTAGCTTATTGATTTTCTTTTTTGCTCCGCAAATTGCAATTCCATAATAATTCAGGTCAATTTCCGATACCTCTTTCATTTTCTCTATAATTACCATGACGCACTTCTCATTTTGCAAATCCATTTTCAGCGCCCTTCCTTCCCGCCTTATATTCTGACAAAAATAACCCTGTCAAAGTCAAAATCGTTCCTGTTCCTGCCAGTAAAGTCAACGGCTCATATAAAATCAATGCAGAGGCAGCAACTGTTATTACAGGAACCATGTAAATATATACGCTCGTCTTTACCGCGCCTAATTCTTTCACGGCAAAATTCCATGTGACAAAGCAGAGCGCAGAAGCCCCTAACCCTAAATACAGGATATTAAACAGATATGTTATATTTGTAAACCGGGATAAATCCGCTTGAAAATCAAAAATGAACAGTGCCGGTATCATAAATAAAATTCCATAAAAAAATGTCCTGCGTGTAGAAAGGATGACAGGATAGCCGAAGCTGCTGATTTTCTTTGTCAGTATGGAATAACAAGCCCAAACAAAAGAAGCCGCAGCCGCAAGCAAATCTCCAAAAGGATTCAGCTCTAACTCCCGTCCATGAAAACTGATTAAGACAATACCTGCCATTGCAACTACAAATCCGATAAAGAATTGTGAGCGCAATTTTTCCTCTGACTTCATAGCCAAATGCGCCAGTATTGCCGTAAAGAACGGGGCAACGGATATAATCACGCCCACGTTGGACGCTAACGTAAAAGTCAAGGCGATATTTTCCAACAGGTAATACAGGCATATTCCGCACAGTCCCGCAAGGGCAAAGGTCCATTCCTGCTTATAGTCTGCGGTCTTTAATTTATGAGGATATATTGCCAGTAAAACGAAATAGCCCATCACAAAGCGAAAAAAGAGAATTTCCGCAGGCTGAAAATCCGCTAACAGGATTTTTGTTGAAATAAAAGTCGTTCCCCAAATCACAATGGTTAACAGTGCCGCTAAATGTCCGAATGTTTTTCTGCTCTCCATACCGTCACTCCCTGTCCTTATCTCTGTCAGAAAATATCTCTCGATAAACGCCGGGAGCAAGTCCGATAAAGCTGTTAAAATAATTTGTGAAATGGCTTTGGTCTGAAAATCCTGTCCGCATGGCAGCGTCTATGGGCTGTATGCCTTTTCCCAAAAGAGCTTTTGCTTCATTGATACGGATTGTTTCTAAATAGCGGTAGGGCGTAATTCCTTTCGATTTTGTAAATGCGCGCAGCAGGGTAGATTTACTCAATCCGGCATAACGGCATATCTGGTCTAAATAAATCCGCTCATTCAAATGCTGCCGGATAAATTCACAGGCTTTTTCAATTTCCTGCCGACATTCCGGCACACAGCTTTCAAAGGGCTGTCCGTAATTTTGTATCAGAGCGGAGATAAGGAGCAAAAGGCTTTCTTCCTTTCCAAAATCAGAAATGCCGTTCATAACCATTTCATGAAGGGGGCGCAGATAACAGGTTATTTCTTCATCATAAATGACATTCTTTGAAAAACCGGGAAGTTCCCGTTTTCCTGTTACTTCTTCCGCTAAGTCAAGCATGGTGCTTTTGGAAATATTAAAGCCCCGATAGTCAAAGGTGCCGCCGTCGCTTTGGACACATGCGTGATTGTCTCCCGGATTAAAAAGCATTATATTTCCTTTTTCTATGCTGTACTCCTTATTTTTGCAGGATAAAACACGTTGTCCCTTCTCTACAAATCCTATCACATAATGCTCATGGAAATGATTTGGGAATGGCTGCACAATCCCCTCAAAACGGTAGGCTTCCATCCTTAGTTCATCATCATAAACTACTGTTCGCGTTTCTCTCTTCATTCGTTTTCACTCCTTTCGCACATATTGTACTGTCGGAATGTGGGAAAGTCTTGTAAAATATCTTCATTTTCTCTGGCGTTTTAAAAATTCTCCGTTGTAGTAATAAAAGAGAGAATGTGAGCGGAATCAACATTCTCCCTTTGAAATGATATGTGATTGTGTAATTTCCCTTGCTTTTTTCCGGTTAATTAAATCTGATGCGTTGATTGGCAGTACGATAATAATCTCCTGACGAATGGGGAACATCCCCCATTAACTTACCCCATTAACTTACCCCATTAACTTACCCCATTATTGTATCAGATATTCCGGTATATGCAAGAGAGAAGAAAAAGTTCAAATATTTATCAGCCCTCGTAATCAGGGCTGCACCGCCTAATCAAAATACTTTCTTATCACCGCAAACCTACTTCTTATTGGGCTTTCTTTTGATTCCCAGCAGTTTCATAAAATCATCAAATAACGTAGTATCTATTGGCTCAAACATTAACCATTTTCCATCATGGTAGGTTTTTGTTTCATCATACTGCCTGCATACGGCGTCGGAAAGGGTATCTCTTATGGCTTCGAATTTTGTTCTTTCATCTTTCCCAAAGATAATCATAAAACCCATGCAATTACTTTTTGCGTACAGGCAGCAAAGTGTTTTGCCGCCTCTGCGGTATTTATACTCGTAAGTCCAATTCTTACCGCCGGTATTCCACAATCGTTCCATTTCATATTTTTCTTCAATAACCGAACATAACTCCTGCCAGACTTCATACAAAGACTGACCGAGTAATTCTGTCATAATTGATTGAGACGGTATATTTTCCAGCATTGTATTTCCTCCGTTTTTCTAAAAATAAATGAGATTTGCGACACAGATCTATGTTGCTATGGTATTTAGTATAACGTATATATCTTGACATCTTTTGTCAAATTTTAATACTGACAGATGGAATTTTTAGCAAGAAAAAGCGGATTGACAATCATACTTCTCCTGCCAATCCGCTCTGTTCTATTTCATATTTTACATCACCGAAGCCCTGTGATAGTCCGTCACATCACTCCCAAGCCGATCATACAGCTCCTTCACCGTCAGCTCTTTCCCATGAACCGCCGAAAGCTCTGCATCCGTTGCACCGATAAAGGCCACAAATACGAGCCGGCCGTTCGGTGTGTCAATAGGCTGCAGCTCCTTATCGGGAATGGTGATAAAACCTGTGATATTGGACCGCATATTCACATCAATTCCCTGTGTCTGGCCGGTATACACATACTCGTAAGGTCCGAAAAGCTCTCCCTGCGTGAAGGTAATTCTCGCTAAGGTCTGCAAAATTCCGCAGATACATGTAAGCTCCGCCTCTTCATCCTCATAATCATCCTTCTTCAGCTTAAAGGTAAATTCCATTCCAAAGCCGCTGATCTCCTGATTCTCGGATTCCTTCTCATACAATTCCGACATGCCGTAGGTCACAAAATGCCAACAGTCCCCGCCGTCGTAAATGCTGATGCCGTCCAGAGGATCCTTTCCTCCCAGGCTCCATTTGATTAAGGTTCCGTAATGCTTGGGATTTTTCTGATCCGGATAAATGCGCTCACACTCCCGGTTAATGGCATCCCAGCCATGTACAGAAACCTCCTGTTCTTTTAGTTCTTTTTGCTCCCTTTGTTCTTCCTGCCTGTTCTTTTTCAGCTTGTCAAATAAACCCATATCAATCGTCTTCTTCCGTTACGATACGAAGGAATTTTGACATCAGAGGCAGGTAGGTTGCAAGGAATACAAAGTATGCGATCCATCCTGCCGCCTTTTTATTCTTTTCCGGTATTCGGATGCCTGCCATAATTCCCATAGCAAAAAGGCAGAACTTAATGAGCGCCAAATCCTTCCAACTGCTTTGCTTTAGATACTTGTCTGCATAGGTGAATAAGCATTTCATAGTGAGATCCCTCCTGTTAGATGTGCTGTAATATTCCTTCCGCTTCCAAAATACACTTTTATAAAATCAATTTCCAGTCACAGATACATGTGCCCGTAGATTGATTTGTGTACTTTGAGGAATATTACTGTTTCCGTTTTTGTAATATTCTGCAATATCCTTATCACAGTCAACTTGTTTCTGTTAATTTTATGATAACAGAAATGAAGGACCTCCGCAATACATTCCATCACTGTCCCGCTATTTCAGGCACTCCCCATTGGAGGCAATCACCTGCCGGTACCACTCAAAAGATTTCTTCCTGATCCGCTTAAGAGTTCCCTTTCCGGTGTTGTCCCTGTCCACATACACAAAGCCGTACCGCTTCTTCATCTCTCCGGTAGAGGCGCTTACCAAATCGATCCAGCCCCAGGGAGTGTAGCCAATCAGCTCCACGCCGTCCTCTTCCACAGCTTTCATCATTTCCCTGATATGAGCCTCCAGATAGGCAATCCGATAGTCGTCCCGGATCTGGCCGTCCTCATCCACCTTATCCACCGCACCAAGACCATTTTCCACAATGAAAAGGGGCTTCTGGTAACGATCATACAGAGAATTTAGGGTGATGCGAAGCCCCAGGGGATCGATTTGCCATCCCCATTCACTGGCCTTCAGATGAGGATTCTTTAAGGATTGAATCACATTCCCGCCGGTGGAAACCCCTGCATCGGGATCCGCACTGGTCAGACGGGAGGCATAATAGCTGAAAGCAATAAAATCAACCGTATTTTCTTTGAGGAACCGTTTATCCTCCGGCTCTGTTTCCAAAACAATTCCATTTCGTTCCAGAAACCTCTTGGCATAGGAAGGATAGGCTCCCCGAGACTGAACGTCAATAAAGAAATAGTTATTCCGATCTTTCAAAAGCGCCTCCCAGACATCTGCGGGATTGCATGTGTACGGATAAAACTGCCCCGCCGCAAGCATACACCCAATCTGAAAATCCGGGTTAATCTCATGGGCAAGCTTTGTAGCCATTGCGGAGGCCACCAGCTCGTTGTGTGCGGCCTGATATTTGATTTGAAGCTCGTTGTCCCCCTCCCGAATGGAAATGCCGGCTCCCATAAAGGGCAGATGCATCAGCATATTAATCTCATTAAATGTGATCCAGTAAGTCACCTTGTCCCGAAAACGCCGGAAAATCACTTCGCAGTAACGCAGATAGGCGTCAATCAGCTTTCTGCTCCGCCAGGAACCGTACTTCTGCTCCAGGTGAAGCGGCACATCAAAATGACAGATGGTAACCACCGGCCGTATTCCCCGGGAGAGCATCTCGTCAATCATATCCTCATAAAATCTCAGCCCGTCCTCATTGGGTTCTTCTTCCTCCCCTGTGGGGAAGATTCTGGACCAGGAAAAAGAAAAACGATAACACCGAAAACCCATCTCAGCCATAAGGGCTATATCCTCTTTCCAGTGATGATACATATCAATTGCCTCATGGGAGGGATAATAAGCGTCCTTCGGAAGCTCTCTGTAATCCTTTGTCCCAAGCATCACTGCCCTGCGGTCCGCTCCCCAGGGAATCACGTCCACCGTTCCCAGGCCCTTTCCTCCCTCCAGATATCCTCCTTCACACTGGTTTGCCGCTGTAGCGCCGCCCCACAAAAAATTCTCCGGCAAGCTGCCCATAATAACCACCTCTCTCAAAGCAAGCTTATTTTACTACCTTCAGAAGATCGTCACCGGCTTTCACATCCTTGCCGGTAACTGCCAGTACATCCCCATAATCAAAGGAATTGCTCACAATCACCGGGGTAATGACGTCATAGCCCTCGCCCTTTATCTTCTCCAGGTCGGCTTCCACCAGAAGTGTCCCCGCCGTTACCTTGTCCCCGCTTTTTACATGTGCCTTAAAATGCTTTCCGCCCAGCTTAACCGTATCCAGGCCGATGTGGATGAGAAGCTCCACACCCTCCTCCGATTTCAAACCGATGGCATGGAGAGTATCAAAAACCGTCTCCACCGTACCGTTCACAGGAGAAACCACTCTCCCGTCGGATGGAATAATGGCCGCACCCTTACCCAGAATTTCCTCCCCAAAGGTGGGATCGCTTACTTCACTTAAAGCAACGGCTTTTCCGCTCAAAGGTTCACCTCCACTTCATCCCCCGGCTTTTTCTTAAACCCGATACCGCAGCCCATCACCAATACCTCTTGGTTCTTTGCATCATAGGACTTTATGATATTGTTGTTAATGACCTTTATGACTTTCATTCCCATCCGCTGCTTCACCGCCGTTTCTTTCGGATACAAGAAAAAGGCCATACCTTTCTCTTGTATCGACTCATCAATCGTTAAGAGAATGGTATAGCCTGCTTTACCAGTAACAATCCATCTGTAATAACTGCAAACATTTTAGCATGTTATAGTTTTCCTGTCAATTGAACTAACATATAAAATTTGATTTCGTTGTTTTTCACAATTATGGCGCATAAATTTTGGTTAAAAAAACAACTCCCCTCTAAAATCCGCCCCTGTGATGGCATCCATGTCCCCCGTGATGGCCGGAATTGCCGCTGCCCGGCGGCGTCTGGCTGCCATTTCCTCCATGTCTGCGGCATCCCTCTATCCGGTTCTGAAGCTCTCCCATCGTCATGCCGTGGCAATCCTCCACCGTAACGCTTCCGTCATACTCGGACAGCTCCTGATAAGCCCGGTACTTTCCGAAAGACATTGCATGTTGGTGAGCTTCCTCCATACACTCTTTATCACTTACATAAGTCAGCACCGAAGCGCTCCGGGGCGAGGAAATTCCTGCAAGCTTCTGCGTGACGGTCTCAGCATTTTCGGAAACTACGGTAAATACCAAAAGAGAATTTTCCGAAAGATAGTTCTCTGCCGTCTCAAAATCCAGAAGCAGGCCCACGGCCTTGGGGTAAGGCAGATTCTTAAGCTCTACCTGTTCAAGAATCCTCTGTCCGTCCTCATTGTATGCATTTGCCGAAACTACTCTGCCCAGGCGGTTAATGCCCAGCTCAATAGAGGGATTGACGTCAATGCTCACATAGGTAACAGGTCTGCCGTAGAAGGTATAACCTCCGGTCCCGATCAGCAGAAGCAGGCAGGACAGCGCAAGCGCGAAGCGCGGCGCGTACATTCTGTGACCCATTCTATTCCCGGCCTTGTTTCCGGTTCGCTCTCCGTCTTTTTCCGCCTCCCGCCGTTCTTCCAGATAGCGCAGCGTACCGGCCTTAAGCTCGTTGGATGCTTTTATGCTGTTCATGCTTTTTTGAAGCTTATTCATGCCCACTCACCTCCAAGCTGCCTGCGCAGAATTTCCTTTCCTCTGGAAAGCCAGGTGTAAATGGTGTTTTCCTTTCTTCCCAATATTTTTGCAATCTCCACTGCCGTATATTCTTCATAATAGAACAGATAAATGACATTTCTGTATTTTTCCGGAAGCTGAAGGACAGCCTCCAGAATATCATCGGAAAAGCTGTCCTGTATTTCACTTTCTTCTGCAATTATTTCCAGCGGGAGGCATTTTCTGTGGGAAAGCTTTCTCAGCCAGTCCGTGCAGGCGTTGATGGTTACACGGATAAACCACGCCTTTTCGTGCTCGCCGCTTGCAAAAGAGCCTTCATAAAGCAGATATTTCAAATATACGTTTTGAAACACATCCTCCGTGTCGTGGCTGTTCTTCAGATGCACGAAGCAGATTCTCCGCACCATATCCGCATATTCTTCCACAACACGCTTCACGTCCGCCGTGCTTTTCAAAGGCTCCACTTCCTTTCGGAGCAGCCAATCAATGATGCCTCATATAATTGCTGTTCCTTTTGTTATACGGTCTTTGCAATGCTTAACGGTGATGACGGCCGCCGTGGTGACCACCGCCGTGATGACCGTAATTGCCGCTGTTGGTATTCTGGTTCGTGATTCCGTAGCATCCGCCTCCATACTGGCAGGCGCCGTCTACAATGCATCCGCCGTCCCAGGGACAGGTTTCGTTCTGGTAGCAGGGCGCGCCGCTGCAGATGCCTCCGTACTGACAGACGCCGTTCACATCACAGGTATTGTTGCCGGTGCAGTAGCCGTTCGCATAGCAGGCTGCATAGGTCGGTGCCGGATCCGGCGCCTGGGCCGGAGCTTCCGGCTGTTCTGCGGGAGCAGTTGTCGCAGTATTGCCGGCTGCCGCGGTAACCGGGGCAACATTATCTGTCGGCGCAGCATCGGCTATTGCATTATCCGCCGTACCGGATTTCTGATTCCTGTTGGCCGTGTATGTCACTGTGCGGATACTTTTTGCCCGTCTGGAATGACTGCCGTGATGAGCCTGAACCACACCGGACATGCTTCCCGCCAGTACAAACGCCAACGCCAGAGATAACACGATTTTTAAACATCTTTTCATAATGGAAAACCTCCTATTCCAGTTCCGCAATATCTCCAACAGTACACATGTATGAAATCAATTTCCAGCCGCTTTATGATGCGTCTGTAAATCGATTTGTGTTCTGTTGGATATATTGCTGTTTCCAGTTCCGCAATATCTGCTCTAATTCACACTTCATATATAATACGCTCAAAGGAATCCGATTCCTTTCAAAAAATTTATTTTTTATTTACTCTGTCCATCTCACCACCAATATCCGCTTTCCAATCTTTGGTTCCATTATATCACCTTACCCACACGGAAACAATCATAACCTTCCAACATTCCTCTCAAATCTCTGATAAAAGGTTACTGTTCACTCCGTGACCAGTAACCGAAAAAACGCCGAAAAGGGCCTGACGGCTTATTTCGCCGCAGACCCTTCACTGCCTGAATTTTATATCATAGTATCATCCCGCAAAACCTCAGCCAGCCGAATCTTCCGTATATTCCTCCACCCAAGATAATAAGCCAGCGCCACAGCTCCCAGAATGGCCAGCATAAAAACCCCAATCGGAATAAACGGCGCCACCGCCAAAAATT
The DNA here is from genome assembly GCA_910576325.1 of Clostridia bacterium. GTDB lineage: Bacteria > Bacillota > Clostridia > Lachnospirales > Lachnospiraceae > Laedolimicola. Next base: position 108,978 of record CAJTIM010000008.1, read on the forward strand.
CCCCGGCCCCGAGATAACTCAGTTTCAGCATCCCTCTTACCACAAGAACCGCCAAAGGCAGCGTAATAAGAACCGGCCGCCCCGCAATCACCAAAGCCTCAATGCAGAACATCTTCCGAATCCCCTCCGGCGTCACGCCCACGGACAGATACCGGGCAAATTCCCGTTTTCTCTGGCGCACAAAGCCCAGCGTATTCGAAAACACATTGCCGATGCCAATCACGGCAAGAAGCACGCAAAAGCTTCCTAATACCACTTTCATTCCCTGTATCTGCTTCCCATTCGTCTCATACTCCCGAATACGGTTCTCACCTTCCGTCTCATAAGCTTTGGCAAGCCTTCCCTCAAGCTCCCTCTGTAAAACATCCAATTCCTCCAAGGTGACGCCCTCCCTGCCAAGAACACAGAGGGAAACATCCTCCTCCGCGCCTCCAAGCCGCCCCTTAATCTCACTCCACAGCGACGCCGGAACAATATGCACCAGTTCATAATAATCAAGGGTCGCGTATTCCTCCCGCAAAGCAGGCTCCTCCTTTGTATAAGCCAGAACCGGGATTTCCGCCGTCATTTCCTCCGCCCCGCTCTGCCTGAGGACGCTTGTACCGCTCTCCTTCACATAAGGAACATAATCCGGGTGCCGGAAATCAGGGTTTGTCACATCGCGAATCTGATTGAGAATCACCGCGCCGTCAAGCCGCTGCTTTGCCCCAATCTGCTCACAATAAGCCAGAAAGCTTGCATCATCCAGAATAACAACCGGCACATTCACCAGCCAGCCGCCTTCCGCCGGTACCGCCTCATTGCCGGAAGCATGGGAGAACCCGCCGAAAGCCTTCATATCCCCGCTCATTTCCTCCTCCGTGACAATTCGTTTTACTGCTGCCTTCTGATAAAAAATGGCGTTTTCCACCCCGGGAAGTCCCCGAATTTCCTCCGCATACTCCAGGGTATCCACCTCCGCACCGCGGACCGTCACCATAATATCCCACACATCCTGATACCGTTCAAAATACGTCTCCCTTGTGCTGATTTCCGCAGTGGCAAAAAAGCACTGCATTATGGTAAATGCCAAAGAAGACAGAACCAAAGACAGAGAGGCGGTCCGCAGAGATTTCCGCTGCGCCTTCAATGCATTTCCCGCCAGTTCCCCCTCCACTCCGAATAAAAACGTAAGAATACGGGAATTTCTTTTCCGCTTTAACTGCAATTCTCCTGTATCTTTCATAGACTCCAAAGGCGTGTATCTGCTTAATCTGCGTGCCGGAATCCAAGCGGAAATCCATATAACGGCTGCCGTGGTCAACAGCGTCACTCCCAAAACCAACGGATGGTATCCGAAAACTGCCGTATGACGGCCCGGAATATCACTCGCCAGCATATTTGTCAGATGCACCAATACCATACTGCCGCCAATGCCCAGAAGGTTCCCCGCCAGAACCGGCACGGCGCACAGCGCTGCCGCCTCCTGCAAAAGACATGTCCGGATCTGCTTCGGCGTTGCCCCGATGCTGGACAAAATACCAAACTGATGAAGCCGCCCGTTCATGGATACCGCAAAGGAATTGTGTATAATCACAATAAGCGATAAGGAAGCCAATACCAAAACAAACAGGTACATGGGAAACAAAAGCCTCGGCGCCCTGTCCTGGGCGCTGCGCACAAGGTACATAGCCAGAAGCGAATAATGATAGTCCGTCATTTCCGGCGAAATCCCCACAGCTGCGGCAATTCGGGGCGTGTCCTCAAAAGCCGTTTCCATATGGTCAAAATAGAGATCCAACACAATTTTCTGTCCTTCGGACTCTTTCTCATTTACAACAGCATCCCTTACATGGGCAAAATTCCGAACGGCTTCTATGGCTTCGCCGTCAAACTCCCCGGTAATACGGCTCTGCCAGCCGCCTTCCTCCAGTTCAATCCGTTCCACCTCATATTTCCACAGATTGTAAAATTCTCCGCAGAGCAGAGATAAAAGCAATGCGGAAATAAATGCCGCTGTTATCACGGACATGCTTGAAGAGCGATTATGCTTGATATAGCTTGCCGAATAATCTTTCCACATACGATCACCTCCGCCGCTCATCGCCGATAATGCGTCCGTCCTCAATGGTGAGAATCCGCTCCGCCTCCAGAGCCGCTTTTTCATCATGGGTGATCAGAATAACGGTCTGATTCAGATTTCGGTTGGAGAGCTTCAGCATATCCATAATCTCCCTGGAATTTCTCTGATCCAGATTTCCCGTAGGCTCGTCGGCCAGAAGAAGCGCCGGGCGGTAAATCAAAGCCCGCGCAATGGCAACTCTCTGCTGCTGCCCTCCCGACAGCTGATTAGGCATCGCCTCAAGCCTTTCCGCTATGCCCAGGGTGCTCACCACCTTCTCAAAATATTCCTGATTCGGCTTCTTTTTATCCAGAGTCAGGGGCATAAGGATGTTCTTTCTTACCGTAAGGGTGGGAATCAGATTGTAAAACTGATATACCAGCCCCACCTTTCTGCGCCGGAAAATAGCGGCCTGTGTCTGATTCAGCCCTGAAAGATCCGTTCCGTCTACGGTAACCTTCCCTTCCGTTGGCTTATCCACGCTGCCGAGGATATGCAGTAAGGTGGACTTTCCTGAACCGGAAGCGCCCACAATTGCTGCAAATTCTCCTTTGCTGACTGTCAAATCAATTCCGTCCAGCGCCGTTACCTGACTGCTTCCTGAGCCGTAGACCTTTCGGACCCCTTCACACTTTAAAATTTCCATCATTATCTCCTTTCGTCTGCTTGCCTAGCTTTCCAGAGCGTACAGGGATTCCCAGGCAGTGTATCTCTTCTGTCTGCCTGTCTTTTGGATTTCCCCTTATAACTTATATTGTAGCAGGCGAAAGTTACAGCTCAGTGACTGTAAAACCGAATTTCAAAACAAGCTCCCCCGCCCGGTATATTTTTTGCCCGGATGATTCCGTTCTGACGCTCAATCAGCTCTTTTGAGAGGGCCAGTCCAATCCCGATTCCGCCCTCTCCCGCATTCTTTCCCCGGTAAAACCGCTCGAAAAGATGCGGGAGATCCTCCTTTGCAAAGCCTTCTCCCTCATCCCAAATAAGAATTTCCGTATACAGCGGATTCTGCCCGTAGGAGCAGCGAACCGTCCCGCCCCTGTTGTGCTCCATACAGTTTTTCATCAGATTCATAACGGCCTCCATCGTCCAGTCCGGATCTGCCGCTATTGCCATCTCCTGAAGCTCGGGGATGTCAATGGAAGTACCTGTCTCTGCAAATAACTCCTGCAAATTATCCGCAGCCAGAACAAGGAGCGTAAATACATCCACTTCCTTCTTATGAAGAATCAACGCTCCCGCATCCAGCCGGGACAGCACAAGAAGAGCATCCTGCAAATGCGTAAGCCGCAAAATCTGCTTTTCCACCTGTTCCAAATGCCCCCTTCCCATCTCCGGCTTATCCATCTGTTCTGAAAGTCCCTCTTTACTTCTCTTTTGGCTCTCCGCCTGCTCCGAATTGTTTTCCTTACATTCCCGCTCCCCTATCTGTCCGGAATAGTTGCCTCTGCCCTCCTGCCTCATCATCTGCACCGACAAGGACATGGCCGTTATCGGCGTTTTTATCTGATGCGCAATATTGGAAAGATTCTCCGCAAACTCATTTTTCGCCTGTACTGCCGCATCCTTTGTCTGGTAGAGATAAGTGACATTCTTATAAATCGCATCCTCCAATTTGGAAAATTCATCCTCCCCGGACGCAGCGAGAACAGGAGCTTTTCCCATAGGAACCTGTTCCAGATAATCAGTCAGGGCCTGAATCCGCAAAGACTCTTTTCGATTCCGATATAGAAAGGTAAGAAACAACAGCAGCATCCCTGCCAAAACTCCCGCAAAGGCAAAGAACACATCCTGCCCGTAAGCCGGTCCCGCAAAATCAGATACGCCATACCCCAGCGCGGCTAAAATATCCTCCTGCTCCCTGTCTGCCTGCCCGGAAGAATTATCCTGCGCCGTCTCATAAGACAAGCCGCCCTGCTGTTTCCGGGTATATTCTTTAAGGACGGCGGCAATGGTTTCCCTTGTTTCCGGCTCTTGCTCCGCCGTCTCTGCGCAAATGGTATTCAGCAGTTCAAACTGCCGCCTTCCTTCACGGCTCAGCACAAGCATAACCGCAAGGGCCGAAGCAATCAGGCTGACAGAGACCGCGGCGCCCACCGTAATAATGATATTCCTCCTGCTGCTCATAGGCCCTCCTCCATACGATACCCCACGCTTCTGACCGTTTTCAGACACCTCGGCTGGCGGAGCTTATCCCGCAGCCGCTTCATAGTAACAGTTAAGGTATTGTCGTTTACAAAGCTGCCGTGAACATCCCAAACATGTTCCAGAATCTTTTCTCTCGTAACGGTTCTTCCCTTATTCTCCATTAAATACAGAAGCAATTCATACTCCGACACACTCAGACTGACTTCCTCCCCCTGATCGGAAGATTCCGGGGGACAGTCTCCCGACGTCTTGTCCCAATGACAGGAAACGGTTCTCCGTTCCCGATCTATCACAATCCCTCCGCAGGAAAGATACTGCTTTGCCGCATCACCGGTCCTGCGCAGCAGCGCCAGTATCCGCGAATAAAGCACCTCCAGCTCAAAGGGCTTTACCACATAATCATCCGCGCCGTTTTGGAAGCCGGAAACAATATCCGCCGTATCTCCCCGGACTGTCAGAAAGATAACGGGCAGCTCCTTCCAGGTTCTGCGAATCCACCGGCACAGACTGTCTCCCTGTCCGTCCGGCATATTCCAGTCCAGCAAAACACAGGTTGGCACATGAGTTCTCAAAGCCTGCTCCGCCTCCGAAAGAGCGGCGCACACTGTTACCCGAAGGCCCTTATTCTCCAAATATCCCTTGACTGCCCGCGCAATATCGGGATCATCCTCTACATAATAAATTTCAATCATTTTCGTTCTCCGCCTTGCCGTCCGCTTTATATCGCTTTCATTTTTCTACTGCTTTATTATATCCGAAAATAATTACAGTTCCGTGACAGGAGAATGCTCTTTAAAAAATTCCCTTGTAAAATGCCTGCAAAAGCATAAAACAAGGGAATACACAAGTTCTTAAATCTTCATACTTTTTAAGGTTCTTTTGTAAGCTCCTGGTACAGCTTCGCATGATCGTTGATACACCACCATTTGCTGCCCGAATTAGCTGTTACACAGATATAAGTTCTGCCGTTTTCATTGGTTCCGAAGCTCACCGCGCAGCTTCCCGACTCGTCCACAAAGCCCGTTTTTCCATAGACGGGAATCCCGTTGGTCTCCTTATCCTCAATGCGCCGCACAAACCAGTTGGACAGCTCAATCCCTTCCGGGTGCTGCTCCGTGGCGGAGGTGGTATAAATGCGTGTTGAAAACACCTCCCTGCACATCTCATTTTGAATAGCGGCCTCCATCATCACGGCCATATCGTAAGCGGTAGTATAATGGTCAGCCTCATAAATTCCGACGCAGTTGGTAAAATGGGAGGTTTTCGACAACCCAAGCTCTTCAAGCTTCTTATTCATCAGATCAACAAAAGCTTCCTGAGAGCCTGCCACATAGATCGCAAGTCCCAGAGATGCATCAGCCCCTGAGGGGAGTATGGTTCCATACATCAGATCCCGTATCGTAACCGTCTCATCTCTGTCAAAGCCTGCGTTGCTGCAGTGATTTTTAAAGCTGTAGTCCGTAATGTCAATGGTTATGGTAAATGTATCGTCCCAGTTCTCAACATGCTCCGCCGCAACCAGGGCCGTCAGCACCTTCGTCATAGACGCCGGAACCATCCGGCTGAACGCATCCCTGGAAGCCAGAATGGTATCATTTTCCGTATCCACAAAAAGGGCATAGCTGCTGGTGATATCCTCCCCCAACGCCAAAGTATCCTCCGTAGCCTCATACCGGTAGTCCGGCTGAACGCCCGAACTGCCGTCACCTGCTCCCTGACCGTCTCCCTCCGGGTTGACCGCTCCTCCGTTTGACATGCTGTCTGCCAGAAGGGCATTCTGTGCCTCTGCCGTAACTCTCTGACGCAGACCGGAAACCGTTCCCCGATCCGGATTTATTTTACCCCATATAATCTTTATCATGAACAGCAAAATGCCAATGGCGGCAGCTGCCATTCCTATCTTAATCGTCCGGCGTATCAACATCCGGCGTCTTCTTCTGCGCCGCATCTCCTGCCGCCTGCGCATGCGCCGCCTTCTCCGGCGCAGCTCGTCCTCATCATCTTCGTATGGTCTTTCCAACAATCTCTCCTATTCCAGTTACTGCTCATTTGACTATTATATCCAAAAAATCCATTTATACAAAAATAGCATAAAAGAAGCCAAGGCACAACCCTTAGCTTCTTCCTTTTCCCAATTCCTATGCGCGTATGTCAACAAACTGCCCCAAATCTGACGGGATGGCTCCCTCCAGCATCTCCAAAAGCTCCATGCTGGTTTCCTCCACCTGGTCCATCACCTTTGCTGTCAGGGCATAGCCTACATTCATATGAAGCTGGCTGTACGACATAGCAGATGATAATGCTGCAATATCCATAATAATCACCTCTGTAAACGGAATATACCTTGCTGCTTTCAGACTTGAAAGCAAGCAAATACATTCCAAATGATCTTTATGCCATCATAGCAGACTTTCCGAAAAAATGCAAGAGATTAGTCGATAGAAATCCCGGCCTTCTCCAGAATCTTCGGCACATTCTTCTCCGCGCCGATAGCCATAATATGTACGCCGTCACAGAGACCCTCATCCTTAATCTTGGCGATCATCTCAGCCGCCATCTCAATGCCAAGCTGTGTAGGCAGCCCCTTCACACCCTTCTCCTTGCCCTCCGCAGCCGCAGCAGCCAGACGGTCAATCATATCCTGTGGAACCGCGATACCCGGCACATTCTCATTCATATACTTGGCCATTCCCGCCGCCTTCAGCGGAATAATACCGGCCATAATGTGAGTCTTAATATTTGCCTTGTCCACTTCATCCATAAAGCGCTTAAAGCTCTCCAGATCAAAAATACCCTGAGTCTGAATATAGCGTGCACCCGCCTCCACCTTCTGGCGAAGCTTATTGATCTGCAAAAACAGAGGTTCGTAAACAGGAGTTACCGCCGCACCCTTATAAAACTCCGGCGCGCCGCCTTCCAGCTCATTGCCGCCGCAGTCCGTTCCCGTAGCTTCCATCACGGACAGCATATGGAGAATCCCTACGGAATCCAAATCATACACCGGCTTAGACTGACTGCAGTCGCCCACCGTAGGATGGTCACCGGTCAGTGCCAGCATCGTATCAATGCCAAAGGCTGCCGCAGAAAGCATATCGCCCATAATTCCCATACGGCTGCGATCACGGCCCGTCACCTGGATAATCGGCTCCAGTCCCGCCTCTTTCAGCTTAATACACAGACCAAGAGAGGAAGCCTTCAAACATGCGGACTGCATATCCGTAACATTAACGCCATGCACCTTCCCCTTCAAAAGCTCGGCCGCCTCCATCTGTTCCTTAAAATCATATCCCTTGGGAGGAGCCATCTCAACGGTTACACCAAACTTTCCGCCCTCAAGGGCTTTCTCTAACATTCCCATTACTTGTTCCCCCTAATATTAATTGTTCTGGGATATGAAACCTTCTCATATCCTTTATCCGGACGTCTCTGTGCCAGCTTATCCAGCATACCCAAAGACTCCAGACGCTTATAAATCAGAATCCATGCACAGTCATTCTCCGGATTCACCTCACACTTGCCGTTCTTCTGTCCGCCGCAGGGGCCATTTACCAGAGACTTCGCACATCTGGAAATGGGACAGATACCTCCGGTTGTTCCAAGCACACAGTCTCCGCAGAGGTGACATGCCTCCTCAAACAGACCAAACTTCACGGCCTCCCCTAAAAACATCGTATTATTAGACGGATAAACCGGCGCCGCCGCATGATTGGCCGCCACCTGCACACCGTCGCCGCAGGACATGCAGACAACCGCATCCGGGCCTGCCGCATTCAGCTTCTTCATGGCCGTCTTCACACCCATGTTCATACAGCAGTAATCCGCCATTCCGGTAGCCACCACCGTCTTACCCTTAGATTCCAAATAAGCCTTCAGTTCCCCGATCTCCTTCTCGCCGCCCGTGGCACAGGCCGTAGCACAGCTGCCGCAGCCAAGGATTGCAATCTTCTTCGCATCCCCGAGCATCGCCATCAATTCATCAATGGGCTTTTTCTGTGTGATAATCATGGTATTCTCTCCTTATATCCCTTTTACATTCCAGGCATCCTTCGCTGACAAACACGGGAAACTGTCCACCAAACAGAACACTTCCAAAATTACCGTTCACTCCATGATCGGTAGCCTTCCAAAAGCCGTATGCCGGCAAAGAGCTGTCCTCTCTCTTTCTATTGTAATACTTTCTGATAAGAAATCAAGTATAAATTCTAAGAAAATAACAAAATATATCATATTTTTTTATTTTTATAACATTTTATAACAAATTCTCATATCACCCCATCCTTCTTCAAACACCTATGCACCAAAAAACCGCAAAAAAATATCCCCAACCATTGCTGATTGGAGATACTTAAAACACTCATCTTATTCTACTTCCCGGTCTTCTCATAATACTCACTGAACAGATCATTCACTGCCTTATAAGTCTCACCCGAGATAGACGGCAGAGAGCCTCCCCAGGCTTCTTCCGCCTGCTTAAAGCCCTTCTCAATCGCATTCTGCATCTTCTGCATCTGCTCCGGATTGTCCCCTGCAAGCGCCTGGGCAAAATCAAACAATCTCTGAGACGTCTGCTTTACACCCCAGTAGCCGTCCTCCGAAATCGCCTGCTGAGCCTCAGCCTTCGTCTGAGCATCAACCGTAAAATTCCCGCTGGCAATCGTCCTCCAGAACTCATCACTGCCCGCCTGCAGCCCCGTAATGCCCTGCTTATTGAACATCTGCATCATCATGTTCGTAAAGCGCGTCGTCTGATTCTCCAAATCAGCCTTCAAGCTGTTCACCAGGGATTTACGCTCGGAATCACTCATCTTCCTTGTAACCTGAGAATCCTGGCTAAACTCCGCCCGATCCGTACTCGGCTTCGCAGCCGCGCCGGAAACGGCATCCACAGCCTTCTGATCCTGTTTCTGAGCCACCTCCGCAGCCTTCACCGCATTATTCACATTAACAGCCGCATATCCGGAATTTGCCTGGACATTCTGATAATAATTATCTTCAAGTCTCAAACCAATTTCCTCCTTTCTTGATAAGTACTAAAAATTCCATTATTTCTCTATATACATAATATCGGCCCCATCCCCCAAAAAATAAGCCCTCTCTCCAAATCCCCAAAAATAAACTCCAAAAGTATCACCCCGCAACCATCCTCCAGAGTAAATATCCCGCCACAAGCACAACTACTACAAGCATCTGCCGCACAAACACCTTCTCCGCCTTCTGATCCCTGGCCTTCCTCCGCTCCTCCGCCTCCATCACAGCCCCCCAAGGACTGTACCTCTGCGCCCGAAGCGTAATCCCTCTCTCCTCCTGCCCCAAGGCAGCAAGAAATCCCCTCCAATTCTCTTCCAAAAGCCGCGTCCCTCTCCGAAAATCCTCCTCCAAAGTCCGCCCTCCAAGCATCTGAAAAAAACCGGCCTCCTCCGAATAAGCCCGTTGATTGCGGTACGCCGCATCCCCCTTCTTCTCCAAAAACAACCGATACGCATAAGCAAGCCCTTCCGAAGCCGCCCGCTGCGCATCCTTCGTTTTCTCATAAATCCCTGTCGTATGGTAATAAGCCTCATAGGCCCCCTTCTGATTGAGATAATAATCTACCATTTGATTTACCAGACTTTTCACAGGCGAAGCCATGTCACCGGACCGCCCGTTCCCGGAAAGATAAATCTCACCCTTAATAGAAGTAAGCGCCGCCAGATACCCCACAACTTCCTGATTCCCCTTCAAGGTCCCCATCCCCTCCAGAATACGGCCGCTCTCACCCAAATGTCTGGCAAATGCATCCGCCCGGACAAGCTCATCTATCCCAAAGCCTCCGCTCTCCCGGCTGCCTCCCCGAGCCTCGCCAAAAGCCTGACTCCGCTGATTCATCTCCAACTGCCCTGACTTCCTGTGTGCGTCAAACTCCTGACTGACCCGCACATTCCTTCCGCCATAAGCCTGATACACACTCCCCTCCTCGCCAAACGCCTTCCCGGAGGCTTCCGTCACACCATGAGAAGATACGGCAGAAGCATGTCCCTTCCCGACGCCGCTGCCCGAAGAAAAAAAGCGCTCTGCCGCCTTGGGAGAAATACTCTCCCCCGTAGTCCGCTTATACACACGATGCCGAATCTGATCAATGGTCTCACGCTGTCCCATCCGTTCCAGCAAGGAAATAAGATTCTTAAGCTTCACTTCCAAAACGAGATTCAGCTTTTCGGAAAGCACCGCATCCAACCGCTCCTTCTGTACCGTTTGCTCCTGACCCGTGGTATGAATCAGCACCGCCTCCAGCAAGGCCAGATACAGCCTGGACAATTCCTCCAGATCCTTAGACAGATTCCCCGAAGAAGAGGGCTGCCAGTTCAGAAGCGCCTCCCAAAGCTCCTGCTCCATCTCCAGAATCCATCGAAGATTTGCCTCCATAAGAAGCTTCCCCTCAATGCCGAACCACTTGCTCTGTCTGGAAAGCTCCGGTGTATCCCGCTGCTCCCGCTCCTCACTCTTTGACTCCGAACGTTCCTCCTCAAGCTTTGCCCTGGCCTCCTCCGCCTGTTTTGCAGCCTGTGCAACCAGTACCCGTCCGGCCTCCAGCTCCATCAGCTTTCTCGCAGCCCTGTTTTCCGCTCCCGTGGGCGCCGGCTGCGGCTGTGCTTCTATCCCCTTTGTATTCGTACCTACGCCAACCTTCTCCATACCCTTCCCCTTATATCAAAAACATTTCCATACCATCAACGGACAGAAACACAATTACCCCAGATGCCCCCTTGACCGCTGAAAATAAGCTCCTCTATAAAAACTATCGACCAAATCACCCTTGTCATTAAGCAAAGCCTTCACAATCTTTCATCCTTCAGGCAAAGACACCGCTCCTCCTCAAAAACGAAATCGATCACAAAAAACCGCTCCTTCGCGGTATCTTATCATTCCACGAAGGAGCGGCTCTTCTTTTATAAGCAAAGCTGCTTTTTAATATTTACTGTTGTTATCTCCCGTGTAATAAGAGCTGTAGCTCTCCTGGCTGGAAGAAGATGATGCGGAAACCACCGGATCGGGATCATAATCCACATCCATAGCTACTACCGGCTCCTCCTCATAAGAAACGGAGGAAGTAACCGCATCGGAGCGGAGTTTGAAGCGTCTTACCTGACTCTTCAGCATCTCTGCCTGGCTGGACAGCTCTTCGCTGGCTGCCGCACTCTGCTCTGCCGTAGCGGAGTTGGTCTGTACCACACTGGAGATCTGGTCGATTCCCTGGGTTACCTCCTGGATAGCATTGGACTGCTCCGTTGTAGCCTGTGTAATCTTATCCACAACATCTACTGCAACCTTGGTACTCTCCACGGTCATAACAAGGGCATTGGCCGTACTGTCGGCAATCTTCGTACCATTCTCCACCGCATGGATGGATTCCTCAATCAGAGCCGTGGTATTCTTAGCGGCCTCCGCACTCTTGGAAGCCAGATTCCGTACCTCATCCGCCACAACTGCGAAGCCCTTGCCGGCGCTTCCTGCACGTGCCGCCTCAACAGCCGCGTTCAGCGCAAGAATGTTGGTCTGGAATGCAATATCTTCAATGGTCTTAATAATCTTGCCAATCTCGTTGGAACTCTGGCTGATCTCGGACATTGCCGTAATCATATCCTGCATTCTCTGGTTGGAGATAGTCAGCTCCTCGCCTGCCTTGCCGACCTGCTCGCTGGCAATCTGGGAGTTCTGGGCTGTCTGTACCACCTTCTGAGAAATCTCATTGATAGATGCCGCAAGCTGCTGAATAGAGCTTGCCTGCTCCGTAGCGCCCTGAGACAGAGCCTGTGCGCCGCTGGATACCTGATCCGATCCGCTTGCTACCTGATCGGAAGCCTCATTGATGCGGCTCAGTGTGGTGCTTAAATTGGAATTCATCTTCCGGATAGAAGACAGCAGGGGTGCAAAATCACCTACGTAGTACTCTTCCGCCGTTGTGCGGACATTGAAATTACCCTTGGCCATCTCAGCCATCAGACGGTTCAAGTCCGTAATCATAGCATCCAGACCCTTAAAGGTTACTTTGAAATTGTCCACCAAAACGCCGATCTCATCCTTCCCCGTATAAGTCAGATCATTCTTAACAAGGCCCTTGGAGAGATTCTGAGCTGCCTCCTCCACCTCTGCGATAGGTCTTACGATGGAAGCCGTTACCTTAATGCAGATAACGAATGCAAAAATCACTGCCACCACCAGCAGGGCGACAACGATTATCATATCCTGATTCGTGGACTTCACACTTTCATCCAGTGTCTCGTCCTGAAGAGCTGCCGTGGCATCATCAAGAACCATAGCCTGCGCAACCAGTGCATCCAGAGTCGGTGTACACTCCTCCACCAGAATCCGCTCGGACTCTGTCATTCCGGTAGTATTGGAATTGCCTGCTGCCGCCTCAGCTCTCAGGCTTTCCTCTACTCTTCCGCCAATAGCAATCCACTGCTCCATCAACGTAGAATATGTATTGACCTCGCCCGCATCCAGAATATTCATCGCTTTCAATTCCTCAATATCGGAACGGATGGATACAATCAACTCATCTACACGCTTTGCATTGCTCTCCAAGGTTGCGTTGTCCTTTGAAATCGCCATATCACGCAAATACCGGGCCGCCGTGTTGGTGCTCATACGGCTGTTGCGTACCAGACTTCTGGCTGTCATGGCACCGTTCGAAAAGTCATGAAGATTCTGGTTGGCTGCATTCAGCTTTGAAATTGCGGTTATTGAAATAATAACCGTCAATACCAGAACAACCGCATAACTTACCAATAATCTGCTTCTGATTTTCAAGTTCTTTAACATGTCTTTCCCCTTCTTTTCCTCTTTATTGTGCAGTATTCAACACTCTTCCTTATCATACTGCGAATTTACTTTCTTGTCCACAGAAAACAAATATTTTTTATTAATCTCTTCTCAAGGTAAACCGGCCTGTAAGCTCCTTGAGCATCTGAGACTGGCTGGACAGCTCCTCGCTTGCCGCCGCGCTCTCCTGGGCCGTTGCGGAGTTGGTCTGTACCACGCTGGAAATCTGGTCCATACCCTGGGTAATCTCCTGGATGGAATTGGCCTGATTCTCCGCCGCACGGGTAATCTTTTCCACCAGTTCCACCGCATTCTTGGTGCTCTCCACCGTAGACAGCAGAGCCTCCGCCGTACTGCCCGCGATCTTCGTCCCATTGTCCACCGCCTGCATGGAGCCTTCGATCAGATGGGTCGTATTCTGTGCCGCCTCCGCACTCTTGGAAGCCAGATTCCGCACCTCATCGGCCACAACCGCAAAGCCCTTGCCGGCGCTGCCTGCCCTTGCCGCTTCTACGGCCGCATTCAGAGCCAGGATATTCGTCTGGAATGCAATGTCCTCGATGGTCTTGATAATCTTGCCAATCTCGCCGGAACGGTCGCTGATTTCGGACATAGCCGCGATCATCTCCTCCATCTTCTGATTGGAAATCTGAAGATCCGCTCCCGCATTCTCCACCTGCTCGCTTGCCTTCTTTGCATTCTCGGAGGTCTGCTTTACCTGACTGGAAATATCATTGATGGACGCTGCCAGCTGTTCCACCGCACTTGCCTGCTCCGTTGCACCCTGGGAAAGTCCCTGCGCACCGCTGGATACCTGATCGGAACCGCTTGCCACCTGATCGCTGGCGTCATTGATCCGAAGGAGGGTTGTACTCAGATATTTATTCATCTCGCGGATAGAGCCCAGAATCGCCTGGAAATCACCTACATAGTAATTCTCCGCTCTGGTGCGGATATCCAGGTTGCCCTTGGCCATCTCGTTCATCAGATAAGAGATATCCTGAATCACCGCCGAGAGCACCTCGCTGGTCTTGCGGAAGCTGTCGGCCAGCGTACCAAGCTCATCCCTGGATTCATATGTAACGTGACTTTGAATATTTCCGTTGGAAATAGCCTGCGCCGTCTTCTCCAGCTCATAGATAGGCCGGGTCAGCCCCTTAATGAGAACTGCCATAATTCCAACTGCAATGAGAACTGCCACAATTAACAAAGCCAAAAGAAACAGAGACGCATTGTTTGTAGTTCTGTTGACGGATTTGCTCATATCCTCAGCCGACACATTGGCTTCCCTGTAGATTGCCTCCGCCGCCGCGGAACTCTGGTCAAAAATCTCAGAAAAATCTCCTGTGAGCAGCTCCCGGGCTTCCTCCCAGTTGCCGGCCTCCATCAGTCCTAAGATCTCCCCGATAAGAGCCTGGGCATCGCCGCTGTCATCCAGAAGCTTCTGTACGGAACCGCCGGCAGTTCCGGAAATCTCCTGAAGCTTGTTGAGGCCCGCCACAACTTCCGTAGCGCTTTCATTGATGCGATCCGCATATTTGGCCAGATCCTCTTCTACCAGAGCCGCATTTAAGCTTCCCCAGACATTGTACATCTTCTCGGCAACACTCATGCCTTCCGTGGCCGCCACAAAGGGACCCTCGTACATCTGATGCGATTTGTCTCCAATTGAGCGCAAAGCCGTTATGGAAAGTATCACCAGAGCGACGCTGAGCACCAGAATCGTTCCAAAGGAAACAATCAGCTTTTGTGAAATCTTTAAATTCTTCATCTCTTACTCCATTCTTATATTATTTTCATTTTCTTCCTGTGAATCCGGCGGTGTATCCGCGGGGCTTTTCTTTCGTTTCAGCTTTTCTTTGAGCTGGTCCCGCTTTTTTGCAAAAAGCTGCTTCATCTTGGAAAACCAGATTCTCCACAGCCGAAGCAGGCAGCAAGGCAAATACAGCCATGAGAATTTTTTCAGAACCGGAAACATCCCTGCCATATAATCCTTAGGAGGAAACAGGGCTTCCTTTTCCCGATTCATCCATTCTTTTCGCCGGTCTCTTTTATAAAAATCCGCTACATCCTGTAGCAGCGGAAGAATTTTTCCGCTTAACTGTCTCCCCTGTTCCCCTCTGGAGAGAATGTAAGCCTCCATAGCATTGTAGATCTCCATCTCGTCACTGATTCCGTTTTGAAACCAGATATCGCCCAGCTTTAAAAGCCGCTCCGAAAATTCTAAAATCTTATACCGTTTGAGAACTTTGTCCACATAAGGCCAGTTCAGTTCTTCCTTGTGGGCCTTTTCATACAGCCAGAAGTCCAGCACGGTCCGAACCGTTGCCCGGCCAAGGGCATAGTCATTGGCCGCCTTGCCTGCCATATAAAGGTAGGCTTCCTCCTTATCAAAGCACCGGAGATAACGGTAGCCTTTTTTCTTGGAATACATGCGCACCGGTGAATCAAAGTAGCGCTCCATCTTTTCATTGACAAACTTTATTTTATCATAAAACTTCACATAGACGCCTGGTATTTTATAGTATAAAATTCCTTCGTCCTCCCGGTTCTCCTGCGGCTCGTAATCCATACTGCGCATAATGGTGTCAATACGTACCAGATCCCCTTTGGAAACTAAAATATGGATAGCATCCATTCTGCGCATCTCCTTCTGGGGGTAAAGCTCCCTCAGGCCGGTGCCCTCCAGAATGAGAAAATGTATCTTCTTGCGCTCCAGCTGCCAGTGCAGCACCTCCTCCGCACTTTGATAGCCGGGTACGTTTTTCAACTCCCTCTGATAGCTCTCATAGAACAGGCCCTTGATTTCCTTGTCCATCTCTGAACTTAAACCCAGGATGCCGAGCCAGCACAGATTCGCTACCTGATTGGTATCCGCCAGCCGGTAGATGGTCCTCCAGGGCATCAGACTGCCGGACATGACAGGAACCTTCTTCTGATTCATGACCGCCGATACCAGCAAAAGCAGATACCGGCGATCCTGCTGCAATACGTTCATCAAAGGAACCTCTCTCTTCCTATTAAAGAATTCCCCTCACAAAAATATTTCCCCTCGTGAAGCGTTTTCCCGTGCCCCTCGCCTTACAATTCGGGACACAAGAAGAAGGGCCGCCTTACTCGGCCCTTTTCTCTTATACGAAATAATCCATCATCAGCCCAAGGGCCATATAATTACTCATATTATAAGCGCCTGCTTTGGAAAACGTATTCAAAAAATGATAGCCGTCCGTGTTCTGGCTGCTCTCCGCCTGCCGCACACTGTTCTGCACCAGTCCGGCGGAATTGGCCCGAAGCCCGGCGCTTCCTCTGTCAAAGGCTGCCTGCGCAATGCCGTTCCTGCCGGAAATCACATCCCGCACCAGATCCTCGTCCTTCTCCAGATTCTTCGTAAGCTTCTCCTTATCAAAGGAAAGGGTTCCGTCCTTATTGGCGGTAATTCCCGCCATCTCAAGAGACTGCTCGGAGCCTAAGCTTCTCACCATATTCCGAAGCTGCCGGCTGACCTCCGATCCCTGACCCGCATTGTTCCGCAGGAAATCCACCGCTTTGTTGTAATTATTCACCAAATCTTCCACACCGGAGATCAGCCGCTCACTGTCCTCCTGAGGCTCAATATCCGCCTTGCCTTCCTTCTTAAGCGTAGCCTGAATCCTTCCCATATCCAGAGAAATCTCATTGGAGGAGGAAACATAATTGCGGCTTGCGCCGTTCTCCGTAACGGAGTACTTTGCATTCTGAGCCTCCTGCGCCGTCTCGCTCAAGCCCTTGGCAATCCCGGTGTCGCCGTTTACCTGAAAGGTATTGCCCTCCCCGGTCTTTGTCCCTGTAATCTGAAGAGACGCCTCCCCGTCCTTCACCACCACATTCGCCTGTACACCGCTCTTGGCCCGGTTGATCTGACTGGCCGCCTCCTCAAGCATCTCCTGGTTCGTCCTCAATCCGCCGCCCTTCTTCCGGGCATCCACCTGCACAAACACACCGGACACGCCGCCGGAAGCGCTCTTGGACCGGATACTGAAATTCATACCGGAGGAAGCCTTCGCCTTTGCATTCACGCCCGCGCTCTGATTCATCTGAGCTTTCGCCACCTGGCTCACATTAACGGAAAGCTTCTGTCCGTATCCGCTGCCGAAACGCTCCTTGGCCGACAGCACACTGTTATCGGAGCTGCCGAGCTTTTTCGCATTCGCCGCACCGGAGGAATTTGATCCCCGCAGAGAGTTTGCGGACTGCATCAGATCCGTCATCTTACTATTATAATTCTTGAGGAAATTCAGACTGGAATCCTTGTACGTCCGGTTCACACGCTGCACCGGAGACACAGCCTGACGATTTGAATGATAATTATTCAGCGCCTGCTGCAGCCGAAGCTGATTGATGGAGGATGTGTAATTCATATAACTCATAGATGAACCAATCCTGCCAACTGCCATATCCATTGCCCCCTTTCGAATCTATCTTTAAGAGTAACAGTTCCAGCAACCGAACCGTCACCTTTAAAAACATTTCCGATTCATTTTAAAGATACCAATTGCCAGTGTAAAATCTGCCCTTTAACTGCGGACAGAATAGTACGCTGGTTACTCTTATATTATATATCGGTTCATTACAAAGATAAATAACAAAAAACAAGAAAAATCTTTATAATTTTTCAGATTTTCTTTCCCGAAGCTGCCGAACACGCCGTTCCTCAAAAATATCCAGAGCTTTGGAGCTGTAACCTGCATTCTTTTCATCCGACACAAGCATCCCCTCTACCAGAGTCAGCACCCTTTTGCGCATAATATTCACCAGCTCCACCGAATGACTGCTGACAATCACCGTAATTCCCTGATGATTCACATCATTAATCAAATTCATCATATCCCAGGCCGCATCCGGGTCCAGATTAGCCGTAGGCTCATCCGCCAAAAGAATCTCCGGCCCCGTCACCAAGGCCCGCGCCAGCAGCACCCGGGCCTCCTCCCCCACCGACAGCTCCTGCGGAAACGCCTTCACCTTATGGGCCATCCCCACCCGTCCAAGAGCCTCCGCAATCCGTCTTTTACTCTCTCTCCGGGAAAACCCACAGGACCGCATCACCAAAAAAAGATTCTCATACACATCCCGATCCCGCAGACACCGCATATCCGCCTGCATAATCCCGAATTTTCTCCGAAAAAAAGCCAGCTCCCTCTTCCGCAAAAGGCCGATATCCTTCTCATCCACAAAAATCTTCCCCTCAGTCACCTCCTCCTGCCTGCTGAGAAGCTTAAGAACACTCGATTTCCCCACCCCACTCTTCCCAATCAGAAAAACAAACTCCCCTTTCTCCACCCGAAAAGAAATATCCTCCAACACCAGATCATCCGGCTCAAAAATCTTCGTAACGCGATCAAACACAATCTGGGCCATAACATTCCCCCATTCTTCCCATTCTCAACAACCTCCCCGAGGGGCTGCCGCAAAATAAGCCGGCAGGCTTTTCCTATATCCGGTGTCCGGCTGTTCGCGTACAGGGTGTCTGATATGGACGGACATAGCCTCAAAACCAAACCACTCCCACCCCACTACAAGGGCAATGTCCGTACAGAGCAGACACCCTGTACGCGAACCGTCCGAACACAGGATATGGAAATGACTGCCGGCTTATTTTGCGGTAGCCCCTCCCACCACCTAAATCTTACAATACAACACAAAAAAAAGAAAGGGCAAATTTACATTCACCCTTTCCCAAAGAACCCCGATTACTTCTGATAAAATGAATCCTTCCCAGCCAGCTTCACGCTGACCACCCGATCCACTTCCCTAATCTTCTCCAGGTTCCTCCGAATATTATTCCCTATCTCCCCGATCTTCTTTTCTTCAAAGGAGGCTTCCTTCGCAGCTTCCCGTTCTCCCTTAAGCAGAGCCAGAATCTCCTCACGCTCTAAAGGCCCGGCACATTCCAGAAGCATATAAATCTTCTCTTCGCTCTCTAAAAGGTGATCAATCTCCTCCTGGCGCATCCCCAGAAGCATCTGGGCCGCCACCCGGTCATCCCTTGACAGGGCATCCGCGATCTCCTTTGTCACACGAAACACTTCATTTACCATCCCATAGCGCCTATGCATCTGCTTAAGAAGCTCCATCCACAATTCCTGTTCCGCCATATTTCATTATCCTCTCAATTATTGAGCATTCTGCTGGCTTCCCGAAACGCCTCCCGAAGCTCCTCCACCAGCTCTTTCAGTTCCGCAATCACCTTCGGGTTCCTGCCTGCACTGATGCGGGACAGCTCATAAATGAAGAAGTCATACATCACGCTTAATTCTCTGCTGATGGCATAGCTCCTGTTCAGAGTTGCCTTCAAATACTGCACAATCTCTCTGGAACGGGTTACGGACTGTTCAAACAGTTCTTCATCCTTTACCTCCAATGCCAATTCCGCCCTGGTAAGCCGTTTTACCAGCTCGTCAAACAGGAGAAGGAGCATCTCGCTGGCCGTCATCGTGTTGACGGACTGGGTTTTATACTGTTGATAACCGTTCGCATTCATCACTGTTTCACTTCTTACCCTTTCTTTGCTCCACTCTCAAGGAATGAAACGTCTTATGGTATGCCGCATTAGAAGCCCATTCCGCTTAAATAGCTGCTCTGAGAGTTCATCTGAGAAATCAGCGTCTCTAACTGTGTAAACTGGCTGATGTAGCGATCCTGCTCGGATTTTAAGCGGGTCTTCAGATTCTCCAGAATCTTATCTATATCGTCAATCTCACCTTGTATCGAATTGCTCAGCATACTGGTCGGCGCATGGGAGGAGCCAGCCTTCTCAATCAGAATACCCTTGGTAGCTCCCAACGTACTCACATACTTGTTCATAGTATTTTTCAAATTAGAAGCAATGCCGTCAGCCTTTGTAAATGCTTCCTTCACAGCGTCAGGATTCGTTTCAAGCGCCGCCTTAAACTTAGTTTCGTCAAAGGAAAGTTTACCATTGTCCTGCCAGCTGCCGGATACAGAGATTCCCATAGCTTCCATAGCCAGCTGATCCTTGGGAAGAATCGCCCAACGCAGGTCGTCAGCTAGTTCGCGCAATTCACTGGACCCAAAGAGAATACCTTCCTTGGCCTTTTCCTCCCAAATCTTTATCTCGCTCTCGCTCATTTCCTTCTTCTGATCATCTGTCAGTGGGAAATAATCTCTGTCCGGGCGGGTGCTCACATGAGAGTTCACCAGATCCAGAATCTCATTGTATTCCTTTACCAAGTCAGAGATAGCACTTACCATCTTCTCAGAGTTTACATTTGTTTCAAAAGTTACAGCATCTTCAGGATCTGTACTAAGCTTGCCATCTTCTCCATAACCAAACTCTCCCTTGGCTGTTACATTCAGACCATCAATAGAAAAGCTGTTACTTCCGCGGGTGAGCTCAACCACTTCGTCGGAGCCTGCATACTTCACCGCAACAATGGCATCCTGACCTTCTGTACAGGTATAACCGCCCGTTTCTCCTTCTTTACCAAAGAGAAACTCTGCCCCTTCTCCTTCCAGCTTTATGTCCCCTGAGGCTCCTCCCTCAGTAGATTCAATAACAAACTTATCCGCTGTGGACATATAAGTAATCTTTACTCCGGCATCAGACTCATTGATCTTCTTCATAATAGAAGAAATGGATTCCTTACCTGTAAATTCAAATTCTTCGCCATTGATAGTCATCTTATAGATCTTATCGGGATCCATGCCCTCAGCGCCCTTTAAGCCGGAATTTTGAATACTTGCATCAAGATTCAGACGGTTAGACTCTCCTGCAGTAATTCCCAGACCGCCATGAGAAGCCATGATGGACTCGCTGCCTCCTGTGATGGTCAATGTAGAGGTAGTATCTTCCAACGAATTGCCATCCGCATCCGTCTTATTTGGCACAGTAGTCTTAAAGGAAAGCTTCTCGTCCTTAAGCTCAACCTCTACTCTTCCTTTACCAAAAGCGGCGTCCAGACTTTTCTGCAATTCTTCCTTTATATACTCAAGGCCGCCGTCTCCAGACTTTTCCATAGCCGCAATATCTTCTGCTGATGGAAGCTCAATACTCTTGGTTGTACCATTGTAATTGAACAATAGTGTCTTTCCGCCCATGCGCTGAGCAAGTGTCTGCTTCTCTGACAATTCCGCCGGTTTGCCGGCAATGGTTCCTCCATTCGCCGCACTCTTAATCTCCAGGCCGTTCTTTTTGTCCTTTTTGGCTTCGTCGTACAGCTCCTTGTAGCCCATAGCTTCCATAGCGGAGCCGCCGGTCAATGTCACCTCATTACCTTTACTGGAAATTGTAAATCTGCCTCCAGCTGTTCCTATCTCCACAAAATCAGCCAATGTTCCCTTCTTGGAAGATCCTGTATAACTCACCTCTACCTTGGCCATTGCCTCATTAATTGCCTTAGCGGCTTCCTCTGCGTTTGCAAAAGGCTCTCCTGTTCCGTAAGGAATAGTAACACTGTAGCTCTTGTCTCCCACTTTAAAGTTAAGACTCTTTCCAGCAAGTGTGCTGATATCCATTTCGCCTGTCTCGATCTTGCTGGTTGTCAGCTTCCGATCAGATACTGCGCCGTTTGACATCATCTGGGCATTCTTGGCCATCTGTTTTATACCAAGAATAGATACATTAGCTGCCGCTGTCTTATTTGCTCCGGTTACACTGAGAAACTTACTGTTCTTTCCAACCACGGATGTGCTGGCTGCTCCCCAAAAAGCATCACTGAATAAATTGGTGCTCGAAGACATGGTAGCTGTATATTTATTGGCAAAACTAATCATTTTATCACTGATATCCCGATAAGCCTGCTGCTGCCACTGAAGCTTTGTCTTTGCCTGCTGCTGCTTCGTAATCTTCGTCTGTGTTCCCGAAGTCATACCTGCGATCAATTCGTCTCTGTCCAGTCCGCTGGCCAGTCCGCCGTAACCTCTTAAGCTTGACATTGCACTGTTGGTAGATCCGCTTAAACTGCTTATGTTAGCCATATTAACCACTCCTTTTATCTCTTTTTCTTTCCCGCGATTCTCCTGTGGCACTTCCTTTTGGGACTGTCCGAAGCAGAACCGTTCTTTCATTTTTATACATTTTCGAAATTACTCTGTACTTATTTATCGGCATATAGTATACTTTAGTTAATACTTGAATTTATTTTTATGACTGACAACGATTTTCAGAAATTAGAGAAACGGAGGAATTTACCTTGGCTACTATCATTGCACTTACCAATCAGAAGGGTGGGGTTGGCAAG
The DNA here is from genome assembly GCA_910576325.1 of Clostridia bacterium. Classification (GTDB taxonomy): domain Bacteria; phylum Bacillota; class Clostridia; order Lachnospirales; family Lachnospiraceae; genus Laedolimicola. The sequence continues at coordinate 131,265 of CAJTIM010000008.1, forward strand.
ACCACAACTTCAAGTGCTTTGGCAGCCGGACTTACCAGAGAGGGCAAAAAAGTACTTGGCATTGACCTGGACCCCCAGGGAAATTTTGGGTTCAGTCTCGGCCTTGATATCGAAGATTCAAAGACCATTTATGAGGTATTTAAATATCAGGTTCCTATCGAAGCTGCCATTCAGCCTACGGAATACTGTGATCTCATTACTTCCAATATTCTTTTAAGCAGCGCAGAGCTGGAGTTTAACGAGCCCGGAAGAGAGCTGATGCTGAAAAGGCTTCTGATGCCGATAGAGGATCGCTATGATTTTATCATCATCGACACGCCGCCGGCTCTGAATATTCTGACGGTCAATGCTTATGCGGCGGCTGATTATCTGATCATTCCTATGGTTGCGGAGATTCTCAGTATCGTGGGCGTTGCACAGATTAAGGAAACCATCAATTCCGTCCAGCAGTCCGTGAATCCCAACCTTCATGTCCTGGGGATTGTACTGACAAAGTTTAACCGGCGTACCATTCTGGCCCGGGAGGTGAAGGAGATGGCGGAGAATATTGCCGCTCAGATTCACAGCTCCGTATTCGAGATACAGATCCGGCCCAGCGTGACCGTTGCGGAGGCTCCGGCCCACGGAGAGAGTATTTATGACTATTCTCCGCTTTCCAAGCCCTCCTTGGATTACAAGGCATTTGTACGGGAGGTATTGTATAAGATCAGTCAACAGGAGGTTCTTCATGGCACGCAAAAGTAACAAGACGGCACATGTTTTGAATTTACTCTCGGGAGGGGAACCGGAAAAGGAAGTGCAGCAGCCTCAGGAAGCAAAGACTGAGGCTGAAACTACGACTGCGAAAGAAGAACCGGAGCCGGCGAAGGCCGAAGCTGCTCCCGCTCCGGCTCCGACGCCTGCAATCACCCAGGCGGCCGCACCGGAGGTTCCTTCTAATATTTCGATTATTGACAACGGAGCGAAAGAAGCCGACGCCTTAGCAGCGCAGATTCATGAAGAGCTTTTGAAGGAGCTGGAAAAAGAAGAAGGAGCTGCGGTGACCGCTTCGGCTCCTGTGGAAGAGCCTTCAAAAATGGAAGAGGGTTCCCAAAAGGTGGAAAATGCAGCCATATCGGAAGCTCCTAAGCCGGAAAACATTCCTGCCGCGGAGCCTCAAAAAGCTGAAACTCCTTCCGCTTCTGCTGCCGAAGCGCCTAAGGCTGAAATACCCGCTGCTCCTGCTACAGAAGCACCTAAAGCTGAGATACCCGCTGCTCCTGCTGCCGAAGCGCCTGAGGCTGAAATACCTGCCGCTCCTGTCACGGAACAACCCAAGGCTGAAACTCCTACTGCTTCTCCGGAAGCTTCTAATGCAGAAATTTCCGCTCCCACCCCGGCAGAACCGGAGCCGGAACAGGAAGAAGTTTTAGAGCTTTCACCCGATCCGCTGACAGAACCGGAACCCCCGGCAGAACCGGAACCGGATTATGTGATGCTGAATGTGATGCAGCGTATAGTGGAGGACAAAATCATTTATTTTATGAAACAGTTTGAGGTCTGCACCTGTCCGCGATGCAAGGCGGATACAATTGCCCTTACGCTGAGCGGGCTTCCGTCCAAATATAAGATTGTAGATAAATTCGCGGTGGATCCCCTGGTGAGCTACTACACCGGCCGGCTTATCAGCCAGATTACGGTGGAGGCTTTGAAGGCTTGTACCCAGGTAAAGGACAATCCCCGCCATTGATATACCTTCCCGGTCCCGGCAATTATCCCCGGTATTTGCCGGACAGGCAGAGAATTTATAAGAAATACCTACAGAAATCGGAGTCATTTTATGGAACACGAAGCACATACTTCCTATACGGACATTAATACGCTCCCGGAGATACCGAAAGATTTTGCAAACCAGGCTTATCAATTTCAAGAGCTGATGATGATGTACAACTGCGCCATCCGGGAGGTCCGTACCAAGCTTGAGGTTTTGAATGACGAGCTGAGCATCCGCCATAAGCGCAACCCCATCAAGCACATTACCTCACGCATCAAACGGCCTTTGAGCATTATTCAAAAGCTGCAGCGTTATGACGCTCCCTTCACGGTGGAGGCTGTGGAGGAAATGCTGAATGATGTGGCCGGCATCCGGGTTATCTGTTCCTTTATTGATGATATTTATGCCATTGCGGATATGTTGCTTCAGCAGGATGATATTACACTTATCCGCCAAAAAGATTATATTCAGGCTCCCAAGCCCAACGGCTACCGCAGCCTGCACTTAATTGTGCAGATTCCGGTATTTTTTTCCGAGCAGAAGCGAAATATGCGTGTGGAGGTACAGATCCGCACAATCGCTATGGATTTATGGGCCAGTGTGGATCATCAGCTTAAGTATAAGCAGGATGTGGAGAATCCGGAGGCCGTTTCTGCCGAGTTGAAGGAATGTGCGGAGATAATCGCCCAGACAGATGCCAGGATGCTTGCGATCAAGAATCAGATTTACTGCAATGAAAAGCTTCACAAGTCCTGGCAGGATAAATTTGAAAAGCTGGAGATACCGCTGCGATAATATCTGGTATGTTATTACACAGACAACAGCGTATTTTCAATACGAACTACGAACAAGAGCCCGGCAATACTGCCGGGCTCTTGCTGTTACTCCGCTTCCGCCATAGGCGTAATCACAATATTTTCTCCGGAAATTCCGGTTTTACGCTTCACGATGTCCTCAATCTGTGCCCGGCCTGCGTCGTCGATCTCCGTCATATTCACAACCACATCTGCCTGCCCGTCAGTGATGCTTACCACCACATCCTCAAAGCCCTTGGCCTGCAGAAGAATCTCCGCGGCGGATTCGCGCTCCGCAACGTCTGTCAGAGCAATCATGCTGTCAATGGCTTCCTGCTTCTGGGCGTCGGAAATATTTGTGTTGTTGATGACCTCCAGCAGAATTTCCTTATTCCTGGAGCGAAGCTGCTCTCTTGTCACCTTCGCCTCAGCGGAAAAGCCTACCCCGGAGGTGGAATTTGCCAACACGGCCTCCCCCGGATTCTCGTCCTCTCCAAGCTCCGCCGTATCCAGATCCGACGCATCCTGGTCAAGACTTGCGATGTCGCCGTCCGCAAACTGCAGCTCCTCAAGTCCTGTCTGGGCATATAGATCCTCTGCGGAAATATCGGCCGCAATGTTGTCCTCATCCTCTTTTGTGGCTGCATCCGAGCCTGCCGTAATGCTGGCAGAGTCAAGCTTTGTTCCGGAATAGTTTAAGTACCCTGCTACCGCGATCATAATAGCCAGCGCGGTAATGATCATCTGGTTTTTCTTGAATATGTTCTTCACTTTGAACCCTCCATCTTCATTATTTTTATTTTATGTGCCTCCACGGGAAATAATGCCTCAACTGCCTCCAGAATATTCTGTTTTACCGCGGCATTTCCTCCGCCCTCGGCAATTACAATCACTCCCTCCACCACAGGCTCTAATTCCTGTACCACATAGGGGGTCCTTTTTCCATCCTCGCCTTCCTCATAAACCGTTGTTTCCTCCCTTTCATTCTCCTGGGTGGTCCGACTGCCTCCCTGGGAATCTGTCTCCTCCACCCGCTGGCTCCTGGAGGGCGCGTCCTTCTCCACCACCTTTTCCGAGGAGGAGCGAAGGGTAATCATGACCTCCACCCGGCCTACGCCTTCTACCTTCTGCAAAACCTCCTTTAAGCGTTCCTCCTGCTGCCGCTCATAGGAGCTTTCCGAAAATGACTGTTCCGTACCCTTTAAGGTATCACCACCGTCCGAAGCTTCTTCTGCCCGGGACTTTTTTTCCTTTCCCCGATCTGCCGGAATTGCGATGACCAGCAAAAGGACGCCGAAGAGCAGGAGAATCAGCAATTGATCCTTTTTCAGCTTTTTAATCTCCTTCCGGTTTTCCGATTTCAATATGGATTTCAGGAATTTCACCAATTTCTCCTTCCCGGGGGGCCTTGCCCTTCTCCTGACTTTGCCGTTCTTGCTCCTTTATCCAGCTTTCCTGAATTTGCTGTTCCTGTTCTTGTTGTTCTTCTTGTTGCTTTTCCTCTCTTTGTTCCTCTTCTTCTCTTTGTTCTTCTTTTAAGCTCTCCGCCTCATCCCGGGCCTCGTATAGCTTTTCTTCCAGATGTCTCTGATATTCCTCCTCTATGGCTTCCTGCTTCCTTAAAAATTCCTGAAGCTCCCGGTCATAGGTCTGCCTGGCGTAAGTCTCATCTAACTGCTGCTCCAACCCAAGAGCTGTCAGAAACGGGGATATGACAAGAATCATCAAAACGATCCCCATAAAAAACTGCAGATATTTGCGCTGATTTTTCTCCGGAAGCACGTGAAGCACAACTACCATCAGCAGAGTATAAAATGCAATATCCTGTATCCATCCAAACAATAATTCTTTCATAAGATTTGATTCCCGTTCCGTAATATATCTATCCGTACTCCGTTTCCCGAAAATTCACAATTCCGTAATACTGCTGTCAATCTCCTGCTTCACCCTCTCACCGACACCGTAACCACCGCAATCGTCAGCATAAACAGCACCGCCGTTGTAAATACGACCCGGAACAGCAGTCGGATGCCCTCCCCTACTCCGGCCACACAGCCGGTCATCCGCTTATCCGACACCGGCTGAAGGAGGGCCGCCGCCAGCTCCAGAAGCATCATCAGCACTCCAAGCTTGACTAAGGGCATCAGGCAAATCAGCACAATAACAACCAATGCAGCAACGCCGATGCCGTTTTTTATAAGAACGGAGGAGCCCAGGACCACATCCGTTACGGAGCCGGCGATATTTCCGATACCGGGAATCATTTCCGCCGCCCTGCTGAACAGAGTGGTTTTCAGGGAATCCACAGCCGGATTTAAAATACCCTGGATGGTATTGAAGCCTATCACCACCGCAAGCATGGATTTCAGAAGCCATACGGTGACCTTAGAGGCCATTTCCTTCATCTGCGACAAATACTCCTCCTTCGTCAGATGATTCACAAAGACAAGAATCACATGTACCTGAATCAACGCCATCAGCCCATTTTGGATAAGCCTCTGGATAAAATAAATCAGTCCCAGAAAAAATTCATAGAACACCAACGCCGTAGTACTGCCCGAGGCCATCGTCACAGCCAGACAGAAGGCCGGGACAAGCACATTCATAAAATCCTGGATTCCCAAAAGCACCTCTCTTGTAATCTCCATAGCCCCGGAAAATATCTGCAAGAGAATCAGAAACAGCAAAAGGTACGTTATCTCAAAGCTCACCTCCGCAATCTGCTGATTCTGAAAAATATTCGAGAAGTTGGACATAAGGGCCGCCGCTATGCCAAGCAGCAAAATGGAGAGCAGAAGATGTTTCTCGGTGCGCCAGTTATTTTGCAGCTGCTCCACCACTGCCGCCACAAAGCCCTCCAGGGTAAATGGCTGCTCTCCACTCAAAAGCTCCATAACCGTATTTTCAAACTGAAATTCTCCGCCTAAGATCTCATCCACCGACTGTTCAATTTCGTCAAAGTCCAATTCATCCACCATTGAGAGATCCGCTTCCTGCAATTTAAGGGGTATGAAGCGTTCTCCCTTCTGATCTTTAAGAGGCTTAACATCCTCTGCGGCCTCTACTTCAAGCGGTAAAAAGCACGCGCCTGCAAACATCCCCAGTAAGAGGCATCCGCTTGCAAATCGTGACAATCCGCATAGCCTAGCGGTCGTCACAGCTTGCAGCAATGCGAATAGCCCTATATACCGGAAATTTTTCTTTCTCTTTTTTATTCCCTCTCTCATTGCTATGTCCCCAGGAATCCGCGAATGGTTTCTAAAAGGGCTGTGATAATCGGCATACTGACAGCCAGAATAGAAAGTTTGCTGAACACTCCGATCTGCCCGGCAATGGCTCCATAACCCGCGTCCCGGCAGATATCCGAAGCAAACTCCGCTATATAGGTGATGCCGATGATTTTAAGCAGCGCTTGTATATAAGAGCTTTGAATGGAAATGGAGCTTTGGATCAGCTTCACGCTCTCCACTACTACCTCAAGCTTCTCAGCTGCCAAGAGCAGCAGAAATACACTTGTGGCAATGCTGAGATAGACGGAAAATTCCGGCTTTACCGCTTTTATCTGAAGTGCCAGAAGAACACCGGCAATTCCAATCATGGCTGCCTGCAGCATATTAAATCCCCCTTAGTCCGGTCCCATAATATTCCTCCCGGTATACCCGCATAAAATCAATTCCCTGCCGCTCATATAAGCGTCCGTAATTCGATTTGTATACAACGCGGAATATTACTCTTTACAGTGCAAAAAGTCTCTGCATAGTATCAAATAAGTCAAAAATATATGGCAGAATCCAGAACAGCACCAGCACCAGGCCGGCGAGGCTGGTGAGAAAAGCCTGCTCCTCCCGCCCGCTGTGCTTTAGAATCTGACTAAGTACAGACACAAGGATTCCGACCGCCGCAATTTTAAATATGAGATTGACGCTCATAGCTTCCTCCCATTTACACCAAAAGTATGACCAGGAAAATGCCTCCGGCCACTCCCAAGCTTTGGTACAATTTCTGTTTTGTCCGGGCTGCCTCCTGGGACTCCCGAATACGAAGCTCCAGCTGCTCCAGATAAAGCTCAATGGAAGACAGCTGCATTTCCAGATCAAGGTATCCTAAGACCTCGCCCAAGCTCCCCAGCTGCTCCTTGTCCTCCCGTTTCAGATGGGTGCCGGACAGCTGGGCTTTAATCTGGGCCTGCCACAGCTCTCCGAAGGTTCCGTTTTCCGGATTTTCCATCTGCTTTGCAAGCTCCTCCAAAAAGCTTCCGAACGGTTCCTTCATGCGGACCGCAATACTGGCAAACGCATCCGGCAGAGGTGTCTTCGTATATTTAATCTCTCCCCGCAGCATATAAATCATCTGCTTCAGCAGCCGCAGCTCCATACAGCGTCCCTTTAAGTCATTGCTGAAACTGACGCCGATTCCTGCGGCCGAGGCCAAAATCAGCAAGGCGCCGATTCCTTTTAACATAAAACTCTCCCCCTTTCATCCAGGATTTGCCGGACCATGCCGGGCCGGGCTTCATAACTCTCCTCCTGAATCATTCCTGTTCTTATTCCATTATCCGCTTCACCGGACTCCGATGATTTCCGGCTCTTTGATATCCGCCTCCTCTGCCCGGCAAAACCCATAATCACATAGCGTTCAAAGATTTGCTCCTCTGCCAGCCTTTGAAGAAGAGGCTTGGAACGGATATCATCGAGAGAACTTCCGTGAACCGTAGCAAGAAGACGGCAGCCGCAGAACAATGCCGTCTCCATAGCGCGGATGTCCTCTTCACGTCCTATCTCATCCACCGCCAGTACTTCCGGCGCCATAGACCGGATCAGCATCATCATTCCCTCCGCCTTGGGACAGGCGTCCATCACATCTGTGCGGAGTCCCACGTCATTGGCCGGAATCCCCTGAAAGCAGCCGCAGATCTCGGAGCGCTCGTCCACCACTCCCACCGTATGCCCTCTAAGGGCCTTTGTCCCATTGGAAATCTGCCGCACCAGATCCCGAAGCAGGGTTGTCTTTCCGCCCCGGGGCGGCGAAATAATTAAGGTATGCTTCAACCCTGTTTCATCATGGAGAAAGGGCAGTACCTTGTCCCCGCAGCCAATAATCTCATGAGACAGCCGCAGATTCAAACAGGAAATATAACGGATGCTCTTCACCTTGTCCCCTTCCAGCACAGCTTTTCCGGACACTCCCAGGCGGTGCCCTCCCTGGAGCGTAAGATAGCCCTGCTTTAATTCGTCCTCATAAGCATAGAGAGAATATTTTCCCACAAGCTCCATTGTCTCCCGGATTTCCTTTGGCGTCACCGTCCAGGCTCTATCAGGCTCCTTCAAGGCTTCTCCCTGTTTGGAGAGAAAATATTCCTCTCCCCCAAGGCGAATCAAAAAGGGCTTATAGGCACGAAGGCGAATCTCCTGAAGCTGTTCAAAATCCACCTCTGCCTGCTCCAAAATTTCCCGGATATGCCGGGAAAAAAAATGTATGATTTCATTCTTGTCCTTCATTTTTACCTCCACAAGGCATACGAATACGGCTCACCCAGGCTGCTTATTCTCACCGGAACGCCTTGTACCCGCATGTCCATTTGTCTCTCAAGTCAAGCTTGAAAGGGCATTCTTCCGCCTTATAACCTCTGCAAAATATCGGGTAACCATCCCGTTATCTGAACTGTTAAAAGTATATGAGACCGGAGACAAAAAAAGACTAGCCTTTTTCTTGGCTAGTCAAAAGAGAATAAAATTTTACGTTTTCAATACTTGTCCGAGTCAAACGGCAGCAAAACATTTGCTCGTCCTATTTTTATTTGCGAATACTTTTCACTTGGTGGAACATATACATTTAAATTCTCGAATCCAGCATAATCGCCGTCACAAGTCAAAATGCTGTTCACCCCATATGTATGAGCCGCCAAAACATGCTTGATATCTCTTGTATCCAGCAAATATCCTGACCGCTTCATCAATTCAAGCATCTTATTTGTTTCTTCCTCTGTCTCTTCATAAGGTAAAAACTCCGACACCGCTCTCACAAACTCAATTGCTTTAAGAACAGAAATATCAATCTCATCCACAATACTGGGATTTCTTTCTATCAATTGTCTGTCCCTGGCTTTTAAATTTGGCTTTCCATCTGCATACCTCGGCATTCTCATATCTGAATACTTATTAAATTCCTGCCGCATAATATCTTCACGTACAACATGTGCAAGCTCTTCATATACAATTCCTGATGAATAAAATGTCACATCCTTTGGGGAATATGTTATGATCAACCGCTGATGTAGTTTTTTGTTGTAAACGGTTCATCTTTGTAATAGAGATGGTCTTTATCATCTTCTGACAGCTTTGCGATATCAGCAGGCATATCATCTGTCAGGCACTTAAAACCGCTCCTGTCCAATGCCCATGCCCGATCCTCAGCAGGGAGTTTTTTGATTGATTGGGTTACAATGAATGCACGTTGTCCCATGTGGTTAAATACCCGGTTGTCTTCAGACGCAAGACCCGCATCACTGCAATATATAAACTTTTCACATCCGAACTGCTGAAGGATCTTAGTTTCCAGGGGCTTTAGTGATTTTTGCTCATTCTGATTCCCTGGAAAAAGGGAAAATGCTAACGGCAGCCCGTCACCGTCCGTAAAAAGGCCCATCTGAATAATGGGGTTTGGCCGGTGTTCTTTACTCTTGCCGTATTTTTTATCTCCGTCCTCCTGTTCAATCTCAAAATAGTAGTTTGTACAATCGTAATAAAGAATCCGGTCATTTCTATTACCTAGAAAAAAACTGTTCTTGTAAACTTCTGACAGGATAAAATCTATTTCCCTGGCAAGGACCGAAAGTGCACGATAAACATCATGCAGTTCATAAGTCGGCGGCTCAAGGAATTGTTTTGCGGCATGGAAAGAAGAACTTTTACTGGAAGGTTCCAACACTCTGGTATAGATCAGGTCTGATAGGATTGCATTTAGATCATACTCGAACTTATAGCGGCTTTTGATCTTCCGGCATATGGAATCCATCTTAAGGCCATAATAAATCGACTGGAGGAAAAGATAACCGCCAGCGAAAAGCTTCTGCTTATGGTAATCCATAAGTTTGTTGGAATGAAAAGGAACCATGACAAGAGCATCTTCCTTTTCACTTTTGTATTTCATCGTTTCAAGATGAGCCTGTTCGTTAGCCCATGCCATGACCCCGTCTCTATCAGTATTGAGACGCTTTGACAATTCAGCCAGAGTACCAAGCTTCCGGATAGTTTTTGAAGTACTTTTTCCCTGTGCATTTGTATAAGACTGAGTAATGTAAAAAGATTCTGAATTTTTAGATTTGGATGTTGTCACACGCATAATTATCACCTCTGTTCTATTAGTATATCATAATGTGTCAAACACCCGGCTCGCCAAATTCGGTATAATCTTTATGATATTTTAATTTAACTTGTTGTGCTAGTTGATTATTGATATAGAAAAACTTCAACACCATATGCTATCCTATAGTTGTACACGACTACAGACTATGAAAGGAGACACATGATGTTGAAGTTTCAAGATGATTATACCACTCTCATAGCAACTTTTGAAGATTTTATTTTGCTTGTTTACACAATTGTTGATGATTTATACCGGCAGGTTGTTCCTGTGTCTGTTTCGCATAGGCGGAACGTGCACACGGCTAAAATGTCTGATTCCGAAATTATTACCTTAAGTATCTGCGGCGAACTGACTGGCACAGATTCTGAAAAAGCATGGTATTCTTTTGTGAAACGCAATTACCGGCATCTGTTTCCCAGACTCTGCAGCCGTACCCGCTTCAACCGAACCAGGAGGGCGCTTTTGCAGGCAACGGAACTGCTCCGTCAGCAGCTGGCACAGTCCTTTCCTATACCAGTCAGCCGTTATTTTGTCATTGACAGCTTTCCACTTCCGGTCTGCAAGTTTGGGCGTGCGCATTACTGCCATTCTTTCTGCACGGAAGGCGCGAATTATGGAAGGTGTCCTTCCAAAAAGGAAACTTATTTTGGTTTCAAAGTCCATGCCTTGATTACGCTGGAGGGTTATATTTCAGCATTTGAGATCACTCCGGCATCCGTGGATGACAGGGAAGGGCTCCGGGACTTTGCGGAGAATCACCTTGGTCTGGTAATCCTTGGGGATAAAGGATACACGGGAGAAGCCCTGTCTGCCGACATGCAAAACAAAGGGATCTGCTTAATGTCCTTAAAGCCTTCCAATTATAAAAAGAACTGGCCCACAGAAATACGGCGGTTGATTTTTCGTTTCAGGAGGAGGGTGGAAACCGTATTTTCGCAGCTAAGCGGACAACTGAATGCGGAAAGAGTGCTGGCAAAAAGTTTCCGGGGATTATGTACCCGACTTCAGAACAAAGTCTTAGGACATAATCTATGTATGGCATTCAACAGCATATTCCTGGAGCCCTGTGACATAGGAAAAATCAAACAACTGATATTCTAAAAAATTTTCCGAAAATGCATAGGGACTTTTTGGCTTTTTCAGTGTTTAGGCAAAGTATGCGATATTAGTTATTTAAGTAGCACAACGAGTTAATTTATTAGGCATATTTTATTATACCATGAATGGCAGGTTCTTCGGAGCCTGCTTTTCTGTTTTTTGACATAAAAGTGGAGCCATTGCTTCATAAATGATTACTCATCTATTTTGCAACAGCCCCTTTATTGCCCTAGAATTAATCAAGTCTTAAAAACTAAGAGTCTTGATTTTTTTTACTTATCTTTATAAAAAAGGCTAATCTAAATGATATTGCTGACCTTACACTTTGTTAAATGCGAATTTATGCTCGCTTTCCTCAGGGACCAGAACACGGCGGCCTCGGTATTTGATGTCATTGAACGGCTTTATTTGGAACTTCGTCCGGACAGGTTCATGAATCTCTTCCCTGTCCTTCTGGGCGCACATTTCATTTCCCCAAATGATATCACGCTGCGCCCAGAACTTCTAAAATAAAAAAACAAAAATACCAGCAGCACACTAAATTCTCAAGTACATAACACATGAAATCAGGGGGGAATTTAATATTTCAAAAAATGGTTAAATTGTACCCACGCTGTTTTGCGCCCAAAAATCAGGTGATTTTGGTAGTTTCATCCTAATCTTAACATAAAAATACTAGAGATAAACCTTTTTTGAACATAAAAATTTATCTCTGGTAGAATTTACCCTTACAAGGTGGAAGTTATCTTTTCATTTCACCCTTCTTGAAAAAGCCAAAAATTTTTTCTCCTTGTCATTTCTTCTTTATTCCTATACTATTATGAAAAGAACAAAAGTTAGGGCCTCTTTAATGTACAGGTATTCTAAATACAGGTTAAGCGCTATAAAATTTTGATTTGGAGATATAACCATTATGAAGGCAGATTTTCATTTACATTCTTCTTTTTCCGGGGATAGTGATACTGCGCCGGAGCAGATCGTTGAGACCGGGCTTCTTAAAGGGCTTTCTGCGGTCTGTTTTACGGAGCATTTTGATGCGGATTATCCTTATGATAATGTGTGTTTTGTGCTGGATACGGAGGCTTACCTGGAACGTGTTTTGGAGCTTCGTTCCGCTTATGAGGGACGAATTGAGATTGGGTTCGGGGTGGAGCTTGGGCTGCAGCCGCACCTTGGGGAGCTTTACCGTTCTTATGTGGGGCAGTATCCCTTTGATTTTGTGATTGGGTCTACGCATTTGATGGATGGGAAGGACCCTTATTATGCTTCGTTTTGGGAGGATTGTGCGCCGAAGGATGGGATTCGGAGGTTTTTGGAGATTACGCTGGAAAATATGAAGGCTTTTGATGATTTTGATGTTTATGGACATCTGGATTATATTGTGCGGTATGCGCCTTTGGAGCCTAAGCGGTTTTTTTATGGGGATTATGGGGATTTGATGGATGAGATTTTGCGGTTTTTGATTTCGCATGGGAAAGGGATTGAGGTAAATACCGGGGGGTATAAGGCGGGGCTTGGGTGCCCGAATCCATGTCCGGAGGTTTTGCGGAGGTACCGGGAGCTGGGCGGGGAGATTGTGACGATGGGGTCGGATGCTCATGCGGCGGAGTATGTGGGGGGATTTATGGATGAGGCCCGGGATGTGCTGCGGGATTGTGGGTTTCGGTATTTTACTGTATTTCGGGGGAGGAAGGCTGGTTTTGTTGCGTTAGATTGAGTGGGGACGGACGGTGAGGACCGAAAGCATGGCGGCAGCCTTTTCCATATCTGTGTTCGGACGGTTCTCATACACGCTGTCTGCTCTGAACGTACATTATTTTTGCAGGGCTTGGCTTTGGGAATGTTTTGTAATAATGTACACTCATATCAGACAGCGTGTATGCGAACAGCCGGACACTTGATATCGGAAAAGACTGCCGCCACGCTTTCGGTCCTCACCTGGTTGTGGTGGGTATTTATGTGGAAGTGGCTTTAAAAGCTTTTGGAATTTTGTTTGTTGATGTTGGATGTGGTGTGTTTCAAATGGTCAGTATTGCAGAGTTGCCCTGATATTAACATGTGTAGTTCCCTGCACAAGCAAAAGACGCCTTGCTGTGCAAGACGTCTTTAGGAACTCCTTCTACACATGGCAGATGAGCTATTTATAGTATATGCCATCTTCGACTATTTGTCAATCAATCAGAAAAACTAAGTTTCTGTTAATTCTTATCAAAGTACATTTTATAATACCATGTATCATGTGTTTGATTATATCTGACATGGTTCAGCTTTGATTTATCAGGAATGATAACGCCCCGAAAATGCATATCATCATCATCAAAAAAGTAGTTTACTAAGTCTTTATACAAATCCATTTTTGCCGGACTGATTTTCGTCCATTTCAATTCCATTGTCTCAGAAACGTTATTTCTCTTTTTTATCTGGCGAATACGCTCGTTAATTTCTCGAAGTTTGGATTGTGGACACCACACAGCCCCAAGTACCATAGCATTGCTGCTATCATGCTTCAGATGACAGGTTTCATCACAATAAACGTTATATAGCATTCCTTCACCATCTTAACTTTCTTGTTTTTTCCCATAATATGCCGATTCCTCTGCTACCATAGACAGCATTGGTTCCATATCATAAAGATATGTATCTTTTTCTGATTTCGTTTCGATTTCCGCACTTACAAGACCAAAATATTTCTCAAAGAACGCTTTCAGCTTTCCAATTACAGTCTGCTTCTTCTGATTCCGTGAACTGCCGCCAAAACGGGAGACGGGAGGCATCAGACGGTCAACATCCGTTCCGGTTGTTTTGAGTGCGCCGTCTCGGAACGCGTTTTCCACAAATTTTCTGGTTTCTTCCGGTTTCAGACGTTCCTCCTGAATCAATGCCTGAATATCTGTTTCTCGCTGTTCCCGCACAAACCGCTGCCAGTCTGTATTGACATCTGTACTTGCGTTGATGGTGTCAATAAAATTTTCGATCAGTTCTTTTTTTGAACGAAGCTGTAAGCTGGATTTGATGGCTTTATCAATCGCAACCAGAATTTCTTTATCTTCACAGTTGGAGTCATGGTACTTTGCCACCAGCATCAAGATATAGTCAATGTTGACTTCTACCTGCTTCACCAGTTCCATTTCAAAAACAACGTCATCCAGTATGCTGTCTTTGCTGCCCGGCTTTGGCTTGATTTCTTCGTATACATCGTGATATGTGCCTGTATAGTCCTGAAAATCAATGGACGACAGGATTTCGTTTCCTGCAAAACGGTCAAAGGCGGACAAAATATTTCTCAAGCGGAGAATATTGCCAAACAGCACAAGAAAGTCTTTTTTATTCTGTTCCCCTGCAATCGGCTGCCCTAACGGAAATTGCTCCAGCAGTTCCGCGATACGTTCCTCATATCCCTTTTGCCTGCGGCCTTTCTCGTCCACACAGCCATAGTAATAATCTTCGTAGGATTTCAGAAGAACGATTCCATTCGCTTCCTTATCTCCAAACAGCGCAACAGCTTCATTGGTGGCTTCCTCAAGGTTACGGAAGCAGACGATATTTCCAAACGTTTTAACAGAATTTAAAATGCGGTTTGTTCTTGAAAATGCCTGTATCAAACCGTGCATTTTCAGATTTTTGTCTACCCAAAGGGTGTTCAGTGTCGTGGCATCAAATCCTGTCAGGAACATATTGACTACAAGTAGCAGATCCACTTCCCGATTTTTCACCTTTTCGGACAGGTCTTTGTAATAGTCCTGAAATCCTTTGCTGGAAGTATCAAAGTTTGTTTTGAACACTTTATTGTAATCATCAATCGCCATATCCAGAAAGTCGCGCGAACTCTTATCAAGACCCTCTGTGTCAAAGCTTTCCTCTTCAAGAAACCCATCTGCCGTATCTGCTTCATTTGGAGCAAATGAGAAGATGGCTGCAATGGTTAAATCCTTATGCTGTCTGGAGAGCTGTTTTTTCAATTCCAGATAATACTTTTTACAGACAGGAATGGAGCTGACTGCAAACATCGAATTGAAACCGTTGACCCGTTTCCCTTTCAGACTGTAAAAAACATTGCGGTTCGTTTTCTGGTCAAAGTGTTCCAGAATATACTTTACAACCTCCGAGATACGTTCCGGTGAAGCCAGTGCCTCCTCTGTGTCAATGGCTGTGACCTTTTTATCCTTATCACTGTCTTTTTGCCTGATGGTATTGATATAATCAATCCGAAACGGCAGGACATTCCCATCGTTGATCGCGTCCACGATGGTATAAGTATGGAGTTTTTCACCAAAAGCCTGTTCTGTGGTTCTCAAATTTGGATTTCCACCTGCAGCGGCATTAACTGAAAAAATCGGAGTTCCGGTAAAACCAAAAATATGGTAGTTTTTAAAATGTTTGATAATGTTGGTGTGCATCTGCCCGAACTGGCTGCGGTGGCACTCGTCAAATACAAGAACAACATGCTTGTGATAAATCGGATGGCTCTTGTTTTTTGTAATGAATATATCCAGCTTTTGAATCGTCGTTACAATAATGCGGGAAGTGGTATCCTCAAGCTGTTTTTGCAGAACGGCAGTGCTTTTGTTCCCGTTGGCAGCACCTTTTTCAAAGCGGTCATATTCTTTGATGGTCTGGTAGTCCAAATCTTTACGGTCAACTACAAACAAAACCTTATCAATATACGGCAGACCAGTCGCAAGCTGCGCCGTTTTGAATGATGTCAGTGTTTTGCCGCTTCCGGTAGTGTGCCAAATGTAACCTCCGGCTTCAATCGTTCCGGTCTTCTTGTAATTTGTGGATACTTCAATCCGATTCAAAATCCGCTCGGTGGCTACAATCTGATAAGGCCGCATCACCAACAGCATATCTTCTGAGGTAAATACGCAGTATTTTGTCAGGATATTCAGAATGGTATGCTTTGCAAAGAAGGTTTTTGTAAAATCTACAAGGTCAGCAATGATTTTATTATTGCCGTCTGCCCAATAAGAAGTAAACTCAAAACTGTTGGAAGTTTTCCTGCTGCGCTTTTTTGCGGAGCTTTCATTTTCCTTGATATGGCTTGCTCTGGTGGTGTTGGAATAATATTTTGTGGATGTGCCATTTGAGATGACAAAAATCTGCACATATTCATACAGACCGCAGCCTGCCCAAAAACTATCCCTCTGGTATCGGTTAATCTGATTGAATGCTTCTTTTATCGCAACGCCGCGGCGTTTTAACTCTACATGTATCAGCGGCAGACCGTTGATCAAAATCGTCACATCATAGCGTGTATAATGCTTTCCGGCGATTTCTTCGTATTGATTGATGACCTGGAGACGGTTGTTATGGATATTCTTCTTATCAATCAGAAAGATGTTCAGCGTTGTGCCGTCCTCACGGATGAGATTCTGCACATAATCTTCTTGAATCTTTCTGCTTTTTTCTACAATGCTCTCGTTAGCATTGGCAATTTTACTTTTGAAAAAGCTGTCCCATTCTCTGTCTGTAAATTGAAAGTGATTCAGTAATTCCAACTGCCGGCGCAGATTGGCAATCAGGTCTTTTTCGTTGTGAATGGTAACATATTCATACCCTTGCCCGCCAAGCATTTTGATAAATGCGGCTTCTAGAGCGGCTTCACTTTGATAGGCATCGGAGCGTTTTGTCTGTGGTTCGTATTCAGTTACAACTGTGCTTTCGTTGGTAGAAAGCACGATATTGTAAGTACTCATAAAAGTCTCCTTTTTCAGATTATTCTGCTGGCTGGAATGTCAGCATTTTATCGCGATAGTATTCATACTGCTTCTGCCGTACTTCAATTTCAGCGGGTAAACCGCTGGTCAGGTCGTTGCAGAGGGTGTCAAAGCGGTCGAGGATGGAAACAATGCGTTTTTGCTCGCTTATTGGTGGGATTGGCAACACAATTCGTGCCAATGCTTCTCCGCTAACATGTGGAACCCCTGCGCCCCGTTTCATAGCATTCAAAGTGGGTTCCATGTTCTTTAAGATATAGTACAAATATTTCGCAGTGGTTAATCCCTCTTTTGCTTCGTATCCAAAACCATCTGTAACAAAAATCGGCTGCTCCCAATAAGATACAAATCCTGCGGAAGCACCACTTCTTGCAATAACAACAATTTCGCCCTCATGGTTTGCTTTATCAATGTAATATGCTGGTTCTTGACCTCCAAGAATAACAGGCACATCACCTTCACGGGTACTTTTCTTTGTGATATATTCTCCGCGAAATACATTGGAAATCTCCCCTAAAGGTAATCTAATAAAGCCAAAAACATATTGGCAAAGCTTGATTAAAGCATTATACTCCGCTTGCTTGCTTGCGGTTATCTCGCCCGTTTCTGCAAATGTCAAGAGGGCATCTCGATAAAATTCATATTGCTTTTTCCGCGCCTCAATCTCGGCAGGCAGACCAATATTCAGCTCGGCACAAATAGCATCAAAATTATCCAGAACTTTCACAAACCGTTCTTGTATATCGAGAGACGGCAAAGGAACTACGATTTCTTCGATTGCCGGAATACTTGAATGAACAACCTTACTTTTGATTTTTCCTTTGCATTTCTGCCGTCCGGCATCATAGGTATCTAAAACGTAAGCAAGGTACTTGGGGTTTTGCTCATGTTTCATAACAACAATATCGCCACCCGCTAGGCATTTTTCATTTCCAACATAAGCAACAGATTTTGCAATATCTTCAACGCTTTCTCCGGTAATAGCAAAAAGAATATCACCATATTCAAAATATTTCGGAGCTGAAACATAATCTAGCTGTGTATGGGAAATACACTTATCAAACCATGTATTATAGGTCGTGTAGATTTCACCGTATCGTACACAAGGAATGCCATCCACTGTTACTTGATCTCGCTTAATACCCGCTCCCCGGAAAATATCCGTAGCAATATCTTTTAACCGTACTTTTGGAATCTTATCATCAAAAGTCAGCAAATAATCACGGTAAAATTCATACTGTTTTTTTCTTGCTGTAAGTTCTGCTGTAAGTTCTGCTGTAAGCTCTTCTGTAAGCTCTGTGAAATTGTCCAGAATACGGACAATTTCACGCTGAATGGGCAAGGGCGGCAGAGGAACTTTAAAAGCAGAGTATGTAGAAATCCAAAGTCTTTTATGCTCTATAGATAAAAATCCAATATTACCCATCACATGATAAATATACCGTAATATTGTTTTACTCTCATCTGCTATAATCATTTTCATAGCCGACGACTTTACCTTAAATGGAAAATCAACCCATTTAAAAGCCCCTGTAAAGTCATCAAAAATAATAACAGGATTATTCTTTGATGCTATATAAATACCCTCTGTTTCGTCTGTATATCCCAGAACGAACGTTTGTCCTGCGGTTAGAACAGGAATTCCATATTCATCATTATAATCAGTATTATTGACAATATATTTTGAAGGTTGTTCATAATTTGTAATTTCTCCAAAGGTACTATATTCAACGCCATTTGGACACAATTCTTGTATCAATTCTTCCAATTTACTCATACTTTGTCCTCCTTGTCCAAAACAGCTTGTAACCGCGTAAGCAGCTTATCTTTTAAATCGTTGTCATTTTCATAAAGTAAAATGTTGTCTCCGCTTACATCAAAATGTACTCTTTCTTCAGCAAAAAAGTCACGCTTACAAGCCAGAATCAGCTTAATACACCACCCCTATTACCAGTCAAATCAGCTATTAAAGCGATTGAATTTGTTATTTCAGATGTAATTTCCCCAATAATAGAACCATTAAATTGTTTTTCATCAATTCGCATTGCCACATAATTCAAAGACTGAATAACAGGTTTATACACTTCCTCATAAGTAAAATCCGTTTCTGCTGAAAACATCATTGCCACAAAAATTTGATTTCTCTTTGTGATTGGAGGGGTAGCAATCTTATCATATTTCTTTTTGTATAATTGACGTAATAAAGCAACTAAATTTTCACAATGTTGAAATGCAGTTCCCTGTTGCTTTATCCCATCAATCAGTATCCACGCTTCTTCATTATTCTCTTGAATTTCATCTAAAAAAGCTTCCACCTCATAGACCCATTCACTCACGTTTGGATACTTGGGATTATCTATCAGATTTTTTAATATTTCTTTTTCACTCATATATGTCAAACCTCGATCTCCGCAATAATCTTCGCAATTTCCTCCCTCAGCACCTGTTCCCGCGCTACAATCTGTTCAATCTCCGCATTGAGCTTTACGATGTCAATGACTTCTCTGGTGTCCTCTTGTTCCACATAGGTGCTGACCGACAGGTTATATCCCTGTCCGGCAATTTCCTCATACGGTACACACCGGGCAAAATATTTCACATCGGCGCGGAAGGAAAATTCATCAACGATTTTCGCAATATTTTCTTCGGTGAGTTTATTGTTATTTGTCACTTTGACACATTCGCCCGAAGCGTCAATAAACAGTGTCCGGTTGTCCGCCTTATTGCGTTTCAAAACCATAATGCAGGTTGCAATCGATGTTCCGAAAAACAGATTCCCCGGAAGCTGAATGATACAGTCAATAAAGTTGTTGTCAATCAAATATTGCCGGATTTTCTTCTCTGCTCCACTGCGATACATAATACCGGGAAAACAAACAATCGCCGCTGTCCCGCTGGCGGCCAGCCATGACAAAGCGTGCATGATAAACGCAAGATCTGCCTTGGATTTGGGTGCAAGTACACCGGCAGGGGAAAAGCGCGGATCATTGATTAAAACTGGATTGTCGTCTCCTTCCCACTTAATCGAATACGGCGGATTGGAAACAATCACTTCAAACGGTTCCTCATCCCAATGCTGCGGAGACAACAGGGTATCCTCGTGGGCAATATCAAATTTATCAAAATCAATGTCGTGCAAAAACATATTGATACGGCAAAGATTGTATGTGGTCAGATTGATTTCCTGTCCGAAAAATCCCTGCCGGACATTTCCCTTACCAAGAATTTTCGCTGCTTTCAAGAGTAATGAGCCGGAGCCGCACGCCGGGTCATAGACCTTATTAACCTCCGTTTTTCCAACTACTGCAATTCGAGTCAGCAGCTCGGAAACTTCCTGCGGGGTAAAAAATTCGCCGCCGCTCTTTCCGGCATTGGAAGCGTACATACTCATTAAATATTCGTAAGCGTCGCCAAAAGCGTCGATAGAGTTTTCTTTATAATTGCCAAGTCCCATATTCGCAACGCCTTCCATAAGCTTCACAAGATTTGCATTGCGCTTGGCTACGGTAGCCCCCAGTTTATTGCTGTTTACATCAATGTCGTCAAACAGTCCGGCAAAATTATCTTCGCTTTCACTGCCTTTTGCAGATTCTTCAATGTGACGGAATACCGCTTCTAACGTCATATTGAGGTTTTCATCACCTGCTGCATTCTTCCTGACATTGCAGAAGAGTTCCGACGGCAAAATGAAGAATCCCTTTGTTGCTACCAAATCTTCACCCGCCTGCTTTGCATCTTCATCTGACAGCAAGGCATAGTCAAAGTCAGTATTTCCGGCTTCCTGCTCGCCCTCATTGATATAGTTTGCCAAATTTTCGGAGATGTAACGGTAGAACATCATCCCCAAAACATAGGACTTAAAATCCCAGCCATCCACACTGCCGCGCAGTTCGTCCGCAATCGCCCAAATCGCGCGATGCAGTTCCTCACGTTCCTGATCTTTTCTTATGTCAGCCATTTTCGTTCTCCTTTTCATCTGGTATAAATTCCAGAATATCATCTGCCTTGCAATCCAGAGCAAGACATATCTTTTCAATACTTTCCAATGATACGTACTGCCCGCGCCTTAGCCGCGTTAAGATATTACCGCTAAAACCTGCTTTTTCTGTCAGTTCCGATGATGAGATTCCCCGGTCTATTAACAAATGAAACAGTTTTTTGTATGTTATAGCCATGTGACCCTCCTTGCCCTGTGAATCATTGCTTTTATGTTATCACGAAAATGTGATTTTTTCAATTTAATGATATAACTTCTATTTATTTGTTCAAAAAAGACAGGTGTCCGGCTAAATCGCTATGCGAATGACCGGATGCCTGTCATACTTCTGGCATTTATATAATTTTATTTCAGAATGGTTCCGCCGCCCAGCACGCAGTCGCCGTCATAAAAGACCACGGCCTGGCCTGGTGTCACGGCGCGCACCGGCTCGTGGAACTGAACCCGTATCTGATCCGATGCGGTTTTTTGAAGGGTACAGGGCGTTCCGGTATGGTTGTAACGAATCTTGGCTGATGCTGACCGTTCTTCCGTAAGATCCGGAACGGACATCCAGTTAAGCCTGTCGGCAAGGAGATGGTCGGTCCATACGTCTTCCTGTTCTCCGATTACCACCTCGTTGGTTTCGGGGCGTATCTCCGTAACTACCACCCGGCGGCCCATAGGCAGGCCCAAGCCCCGGCGCTGGCCGATGGTATAGTGGATGATTCCCTTATGCTGTCCAAGTATGGTTCCGTCTGCCCGTACAAAGTTCCCCTTTTGGGCGGGCGCTCCCGTGGTGCGCTCAATAAAGCCTGCATAGTCTTGATCCGGTACAAAACAGATCTCCTGACTATCCGGTTTGTCCGCGACGCTTAAGCCTATCTTCTCCGCCATCTTTCGGATTTCTTCTTTGGAATAGGAACCTACGGGCATTAAGGTACGGGAAAGTTGCTCCTGGGTGAGATTGTAGAGGGCATAGGTCTGATCCTTGGCCGCGGTCACGGAGCAAGTCAGGCAAAAACGCCCGTTTTCCAACTGTGTAATCCGGGCATAATGGCCGGTTGCAATGTAATCGGCGCCTATCTCCAGGCTTCTCTTTAAAAGTGCCTCCCATTTTACATAGCGGTTACAGGCAATGCAGGGATTCGGAGTACGGCCTGCCAGATATTCCGCCACAAAATAGTCCATCACAGACCTTTTGAAATCTGCCTTGAAATTCATTACATAATGGGGTATCCCCAATAGCTGGGCCGTGCGTCTGGCATCCTCCACGGCGCTTAAGCCGCAGCAGCCTCCGTTTTCTTCCAGGACTTCTTCCTCTTCGTCCTGCCAGATCTGCATGGTAACGCCGATGACTTCATAGCCCTGTTCTTTTAAGAGCCAGGCAGCCACGGAGGAATCCACGCCGCCGGACATTCCAATGATTACTTTTTCTTTTCTGCTCACTGATTTACGTTCCTTATCCTGTCTGTAAATGCTCCCTATAATCATTTCCCCTGCCTTAACCGTCTGTCTGGCAACTATTCAGACGGATCACAAAGAAATCTGCTGCCTTAGTAAACCTCTTCTTCCTCTTCCTCACCCTCGTGAATATCGGATTTTGGCTTTTCCAGCCCCTCTATTTTGATTCCGTTTTTCTCCGCATAGTCCCATAGGGCCGCGTGGATTGCCTCCTCTGCCAGAAGAGAACAATGAACCTTGACAGGGGGCAGTCCATCCAATGCCTCCATTACGGCTTTATTTGTCACTTCCATAGCTTCCCTTATGGTTTTTCCCTTCACCAGCTCCGTAGCCATGCTGCTTGTTGCTACGGCGGCTCCGCAGCCGAAGGTTTTGAATTTACAATCCTGTATCACTTGATTTTCGTCAATATCCAAATAAATCCGCATAATGTCGCCGCATTTCGCATTGCCTACGGTTCCCACGCCGCTTGCGTTCTCGATCTCGCCCACATTGCGGGGATTCTGAAAATGATCCATTACTTTTTCACTGTACATTTTTTGCTTCCTCCTATTTTAAATCGCTGCGCGATGGCACTAAAGGGTAAAGTCGCTTCGGCACACCTGTGATGAGAGAAACTTTTATTCGAAAGGGCACTCATAAAAGTTCCTCTCGTGCGCCTTTGCGACTTTACCGGTTGGCCAGCAGTATTTCTCTTATAAACACTTGATATTTCTTAGCCGGACTGTTTGCAGTCGCTGCGCGACGGCACTAAAGGGTAAATTTTTATTTTGCTTTCCGCATAAAGTCCTCATACAGAGGCGACATGCTTCTTAAGCGCTCGATAATCCTTTTTAACTGCTCCACCACAAAGTCCAAGTCTTCCTTTGTAATCTCCTCGTTCAGAGTAAGCCGCAGCGACCCGTGGGCAATCTCGTGGGGCAGTCCGATCGCCAGCAGTACGTGGGACGGGTCCAAGGAGCCGGAAGTACAGGCGGAACCGGAAGAACCGCAGATTCCCTCCATATCCAGCATAATCAAAAGGGATTCTCCCTCAATAAACTGAAAACTGAAATTCGCATTGTTGGGAAGACGATTCGTTCTGTGACCATTCAGCCGTGTATAGGGAATCTCCTTTAACACCCGTTCAATCAGATAATCACGAAGGTCCCGCTCCTGCTCTGTCCGGCTATCCATATTGGCAAACGCCCGCTCTACGGCCTTCCCAAAACCTACGATTCCGGGCACATTCTCCGTACCTGCCCGGCGCTTGCGCTCCTGTGCTCCTCCATGTATAAAGGAACGAAGCTTCAGGCCCTTGCGGATATAGAGAAAACCGATTCCTTTCGGCCCGTTCAGCTTATGACCGCTGGCGCTCAGCATATCAATATGGTACTCATCCACATCAATCAGGATATGTCCGAATGCCTGTACCGCATCTGTGTGAAATAAAATCCCCTTCTCACGGGCAAGCTCTCCAATCTCCCGAATCGGCTGCAAGGTTCCAATCTCATTGTTCGCAAACATTACGGAAATCAAAACAGTATCCGGCCGAATGGCTCTTTGAAGCTCATCCAGCTTAACCACGCCATTTTCATCCACATTGAGATAAGTCACCTCAAAGCCGTTCTTTTCCAGCCACTCACAGGTATGAAGAATGGCATGATGCTCAATCTTGGTGGTAATAATATGCTTCCCTTTATTGCGGTAACTCTCCGCCGCAGCCTTTAAAGCCCAGTTATCCGCTTCGCTGCCTCCGGCTGTAAAATAAATCTCCTCCGTTGCCGCGCCCAGAGCCTTTGCAATGGTTTCCCTCGCCTCCGTAACCGCCTTTTTACTCTCGGCTGCCAGGCCGTATACGCTGGAGGGATTGCCGAAATGCTCCGAAAAATAGGGCAGCATGGCTTCCACAACCTCCGGGGCCGTCTTTGTGGTAGCCGCATTGTCCATATAAATCAATCTTTTCATAATGCCATCTCCTTTATTCTTATTCCAGTTCCGCATCTATACATTCAGTACACGGGGGTAGAAGCATTTCCAGTCACAAATCCTCGTGCCTGTAAATCCTTCTGTGCCCTGTATGTATAGATGCTGTTTTCCAGTCCCACATCTATACATCCGGTCCACAATTTCAAATCTTAATTTGTACAGCAGGAGCTTACCGCACTCCCCGCCTTATTCCCCACATTTCTGCTTTCCTCTACCAGGCGGCTTAAAGAAATTCCGTCCACCGTCTGATTGATGCTGTCGTTAATCTTCTGCCAAACATACTTTGTCACACAAAAATCTGAGCTGTCACAGGTACTTTCCTCTTTCAGCCCCGGACACTCCACCGGATCTAAGCTTCCTTCCAGGGCCCGCAGAATATCACCGACCGAAATCTCCTCCGCCGGCTTTGCCAGCTTATAGCCCCCGCCGGCTCCCCGCACGCTTGTCACCAGACCCGCCTTACGAAGCTTTGCGATCAGTTGTTCCAGATAGCTCTCCGAAATATTCTGCCTGGAAGCAATGCTGGCAATAGAAACAGTCTCATCCCCGCTATATACGGCCAAATCAATCAACGCCCGCAGGCCATACCTTCCCTTCGTTGACAACTTCATACAATCACCCCGCAATAATTCCTACTACTTTACTCGGATTTCAAATAGATGATACCACCGACTGCGTGTTCTGTCAAGAGCCTTCCCGGAATATATTTATTAGAAAAACAGGAACAGGAAATAACACTTCCCCATGAAAAAACAAAAGCATCCCCTCATCGCCGGAACCCTGATTCTAACGCTCACCGGCTTAGCCAGCCGTTTTATCGGCTTCTTCTATAAGATATTCCTAAGCCGTACCATCGGTGCCGAAGGAATCGGCATCTACCAAATGATTTTTCCCATCTACGGTGTCTGCTATGCCCTCACCACCGCCGGTGCAGAGATCGCCATCTCCCGATTTGTCTCCGGCGAAATAGCCCGGGGAAAAAAAGAACAAGCCCGCTCCATCCTGTGGATTGGCCTTTCCATGTCCCTGGCTCTTTCCCTCTTCACCACCTTAACCGTCTACCTGAACGCAGACCTGATAGCCCTCCGCCTGCTCCACGAAGCACGCTGCGCCAACCTCCTGCGCATCATGTCAATCACCGTCCCCTTCGGAGCCTGTCATTCCTGCGTCAGCGGCTACTACTACGGTCTCCAAAAAACAGCCGTCCCCGCCTGCGCCCAGCTCTTCGAACAGCTTGTACGCGTAGCAGCCGTCTATATCATATACCAGGTCTCCCTGGAAGAAGGCCTGACCCTCTCCCCCGCAGCCGCAGTCATCGGTCTGGTACTGGGTGAATTTGCCTCCATGCTCTTCACCCTCTTTGCCATATCCTCCGAAAGCCTGCGGACACGCACCCAAAAAGCAGCCGTCTTCCCCACCCGCAGCTACGCAAAGCGAATGTTCCGGGAAGCCGCCCCGGTCTCAGCTAACCGTGTCTGCATGAACCTCTTAGGCAGCGCAGAAGCCATTCTGCTCCCCCTCACCCTCCAGCAATACGGCCTCACCGTAGAACGCGCCTTAAGCGTCTACGGCACCCTTACCGGAATGGCTATGGCCTTCATTCAGTTCCCCAGCGTCCTGACAAACGCCGTATCCGTCATGCTCCTCTCCTCCGTGTCCGAATCCCAGGCCGCCGGCAACCAAAACCAAATCGCCCGCACCATCCGCAAAACCATCCGCTTCTGCCTCCCCTTAGGCATCGCCTGCACCGTCTTCTTCCTCCTGACCGGAAAAACCTTAGGAACCTTCTTCTTCAAAAACCCAATGGCCGGCGACTTCATCATCACCCTGGCCTGGATCTGCCCCTTTTTATACCTAAACAGCACCCTCCACAGCATCCTAAACGGCCTGGGAAGAACCGCCGCCGGCTTCATCAACAACCTAATCGGAGTCATGATCCGAATCTTCTTCATCCTCACCTTCGTCCCAAGATTCGGAATCCAGGGCTACCTCTGGGGCATCCTCTCCAACCAGCTCTTCGTAGCCTTCCTAAACGTAAACGCCCTCAAAGAAGAACGAATGCTCACCAAATAACTAATGCACCAAGTACCATTTCCCCAAAAACAAATGAAGAATATACAATCCTTTCCACATAAAAAAGAGCCCCAACCCATAATCACTTTCACCCACCTCAAAACACCCAAACACCAAAAAGCCCCGAGCACCAACCTAAAAAGAGAATGGCGCAAAATGGCCCGGGACCTTTTCCTATATCCAGTGTCCGGCTTTTCGCGGACAGCAGTCTGAATTTGGCGAACGTTGCTCAAACCGTCCAACAGGCGCAGCCTGTCAGCAACCAAAAATCAACGTCCGACAAAGGCAGAGTGATGTCCGAGAAACGTCCGAACACAGGATATGGAAAAGGTCCCGGGCCATTTTGCGCCATTCTCACCACAACCTACCGTCTAAGCCGTTTTTTCAACACCTCTCCGCAATCTCATAAAGCAGCCTCTCCGAATCCCCCCACCCAAGACAAGGGTCCGTAATAGACTTCCCATAAACATGATCATGAATCCCCTGGCATCCTTCTTCAATATAACTCTCAATCATAACCCCCTTCACCAGCCTCCGAATATCCCCGGAACAGGATCTGCTGTGCAGCACCTCCTTCACAATCCGGATCTGCTCCTTAAACTGCTTATTCGAGTTACTATGATTCGCATCCACAATACAGGCCGGATTCCGAAGCTCCCGCTCATTATAAAGCTCCAAAAGCGTCTGCAAATCCTCATAATGATAATTCGGCAGCGACACCCCTCTCTTATTCACGGACCCCCGAAGCACCGCATGGGCCAATTCATTTCCCTCCGTCTTCACTTCCCAGTCCCTGTAAATAAACGTATGCTTCTGCTGCGCCGCATACACCGAATTGAGCATCACGCTAAAACCGCCGCTGGTGGGATTTTTCATTCCCACAGGCACATCAATCCCGCTGGAAACAAGCCGGTGCTGCTGATTCTCCACCGACCGCGCCCCAATAGCAATATAAGACAAAAAGTCCGTCACATACCGAAGATTCTCCGGATACAGCATTTCATCCGCCGCCGTTAGCCCTGTTTCCTCAATCGCCCGGATATGCATTTTTCTAAGGGCGACAATCCCTGCCAGCGGATCGGGCTTCTTCTCCGGGTCCGGCTGCGTCATAATCCCCTTATATCCCTCCCCCGTAGTCCTGGGCTTATTGGTGTAAATACGGGGAATAATAATCACCTTATCCTTAATCTTCTCCTGAACCGGTACCAGACGGCGCACATAATCGCAGACCGCCTCCTCATTATCCGCAGAACAGGGTCCAATCATCACCAGAAATTTCTCTGATTCCCCTGTAAATACTTTGCGGATCTCCTCATCCCGTTCCTTCTTTATCTTGGCCACCTGAGGGGGCACCGGATACATCTCCCTTGTCTTTTCCGGACTCGGCAGCTCCTGCACAAATGTAATTGCCATTTTTATCCTCCTATTAAAAGTCGCTGCGCGGCAGCACTAAAGGGTAAAGCCACCTCGACACACTTGTAATGAGAGAAACTTTCATTCAAAAGGGCACTCATGAAAGTTCCTCTCGTGCGCCTTTGCGCCTTTGCGGCTTTACCGGCCGGCCAAAAAATATTTCTTATAAACACTTGACATTTCTTAGCCGGACTATTCCGCTTTTCATACTCCCGGCTCTTATCATAATACAAGACCTTCAAAAAGTCACGAAAAAAATCTGCGCGGATATCATTCTTATCCGCACAGAACCTTTTACAAAATCATATCTGCAATTCTTCCGCCCCTTCTTATCCTCTCGGATGTGCCTTCGCATACAGCTCCCGGGTCCTCACCGCGTACATCATAGTGGTGGAAATATCCGAATGTCCCAGCATCTCCTGAACCATATGAAGGTCCGCTCCATTATCTACCAGATGAGCCGCAAAGGAGTGACGCAGCGTATGCGGCGTAATCTCCATCTGAATCCCTGCCTGCTTCACATACTGCTTCAAAAGCTTCCAAAAGCCCTGCCGGCTCATGCTCTCCCCGGAGCAGTTCGGAAACAGCATCTCACACTCCTTGCCGCCCACCAGCTCCGCCCTGGCAGACTGTATGTACTGATCCAGCGCTTTTCTGGCTTTTGCCCCAAAGGGAATAATCCGCTCCTTATTGCGATCCCGGCAGATAATATAATCCAGCTTCCAATTCACATCCTCAAGGTGCAGAGAAATCAGCTCCGTCACGCGGATACCGGTGGCGTACAAAAGCTCCAGCATCGCCCGATCCCGAAGCCCTTTGGCCGTGCGGGTTCCCGGCTGCTCCAAAAGCCTCTCCATCTCCGCCACGGACAATACATCCGGCACCTTCTTTTCTACCTTCGGCGCTTTTAAATGCTCCGCCGGATCAGTGGCAACCTCTCCATTCTTTAACATATAAAGATAAAAAGCCTTCATCGAGGCAATATTGCGGGATACGGTGGCTGCCGCCATTCCCTTTTTCTCCAAATCCAGAATGTAGGAATTTAAATTCGTCTCTGTTACATCCTTGGACTTCTCCACCTTCTGCGTGCGAAGAAAACGCATCATCTTCATCAGGTCTCTCTGATAAGAAAGCTCCGTATTCTGCGACGTTTTTTTTACATCATGCAGATAAGTCACAAACCCTTTAATCTCTTGTTCCATAAAACTTTCGCCCTCAAACTACATAATCAACACCCTCACCGCAAGCAGCAGCTTTGTCGATCCCTGCTGCAATTACAGTGTCAAAACACCCGTCATGTTTACCATTATAGTAATAAAAAAGCAGAAAAGCAATGGTCATTTTTTACTCTAACCCCTTATAAAATCAAGGTTTTTCGGCATTTCTACAACATCTGGTTTTCCCTGTTTTCCGCGACCACCAAATCTTGTAAAATTTTTGTAAAAAAATTTTATAATTTGTAATTTTTTATTTCCGGCGGTATAATAACCATAACCGATATCCCATAACAGAGGAAAAGGAGCGGCCTATGGAGCAGAAGGAGCTGAAAAAATTAAGTCTTTTGGCAGAGGTTGCCTGCGATTATTATGAACGGGGATTGACCCAGAACGAGATTGCTGACAAGCTCTTTCTGTCGCGCACCCGTGTTTCCCGCCTTTTAAAAGAGGCCGTAGATAAGGGTATTGTATCCTTTACCGTACACTATACCTTTGAGCGCCATTATGAACTTGAAGAACGCTTAAAGACACGCTTCGGCCTTAAGCACGCCCGTGTCTTAAATAACCGGGGCCGTGAAAAATCCCTGTATCACCAGGACGTGTGCAAGCTTGGCGCCGAATATCTTATGGAACACGCAAAGAAAAATATCATTATCGGAACCGGCTGGGGCAGCAGTTTGGCCCTGCTTATCAAATTCCTGCAGCCTTTCAATATTTCTGCGGATATTGTACAGCTTACCGGCTCTCTTCCCTGCGCATCCCTAAGCCACACGCCTCAGGCCATCGTCACTTCTCTGGCTGAGACCTTTCACGGTCACGCCGATTTCCTGAATCTCCCTCTCTACATTGAGGATGATTATGCCCGAAAGGTCATGTGCAGCGATCACAATAACTCCGTTATTTTAAAAAAGGGGATATTTTGCGATAAAGTACTTGCCAGTGTAGCGACACTGGAACAGGTAAAGGAGAGCAATTACTGGCGCGGAACCATGCCGCCCGGCCTTTATGATGAGCTTGAGAAAAAAGGCGCCTGCGGCTCCATACTTGGACGCTTTTTCAATCAGGAGGGTCAGGAGCTTGCCTGCCTGTGGAATGAAAAGAGCGTAAGCCTCTCCATCCGGCAGCTTATGAGTATTCCCGATGTGGCCGTCGTAGCTTCGCCGTCCTCCAAGGCCGCCGCTCTTACGGCTGCCCTCAGAGGTGGATTTATCAGCACATTAATTACGGATGGCACAACTGCCACCCGTATCTTAAATGCCGCGCACCCCTCAGCATAGTATTTTCAAGCCTCAGAGCAATGCCCTTGGGCTGCATTTTTCAGCTTTTCACGCTCAAAAATATATTCCCCTCCATACATTTGACGATACAGCTCATTCATTCTCCGCTGCTTTTCCTGATAGAGCTGTCTTCTTGCAGGATTGGGTGAAAATGCTTCCTGCTCATCCTCTGATGATATCTGCCTAAGGGCCGTATCATAGTCGGGATACAGCTTCAAAGCCACAGCCGCGCCTGCCCAGGCTCCAAGGGCTGTCTGTTCCCCGTTTCCCATATTGTGAATCAGTCTTTTCTGATATACGTCTGCCTGTATCTGATTGAAGGCTGCAAACCTGGTCAATCCGCCCCCAATGCGGATTCGTTCCAGTTTTCCCGCATACCCTTCCAGAATATCCAGATTGTTTTTCGCCTCCAGGGCTATGGCCTCTAACACAGCTCTTGCCATATCATTTCTTGTAGTCCCAAGACTTATATCCGCAAAGCAGCCGGATGCTCCTGCATTCCAGTCCGGCGTTCCCCTTCCCTGGAAGTAAGGCAGTACAATGCAGCCATTGGCGCCTGCCGGGCTGGCCTCCACGGCCTCATTGACGGATGTAAAGCTCTCCTCCTCACTGTCTGCAAACAGTGTTTTCTTAGTCCAATTGTACAGGGCCGCACAGGTAAGCATACTGCTTTCCAATACATATTTTCCCGGAATGGCGTGTGCTCCGCAGATCACATTATTTTTTAAAGAATCGGGAACCTTCTCGCTGTAGCCGAGCATAAAGGCGCCTGTGCCCGTGGTAATCTCCAAGCTTCCCGCACCGATCACGCCATGCCCCACGGCCGCGCACTGCTGATCGCCTCCCGCAGAGACAAGAGGCAGCCCTGTTTTCAATCCTGTCTTTTTGGAAAATTCCTCCGTCACACAGCCAATGACAGTTCCCGGCTCAACAAGCTCGCACAGCTTTTCCTCATTTACCTCAAAAATATCCAGCAGGCGGGCATCCCAGCTCCGGCTTCTCACATTCATCAAAAGGCTTCTGCTTCCGTAAGTATGGTCCGTCCTGTATTCTCCCGTAATCTCATGGGTGATAAAATCCGCTATTGTGCAGAACTTATGAGTTCTGCGGTAAATCTCCGGCTCCATTCGCCGAATCCAGGTCATTTTTGTTCCCGAAAATACCGTATTGATCCGCGCGCCCGTCAGCTCATGGATCAAATTTTCCATAGGGCGAAATTCTTCCGCTATCTCCTGATTTCTTTTATCCTGCCACATAATCGCCGGACTTAAGGGTTCTCCGTTTTTATCCACAGGGATGACGCTGGAGCGCTGACTTGTAAGGGCCAGGGCGTCGCAGCTTACGGCCGCTTTTTCACAATATTTCACCGTCTCCGCGGCTATTTCAGCAATGGTCCGGGACCAATCGGAAGCATCCTGTTCCGCCAGTACGCTTCCCTTAAAACGGACTTCATAGGGAATCTGATGACAAAATAAGCTTTTTCCGCACTTGTTATACAGGATTCCGCGGATGCTGGAGGTGCCTGCGTCAATTACTAAAATATTCATGGCAATTTCCTTTCTGCCGCATCACACAAGGCTTCAAACAGCTTTCGGCTGTCTCCCAGATAAATACTTCCGTGGCCCGGCGCAATCATATCCAAAGGCGGAAGCTCCATAAGCCTTTGCAGGGTCGCCGTCTCCTTATCCTTATCATAATCAGGACTGCCGTTCCATCCCGGTTCCACCTGCAGCTCGTCCATAGGCGTACAGGGCCGCAGAGTAAATAAATCTCCTGTAAAAAGAACTTTCTTATTCTTTATCTCTGCCAAAACGGAAATCGTGCCCTTGGTATGACCCGGATGCGCCAGTACCGTAAGACGGACATTTCCATAATCAAAGGCGTCGCCATCCTTCACAATACAATCGGGTCTGTAGCGCCGGAATTTCCGTTCAAAAAGATTTTCAAGCAATACGCAGGAGCCTGTGCCTGCCGCCTCCCCATCCTCTTTTGTCATGCAAATCTTTGCCCCTTCCTGCTGAAACAGCCAGCCATTTCCGGCATGATCAAAATGGCAATGCGTTATAAATAAATCCAGCAGCTCCTTACCTGCAAGCCGATCCCTTTTTTGCTGCTCCCGCATAATCCGGTACTGTTTTTCTGAAAAGCCTGCGTCAATGAAAACCAAGCCTTCCCTGGTGTTTAAACAATAGGTATTGGAATTTGTGCCGAACATTAGGCCGCTGGTCTGGTAAATTTTTTCCCCAATCCTCATAACTCTCCTTTACTCTCTAAACAGTCAGACATCTCAGACATACAACTCTTTCCGCTTCATACATTCGATTGCTATAATGGGGAACACCTTCTTCATCTACAGTAAATCCGCTGATGGATCCGCTCATTTTATTCCCTACATACATATATTTTCCGTCACCGGTTAATTCCAGACTCCACGGCCAGCTGCCCTCCGATGATACATCCTTAATATGCGTCAGGCTCCCGTTCTTTTGAGATATCCGAAAGCAGGAAATCGTATCCGGGCCGCGATTCGCCACATACAGCATATTTCCGTTTGGATGTATCTTGATATCTGACGGATGTGCGCATGCAAAGAAATCTTCCTTCTGTGTATACTCCAGTGCTGTATCTGCCGTCAGACAGGTTTCCACCTCCCGAAGCTCCGCTTTCTTTGGTTCATACCGATATGCGGTGATATAAGGCTTTACTTCTCCTACCACATACAGATAAGGAAGTGTGGGATGATACACGCAATTTCTCGGACCAATACCTTGTGCGGTCTTATATTTATGAAAATTAATAAAATCCTTTTTGTCTCTGTCATAACTGCAGGTCCATATGGCATCGCACCCCCGATCCGCTACCAGAAGCATCTCTCCCTCGGGGCTTAAGCAAATACAATGAGGATGGGGAGACGCCTGAAACCACGGATAATACATGCTTGGCCTGCCTTTAAAAATGTGCATTG
Organism: Clostridia bacterium; assembly: GCA_910576325.1. GTDB lineage: Bacteria > Bacillota > Clostridia > Lachnospirales > Lachnospiraceae > Laedolimicola. Next base: position 164,345 of record CAJTIM010000008.1, read on the forward strand.
CCTCCACAGGCTTCAGGCTTCCATCCTTGCAAATCCCCATTGCTGTCATACCGGATTCATCGTATATCCGCTCCAGTACATAATTTCCTTGTTCATTTTTCCTGCTGCGTACAATAATATCTTCCGAACCGTAATTAACTGCATACAAATATTCTCCGTCTAAAGACACCGCAAGATAATTGGGAAATACTCCGCAAGAGGAAACATTGTTTAATTCCTTTAACAGGCCGTTTTGTGTGTCCACTGCATAAGCATAAATGCTTCCTTCTGTCTCTGTCATATTCGGCCTTCTTTTTAGTTCATTCACAGCATAAAGAAATTTCTTATCCGCAGACAGTGCCAGATAACCTGCTGCTATATGCCCGGCCACATATTCTTTTTGTATGAGCGTTCCGTTTTCTTGTATTCTATAGAGCCGGATACCTCCCCCGGTTTTTCCCGAATCATCCAGCCACGAACCTGCATATAGGTAATTAACAGCCATGCTTCCTCTCCTTTTTTCTAATGATGTTTCATTCTTTTCTTATTCGAAATATGCATTTTTCACATTCCAATAGAGCTGTCCGCATTTTGTCAGATTTTTAAGAGATGAATTTACCAATGTATAGGTTTTTTGCTGAACCAGGGGACACGTATACAAACATTCATTTAAAAAATACTCCTGTAATTCGGCAAACACGGTTTCTCTTTCTTCATCATCCATTGTCTGTCCCATTGCATCTGCCAGTTCCAGCATTTTTTCTGAGGAATCCTGCTTGTCAATAAAACAATTCATAGCAACATTCTGGCCGAAATAATCATGGGCGCTGGGAGCGTTTCCAATACCGGATCCAAAATTGCGCAGCCAGAAATCCCATGTTTCAGGCTGATCGGTAATTGTCGAAGCGTATGTGGCAATATCAACCTCTTTGATCTCCAGCGTAATTCCGATTGTTTCCAGATACCCGCCTATCATCTGTGCAGCATCCGTACGCGGGCCTCCCCCTGCTCCTACAATGCAGGTCAAGGAAAGCTCTCCCGGCTGATAACCGGCTTCTGCCAGCAGTTCCTTTGCCTTTTCCGGATCATAGCCGTAAGGCCAGCTCTCTTTATAGTCAACCGTTCCCGGAAGAGATTCCGATACAAGGCAATAAGAATTTTCTCCGGAGCCTAGAAAAGCTCCCGTTGCAAGTTCTTCTTTATTAATGGCATAAACAACTGCCTGACGCAGCTTCAAATCGCTTAAAGCTCCTGAGCAATTCATTCCCAATTGCAGCATATAAGCGGAAGATTCTTCCCAACATGTAATTCCGGAATCATTTCCGGCCAGTACACTCTCCACATCCGTCCAATTGGGCTGCTGCACAATATCCACACCGCCATTTTGAAGCTCCATATAAGCCACAGAGGCATCCGTAATAAAGCGGATTCGAAGCTTCTTAATAATCGGAGCACCTGCAAAATAATTTTCATTTGCCTCCAAATCCAGGTAATCTCCTCCGACCCACTCCGCAATTTTATATGGCCCGGTTCCTACCGCACCGGTTGAGAAAAACTCCGCTTCGTTGTCTAATTCCTCATAATACTTTTGTGAATAAATCGGAATGGTAGCTCCGATATTGTAAAGCGCATTGGCATCCTTTGATAAAAGCGGCACATGAACCGTATTCCCGTTTGCCTCAATATTTTCGAAATCAACCATTGTATAATAAGATTGATCACTGCAAAGTCGGATGGAAAATGCCACATCTTCCGCTGTCAAATCATAACCATTGGAAAATTTTACACCTTCTCTGAGTGTAAAGGTAAGCCCCATATCGTTTTCATCAAAAGCATATTCCAAAGCCAGCGATTCTTCTCCAATTGCCGGGAGCACCATATTATTTGCATCATACTCCTGAATCAAAAGGTGATTTACCACAAAGGGCGCCACATAATCATAGGCTGTGGAATAATGCATGTCTATCGTCCCCGGATCGCTGGGCATTGCAATTGTCAGGGTATCTTTGGAGGACTGCACATCCAAGCTGCTGTCCACTTCAAGATCCGCCGCATTGGCAGATTGCTCCGTCGGTTCTTTCAGTTCTCCGGGTTCCGCTACGCTGCTTTTTTTGCCGCACCCTGCGCTCCCCAGCATACACATTGTCAATGCCAGTACAATAGCCAAATACTTCTTTTTCATAAATGTCATACCTCCTTAGTATTTTCTTTATTAAAATTAATTTCTTTCACAAAGTGACACTTTACCATATGCCCCGGTGCAGCTTCTGCAAGAGGCGGAGCCTCTTTGCGGCATCTCTCCCGTGCATATGGACACCTTGCACAAAATCTGCAGCATTCCGGCGGATCAATAGGCGAAGTCACTTCTCCCTCCAAAACAATTCGCTGCGGACGTGCATCCACCTCCGGCAGCGGAACTGCTGACAGCAGCGCTTTCGTATAAGGATGCCAGGTGGCGGAAAACAGCTCCTCCGTAGGTGCAAATTCTACTACCTCCCCCAAGTACATAACCATAATTTTTGTAGAAATATATTTTACTACCATCAAATCATGAGTAATAAATACATAGGTTAGTTTCTTCTCCTCCTGCATATCCAGCAAGAGATTGATAATCTGTGCCTGAATCGATACGTCAAGAGCCGATACCGGTTCATCACATACTATAAATTCCGGTTCCAGTATCATTGCCCGTCCAATTCCGATTCTCTGTCTCCTTCCTCCATCCAGCTCATGAGGGTAAGTATTTACCAACCTTTTAGCCAACCCTACCGTATCCATCATGGCATATACTTTTTCCTCTGTTTCCTTTTTAGAATAACTGCCTGCAATCTCCAAAGGCTCCGCGAGAGTCTGAAAAACCGTAAAGCGCGGATTCAGGGAAGAAAAGGGATCTTGAAAAATAAACTGCATCTCTTTTCGCAATGTACTTAATTTTCTCTTGTTTATATGAGTAATATTTTCCCCTTTAAAATAAAGCGTGCCTGCCGTACTCTCATGAAGATGCAGGAGCGTTCGTCCTAATGTTGACTTTCCGCAGCCGGATTCTCCAACGATTCCCAATGTTTCTCCTCTGTTAATCGAAAACGAAACATTATCCACCGCATGAAGCATCCTGCCTCCTACCGGAAAATATTTTTTCAACTCTTTTACCTCTAAAATGGGTTCCATACACTACACCTGTCCTTTCTGCGCCCTCAAACAGCGAACCAGATGTCCGTCTCCCGCATCAATAAGCTTCGGCATTTCTTTTTTGCACTGTTCACAGGAATAAGGGCAGCGAGGTTCAAACTTACAAAGAGGCGGGAGCGCAGCCGGGTCCGGCATAAGCCCGTTGATCTGTTTCAGCCTTTTCCCTTTGCTATAGCCCGGCAGAGACTCGAACAGCCCTTTTGTATAGGGATGAAGAATATTTTTATATACCTGCCGGATGGTTCCCAATTCTAAAATTTCTCCTGCATATACAATGGCCACGCGATCACACATCTGTGCAACAACACCAAGATCATGTGTAATCAGCATTATGGCTCCGTCATAGCTTTTTTTCAGCTCATTCATCATCTCCAGGATTTGCGCCTGAATCGTTACGTCCAATGCCGTAGTAGGCTCATCTGCCAAAAGCAGCCTCGGAGAACAGGCCAATGCCATAGCAATTACTACACGTTGCTTCATACCTCCGGAAAACTGATGCGGATATTCTCCATAGCGCTCCCTGGGAATTCCTACCACCTCCAGCATTTCACCTGCTTTCTTTACTGCCTCCTTTTTACTGATATGACTATGCAGTTCAATTACCTCAGCTATCTGATCCCCTACCGTATCAATTGGATTCAAGGTAGTCATAGGGTCCTGAAAGATCATGGAAATTTCTTTTCCCCTGATTTTTTGCATCTCCTTATTGCTTTTTTTCAAAAGCTCCTCTCCTTGGTATATGATTTCTCCGTTTATAATCTTACCAGGCGGCGATGGAATCAATCCGAGTATTGAAAGGGCAATTGTTGTTTTTCCGGCTCCTGTCTCTCCTACCAAGCCAATTGTTTCCCCTTCGTAAATGTTAAAAGATACGCCATTCACAGCCCGGCAGGTTCCCATATCTTTTGTAATATAATGTATGGACAAATCCCGAATGGAGAGAAGTTCCTTTTTATCCGACATATTTCACATCCTTCCTGCTATTTCTTCAGTCTTGGATCCAGCGCGTCCCGCAGCCCGTCTCCAAACAGATTCATAGAAAACACAACTAATGCAATAGCAATACCCGGCTCAATGCACAGATATGGATATCTGGTAATATACTGACGGCCCGCGGAAAGCAGACCTCCCCATTCCGGAATCGGCGGCTGAATTCCCATGCCAATAAAGCTCAAAGAAGATACACAGAGAATTGAGATAGCCGTACCCATAGTAAATTGAACAATAATAGGTGAAAGTATATTGGGAAGAATATGCTTAAACATAATTCTCTTGTCACTTGCATCAATGGATCGGGCCGCCTCGATATACTCTTGTCCCATAATTGCCAGCATCGGACCGCGTACCGTTCTTGCAAAGCCTGCTATCGTAGATACTGCCACGGCAATCATTGTATTTATTGTGCCGTTTCCCAAACATGCCGAGACCAGCACCGCCAGCAACAAATTTGGAATGGAATTCAGTACATCCATACCCCGCATAATTATATTATCTACTCTGCCCCCATAGAAAGCCGCCAGCATACCGAGTATCACCCCTGTAATTGCTGCAATCAATGTAGCCGCAAAGCCTATTAAAAGGGAATTTCTGCCTCCATAAAGAATACGGGCCAGCATGCTTCTTCCCAGATTATCTGTTCCCAAAAAATAATTTTCAAATGGCTGGCAAAACGCGTCCGGAATATTCTGTGCATTATAGCCTTCCGGACAGATAATTTCCGCAAAAGCACATAGCAGAATCATTGCCAACAAAATCACCAAGCCAAAAACTGCGGAACGATTGCACAAAAGCCGGTTCATGGCCTCCATAAACATGCTTCTCTTTTTCATCTCTCTTTGTTCAAAGGGTGTCTGCTTTTCTTTCATGCTGCTTTGCACCTCCCTTTTTCCGCTTAGTGAACATACCGTTTTTTCCTTCCTGTCTCAGCCGCGCCTTAATCCTTGGATCAATCAGGGCATATAATAAATCTATACCCAGGTTAATCACGCAGGTAGTCACCGCAACCAGGAGAATACATCCCCGCAGAACCGGATAATCTCTTTGTGTTACTGCGGTAATCATCAGGGAACCCAGCCCCGGAAGAGAAAATATCTGTTCAATCACAATGGTTCCTGCCATATTGCTGACCAGGAAGATACCAATACAGGTGGCTATGGGAATCATTGCATTTCCCATGATGTGATGCATCACTACCTTCGATTCTTTCTGTCCTTTTGCTCTTGCTGTCCTTACAAAGTCCTGCTTTACATTGTCCAAAACCGCTGCCCTGGTATATCTCATAATATTTGCCGCATTATTGACACCAAGTGTTGCAATCGGCAGTACCCAATAAATGGGACCATATGATCCGGATACCGGAAACCACCGAAGGTTTAAGGCAAAGACAATAATCAGCATCAACGCCAGCCAGAAATTCGGAATTGATACCCCCAAAACGCCAAAGGCGCGTGACAGTGAATCAATCCAAGTTCCATGCTTAAGAGCGGAAAGAATACCAAGGGGAATTCCTATCATCGCTGCTGCCAACAGGCTCAGAAGGCAGGTCTTTAATGTCGTCGGCCATCGCTCAATCAAATCTCCGGTGATCGGTTTTCCGTTTCTGTAGGACACACCAAAATCTCCTTTTGTTACAATATTTTTTACATACCGCATATATTGGATAACGATTGGATCATTTAGTCCGTTTTCCTCTCTCCAAGCTTCCTTATCTTCCGCCGGTGCATCTTGGCCCAATACAATATTTGCCGGATCACCCGGAGTGAGCGCCTGAATCATAAACAGCAGAATGGATACTCCTATCAGCACCGGGATCATCATTAATATTCTTTTTATTGTATATTTTGTCATGCTGTTCCCCCAATTGTTCTGTCAGGTCGATTTCTCCAGATTGATAAACTGAAAGCTCTGATCCGTCTCATCCGGCCAAATCTCCCATGTATCGTCATGAGGCGGCTCCGGAGCAGCTTTTCGAATCTCATCCTTTTGATAAGCATACTTTCCCAGCATGGCCCTGTCCTGTTCCGGTGTAAGCGGCGGTCTGGTGTTGGTAGGCTCCATACTCTCCACCCAGCCTGCATGATATTCATTTTTCGTCAGACGAAGCCAGGCCCCCCAAAGGCGTTTCCATTCGCCATCCTCCAGGACGTTCGCCCCCGGTACGCTGCCCAGTGAAATAATTGCCATTGGCTTCTCACGAAACCTGGAAAGCCCTTCCACCCCCAGGGAGCGCCACACGGAACGGCATTTGGTATTTGTCTTGTCCACTACAATGACCGGTGTGGTAAGCGGATGAATCAGAGAATTGCCTTCCAAAGAATCCACTACTGCTTTGTTTCGAAAAGCCATTTCCGCTTCCACATTGACACTGGGATGCTTTAAAGCCATATACTCATGGCGTTTTTCTCCGATTCTTTGATCATCCCAGTAGATTGCTGATCCGCCTCTCATATTGGATACCATCCAACAAGAAGTTAAACGCCCCACCTCCAGTTCCAACCGTTCAAATTCTTCATCTGTCAGAAGGTCAAAATCCTCTATTGTCAAGTCATACATATTCTGTCCTCCTCCTACTGCTATCATTACTGTTTACCAATTTTTATTTTCATCCAATTCCCAATTCTTATCTGCTTCCGTATAAGTCTGATACGGCTTCGGAGGACATGGAATTCCTGCCCGTATGCCGGTGGGCGAATATGGATTATGATAAGTTGTAGCGGCAGACATCGGATGAAGCGGCGTGTTCAAGCGATTAATCATACTTGTATCGTCTACCCAGCCTTTCTTGTAATCACATTTCATATATCGGAAATAGTGAAGTTTCCATATCTTCCACGCTTCATCTTCACAGATAAAGGTAACTGCCAGCTCCCCCCATGCCCAAATTGCCATAGGCTCCTTGTTTTCCTGCAAAATAGCACCTGCTCCCGGCATCCACCATACGCATTTTGCAGTCTTTAGATCATCCGCTATCTCAATAATCGGTGTAGTCAGCTGCATATCCAGCATTTCACCCGGCTTTGGCTTCTCACCTACCACCTCCCGAATAATCGTTCTCACTGCTTTTGGTCCACGAAATACGCCTTCATCCGCATATTCCAGAGATACATCTTCCTTGTTAAGTGCAAAAAAATCCAAAAGCCGATCAGCCTGACGAAAATTAAATGCCGCCACGGCGCGCCCCATTTCATTCTGGATCTGCCGGTATGCCTCCAGTTTCCGCATTGAATTCAAAAGAACAGCCTTTCTTTTTTCCGTAATCATTCTATTGTTCTCCTTTTTATGTATGGTATTTGACTATCTGGCCAGAGTCAGACCGCCGTCAACTGCAATTACCTGCCCATTGACATAGCTGGATGCAGGACCTAAAAGGAATAAGATCACGGCCGCTTCCTCTTCCGGGCGTCCCGGGCGCCCCATAGGGTTGATGGAAATTAAATGCTGCATATGCTCCCCCTCTACCGCACTGTGATTTCGCGGTGTATGAATCGGACCTCCCGGACATACGCAATTCATGCGGACACGCCCTTTTAATGCTTCTGCCTGGTTCTTTGTATAACCTGCGATTCCTGCCTTTGCTGTTGCATACCAGGGATCTCCGCCGCCTCCTTCAAAGACACCAGCTACTGCAGCTACATTGACAATCGCCGCGCCTTCGTCCAAATCAAGCGCCTCAAATGCAAGACAGAGACGGTGAATCATACCGCAGGCAATTCCTGTCACCTCCTGGTAATTCCACTGGGTATTCAGCATCTTAGGACCTGCTACATTGGCTAAATACTTGGGCTTACAAAATTTCAATGTCTCTTTCATGGCTCTGTCCACATCTTCATCAGAAGACAAATCCGCCTGAATCGGTTTGATATTTATACCGGATTCTTCCGCCCTGTCAATGGTCTCCTTTATTCCCTCCGCAAACATATCCCATGCCGCCACCTTAAGTCCGCTCTTTGCTGCCAGAATTGCTGTCGCCGCACCAATCCCGCTTGCTGCTCCTGTTACTATAATTCCTGTTCCGGGCTTATCGGTCCATCCGTCAAAAACAATTTTGGGTTCTTTGTAATTTTCAGCCATATTCCCTTCTCCTTTTTTTGATTTTTTATGTATTTCATAATCAAATTATAGTAAACAAATCTATTTTTTGCATATTATGACCAAAATAGCACCTTTGACACCAAAAAAATTGACAGGCGTAGGAAAAACGTCTGTCAATTACATTTTACTTAATATTTTTGCACAAATGTGCGTTTTTATCCCTTATAAGCGTCAAAACGCTCACAGCAGTTTAAAGCTTTTTCAAAAAGGGCCTCAAAAAAATCGGATTCACATAGCTTTCCAGAAATGCGCCCGCAAATAAAAGGGCAATCCCCGTTACTCCTACCAGAAGATAAGGAAGAATCTGCTTCTTGCCATTGCTCCACTGGCGGAATTTGTAGTCCTGCTTTGCCGACATCTCGCAGATTTTTTTTAAGATCCAATATACGGCCGGAACATAGAGGACAAAATGAGGAAGTCCGCCGGCAATGCACAGCACAATCCCCATCAGCCCCATTTTCATAGCCGCTGTTGTCATGGTTATGCCAAGAGCCGCCCCCACCCAAAGCAGATATCCATAGGACGCCAGGGAGCCAAGCACCGTCAGTCCTGTCAGCCACAGAATGAAAAAGGTGGAAAGGCGGGCTTTCAGGATATAAAGAAACAATTCCTCCGGTGCAAATTCCAGACGTTCATATTTTGAAAAAAAGTATGGACTTAAGAGAGAGGTATTGTGCACCGCTTCCTTTCCAAACACGGAAATATACAGCACGCCAAGGACAAAGCCGGATAAAAACAATGTCAGGAAAAAATCTTTTTCCTTAAACCGGATTCCTTTTGTGCTTTTTACCGCGCTGCTTTTTTTCATATACGAATTTCCATGCTTTATCGGCTTAATCGGATTGATTCTTAAAGCCTTCAGCGGAAGCGGCCGAAGGGTTATGTTTTTCAGCTCCACACCTTTGATCTTCATGCAAAAAACCTCCCATACACTATTCAGTGTATGAGAGGCTCTCCGCTTCCATTCCAATCGCTTTGTGCATTGAAGACTACTTCATGGATTCGGACTTTTCGTAGCAGGCATCACAGGCTTTCAGCACCGCATTTCTCAAGCCGTATTCCTCCAATGCCGCAACGCCCGCTATGGTTGTCCCGCCGGGAGAACACACCTTATCCTTTAAGGCTGCCGGATGCTCTCCTGTCTCAAGTACCATCTTAGCCGCACCTGCCACCGCCTGAGCGGCAAAAAGATACGCCTGTTCTCTCGGCATACCATATTTTACCGCTCCGTCTGCCAGGGCTTCTATAAATTGATACACAAAGGCGGGAGAGCTTCCGCTTGCACAGATTACCGCACCCATTAAGCGTTCCTCTATATCCGCACAGGTTCCTACCGATCCGAAAAGCTTATGTATCAAGTCCAATTCTTCCTGTGAAAATTCCTCTTCATGAAAGCTTAGGCCGGTCATTCCTTCTCCGATAAGAGCCGGTGTGTTGGGCATAGCGCGGATGATTCTCCGGTCCGAACCAAGAACCTCCTTTAAGGATGCTATGGTAATACCGGGAGCCAATGAAATCACTACATGATCCGGTGTAACCGCATAGCGAATCTGCTTTAAAACAGTCGGATAGTACTGAGGTTTCACCGCAAGCACCACATACTTGCAGGAATTGGCGCACTCCGCATTGGATTCCACATAGGCTGCCTGTGTTTCCATGTGTACTTTCTGCCGGGTCTTTGCCGTTTTTGCCGTAAATACAAAAGCGTCTGCCGGAAATTGCTTTAATGCCCCTTTTAAAATTGCATATCCCATATTCCCCATTCCAATAAAACCTATCTCTGCCATTTGAGCCTCCATTCCAGTTTTGTAATATTTCTCACCGTACATTTTTATAAAAACTATTTCCAGCCATAGATGCGGTGTCTGCAAATCAATTTGTGTATCGTGAAGAATTTTACTGTTTACAGTTTTCCGCAAAAATCAAAAAAGAGACTGCCACATTTTGCGACAGCCTCCTTCTGGCTTTCTACTTTGCGTAGTCCGTCACCCTGCTTTCGCGGATGACATTTACCTTAATCTGGCCCGGGTATTCCAGCTCGGCCTCAACCTGCTTGGAAATATCTCTTGCCAGCAATACCATAGCAGCATCATCTACCTGCTCCGGAACTACCATAATACGAATCTCTCTACCTGCCTGAATCGCAAAAGACTTGTCTACGCCCTTAAATCCATTGGCGATATCCTCTAACTGTTTTAATCGATTGGTATACGTCTCCAGGGTTTCTCTTCTTGCCCCCGGCCTTGCTGCTGAAATCGTATCGGCAGCCTGTACCAGACAAGATATCAAAGAAGTTGGTTCCGTATCACCATGATGTGACTCTACCGCATTGATGACAGTTGCCGATTCTTTGTATTTCTTACATAAATCAGCGCCTATCTGAATATGTGATCCCTCTACTTCGTGGTCGATGGATTTTCCGATGTCATGTAAAAGTCCGGCTCTCTTCGCCATGCGAACGTCCACTCCGATCTCTCCTGCCAGCAAGCCTGCCAGATGAGCTACCTCGATGGAATGTTTCAACGCATTCTGACCATAACTGGTGCGGAATTTCATTCTTCCCAAAAGTCTCACCAGCTCCGGATGGATACCGTGAACCCCTACTTCAAGGGTTGCGGCCTCTCCTTCCTCGCGGATCATCACTTCCACTTCTTTTTGCGCTTTTTCGACCATCTCCTCGATGCGTGCCGGATGTATCCGGCCGTCTACAATCAATTTTTCCAGCGCAATCCTCGCCACTTCACGGCGGATGGGATCAAAGCCCGACAAAATAACTGCCTCCGGTGTATCATCAATAATCAAATCAATACCGGTCATGGTCTCCAAAGTCCGGATATTCCGTCCCTCTCGGCCAATGATTCTTCCCTTCATCTCATCATTCGGAAGCTGAACAACCGATATGGTCGTCTCCGCCACGTGATCTGCGGCACACTTCTGAATTGCCGTTACAACATATTCCTTTGCCTTTTTATCGGCTTCTTCCTTTGCTCTGCTCTCAAGCTCCTTGACCAGCACAGCGGTTTCATGCTTTACTTCGTCTTCAACAGTCTTCAATAAATAATCTTTTGCTTGCTCGGAGGTTAACCCAGAGATTCTTTCCAGTTCCTGTACTCTTTTTGAATGAAGCTGTTCTATCTCAGCAGACTGCTTCGCCAGCTTCTCTTCCTTTGCCGCATAGCTTGCTTCCCGTCGTTCTAACGCTTCCGACTTTTTATCCAATGCTTCTTCCTTGGATAAAACTCTGCGCTCATAACGCTGAAGCTCCGCCCTGCGTTCCTTCGTTTCTTTTTCCAGCTCGTTCTTTGTCTTCAGCGATTCTTCCTTTGCTTCCAACAAAGCCTCCCGCTTGGAACGTTCCGCAACCTTTAGTGCATCATCTATGATTTCCCTTGCTTTTTCCTCCGCATTTCCCACCTTTTTCTCTATAGTGGTCTTACGCACATATACCGTCACAAGGGCCGTTCCTACACAACACACCAGTGCAGTTGCCATTATTAAAACAACCGGCACAGGAGCACCTCCTTATTTAGTTTTCATTGTACAAATACAACATTTAAATTCTATACTGTTTTTTGCATTGTGTCAAGTAAACTTGGTTTTTTTCCGCAAAAATTGTGCGAAAGGTGTTACTTTTCACACCCACGCCAATCACTCCGCTGATTGGCGTGGAGCCGATACAGTTATGGGGCCGAAGGGACTGCCCCTCGCCGAAGGCGACTTTAAATGGGCAGTCCCCGTTACAATTTGCACCCTTATCAAATAAAAACTTTACAAAAACTGGCGTGGGTGTAAATTGTAACCGAAAGGTGCGAAACAGGCTGCCTTTTAGATTCACGTCTGTAAATTACCGTTAAAGACGGTTTTTACAGCTAAATTGTTTTTAACTGGATTTTTTATTGAATTGTTTCCCCATTCCCGCTGTCGGTCAGATTTCCGATGAAACGGTAATGGATTTCGATAGACTGAACTTTCTCACCATTTACCCGGCGTTTGTCGCCCACTATGTATCCAACCCACAAAAGACAGACAACGGCAGGCTCGTCACGGGCTTTGCGTGTGACAGCCGGGTAGCCGACGCCGAGTTTCTGCTGGCGAAACGGGAGTACATTTCCACCACTGGACGGGTACGGGGCGCGGACGATGTGCTGGCCTACCATGTCCGGCAGTCCTTTGTCCCCGGCGAGATCACCCCGGAAGAAGCAAACCGGCTGGGCGTGGAGTTTGCAAAGCGGTTCACCAAGGGCAGTCACGCCTTTGTGGTCTGTACCCATATCGACAAGTCCCATATCCATAATCACATCATCTGGAACGCGGTCAATGTGAACTGTGACCGGAAATTCCGAAACTTTTGGGGCAGCACCCGCGCAGTCCGGCGGCTCAACGATACCATCTGCGTTGAGAACGGCTATTCCATTGTAGAGGACCCAAAACCGCATGGAAAAAGCTACAACAAATGGCTGGGGGACCGGGCAAAGCCCTCCCACCGGGAACAGCTCCGCATGATGATTGACCAGGCGTTGGAACAGAAACCAGCTGACTTTGACGGGCTGTTAAAGCTGCTTGCAGAAATGGGCTGTGAGGTGTCGCGCCGGGGACAGGCAATCCGGCTCAAAGCCCCCGGCTGGAAGAATGTTGCCCGCATGGATGAAAAGCTGGGGCAAGGGTACAGCGAAGATGAAATCCGGGCGGTACTGGCTGGGGAAAAAGAGCATACCCCAGGAAAGAAAACGGCTGTTCAATCAGAGCCGCCCAAGGTTAATCTTCTGGTGGATATTCAGGAGAAATTGCAGGCCGGAAAAGGCGCTGGCTACGCGCGCTGGGCAAAGGTATTCAATCTGAAACAGATGGCGCAGACAATGAACTATCTCACCGAGCATGGCCTGCTGGAATATGCAGTCTTGGAAGAAAAAGCGGCGGCTGCTACCACCCGCCACAATGAGCTGTCGGCGCAGATCAAGGCGGCGGAAACCCGCATGGCGGAGATAGCCGTACTGCGGACCCACATCATCAATTATGTGAAAACCCGCGCGGTCTATGCGGCCTACCGCAAGGCGGGATATTCCAAGAAATTTTTAGCGGAACATGAAGCGGAGATTTTGCTCCACAAGGCGGCAAAGCAGGCATTTGACGATTTGGGTATCAAGAAGCTGCCCACCGTCAAGAGCTTGCAGGCCGAGTACGCAACATTGTTGGAAGAAAAGAAAAAAGACTATGCCGAGTACCGGCGATCCCGCGAGGAAATGCGGGAACTGCTGGCCGCAAAAGCCAATGTGGACCGGCTGATGGGATACGGGGAGGAACGCCAGAATGACCGGGAAAAGGAACAGGGGCAGGACCGCTGACGCGCCCGTTTTTTCGTATTTTCTCACCGCCGCAGGCAGGTGAAAAGCGTTCCGCAGGAACGCGCAGCCACAGAATGAAATTCTGTGTTCAAAAGGGGCTTGGGGAATCCCCAACAAGCAGCGCCAGGAGCCGGATGGCTATCCTGGGGCATTGCTTGCCGCTATTATCAGAAATTTCCGATAACCGTGGTTATAGGAAAATTATTTTTATCGGAAATCTTGACAGAAATGCCTTATTTAAAAGGATTTTCAGCCAAAATTTTCCGATAAAAAAAGCTGTTTGACTATGCACCCATCAAATATACTATAGTGCTAATT
>CAJTIM010000009.1 GCA_910576325.1 Clostridia bacterium
CTAATGTGAAAGAGTGAGTGTGTATCACTGCTGAAACTATGCTTGATGGGGCGCCGGATGCGGTGAAAGTCGCATGTCCGGTGCTAGCCGGGGGAAAAGCCGGAGATAACATCAAAGGCTTACCTATCGGAACCCTTTGCCTACCTGCACAGTGAGAAAGACATACTGAAACTTGTCAACACAATCATGGTAAACACCAAAGGCGAGGGCGAAAAATCGTCCGAGGACTTCTGGACGAAAGCGGAAAAGCTCTACTACACCGCACTAATCGGCTACATCTACTACGAAGCCCCGGAAGAAGAAAAGAATTTTACGACCCTGCTTGACATGATAAACGCAAGCGAAGCGAGGGAGGACGACGAGGACTTTAAGAACCCCGTGGATTTGATGTTTGACCGTCTGGAAGAAAAAGACCCGGAACACTTTGCCGTAAAGCAGTACCGCAAATATAAATTAGCGGCGGGCAAAACGGCGAAGTCGATTTTAATTAGCTGCGGCGCAAGGCTTTCCCCCTTTGACATTAAGGAGCTGCGGGAGCTTATGGAAACGGACGATTTGGAGCTTGACACGTTGGGGGACAGGAAAACCGCCCTCTTTGTCATTATCTCCGACACGGACGACACATTCAATTTCATTGTCGCCATGATGTATACGCAGCTTTTCAACCTCTTATGCGACAAGGCAGATGATGTGTACGGCGGCAGGCTTCCCGTACACGTCCGCTGCCTGCTTGATGAAGTGGCGAATATCGGGCAGATACCCAAACTGGAAAAGCTGATTGCGACAATCCGAAGCCGGGAAATATCCGCCTGCCTTATCTTGCAGGCGCAGAGCCAGTTAAAAGCCATTTACAAGGACAACGCCGACACAATCACAGGGAATTGCGACACGACCCTTTTCTTAGGCGGCAAGGAGAAAACCACGCTCAAAGAAATGTCGGAGCTTTTGGGACGGGAAACCATAGATTTATACAACACTTCCGAGAACCGGGGAAAGGAAAAGACCTACGGGCTGAACTATCAGAAATTGGGAAAGGAGCTTATGAGCCAAGATGAAATAGCCGTCATGGACGGCGGCAAATGTATCTTGCAGGTAAGGGGCGCACGTCCCTTTTTCAGCGACAAGTTCGATATAACCAAGCACCCAAGATATAAATTCCTCTCCGATTTTGACAAGAAGAATGAATTTGACATTGAGAAGTATCTAAAACGCCGCCCGGCAGTTATCAAGCCGGAAGAACCCTTTGACCTCTACGAGATTGACGGGGCAGATTTGCAGGAGGAAACAGACCATGAGCAGACGTAACACAAAGACAAAAGAAAATGACATTGAAAGATTTCTGATGAATGTTGCGGAAACCGCAGAAAACGCATTGCGGGAATACTGGGAGGAACGGGACGCAGAAAACCGCCTTTATGCAACGGAGTATGTCACACGCCGGGGGCTTATCCCGCAACAGTGACGGCAGGAAAGCCGCCCTTTTGCATAGCAGCCGGGAGGATATGGGGGCAGGGGAAAAGGCGCAGGGAAAAGGGCTTTGCGTCATGGAAATGTGCATAACAGCCTATTCCGTCATGGAAAACGCCATTCACAGCACATGGAAAAGCAAAGTGCAGCTTTCCCACGTCCTGCAAACAGCGTTTCCCACAACTCCATGAGCAAGGCAGTTATACACATTCCCACAAATCCAAACTTATATAAAATCCAAACTTTTCTGAAAACAGCTTGATAATTGGGGATTCTTGCCGGAAAAAGTTTGGATTTCGTTTCACAAAGTACAATACTCCAATTATGACAAAATGCGTAAAACACTACTATTTAGCTCTGTTTCAATCAATTTATTCTCATTTCTGACAAGAGAAGTACAAAACAAAATCCAAACTTTTTTATCAGAAAATGCCTTGAATAAAGGATTTACAGAGGAAAGTTTGGATTTCTTCTAAGTTTGGATTTGTGGGAAAATCTAAACTTTTGGATTTTTCCACAACGCCGGGCGGCTGCTGAAACTCCCCCTCTCCCCCATTCATTTATTTATAAAAACGGAGGTACATATCATCAAAAACGTAAACACCGGGTACATGGTTCGTGCGCCCACCAGAGGGGCGCACCACCCCTTTACAACTGAATACCGCCACGCCGCAGCACCTACGCAGCGTGGGGACAGCCGCCAAGACTGGCGGCTTTTTTCATACCCAGAAACCATTTTCCAAGCCGCAGGAAACGGCAGAAAGCGAGGGCTATATGGCATTTTTTAACAGCGCAGTAAACGTATTGCAGACACTTGTTATCGCATTGGGCGCAGGTCTGGGCGTATGGGGCGTTATCAATCTCTTAGAGGGTTACGGCAACGACAATCGTGCGACACGTTCGTAACTGAAAAGGTTACGCACTAAGTCGAAAGGCTAAACAGCCTGAAATCTTAGGAGAACTGACAATCCGATGGGTGGAATGACAGGGTAACGCCTTGAAACGCCCACACTGATACTCCGATTGGCGGCGGTATGCAACTGCCTAACCGTCAAAAGCTCGGTGAAGTCGGCAGAGAGTGACCGTAAACGGGATATTCCCGCACGAAACCTGTCCAGAGGTGGATGGCGTCACCTATATGCCGGGTGTCGGATACTCATGGTGAGAATGTATGAAAATACTGGCGTACTTCCGAATGTACGGGTCTAAACGTTTGGATTTGTCGAAAGGCATTTCCCCATTAAATTGGGGTGTCCGTGGATTAGTAAGACTGGTTGTTATGAACGTCCACATACCGTTACAGGCGGTAAGATTCTTTGAATTGGACACAGGCTTAGAGGAAGCACCTAAAAGTATTCAATGATAGGATTGTTGGAACGTGGTAAACCGGGATGTGAATGATAAGGCTGTTGCAGGCTGATGTCACGCTGATAAGGAAAAGCGAAAACCAGCAGGGAATGCTGGTATATCAGTTATGATATTCCACTATCGCTATAACTTATCTTAATTCCGGCGAAAGTGGTGGCACAGTACCTATGAAGCGGGAATAAAAAGCCCGTGGAGGGATAGCCACCAGTCGGATTTAGAAACAAAAACTGAAAACATAACAAACACAGCTTCGAGTATGACAAAGAAAATCCTAACCGAAAGGGGTGGGTGCCTGTGTTGACTTCGGAGCAGCAAAAGCACAAACAATTTTTTAATGCTGTAACGAAGTGTGTAAGTTATGTTTAAAACGTAAAATTTCTAAATTCGATGGGGCGCCGTGTGCGGTGAAAGTCGCACGCACGGTGCTAAGCGGGGGAAAAGCCGGAAACATTTGAAACTGTAGGCTTACCTATCGCAATCGGGGGCGAAAAGTCAAGGCATGAAGCAGCTTATGGCGGGCGGCGGCGTTGCGCTTATCGGCACAACCTTAATCCCGCTGCTTTCCGGGCTGTTCGGATAATCCGGGGAGGTAGCCGCTTATGGAGAGCATATTTGAAGCCATTAACGAATGGCTAAAGGAGCTTTTAATCGGGGCGATTAACGGAAACCTGTCAAATATGTTCGGGGACGTGAACGAGAAAGTCGGCACGATAGCGGCGCAGGCAGGGCAGACCCCGCAGGGGTGGAATGGCGGCGTGTTTTCCATGATACAGAACCTTTCACAGACCGTCATTCTCCCCATTGCGGGGCTTGTCATTACTTATGTGCTATGCGTGGAACTAATCAGCATGGTTACGGACAAGAACAGCCTGCATGACATTGACACTTTCATGTTCTTCAAATATGTGTTCAAAGCGTGGGTAGCCGTCTACCTTGTTACCCACGTCTTTGACATTACTATGGCGGTCTTTGACGTGGGGCAGCATTTAGTCAACAGTGCGGCGGGCGTGATAAGCTCCGACACCGCTATTGACGTGGAAAGCACCCTTGCCGCCATGACCGCCAACATGGAAACAATGGAAGTCCCCGAACTGCTTTTGCTTGTAATGGAAACCGCCCTTGTTAGTATGTGCATGAAGATTATGTCCGTACTGATTACGGTTATCCTCTACGGAAGAATGATTGAGATATATCTGACCTGCTCCGTTGCGCCTATCCCCTTTGCCACCATGACTAACAGGGAATGGGGAAGCATTGGGAACAACTATCTCAAAGGCTTGTTCGCATTGGGCGTACAGGGCTTTTTCATCATGGTATGCGTAGGGATTTACGCCGTGCTTGTGAATGAAATGGTAATCGCTTCAAACCTGCACAGTGCCATTTTCAGCATAGCCGCCTACACCGTGATACTCTGCTTTTCCCTCTTTAAAACGGGAAGCCTTGCAAAAAGCATTTTCCACGCACATTAGATTTCAGACAACGCCCCATGCGGGCAGAAAGGAGGTTATCAATGGCGTATGTCACAGTACCCAAAGACCTTACAAAAGTAAAGACCAAAGTTGCGCTGAACCTTACCAAGCGGCAGCTTGTGTGTTTCAGCATGGCGGCAGCCGTGGGCGTTCCCCTGTTCTTTCTCATAAAGGGCAGCGTCCCGCAGACCGCAGCGACCTTTCTCATGGTTCTTGCCATGCTCCCGTTTTTCCTGTTCGCCATGTACGAGAAGCACGGGCAGCCGCTTGAAAAAGTGTTAGGTAACATTATCAGAGTGTTTTTCCTCACGCCAAAGGAACGACCCTACCAGACGGAAAACTATTATGCCGTCTTAGCGAAGCAACGGAAACTTAACAAGGAGGTAACAGCCATTGCGAAAAAAAGCTATCAAAGACAGACCGCAAAATCAGCAGGCAAAAGAGAAAATCCGGCTCACACGGGCAGAAAAAAAGCAGATAGCCGCCCTTATGCGGCAGGCAAAGGGGGACGGGAAAAAGCACACCGCACAGCAGACAATCCCCTACTTGCAGATGTACCCGGACGGGATATGCCGGGTAAAGGACAATCTTTTCTCAAAAAGCGTTGAGTTTTCCGACATCAACTATCAGCTTGCACAGCCGGACGACAAGACCGCCACCTTTGAAGCCCTTTGCGACTTCTACAACTCCCTTGACAGCTCCGTAGGCTTGCAGCTTACCTTTGTGAACCGTGTCGCCGGGCAGGGGGACTTCTCAAAGAGTATCGCCATACCGCCGCAGCAGGACGGTTTTGATGATGTGCGGGAGGAATACGCCGCCATGCTCCAAAACCAGCTTGCAAAGGGCAATAACGGGCTTGTGAAGCATAAATACCTTACTTTCACACTGGAAGCCGACAGCCTTAAAAATGCAAAGTCCCGGCTGAACCGACTGGAAACGGATATATTGAACCACCTCAAAATCTTAGGGGCGGCGAACCGACCCCTTGACGGGAAAGAACGGCTTGAAGTGCTGCACGGCATTTTCCACCCGGACGGGGACAGAAAATTTTTATTCAACTGGAAATGGCTTGTACCGTCCGGGCTTTCCACGAAAGATTTCATTGCGCCGCCCTCATTCGCTTTCAAGAACGGGCGGCTTTTCAGCATGGGCGACAAGACCGGGGCGGTATCGTTCTTACAGATACTTGCGCCGGAACTGAATGACCGCCTGCTTGCCGACCTTTTGAACGTAGACGGGCATTTATTGGTAAACCTGCATATCCGCAGTATCGACCAGAGCGAAGCCATAAAGACCATAAAACGCAAGATAACAGATTTAGACGCTATGAAGATAGCCGAGCAGAAAAAGGCGGTACGCAGCGGGTACGATATGGATATAATACCGTCCGACCTTGCCACCTACGGCGGGGACGCAAAAGACCTCTTGCGGGACTTGCAGAGCCGCAACGAGCGAATGTTTCTCCTTACCCTGCTTGTGGTAAACCTTGCGGACAATAAGCAGCAGCTTGACAACCAGATATTCCAGACGGCGGGCGTGGCGCAGAAAGCCAACTGCTCCCTTGTGCGCCTTGACTATCAGCAGGAAGCCGGGCTTGTGTCGTCCCTGCCTTTGGGACTGAACGAAATCCCCATACAGCGGGGGCTTACCACATCAAGCACGGCTATTTTCGTGCCGTTTACCACGCAGGAGCTTTTCCAGAACGGGGAAGCCCTCTACTACGGCTTGAACGCACTTTCTAACAACATGATACTTGCGGACAGGAAGAAGCTCAAAAATCCCAATGGTTTAATTCTGGGGACACCGGGCAGCGGCAAGAGCTTTTCCGCAAAGCGTGAAATCACAAACGTATTCCTTGTTGCGGACAAAAAGGACTGTATCTTGATATGCGACCCCGAAGCCGAGTACGCACCCCTTGTCAACCGTTTAGGCGGGCAGGTAGTCAAAATCTCCCCCACAAGCAAAGACTTTGTGAACCCTATGGACTTGAACCTCAATTATTCCGAGGACGAAAGCCCCCTGTCACTGAAAAGCGATTTTATCCTCTCCCTTTGTGAGCTTGTCGTTGGCGGCAAAAGCGGCTTAGAGCCAATCGAAAAGACCGTGATTGACCGTGCCGTGCGGGAGGTTTACCGTGAGTACCTTGCCGCCCCCGACCCGGCGAAAATGCCGATACTGGAAGATTTATACAACGCACTAAAGAAACAGCCGGAAGCGGAAGCCGCACGGGTAGCCGCAGCCCTTGAACTGTATGTGCATGGAAGCCTTAACGTGTTCAACCACCGCACCAACATAGACATACATAACCGCCTTGTCTGCTTTGACATTAAGGAGTTGGGGAAGCAGCTCAAAAAGTTAGGTATGCTCATCATACAAGACCAAGTTTGGGGGCGTGTGACCGAGAACCGGGAACGCCACGCTAACACATGGTACTATTCAGATGAATTTCACTTGCTGCTGAAAGAGGAACAGACGGCGGCTTACAGCGTGGAAATCTGGAAGCGTTTCAGAAAATGGGGCGGCATACCCACGGGCATAACACAGAACGTCAAAGATTTGCTTGCAAGCCGGGAAATCGAAAACATTTTTGAAAACAGCGATTTTATTTATATGCTGAACCAAGCGGGCGGCGACAGGCAGATTTTGGCGAAGCAGTTAGGCATTTCCAATAAGCAGCTTTCCTATGTGACCCACTCCGAAGCCGGGCAGGGGCTTATCTTCTACGGCAACGTGATACTCCCCTTTGTAGACCGCTTCCCGGCAGACACCGAGCTTTACCGCATAATGACGACCCGCCCGGAGGAACTTGCACAGCCATAACCCGCAGGAACACGGGGACAGAAAGGAGCGATAAACCATGAGTACCAAAACCGCAAAACAGCAGGACGCATTGACGGAACTCCTTGACCTGCTGACACAAAACGGGAAGAAGCAGGAAGCCGCCGAGCTTTCCGCTTTATTCTCACAATTTGCAGCTATGGAAACACAGTATGGGAAAGTGCTTTCCGAGCTTGCCGCCGTCCGTGAACAGCTTGCCACGCTCCATGACGGGGGAAACAGAGCCGCCGCCATGCAGGAAACCAAGCAGACGCAGGCGCACATCACGCAGGCAAAAGAAACCCTCTCCACCTTAAAGGGGAACATGACCGACAAAATCAGAAAGACCCTTGCCGCCGTCAAGCAGCACGGCATTTCAGCACTGAACAAGGCGGCTGACTTCTTAGGCGTGAAAAAAGCACTTGCGGAGATGAAAGGAAACGTACAGGACGCAATCGCTTCCACCCAAAGCAGCATTGACCGTATCAACGCCGTAGGCAGCGAACTCCACGCCTTAAACGAACACGCCAAGAACTTAGGGCGGGCGTTGACGGGAAAGGAACGGAAAGAGCTGACACAGCGCAACGAGGACAAAGGCGTGCTTGCCGCCGTTGCCAAGCCCCTAAAACGCCATAAAGCCACGTTAGAGGGCATGGAAAAGAACATTGACCGGGCAATGGCACGGGTGGAACGCTTAGAGCAGGCAGCCGCAAAAGGCAGGGAGAAAGAAAAGCCCTCTATCCGGGAGGAAATCAAAGCAGCCGCCAAGCCGGAACAGCCCAAGAAAAAAGCCCCGCAGAAAGCGCAGGAAGCGAGTTTATAAAGGGGGATAACCATTCATGCAGGAATTTAAGGCAAAGGCAAAGACCACGCAGAAAATGACCCGTGACGGCGTTGTGGAAACCAACCAAGCCACCGGGGAGCAGACCCGCAAGAGCCAAAGGGAAACAGACGATTTTTCCGGGGACGCAACGGAAAACATGACCGAGAAAGCCCTAAACCGTGCCGCCACCGAAAGGCAGCGTCACAAGGCGAAGAAACGCCGGAGAAAGGCAAAAAAGGACGCAAAGCAGGCGGCAAAGGCGGCAGCACAGCCGCAGGCTTCCCGCCTGCAATTCAAGGAGGAAGAACGCACCGACCCGGAGCTTGCAAAGTATGTGAAGAAATCTGAAAAAGCCGCTGACCGACTGGAAGCGGCAAGGGAAAAGATACCCAAGCAGAAACGCATTAAGGCGGCAAGGAAATTTGACGAGGAAACCGGGCGGGCAAAGACCCGCCTGTACTTTGAAAAGACCGACAAGCCCCCAAACGGGAAGCTGCACCACAACCCGGCTGACCGCCCCGTGCGGGAAATCAAGAATTATGTGCATGGGAAAGTGGGCGAGGTTGAGAAAGACAATTCCGGCGTTGAGGGGGCGCACAAATCGGAGAAACTTGCGGAAAGGGC
The DNA here is from genome assembly GCA_910576325.1 of Clostridia bacterium. Taxonomy (GTDB): domain Bacteria; phylum Bacillota; class Clostridia; order Lachnospirales; family Lachnospiraceae; genus Laedolimicola. Next base: position 8,569 of record CAJTIM010000009.1, read on the forward strand.
GGGCGGCTACGCAAGCCGGAAGCTGAAAGAGGGCTACCGAAGCCACAAGCTGAAACCCTACCGGGAAGCCGCCAAAGCGGAAGCAGCGTCACAGAAAGCGGACACCAATTATCTGTACCATAAAACGCTAAAGGAGAACCCGGAGCTTGCAAGCAATCCCCTCTCCCGTTTCCACCAGAAACAGCAGATAAAACGGCAGTACGCAAAAGATTTAAGGGCGGCGCAGAAAGCCGGGAAAACAGCAGGAAAAACAGCAGGCGCAGCCAAGAACGCCCGCAAAGCCGCAGGCAAGGCAGGGGAAGCCACGAAAAAGACAACGGACTTTATCGCCCGCCACTGGAAAGGCATACTGACCGTGGGCGTGTTCCTGCTCCTTATCGTGATGATATTCACAGGGCTATCTTCCTGCGCCGCAATCATACAGGGCGGCGTTTCCTCTGTCTTAGGCACTTCCTACACCGCCGAGGACGAAGCAATCCGGGAAGTGGAAGCCGACTACAAGGAACTGGAAAGCGGCTTGCGTGAGGAAATCGCAGACATAGAAACGGACTACCCGGACTATGACGAATACCAGTACCACCTTGACGAAATCGGGCATGACCCCTTTGCGCTTGCGTCCTATCTGACAGCAAAACTCTATGACTATACACGGGAGGAAGCACAGGCAGAAATACAGGCATTGTTTGAAAAGCAGTACACCCTTGCCCTGCGGGAAGAAATACAGACACGCTACCGCACGGAAACCACCACCGACCCGGAAACCGGGGAAACCACCACCGAGGAAATCCCCTACGATTATTACATTCTCCATGTAACGCTGACAAACAAAAACATTAAAACCCTTGCCGGGGAACTATTGACCCCGGAACAGAAAGAAATGTTTGACGTTTACATGGAAACCAAAGGCAACAAGCCGGACGTGTTCGGGGACGACTACGCAACAGGCACACCGGGCAGCGGGGAATACACCGACTACGAGATACCCCCGGAAGCCCTCTCTGATGAACGCTTTGCCGCCATGATTGCGGAAGCGGAAAAATACTTAGGCTACCCCTATGTATGGGGCGGCAGCTCCCCGTCAACGTCCTTTGACTGTTCGGGCTTTGTGTGTTGGGTAATCAACCAATCCGGCGTTGGGAGTGTCGGCAGGACAACGGCGCAGGGCATATTTAATTACACAACGCCAATCGCACCGGGCGAAGCCAAGCCGGGGGACATTATCTTTTTCACGGGGACGTATGACAGCGGTTCGGCGGTTAGCCATGTGGGGATTTATGCAGGAAACGGCATGATGATACATTGCGGCAACCCTATCTCCTACGCTTCCGTCAACACCCCTTACTGGCAGTCGCATTTTTATTCCTACGGCAGACTTCCATAAAAAAATATTTAGTGACAATTAAGTTTGATAATTCTGCAAACAGGAGGGATATTTTTCTATGATGAAACTGGAACGTATCATTGCGGAGATTGAGAAAACAAAAGACACAATCTCCAAACAGCAGGCAAAACTTAGGGAACTGGAAGCGCAGAAAACCGAGGTTGAAAACCTGCAAATCGTACAAATGGTAAGGGCGTTACGCATGACCCCGGCAGAGCTTTCCACCTTTTTACAGGGCAAGCCGGACAACGCCGCAGCCACTACCACAGCAGCCGCAAACAGCAGCCTTTTTTCAAGACAGGAGGACACCGAGAATGAGTAAAAAAATCTTACATACCTTATTTGCACTTGCCGCCGCCCTTATCCTTACGGGCGGCTTTTCCATGACCGCCTACGCAGGCGGCGGGGAGGAATACGAAACGGAAGAACCCACGCCCGCACCAGAGCCGGAGGAAACAGCGACCCCAAGCGACCCGCTGACCCCGGAGGGGAACGCAACCCTTGTTGATGATATTTGGGGCGAGAACAAGCAGCTCATCACAGTAACCACCAAGAACGGCAATTATTTTTATATCCTCATAGACCGAGCCGCCGAGGGGAAAAACACCGTGCATTTCCTTAACATGGTGGACGAAGCCGACCTTATGGCACTGATTGAGGACGGGGAGAAAGAGGAAACAACTGTCATGCCGCAGACCTGCACCTGCAAGGAAAAATGCGAAGCCGGGGCGGTCAACGAGGGCTGCCCCGTGTGCCTTAACAACCGTAATTCCTGCACCGGGACAGAGAAAGAAACCGAGCCGGAAACCGAAGCCGAGCCGGAGAAGCCGAAGAACGACAAAGGCACAAAGAGCCTGCTCCTGCTTTTCCTGCTGACGCTATTTGCAGGCGGCGGGGCGTTCTATTATTTCAAGTATATCAAGCCAAAGGACACCGCAAAGGGCAGCCCGGATTTTTCCGATTTTGAGTTTGACGAGGACGGGGACGAGGACGAAGAAAGCGACTACGAGGACGACACCGACCTTGACGGCTACGGGGACGGCACGGAGGACGCAGAGGACGGCGCAGACGACACCGAAACGGACGGCGAAACAGAGCTTGAAGATGATACGGAGGGCGGCTTATGACGTGGTTCACAGACAGCCCTTTTGAAAAGATGATGACACAGAAACCGGGACACAGGCGGCATGGGGACGACACGCCGCCCGTCCCCCGTTCCCCGGCTTGTACTGGCTGCCCTTATAACAAGGGGCTAGCCCCTTGTATTGGTTACTGTATCAAGAAGTTGCAGGCAAAGAAACGCACCGAGCCGGAACGCTGAAAGGAGAAATTTTTATGCAGCATAAACTTGTAATCGCTGAAAAACCGAGCGTTGCAATGGCAATCGCCGCCGTAATCGGCGCAGGCGAAAGAAAAGACGGCTACATGGAGGGCGGCGGCTACCTTGTTAGTTGGTGTGTGGGACACCTTGCGGGACTGGCAGACGCTACCCATTACGGGGACTATAAAAAATGGCGTTATGAAGATTTACCAATCCTGCCCCAGACGTGGGAAACCGTCATATCCCCGGATAAGGAAGAACAGTTTGAAACCTTAAAAAACCTCATGCACAGAAAAGACGTAGAAACCCTTATATGCGCCACGGACGCAGGGCGTGAGGGGGAACTGATTTTCCGTTTTGTCTATGAAAAAGCCGGGTGTAAAAAACCGTTCTACCGCTTGTGGATAAGCAGCATGGAGGAAAGCGCAATCAAGAAAGGATTTGACGATTTGCGGGACGGACACGACTACGACCCGTTATATCATTCCGCACTATGCCGGGCAAAGGCTGACTGGCTAATCGGTATCAATGCGACACGCCTTTTCTCCGTCCTCTACAACCACACCTTGAACGTGGGGCGGGTACAGACACCGACCCTCTCCCTGCTTGTGGAACGGGACAACGCAATCCAGAATTTCCAGAAGAAAAAATATTATGTGGTTCATATCGGGAACGGCACTTTTGAAGCGGCAAGCCCGCCCTACACAGAGAAAGACGAAGCCGAAAAACTCCGCAAAGATTGTGACGGAAAAACGGCGGTATGCACTTCCCTTGTCCGGGAGGAAAAGACCGAGAACCCGCCCCGCCTTTACGACTTAACGACCTTGCAGCGGGAAGCAAACAGGCTTTTCGGCTACACCGCCAAACAGACCCTTGACTACACCCAATCACTCTATGAAAAGAAACTATGCACCTATCCCCGGACGGACAGCCAATATCTCACAGACGATATGCTCCCCACCGCTGAAACTATCGTGTCCGGGCTTTTCGGCACACTGGACTTTGCAAAAGACGCCCGCCTCTCCCCGGACTACTCCCGCATACTGAACAGCAAAAAAGTAACCGACCACCACGCAATCATTCCCACCGCCGAAGCAGTAAAAACAGATAAGAGCAGCCTGCCCGAAAGTGAGAGAAATATCCTGCTCCTGCTCTCCATGAAACTGTTATCCGCAACGGCGCAGCCCCACCGATACGAAGCCGTGACCGCTTCCCTCTCCTGCGGCGGCGTGACCTTTACGGCAAAGGGAAAGACCGTCAAATGCGAGGGCTTTAAGGAACTGGAACGCCGTTTCCGTGCTGCCTTGAAAGCGAAGCCGGAGGACGAAAAAACAGTGAAAGAAAACCCATTGCCGGAGCTGACCGAGGGACAGGAAATCACGGCAAAGGCAGCCGTGACGGAGCATGACACAACGCCCCCGAAAGCCTATACGGAAGATACCCTGTTATCCGCAATGGAACGGGCGGGAAGCGGGGACATTTCCGAGGACGCAGAGCGCAAAGGCTTAGGCACTCCCGCCACCCGTGCGGCGGTACTGGAAAAACTTGTGCAGGCGGGATTTGTGGAACGGAAGAAAAAGCAGCTTATCCCCACCAAAGACGGCAAGAACCTTGTCGCCGTCCTGCCCGACACCCTCACAAGCCCGAAGCTGACCGCCGAATGGGAAAACGCACTGACGGAGATTGCCAAAGGGAACGCCAACCCGGACAGCTTCATGCGTGGCATTGAAGCAATGGCGGCGGGGCTTGTCAAAGATTATGCCGCCGTCCCGGAGGAAAAGAAAAAGCTGTTTGCCCCGGAGCGAAAGGAAATCGGCAAATGCCCCCGCTGCGGCTCTCCCGTCTATGAGGGGAAGAAAAATTTTTATTGCGACAACCGGGACTGCCAATTTTCCATGTGGAAGAATGACCGATTTTTCACGGGCAAGAAAAAGGAGCTGACAGCCACCGTTGCCGCCGCTTTACTTAGCAAAGGCAGGGCAGCCATGAAAGGCTTGTATTCCGAAAAAACGGGCAAGACCTATGACGCTGACGTGCTGCTTGCGGACACGGGAGAAAAGTATGTCAATTACAAGATTGAGCTGAAAAAGACCAAGAAGCCAAAACCCAAGAAGTAACCCACAGAAGAATAGCAAGCATAGGGATTGAGTACCCAATCCCGTAAAACCCCCACTTTTCCGTCCTGCGGACTTGTGGGGATTTTGCTTGTTGGGAAGTGTCCCAAACCCTCTAAAAAATCAAAAACCAAGAAAGGAGCTATGCCAATGAAAGATGATTTTACCGTGCTGATACAGAACCGCACCGAGTTTGAAAAGGGCAACCCGGCGACCGTGTTCCTCTCCCTGCCCGCCACAAAAGAAGAACTCCACGAAGCCATGAAAGCACTGAACATCACAGCCGACAACCCGCAGGATTTTTTCTTGAACGGCTATTCCACCGCCGACAACAGACGGATTGAAATACCCTCTGACTGGATAAGGGACGGCGACCTTGACAGGATAAATTATCTTGCTTCCCGACTGGAAGAAATGACCCCGGAGCAGCTTGAAAAACTGGACGCAGTAATGCACAGCAATTTCAAGCCGGAAAGCCTTGATAAGCTGATAGACCACACCTATAACACAGATTTTTATTCCTACGTTCCGGGGATTTTGAGCTATAAGGAATTGGGCGGCTATTTCCTCAATGACAGCGGCAAAGTGCAAATGCCGGAGGAATGGAAAGCCGGGATTGACAAGGAAAGTTTCGGCTTTAACGCCGCACTCCATGAGGACGGGAAGCTGACCGACTACGGCTATATCGCAAAAAGTGGGACGGACTGGAAAGAAGTTTACGCCGGGCAGGAAACGCCGGAGAGATACCGCATAATGAGTTATCCCGAAGCCGGACGCACCGCCCCGGCGCAGGAGGAAAAAGAAGCCGACCCGAAAGAGGGCGCAGCCCCGCAGGACATAGCCGCCGCCAACCCCTCACGCCCTATCGAGCTAACGGCGCAGAAGCCCGCCGAGAAGATGAAAGAGATTACGGACAGACTGGAACAGGGCATACAGGATTTATTCGAGAGTGACCGTTTCAAAGAGTATTTGCAGGTAATGTCAAAGTTCCACAATTACAGTTTTAACAACACCCTCTTAATCGCCATGCAGAAGCCGGACGCAACCTTGATAGCAGGCTACAACTCATGGAGAAACTTATTCGGGCGGCAGGTGTCACGGGGCGCAAAGGGTATCAAAGTGATTGCCCCGTCCCCCTACAAAGTGAAAAAGGAAATTGACAAAATCGACCCCAAGACCCAAAAGCCCGTGACCGACAAGAACGGGAAGCCCGTCAAAGAAGAAACGGAAGTGACCGTCCCGGCGTTCAAAGTTGTTTCCGTCTTTGACGTGTCCCAGACCGAGGGAAAGGAGCTTCCCTCTATCGGCGTTGACGAGCTGACCGGGGACGTGGAACAGTACGCCGATTTCTTCAAGGCGACCGAGCAGGCAAGCCCCGCCCCCGTTGGTTTTGAAAAGATAGAAAGCGGCGCAAAGGGCTACTACTCACAGACCGACAAGCGCATTGCCATTAACGAGGGTATGAGCGAATTGCAGAACCTTAAAACGCTGATACATGAGATTGCACACGCCAAGCTGCACGACATAGACTTGAACGCCCCCGCAGAGAAGCAGGCAGACCGACCAGACCGCCGCACCCGTGAGGTACAGGCGGAAAGCATTGCCTACGCCGTATGCCAACACTACGGGCTTGACACTTCCGACTACTCCTTTTCCTATGTGGCGCAATGGAGCAGCGGGCGGGAATTATCCGAACTGAAAGCGTCCCTTGAAACAATACGCAGCACCGCTTCCGAGCTGATTAAGGACATAGATAAAAACTTTGCGGAGCTGACAAAGGATAAGGAGCAGACGCAGGCACAGGAAGCGCAGGCAGAAGAACCCACGCCGGAGCAGGACACCCCGCAGGAAGAAAAAACAGAACCCACGGCAGAGCCGCCGCAGGAGGAAAAAGCAGGCGCAGACGAACCCGCCGCCGACACCCCGGAAGCGGAAAAGGCAGCCCCGGAAGAACCCGCCAAAAACGGAGCGCAGACAGAGCAGCCGGAAGATACTTTCCCCACGCCCGACTTAGGCGCAGAGCCGATTGTCACAATCTTTTGGAGCGAACACAGCCGCTTCCATGACGGCGAAACCATGCGCCTTTCCGAAGCAAACGCCCTAATCGGAAATCTTGACGAAGCCACCGTTTCCGAGGACGGCTACTATAAAACCAAGTTCCGCATTGACTTTGTAATGGACGGACAGCCCGACTATTACGTTGGGCGGCAGGACTTAGGGGACGGGGACGGCACACTCATAGACCATATTGAAAGCTACCATGCCTATTATGAGAACAATGCGGATTGGGACAATTACGTTTTACGCCATGAGGGAAAGGAAGCACTGGAAGCGGACAAGGCACAGCGGGAAATGCTCTTGCATGAGTTTGTCCCCTATCTGAAACTGCACAATAACCTCTCCAAAATGGAGCAGACCGCAGCAAAGGCACTGGAAGAAAACAGCGGCATGACCGCCACCGAAACCGCCTACCACACCGCCATGAAAGAGTATGTTTCCAAATGCCGGGCAATGGTAAACAGCGGAGATTATAACCTGCCACCCGTCCCGCAGCTTAAAGACTTTGACACGGAGCTTGAAGCCTACAAGGAACACGTCAAAGAGGAAATCGCACAGGAAGCAGCCGCCGCAGAAATGACCGTGGAGGAATACGCCGCAAACGGCTACGAGCCATACGCCGCAGGGCTGCCCGACCCCTCAATCACTGTCAAGGATATGCAGGAATACGGCTACTCATGGGACGGTATGCTGCCCCTAAAGGAAGAAGTCGCCCTGCACCTTTACGAAAAAGAGGATATGCAGATTTTTTTACTCCATGAGGACGGCAGCGAGAGCATACCCGACAGCCCGGAGGACATAAAAGCCCATGCGGAAAAAGGCGGGATTTTCGGCATACACAAGGAGGACTGGAACGCCCTCACAGAATACCGTGCCATGAAAGAGGAACTAGCCGGAAGCGAAGCCGCAAAGGAAGCCCTGCGGGAATACGGCGAAAAGGAGCAGGCAGAAAATACATTCAGTATCTATCAGTTAAAAGATGATGTACCCGTAGATTATCATTTCCGTTCTTTAGAGAGATTGCAGGAAAAAGGGCTTGCGGTAGACCCCGCCAACTATGAAAAGATTTACACCGCACCACTCACACCGGGGACGACCTTAGAGGGGATTTTTGAGAAATTCAACATTGACCGCCCGGAAGATTTCAAGGGACATTCCCTCTCTGTTTCTGACGTGGTAGTGCTTCATCAGAACGGCAAGGACACCGCCCACTATACGGACAGTATCGGTTTTGTGGATATATCAAAAGATTTCCTGTTAGAGAACCCATTAAGAGCCGCCGAACAGTCCACCGAGCAGAACGCAAACATGATTGACGGTATCATCAACAACACCCCCGCCGCTGACGGACTGGAAACAGCCACCGGGGAACAGATTTCCCTTGAACAGTACGCCAAAACAATACAGCAGGAAGAAACCGCCAAGACCACCGGACAGGAACAGGACACCGCCCAATTAACAGAATTACAGCAAAAGGCGGTAGACACAGCAAAAGGATATGAAAAGCTGTCTATGCAGGAACGGATTGGCATTATCGCACAGTCATTCGGCTGCAAGTCCGGCAGGATTGGAACGTCCCCCTGTACCGGGAAATGGCGTGGAACAAGCGACATTTCTATCAAGTTTGACAATGGCACTTCCCTCTTTATCGGCAACCACAGGACACCGCAAGCCAAGACCGCAAAGGTACAGAATGAATGTATCAACAGTGCGTTGGTACGGTATAACCCGGAGATTATCAAGGCAACAAAGGAAGCCGCCACCAGCGCACTTAGGAAGCGGGAAGCAAAGGACAATGAGATTGCAGCACAGAAAGGCTTGAAGCCCTACACCCTGCTCAATGTGGAATTTAATGACGGCACGGACGAGAAAAGCAGCGGGCATATGGGGTGGTATTATGTGACGTTAGCCGTTGGCGGTAAAATCCACTCCCACATAGAAACCGGGCTGAATTATGCCATACTGGACGGGAAAGTAAGCGAAATGCCGACAAAGGAAGATTATTTTGTGGCAGGGGCATTGAAAGAAAGTGACGTTGACTATGTTTTCAACAACACAGGCTTTTCCTCAACCTCTAGCCTGTATTCGCTGCCCGTCCGTGATGAAGTGCGGGAACGTGCGGAAAAGACCCTTGCGGAGCGCAGCGAAGCACAGCAGGCAGCCCCGGAAGCGAAAACCATTTATTACGCAATCAATGAGGGAGCTGCCCGCCGTGCAAATGACGTAAACAGCTTTTACGACTACAAGCCCGGCAGCGCAACCGCAGAATACCGCCAAATGGTAGACAAAGCCGTGGAGATTGCAGAACGGCAGAAAAAGCGTGTAGACCCCATGTACCATGAAAAGATTGACAGCCTTGTTGACACCTACGCCCGGAAACTTGCCGAGAACATGAACAGCAGTTTTTCCATTGAAGCCCGTGTACCCTCTATCCTCATTGCGGGCGGCTCAAATTTCCCGGTACGCAAAAAGGAAAAGCAGAACGCCGCCCGTGACAGGAACATGGAGGACTGGAACGAGATACAGGGCTTGCTTGACAAGATACGCAGCACTGGCATGGGCGGTATCAGCGCAGACGACCCGCAGGCAATCCAGAAATTAGAAGCAAAACTGGAAAAGCTGCAAGCAGCGCAGGACACCATGAAAGCGGTAAACGCCTACTACCGAAAGCACAAAACCCTTGACGGCTGCCCCAACCTTTCCGCTGAACGTATCGAAGCCATGAAAGCGGATATGTCGTCACAGTGGCACATAGACGACAAGCCCTACCCCTCATGGGCTTTATCCAACAACAACGCAGAGATACGCCGGATAAAGGGGCGCATTGCAGAACTGACAAGAAAGCAGGAAACCGCCTACGCCGGGTGGGAATTTGACGGCGGCACAGTGGAAATGAACCGGGAAGATAACCGCCTGCAAATCTTCTTTGAGGAAAAGCCGGACGAACAGACCCGTGAAGCCTTAAAGGAAAACGGCTTCCGTTGGTCGCCCAAAGCCGGAGCATGGCAAAGGCAGCTCAACGACAACGCTATCTATGCCGCTGACCGTTTATCCTGCATAAAACCTTTATCTGGGAAAAGCCCCGTGGAGATACAGAAAGAAGCCCGCACAGCCGCCAAGACCGAGAAAAAGCCCTCTATTCGGGCGCAGCTTGCACAGGACAAGGAAGCGTTGAAAAACGCCCCAAAAAAGGCAGCGGAGAAAAGCAAAAAGCAGGACTTAGAAAGGAGCTGAACCATGCAGAGATTTGAAAACGTGGATATATTAAAATCCCTCAAAGCAATCATGCAGACCCACACGGAACACTTTCAGTCTGATTTTGACATAGACGTAAAAGTTTTGAAGCAGGCGGCGAAAAGCCCGAACCCGGAGGACAAAAAATATTTGTGGTTATGCCGCCCCGCCGGGACGTGGTGCTTACGGGAGCGTGACACGTTCATCAAGGACACACGGGAGCATAACACGTTCTGTTTCTACGCCGAGCAGACAAGGGACAAAATACTTGCCTATGCCGTGGAGCTGACGGGCATTGAGAAAGGCAGGGTAACGGGCAACCTCTACGAACTGGACTACCAGAAGCACTACAAGCACGTCAAGGACGCTTCCGTAACCCCCGGAGATACCAAGCTGATATATGAGAACGGGGAACGGACGCAGGAAGCCGGGAAGCGCATTACCGGGGACGCTGACCCCAACTTAGGGAAATTCCTTAACTTTGAGGAACAGCCCAAAGACCCCGCCGCCCTGCATGGCGTTCTACTGGAAGAAAAACATAACCAACACCGCTTAAATTGTGGTAACATTAAGGAGCATATCGAAACGCTGTCCGGCAAGGGGAAAGGGAAAAAGCCCTCTTTGCGGGCGCAGCTTGCACAGGACAAAAAGACCGTAAACGCCGCCCCGAAAAAGCAGGCGGCAAAGAGCAAGAACAAGGGATTGGAGGTATAGGCGCATGGGACAATTCAACTTTGAGGAAACAAACCTTATCTGCTGTTACAGGAAGAAAACAAGGGCTGATACGGTGGCGGCAATGACCGCCGCCCTGCCCTACATGGAAACGGAGATACAGGAGCTTGCGGAGCGCACAGCGGAAAAGCTGAAGAAGCTGACCGAGGAAGAATTTGCAGAGCTTGTGTTTTTGCCTGCTGAAGATATGGAATAATGGAACGCCGGGGAATGGCAATCTACGGATTGCTGTTTCCCGGCTTTTTCTGTTATATGTTCTTGACGAATTGCATATTTTCTTCTATAATTGTTTTTGACCGTAAGTCATTAACTAAAATAGCATGAAAGGAGACGTTCTTCATTGGCTAGACCAATTAAAAAAACACCCGAACAATGGAAAACAGAAATATTAAGTGCTGCACAAAAACTATTTATATCTAAAGGATATGAGGAAACTTCAATCTCTGATATTATGGCTATGGTAGGAGGAGCTAAAGGAATGTTTTACCGTTGCTTTCAAAGCAAGGAGGAAGTCATGCAAACATTAGGCAACCAAATGTTTTTTGAAAACAATCCTTTTGAAGCATTAAAAGGACGTGCTGACCTAAACGGTTTACAAAAAGTTAGAGAACTTCTTGCAATCAACCAATCTGATACAAAACGAAATTCCTTGAACCTACAAGCAATTTCTATTCTAAAAGACCCGCATATTTTAGCAACAGCGATTGAAGCAAACAAAAGGATATTAACCCCGTTATGGTTTGAGTTATTAGAAGAAGGTAAGAGGGACGGCTCTATAAAGACAGAATACACAAAAGAACTTTCAGAGATTTTACCTCTTATTAACTTTTGGCTTATGCCATCAGTATATCCTGCTACTGCCGAAGAAATTCATCATAAGTATCTTTTCATAATTGAAGTGCTTTCCAAAATGGGTTTGCCACTTTTGGATAATAAAACAGAAGCATTTGCCGAACAATTTATTTCAGACATTTCAAGATAAGGAGGAAATTTATATGACACAAAAGCTATTTACAAAGAATTTTATACTTCTAATTTTGGGGCAAGTCACATCTTTATTTGGCAATTATATTTTGAGACTTGCATTATCTATGTATGTATTAGAACTAACAGGTTCAGCTACAATTTTTGCCGGGATATTGTCGATTGCAATAATACCAACAATTTTGTTGTCGCCGTTTGGTGGTATTCTTGCAGACCGGGCAAATAGAAGAAACATCATGGTTGCATTAGATACTTTAACGGGAATATCTGTTTTATGTACCGCAATCTTTTTGTCTGAAAACAATGCTGTTACAACAATCGGTATCTTGCTTATTATACTATCAATTCTTGGTGCATTTGAAACGCCCACCGTACAAGCCTGTATTCCGACCATGCTAACTGGCGATAATATCACAAAAGGAAATGCTGTTGTTAATCAAGTTGCTTCGCTATCCTATTTGATTGCTCCAATGTTAGGCGGAATAATGTACTCAATATTAGGTTTGAAACCTGTTATGTATGCAAGTATTGTGTGCTTTTTTATTACTGCTTTATTTGAATGTTTTATAAAATTAAGTTATCAACGTCCAAATAAAAATGGGAATATGTTTTCCATTATCAAAGAAGATTTTGTATCAAGTATGCACTACATTTCAAAAGAACAAACAGGCATTTTGAAAATGTTACTTTTAACTTCTCTTTCAAGATTTTTTGTAATGGGTATTACCGTAGTTGGACTTCCCTATATTGTGCGTACTATTCTTGGACTAAACGCAAAATATTATGGAGCTGCGGAAAGTACATTAGCGATTGCTACAATTCTTGGAAGCATTGCTGCCGGGCTTCTTACAGGAAAATTAAAGACAAGAAAATTATCCTTAATACTATCAGCTCTTGGTGTATTTATTATTCCTGCTGGTATTGCTTTTATTCTTCCTGTAAATACAATTACAAAATACATAATTAACATTATATCGTTTTCTGGTATGCAAATTGCGGTTAGTATTTTTTCTATTTTTGCGGTTTCACTTATACAGCAAAAAACACCAAATCATTTGATAGGAAAAATTATGGCTTATACGTCTACAATTACTTTATGTGTTCAACCAATAGGACAAATTGTATATGGTTTTCTTTTTGACAATTTTAATAATACAATATATTTTGTTCTTATTCCAACAGGAATTATTGTTTGTATTATCGGATTGTTATGTACTACTTTTTTTAGAAACTTAGAAGAACAAATTAATTTGGAACATAATACAGAACACAAATAAACAACATATTAACTTATTGCAATTAACAATATAGGAGGTAATAATATTAAAATATTAGTGCTAACACTAAATGAACAGGAAGAAAACACTATTGACAAAATAGTTGCAGCTTTATCTGATTATGCACAGATTGAGGTTTTGCAAGCAATACCAACTCCTATCTTATCTTTTCCGGGATTGGAAATAAGACAACAACAACGCCGAGTAATTCAAGACGGAGAAGAAATAAATCTTACCCGTCTTGAATACAGTACCCTAATATTCCTTGCTTCCAATCCCGGTATTGTCCTTACACAGACACAGATTTTTGAAGCCGTCTGGAACATGGATAGCGATAGCTGCCATTCAAGCGTTGTCAACGTGATTTGCAATCTGCGGAAAAAAATAGAGCCGGACAGCAAGAACCCTGTCTATATTAAAACCGTGTTAGGTGTTGGCTATAAATTTAATGGGTAAATACCGGGAAATGATGATTGATACATTACATTGTCATTTCCCGGTGTCTTTTTCTACCCTTGTGGACACTTAGAAGCCCTTTTTCGGGCGGCAATAGGTTATTCCCTGCCCGCACTACAAAACGCCCCGGAAATGCCCTTAAAACGCCTTACACGCCCGTCCTAACCGTCCGCATTACCTCTCTGTCTGTTTCTCCCGTTCCGGCTGCTTTGCCTGCCGCAAGATACTGTCTACGTTCTGTTTGATTGTGTCGTACTGCTTCACTTTCTTTTTCAACTTCCCGTACTCTTGATACAGCTTGTCTTTTTTCTCCGTAAGCTCCTTATACTCTGTATGCAGCTTTTTGAAATCGGGCAGTTTCCCGCCGTTCCTTGCCGCCTGCAACGTCTTAGCGGCGGCTTCGTGAATGATAATGCTGCTCTCATTGCCACGCAGGAACTTTTCTTTGTCCTTTGCCTTTTTGTACTGCATATAGACCGCCTTTGTCTGTTGGTATGCGGATATGTTTTTCATCAAGAGGGATATGTCGGACAACCTCTTTTCCAAGCCTTTCAGCGTGGCGGTGGTGTTTTCGCTCTCCGTATGCACTTCATCAAGAACCGCCTGCAACTGCTCATACTCTGAAATGTGATGCTCCGTTAGGAAATTCAAAGTCTTTGCCGCCTGCTTCAAGTTGTGTATCTTCGCCCACTGTTCATAGCCTTTGCTTTCCGCTGCCTTGATACTGTTCTGAATGTCTATGAGCATGGAAACGCCCGCCTTTTCCTGCCTTAACGCTTTCGGCTTCGCCCGGTACGTCCCGGCAATCCTCTCCGTTATGGCTTCCACGGTGTAGGCTTCCCCAAGCGTCTTAGAACGGGTAAAGCGTTCCTGCCCCGGCGCACGGAACGAAACGAACTTGCCCCGCTTTATCTCATAGCCCGCCGCTTCCATGAGCCGCAGGAAATCATCAAAATCTTTCGCTTTGGGAATGGTAGCGTCAATCAACGCTTTCAGCTTTGCTTTCCAACTTGTCCCTTTCCGTTCAGCGTCCCATTCCGCATACTTCTTTCCCTTGTCCTGCCCCGACGTGACGACTGACAATCCGTGTTCCTTGCACAGCCTGTCACTCTCACCCCGTATCTGGTAATAGCTTTTCTTGTTGGAAATATACTTGCGGTGTGTCGTGAAATCAACCGCACAAAATATGATGTGGTTATGGATATGTCCTTTGTCTATATGGGTAGTCAATACATACTCATATCTGCCGCCTAGAACCTTATCCGCAAGCTCCTTTCCTATGCGGTGGGCTTCCTCATAGCCGACCTCTCCGGGCGCAAAAGACTGAATTAAATGGTGTCCGAGGTTGTCCCCCTTATCCCTTGCCTTTGACAGCGTAAAACCAAACTCTATATCTGCCGTTTGATACGAGCAGCCATAAGAGGAAATCAAAATCTGATTGTCCGTCTTGTCGGGATTACAGATATAATCAACCGCCTTATTCAGCGTAGTTTTGATAGGGTGTATCTTTGTAACTGCCATATCTTTTCCAATGCCCCCTTTATTTCCTCTAAGTCCTCTTTGTAGGCGTTCCCGGTGGAGTTGACCCGCCGTGCTATCTGGTTGACGTTTACGCCGACTTTCTGTATCTCTGCCGTCTGCTCCTTGACCGCCGTATAGTCCAACTGGATAATGTAACCGTCAATCGCCATTTTCCGCAGGTACGCCCCCAAGTTGTCCGTTTGCAGCAGCTTCATTTTTTCCTCAATCAATGTGCGCTCCTGTTCCGTCACATAAAATTTTAACTGGATAGCCCGTTTTCTTTCTGCCATAGCCCCGCTTCCTTTCCGTTTCTCTTAGAGGGTTTGGGACACTTCCCAACAAGCATATTTCACGCCCGGACGGTACGCCGGAAGCGGGAAAAATACGGGATTGGGTACTCAATCCCTATGCTTGCTATTCTTCCCCCTATAACTTACTACGGGAAAAAATCAAAAAATGGCAACCTTTTAGGAAAGTTTTTGAAAATAATCAAAAGAAAAGAGGGGAAGCCGATTTTTTTATGGCTTTCCCTCTTAGCTGACCCATAAGCAGGAACGGGCGGCGGGTGCAGGGGCGGGCGTTTTCTGCCCGTGCATTTTACCCTTGCGGCTGCCGCCTGTTCCTGCTACACGCTGCCGTCTGACAGCTTCGTGATTGTTATTCTGTTTTCCTCACAATCCAACCGTACCTTGTCCCCCGCAGAGAAGCCGAGGGCTTCCAACCATTGCCCCTCAAATCTGATTTGCGGGACGGTCTGGCTGAATTGCTTTGTCTTTCCGTACACGGTTAGTTTTCTGCTGTTTTTCTCCATATACCCCCTATGCTTCCGCTTCCCGGCACTCAATTTCAAATACGCTGCCGCCGACCATGATTAACTTAAATGTGTTTGCCGTGTCGTCTGGCTTGATGTCTGCCAAAATGTCACTATCCAAATCATTCAGTATGTCAAAGAGCCAATCCTTAAAATCGTCAATCCCCATTTGCTTTATCTCCTTTCGTGAATTGTGTAGTGTCATTATGCGAACACTATTATAGAGCTAATTTTACATGGATAATTGACTTTATACAAGTACCAATCTGAAAAAAGGCAGGCGAAAAAATGATAAAATATGACCGTCTTTGGGAAACCATGAAAGAAAAGGGCGTGACGCAGTATGACCTTTACACATACCACAATGTAAACCGTTCCCAACTGGATAGATTACGGAAGAATAAAAACGTGCAGACCAACACCATAGACAAGCTATGCAACATTCTGCATTGCAATGTTGAGGATATAATGGAGCATACCGAAGATGATAACCTTTTCTGAAATTATCGACAAAAAAAACATACGGGCAGCCGGGACAGTTCCGGCTGCCTTTTCTTTCCCCCAATCCCTTTATTCCTGCCGCCGCAGGGCTTCCCCGTGACAACAATTTTTCTTTTTCCCCATGCGGAAAAATGTCTTTCTTTGCAGAAATCCTTAATGCAATCGTGATAGAAAACTGATAGAAACGTGATTTTGGAACTGTAACATTTTTTACTGGAAAGGGACAAGCCACAGAAAAAATTTTCCCGCCCAATACGCAGACCGCCACGGCGGGAGGACACGCAGACCACCGAAGAAAAAAGAACCCAATGCACACCCGACTGAACACAGACCACAGCCGGGCTTTTTTTGTCTTTTGAAAAATTTTTTAAAATTTTTTTCAAAAACATTGCCAAAATTTTCATTTTTCCCGTAGTAAGTAATAGAGGGGTAAAATTTCCCGGCTCTGGCAAGGGCAAAAGGGAGGTGGAAGCATGAAGCCCCATTCACAGGACGAACACAAGCAGCAAACATTTGAATATTTCTGCAAACAGATATTGAAGAATGAAAGGAACGACTACCACAGGGAGCTGAACCAACAGGGGGAGCGTGAAGTTTTATTTTGCGAACTGCCGCCGCACACCGTAGAACGGTTCGCCATGTGGGATAAATATTTCCAAGATACATACCTTTTTGAGATTATGGGCTTTGAGATTGCCGTTGCTGATGAACTGTTAGCCGAAGCACTGAAAGCCTTGCCGCAGGACAGGCTTCAAATTATCCTGTTATCTTATTTTGCGGATATGACCGACAAGGAGATAGCGGGGCATTTGAACCTTATCCGCAGGACGGTAGCACACCGCAGGAAGAACGCCCTGCGGAAACTGAAAAAAATCATGGAGGGCTATGCTGATGAATAAGAGCAGGAAAAAAACGCCGGGCGGCTTGCTGCCTTACCCCGTCATTGTGTCGGCTGTTTCCGGCAACGTGGACGCTATCAACGTGGTACTGGAACACTTTGCAGGCTTCATTTCCGCACTGTCAACCAGAACCATGTATGACGAACAGGGAAAACCCGTTGTCTACATTGACGAGGAACTGCGCCGCCGACTGGAAACCAAGCTGATAGCAAAAATCCCGACCTTTAAGGTGGCGTAACTGCAAATCCCCTTTCCCACTGGAAGCATGAAAGCACGGGCGGGCTGACCGCCCGCCGCTTCTTGCCATTCCGCAAAAGCACATCTGTACGGTGTGCCTTTGCGGGCTGACAAGCCCCGGTACTTTGACAAAGAAAGCGCACGGCGCAGCATAGGGCAAACGGACACGTTCAATGTGCGGCGAGCCTGCGGGCTGATACGCCAAGACCCCCGGCAAGGGGCGAGCGATTTATTATCAGTGAACCGCAGGCGGCAAAGTGGAAACTGCCGCCGCCATGACCCGCACATTGGCATAATGATACACCCGTATGACACGGCTACTCATAGGAATGAGAGGGGTGCAAGTCCCGTGGAGCTGCCAAGCCGTCCGTTTTGCCCATTCAAGAAAATCAACAACAGCAATCCGAAGATACATTCTGAAAGGAGGGCTGCCAATGATAAACAGTAAACAACTGGACTTTATGAGCAGGCAGGGGACAGATACGACCGACCCCGCACAACTGACGGACATAAACCATGTTTCCATTGACACGGGGCTTTCTGCCACGGAACGCATGAAAGCGTACCTTGAACAGATAAAGAACCCGTATTGTTTCCGCTGCGGGGAAACTGTCGTCCGTCTGTCCTTTGCGCCTGCCGGAAACGACCTCAATTCACACCTAATCAGCTTTTTCGGCGGTCTGAAAAAAGGTTGAAAAATATGTTGAAAAATGCTGAAATAATCTCCGTTCTATGGTATAATAGACGTGTGATTATAGGGGGATTGGAGGAACAATGCCACGCATTAGGAAATCACAGAACCAACCCACTATAAGCCGTACCGTATGGCGGATTGCTGTCTACATAAGACTATCCAAAGACGACGGGAACGACGAGAGTTTGAGCGTAACCAACCAGAGGAAAATCATCACGGAGTATATCGAGGAATTTTTCGAGGGCGAGTATATCATTGTTGATGTTTACGCTGATGACGGGCTGACCGGGACGGACTATGAACGCCCCGAATTTCAACGGCTGATACATGACGTGGAAGCCGGGACTGTCAACTGTATCATCTGCAAGACATTATCAAGGGCTTTCCGCAACTATTCCGACCAAGGCTATTTTCTGGAAAAGGTATTCCCCTTATACGGGGTACGCTTTATCAGCATTGGCGACCCGTCACTTGACACATTCAAGAACCCGGACGCAGTACAGGGAATGGAAGTACCCATAACCGGGCTGATGAATGACCGCTACGCCGCAAGGACTTCCAACGACATACGCCGGACGTTCAACACCAAGCGCAGGAAAGGCGAGTTTATCGGCGCATTTGCCCCCTACGGGTACATGAAAGACCCGGAGGACAAAAACGCATTTGTGGTTGATGAAGAAGCCGCCGAGGTAGTGAGGAATATTTTTCACTGGTTCGTTGACGAGGGCATGAGCAAGAACGGCATTACAAAGAAGCTGACCGAAATGGGCGTACCCACACCCACCGCATACAAGCACAGCAAAGGCTTGAACTTGCAGACACCGAGAATAAGCAGGAATGACGGTATGTGGGGGATTACCACCGTATGTACTATCCTTAAAAACGAAATGTATATCGGGAACATGGTACAGGGAAAGCAACGGGTAATCAGCTACAAAGTGCATGAGAAGATTGCACCGCCGAAAGAAGAATGGTTCATTGTGGAGAACACCCACGAAGCAATCATTGACCGGGAAACATTCGACAAGGCGCAGCGGTTACAGGAACGGGACACCCGCACAGCACCGGGCAAGAAACAGCTTTATCTTTTTTCCGGCTTGCTAAGATGTGCGGACTGCCAACGCTCCATGACAAGACGGACGAACCGCAAGCCCAACAAGACCTATGTTTATTACGCTTGCAGTACATACGTCTTTAAGTCAAAAGACAAATGCACCCGGCACGTCATAAAGGAAGAAGTCTTGCACGAAGCAGTATTGAAAGCGGTACAGGCGCAAATCTCCCTTGTGGGGGATATGGCAGAGGTAGTAAAGGAAATCAACGGCACTTCTACCATCTGCACACAATCCAAGCGGTTACAGCAGCTTTTGAAAGACCGCAGCAAGGAGCTTGAAAAACTTACCTGCGTTACAGATAACCTTTATATGGACTGGAAATGTGGGGACATAACCCGTGCTGAATATGTGAGAATGAAAGCCAAGTTTGAACAGCAGGCAGAACAGGTAAAGGGCATAATTGCCAACCTGCAAACAGAAATTCAGCTATCAGAAAAGGGCGTAGGAAGCGACAACCCTTATCTGACAACATTCTTGAAACATGAGAATGTAAAAAGCCTTGACCGTGGGCTTCTGGTAGAATTGATTGATACTATATACGTCCACGACAACAACGAGATTACAATTCAATTTAACTTTGCCGACCAACACAAGCGGATTGTTGAGTTTATCGAAAACAACCAACATAACCTTGAACTGATAAAGTCCAACAACGCCGTTTAATGATTAGCGGCGTGTTGGTTTCAAATCTTTAGGCAAAGTTGTCTATAAATCTATGCACCATTGGGCCCCAGAAAACCGAAGACTTCTCCCTGGTTGAGGGTGATTGAAAGAGAATCTACGGCCCGTTTGTCCGGTGTGTAGGCTTTCGATAACTGTCGTATGGCGATTGCATTCATGCAGGTACCTCCTCGTTGGCTTTCAGCCTTAATAGCAATGTTTGAAAGGATTTCTCTTTATGAAGAGAGGCAAATGCCGGATTTTCCGAGACAGATTCCCGGAGGCTTTTTCGGACTACGGATTCGGATCGGGGGAGATCGCTTCCCAGGGGCAGCATTTCTTCTATCCAGTCTTCCAGAAGATTAAAGTAGGAATCTCCGTGAAGCTTAAGGGGATAGATATCCGATACCGCCAGATCCGTATAGCGTTTCAGCATGGCAAGGGCCTGTTCCGTATTTTGGCGCCGCATTGATTCCTGGGCCAGCGTCAGATAGAGGGACAGCAGGATACTGGGGTGCAGGGTTTGAAGCTCAAAGGCTTCGGCAACGGCAAGTGAGCGGTCCCGGGTTTTTTCAAAGGCAGGAGAGTCCGCCTCGCACAAGGACAAATAGGGAAGCAAAAGGTTGATAAGCTCCAGAACACTCTGGTAAATTCCCACCTGGAGAGTGCGGCGGGCCTCTTCTTTCTTTCCGATGCTTAAATAGGCGGCGGACAGCAATGCATCCGGGGCCATCCGAGGCTCCATGAAGGGCGTGAGAAGATCAATGGACTCCGCACCTTTTCCAAGCTGCATCAGGCAGAAGGCTTCCATTGTGAGAGCTTGGAAGGTAAGTCCTGCCTCGCTGTTTTCCTGCTTTACCCGAAGAAACAGGGTAAGGGCTTCTTCAAGGACGGCATTTCGCGCTTCCGGAGTAGCGGCAAGCATATAGTGGTTTACATAGAGACAGCCAAGCTGGAACAGCAGGGGAGTGCAGGCGTAGTATTTGTCTGCGGTTTCCCGGCAGAAGGCGAGGACCTCCTCAAAGGGCTTGGCGGAAAAATCCTGGGAAATCTGCCGGTATAATCTGCGGATATCCGACCGGGTCATCTGCGGCTCGTAGCCGATAAGCTCGTCAATGCTGATATTGAAGTAGGAGGCAAGACGGGGAAGAAGGGTGATGTCGGGGTAGGTGGTGGCTGTCTCCCATTTGGAAACGGAAGCCTTGGATACGCCCATGTATTCCGCCAGGTCTTCCTGGGTAATGCCTCGTTTATGGCGGTTTTCTATGAGAATACGGCCGATATTCAGTTCCTTCATAATCATATCTTTCCTTTCCTTTTACTTTTGTACGACCTTCCGCAAATATCCGGCCCGTTATCTGTTGGCGGAAACAGGGGCAGGGCGGGGAGTATTGTACGAATGTCTGGTTTGGTGTATGCCTATAGTATGGATGAATTTTAAGCATATTACAATGGATTCGGAGGCAATATTGGTTAAAAGAGTAGCGTGATAAGAAACAAATTTGCAGACAGACGTTTTTAATTGAACTGTGTTTTTTGAATATAGATTATAATTACGGAATTAGACTGCGAATCTTTTGTGTCGAAAATCGGCAGACAGAAAATGATTTGAAACAGAGGAGCCGGGGATAAAGGAGAATGGAGGCCAATGAGAAGGAGCCTGACAATTCGAAGCTTGGCAGAGCAAGCAGCGATGAGACAGTGTTTTATGAAGTAGCGGGGACTTGGATTTCATATTTATGCCATTTACTATGATGGTTGGCATGGAACTAATAAAGTTATGGAAATTTTTATTAATTGATACTTGACAACGGGGATGGATTTTTGTTATTGTAAGCAAGGATATTGAAGATATCTAAAAAAGATTTAATTATGAGGAAAAGGAGCTGAAAGGATGATTATTTATTTCTGCTAAATGAGAAAGTGAACAGGTGCTAAGAGTTAGGCGGCAAATGCGGCTGCTCTTAAGTTATCCGGCAGAAATGAAATTCTTTCAGTGTATATATATCTTATCAGTATAAGTCCGGCCCGGAAGGGACTGGACCATATATAAGATGTAAAACAGCGGAGCAAAATCCAGGGAAACCAATGGATGGAGCACAGATGCGGCACGGAGAATGAGTTCTTCGTGTTTTTTTATATGCAGAAAGAAGAACGGCCAAGGGATTGCCGCAAAGCCGGCTATCTGCCGGAAAAACTGCCGGTATAGGGGACGGAAATATTTTTTCATGTGAATCTGTCCTGCGATTGGAAAGGAAGTGGGCAAATTGGCACAGATCAAGGTAAGTGATTTAACCTTCTGCTATGAAGGCAGCTATGACAATATATTTGAACATGTAAATCTGCAGATTGATTCCGATTGGCGATGCGGTCTGATTGGAAGAAATGGAAAAGGAAAGACGACGTTTCTTAAGCTTTTAACCGGGGCCTATGAATATTCCGGCGCGATTACGGGACCTGTGGAGAGTGTATATTTTCCATACACCTTACCGGGCGAGGCCCGCAACCCCCAAAGCAGTATGCATTATGGTATCCTTGAAGGGAAGACTTTATCGGATGAATCCCGCCAATCCCGAAAAGGTATGCCTAATAGTATTCTCGGAGGGGAGACTTTCCCAAATCCGGACCGCTCATTTCAGACGACTATGGAATTGCTGGAAGAGCTGAATCCTGATTATGAGCTTTGGAAGGTCTGCCGGGAGCTGGATCAGCTTTCGGTGGACCCGGAGGTTTTGAACCGCAGCTTTTATACCCTGAGCGGCGGTGAGCAGACAAAAATCCTGCTGGCTCTGCTGTTCTCGGGAGAAAACCGTTTTTTGCTGATTGACGAGCCTACGAATCATCTGGATATGGAGGGCAGAGAAAAAACAGCGGAATATTTGAGGAAAAAGAAAGGATTTCTTCTGGTGTCTCATGATAAATGGTTTCTTGATCGGTGTGTGGATCACGTACTTGTTTTGGAACGGCAGACGATAACGGTTATGCAGGGGAATTTTACCTCCTGGCAGGAGCAGAAGGCGAAAAGGGACGCCTGCGCTTTGGCGGAAAATGAACGTCTGCAAAAGGATATTTCCCATCTGAGAGAGGCGGCCCGTCAGGCGGAGGGGTGGTCAAATGCGGTAGAAAAAACGAAGCTCGGCACACGAACCGGCGGTTTGCGTCCGGATCGGGGCTTTATCGGACATAAGTCGGCCAAAATGATGAAACGGGCTAAGAACACACAGCACCGTATGGAGAAAGCCGCGCAGGAAAAGGAAGGACTTTTAAATAATCTGGAGACGGCAGAGGAGCTAAAGCTGTTTCCTTTAACGTATCATAAGGAACGTCTGCTTAAGGCGGAGGGATTGAGCCTCTTTTATGGGGAGAAGTCCGTATGCCGGGATGTGAGCTTTGAGCTGAGAAATGGGATGCAGCTGGCTTTAAAGGGAGGAAACGGCTGCGGAAAAAGCAGTATTTTGAAAAAAATTCTGGGAGAAGAGATTGAGAGCCGGGGGGAGGTTTTTGCGGCCTCTAATTTGGTGATTTCCTATGTGCCTCAGGATGTAAGCGGGCTTTGCGGCGGACTTTTGGACTATGCAAGGGAGCGGGGACTGACGGAGCATCTTTTTCTGGCTCTTCTTCGGAAGCTGGATTTTCCAAGGGTGCAGTTTGAAAAGGATATGAGCTGCTACAGTGAGGGGCAGAAGAAAAAGGCGGCGTTGGCGGCGAGTCTTTTGACGAGAGCGCATTTGTATATCTGGGATGAACCTTTAAATTATATTGATATTTTTTCCAGGATGCAGTTGGCGGAGCTGATTCGGACTTATCGTCCTGCGATGCTTCTGGTGGAGCATGACAGGGGCTTTCTTGAGGAGATTGGGGCCGAGACCCTGGAGGTGAGGGGCGGGAATACCGCAAAATAAGATATGAAGCAAAGCAGAGCGCGCGAAAACATCTGCGTGAGATACAGGAAGGCAGCAAGAAAAAAAGGCTATCGCAGAATCAGCCGGCAGCATTTCCATATCCTGTGTTCGGACGAATAACCGGACAGCGGATATCGGAAAAGCCTGCCGGCTGATTCGATACATAATCATTTACTGACTGCAAGCGTGATTTTTAATTTACTCCTGTTACTCAATCATAATTTCCTTGATAGAAATCTTCTTGATTTTTTCGGAATATACATACATCAGAACTTCATAAATCGCAATAAAAACGGTGAGTGAAATAAGCATAACGGAAACATCAAATTCATATACAGGTACGTTCCCCATATCTTTAAATACAATATCCACCACAAGCCGCAGTAAGCCATACTGATATACGGTTCCGATTATAAAACCAATATAAGACAGCGGTCTGTATCCGCCGAGAATTGCCATGCAGCATTCTTTCTGCGAATAGCCGAATACTCTCATCATAGCAATCGTCTTTGTATTTCCGTTTATTACTGTAGTTATGGCAAGAAACAGGGTTGTAAACGCTAATACAAGTCCGATGACCAGCATCATCACACCCATCATTTCACTTGATAAATCTTTCATACTAAAGGACATTTGTGTCATAGCGGAAAAACAAAACGAAGCAAACATAATGAAAAATACAAGCGCCTTTTTAGATTTCAAGGTATTCCTTTTCAAATCCTCCACAAACGGCAACTCTCTGTTTTTTTCGATTCTGTGATTCGGTGTTTTAGAAGCGGTTTGCAGATTATCTTTCAAAAGCAGCAGCACGGGCTTTTTTAATTTGTACCAAGCGTAATAAACCGAAAGCGCCGAAAAACACACGGTGGGCAATACCACGAAATAAAATAAAATGCTTGGATGAAAATTTATAGTTATTTCAGGAAGCAGTTTATCTTCATTTTGCAGAGCGTAAAACCACGGCATTATAAGAAATGCGCCTGCATATCCGATAGCAGTTCCGATAAAAGTACTGATTCCGAATACCCAAAAGCTTTTTGCAATTTTGATATTTGAATATCCCAATGCCTTTAATATCCCAAGTTCCTTCTTATGCGTGTCAATATAATGCTTAATATAAAATAATAACATAACAACCGCAGTTAAAAGCAAGCATCCGCCGCTTACAAGGCAAACGACTTTTGCGGCAGAAACCTGAGCATTATAAAAAACCATTGACAATTCAGATGTTATTTCACTCTCAATGAGCCGGGCATCAAAATAAAAATTCACAAACATGGTACATACAAGTACGGCGCAACAGGCGACAATGGAAATGCCGATGAGTTTTGAAGCATTTTTTATTCCAACGAGCATACCATCACCATCCAATCTCATAAGCGGTCTTTTTCGTTTTATTTGTATAAATTTCAGATATTTTTCCGCTGTTCATTTTTATAACTGTGTTAGCCATTTCCGCGATATTCAGATTGTGCGTTATCAATATGATTGTAAAAGCATATTCCTTTTGAAGTTTACAGATATAATCAAGAATCTGCCGTCCTGTTTCTTCGTCTAATGCGCCTGTCGGTTCGTCAAGAAATAAGACTCTCGGTCTTTTTGCCAAAGCTCTTGCAATAGATACCCTTTGCTGCTCGCCGCCTGAAAGTTCGCTGGGATATTTATGTAGTTTTTCTCCCAGTCCAATTGCCTCAAGGATGGTTTTATAGTCTTTGTTATCCGCTAAGTCAGCGCCCATTTTCACATTTTTATCGACGCTCATATTGGGCAGCAAATAATACTGCTGAAAAATAAATCCGACATTTTCCTTACGAAATGTAGTTACTTCATTATCAGAAAGCGCGGTGATATCCTTTCCGTCATAAAAGACTTTACCGCTGTCAGGGCGTTCAAGACCTGAAATTACATTCAAAAAAGTTGATTTGCCTGAACCTGACGCACCGAGAATCACCACAAAATCATGATCTTCTATATCAAGACTGATGTCCTTTAATACTTGAAATCGGCTTTCTCCGTTTCCGTATGATTTTATTATATTTTTTGCTTTAATCATTATTTTCTTCCTCCTTTATCTTTTTCAGAATGCTCATACATACCTCAGTAACCATTGTACTGATTTCGTCGTCTGTAAAGCGGCACATTTTTGTGGCGCAAAGGGATGCAATTCCGTGTGTATATATCCAAAGATGATGATATAGCTTTTTCGCAGATGACTTGCAAATTTTGTAATCATCTTGAATTGACAATAGAATTTGCTCATAACTTTCATCTATCAGCGGAAGTACGCCTGATAAGTCGGGAATTTGTTTTTGCTCCGTCATAAAGAGGAGCTGAAAAAGTTTTGACTCATTAACAGAAAAAAGAATATATTGCGTGCCTACGCCTTTGAAAGGGTGCGCCTCTGTTAAACCTTTTCGGACATATTCTTTATACAAGGCTTTGGCGGCCTCAATCATAGCCTGCTGAACTTCTTCCATATTTTTGAATACGGTAAAAATCGGTCTTGCAGAGCTGGAGAGGTATGTTCCCAATGCTCTGGAGGTTAAAGCTTCGTATCCGTTTGTTCTGACAATGTTTAATGCGGCTTCAATAATTTCTTCTTGTGTAAATTTTGCTTTTGGCGGCATACTCTATTTCTCCTATTCCAGTCGCTGCTCGACGATGCTAAAGGGTAAAGTCGCTTCGATTCACCTGTAATGAGAGAAACTTTTACTCGAAAGAGCCTCATAAATAAAAGTTCCTCTTGTGCGTCTTTGGGACTTTACAGGCCGGCAAAGAGTATTTGTTATAAATGCTTGACATTTCTTAGCCGGACTTTTTAAATCACTTGTTTTAAATCAATTGATTTAATTATAATCAAGGCCTCCATAAAAGTCAATAAGGAAGATGAGATTACTCCCAGCCGCCTTATTGTCTGCTTATGTAAAGATGATTTTCTTTTCTGCAATCTCCCTCCCACATGCCCGTATGTTATTCCTTTTCCGCACTCGTTCTAAGGCGTTTTCCGTTTTTAAGTGTTCCATGATGCTTTGTGGCTGTTTCATCTGCTTTGCCAATCGAAAGAACATATTCTCCGTCTGTTTATCCATATTGGAAAGGTAACCGTTCAATCTGATGCTCGTAGGCAGCGTTGTGTATGTAGTTCTCCGGTATTCATTTAAATACGGCAAGTGCTGCTGTCTCCACAAACCGATAGGTTGTTCTTTTTCGGTTGGTAAGATAAGGCAAGTGCCAAAGACCATTGTTTTCATTATAAATATGCTTGTCCGTTAA
Organism: Clostridia bacterium; assembly: GCA_910576325.1. Taxonomy (GTDB): domain Bacteria; phylum Bacillota; class Clostridia; order Lachnospirales; family Lachnospiraceae; genus Laedolimicola. Next base: position 35,739 of record CAJTIM010000009.1, read on the forward strand.
AAAATCCTCCGTTATAATATATTTGCACGTATGCCGCAGTTCTTTGATTGCCACACTTTGTTATATCTTGTTATCGGATCTAAATCAGTATTTATGCAGAGTATGGAGGGAAATTAAAATGGTTTTGATGATTGATACAACAATAAAACATATAGGAAAGCAAATTGCAGAGGAATTACTTCACAATGGCGGAAATCCAGCCGCATTTGAATTGATCGATACTGCCGGAATGAATATTTCTCACTGTGTCGGCTGTAATTACTGCTGGCTCAAAACGCCGGGAATATGCGTCATCAAAGACGATTATGCGCCGATTTTGAAAAAGATGAGCAAAGCCGATCAGGTTTGGCTGATTTCGGATACGCATTTTGGATTTCTCTCTTATCAGACGAAAAACATTGTGGACAGGGTGATGCCGCTTGTTACGATGTATCTGAAATTCAAGGGCGGGCAGATGCGTCATGTCATGCGCTATGACCATCAGCCGAATATTGGGATTATCTATACCGGGGATGGCGATCAGGCTTATCTGGAACGGTGGTGCGGGCGCACGGCGCTTAATTTTGGAAGCAGTTCTCTGGGAGTTTTTCCTGCTGAAAACAGAAAGGAGGCGGTTTTATGCATGTTGTAATCATCAACGGAAGTCCGCGCGTGCAAAAATACAGCAACACGGATAAAATCATTGCTTCTTTTGTAAAGGGTTTGTCAAAAAAAGGGGCGTCCTTTGAAACATATGCCATTTCCAACCGTAAATCATGGGAAATCATACGGGACGCTTATATAAAGAATGAGGAAATATTGATTGCGCTTCCATTATATGTGGAATGTATACCCGGGCTTCTTTTGGAGTTTTTGGAAACTCTGCCGAGAAAGAATGAGCATACAAGAATTTCATTTCTTCTGCAAAGCGGTTTTGCGGAGGGGTGTCAGCTTCGATGCGGTGAGGAATTTCTGGCGAAGCTGCCGGAATATCTGGGTGTCCGCTATGGCGGTTGTTTGGTAAAAGGAGATAATTTCGGAATCCGTTTATTAAATGAAGAGAAGCAGGAGCAGATCACAAAACCGTATCAGGCGATGGGGGAACTGTTTACGGAGGGAGATGGGTTCTTACGTGAAGAAGCAAAGAAATTTACCGGTCCTGAATATTTTCCGCTGCCTGTGCGTTTGATAATGCAGCTCGTATTCAAAACCTTTGGGAAAAAGATGTTTCAGAAAGCGGCGGCATCATGGGGGTGTGCTGTGCCACTTGATAAAAAAATATGGGGGTAAATACCGATTTGCCGGTTGATTTTCCGCCTCAAGTATAGCACATTTCCCCGCCGAAAACGCTCTGCCCTCCGTTTTTGTGTCTAAAAACAGAAAAGAGGGTGCTGCAAAATGATCAAATTAGATGTTTGAGCGGCACCCTCGTTCTTCCTGCCTGTTTTCCGCTGTGTTGAAAATGCGTCAATAACTCAAAAAAACAGAATAGGTTTATTTTGGGGTTTATTTTTGCAAGTAGGTTTTTGAAAATTTAGGTTGTAAAAATTTGTAATCTGTGTTATGATGCAGATACGGACAGGAATTATTTCTGGTAGTGATGGTCTGTTACGAAATGTCTTTTGTCTATGTCTCCAGGTCGGAGAGATTTTCAGCAAATGGATGTAAAGGTATATCTTGGGAGGAAGCCCTAATAGTGCATATTAATTAAGATATGGTACTTTTTAGTCAGGGCTTGGATGGAATTAAGGATATATCTTTATGGACAAAAATACGTGTGGATTGATGAAATACATTATGGGTAAGGCAAGTTTACCTAAAAGATAAAGAGAAGATGCCTTGAGGTATATGCCTCTATGCGCAAAGAATATGCACAAATTAGTAGTAGAAAGGAATGGACAAATTAGTAATAAGAAAGGAGCAGGTTTATGGCAGATTTGAAACAGCATTTTCCCATGATTCAGGAGCGGAAGGAGGTGTTGGAGAAGATACATGATAAAAAGGAGCTTTTGAAAATGTTTTATTCCTGGACGGAGGAGCAGCAGGAGGAATTTCTGGATTTTTGTACGGGGGTGAAGGGGCCGAGGATGCTCTATGATGGGTTTTTTAAAGAGGTGATGAACCCGGAAAGCGCGCCGGAACGGCTGAATGAATTTTTGTCGTTGATTTTGGGTACTCCGGTGAAAATTCATGCGGTGCTTCCCAATGATTCCACCCGTCTTGCGGATGAAAGCTCGCTGTTGATTACGGATATTGTGGTGGAGCTTAAGGACGGAAGCCTGGCAAATGTGGAGGTTCAGAAGCTTGGATATAAGTTTCCGGGGGAGCGCAGCGCTTGTTATTCGGCGGATCTTTTGCTGAGGCAGTATAAGCGCGTGCGTAATAAGAAGCGGAAAAAATTCAGTTACCGGGATATAAAGTCTGTTTATAATATTGTATTGTTTGAATCCAGTCCGGAAGAATTTCATGAATTTCCCGATGTTTACATACACCGTTCCGAGCAGAAGTCTGATACGGGGATCAAGGTGGAACTTCTCCAGAAATATGTATTCATCCCTATTGACATTTTTAAGAAAAGACAGCACAATAAAGGTATTACAGGGAAATTGGATGCATGGCTTATGTTTTTCTGTGGGGAAAAGCCGGAGGAGATTGTGAGGCTGATAGAGGCTTATCCGCAGTTTAAGCCCATGTATGAAGAGGCGTATGAGATGTGCCGGAATATGGAGGATATCATGGGACTTTTTTCAAAGGAACTGCGGGAACTGGACCGGAATACGGTACAGCTGATGATTGATGAGATGCAGGAGAAGTTAGAGCAAAAGAGAGAAGAGCTGAAGCATAAGAGTGAAGAGTTGAAGCATAAGAGTGAAGAGCTGGAACATAAGAAAGAAGAGCTAGAGCAGCAAAAAATACGTGCTGATAAAATAGAGGAGTCTGAACGTCAAAAATCGAAACAGCTTGAAGCAGCTCTGCGTCGGATTGCGGAATTGGAAAGACAGCAGAGTTAAAAAGTAATGAATGGAAAGCACGAAGAAAAAAAGAGGTTCTTCGTGCTTTTTTCTGCATAAAGTTCATATTTTTACTTAATAAAGTTAAGAATTTAACAATTCCATCCCAATCCCATTCATTTACAAAATCAAATAAAATACTCAAAAAATAGAAAAAATTAGAAAAATACAGAGAATATTTAAAAAGCGAAGACATTTTCTTTTGATTGCCGTGGATAACAGACAAGTAGACATGTTTCAGGCTAATTTCGTGTCCAAAGGGGGCATTTTGCACTGGTATGTTCATTTGATAAGGGGCTGTCTCGCCTTCTCAAGCATCGCACCAGGTTAGAACCTCTACAGCTTGCTGCAAGAGCTTTGACTTATGTGACATTCTGGTTTTTAAAAAACTTTAAAATAATCTGCGCCAGGGGTTGTTAATTGTTTAACAACATGCTATAATGAGTCCAATTGATATAAAATTATCAATCAGTCCCGAAACATGGAAGAAATTCGTTACATTTCCCCTTCCCATACCCAAAGGGTATCCCATTCATGCATACCCCTTTGGATATATCGGTTTCATCCAATCAGATATATTTCAGGGCAAAACAGCGAAGGGCAGATTGTAGCAGAAATCAAAGGAAAGAGAGAGGTAAAAGTATGAGTCAGGAAACAGCAAACAAGATCGTTGTAGTTGGCGCAGGTAAGGTAGGAGAAACCATTTGTTACACCTTGATGCTGAAAACACAGGTAAGCGAGATCGTTATCATCGACGTAGACGAGGATCGAGCCAAGGGCGCAGCGCTGGATATCTCCCACGGCACCGCATTCTACAGCCAGGTACGTGTACGCCAGGGCGGATATGAGGAGTGCGCCGACGCAAAGGCCATCATCGTAACGGCAGGCGTTCCCAGAAAGCCGGGCCAGACACGCCTCGATCTGGCAAAGGTCAACACCGGAGTAGCAAAGAGCATTGCCAGAAACATTATGCAGTACGCCAAGAATCCGCTGATTATTGTAGTTGCCAACCCGGTAGACGTCAACACCTACCTGATTCAGAAGGAAACCGGACTGCCCACCGGCCGCGTAATAGGTACGGGAACCTCTCTGGACACAGCCCGTTTCCGTTATCTGATTAGCGAGCGCTGTCATGTGGACATCCGCGATATCCAGGGCTACATCTTAGGCGAGCACGGAGACGCACAGGTGCCCATCTGGAGCGGCGTGAATGTGGCAGGAGAGCCGGTAGATCATTTCCTCTCCCAGGACCCTGAGGTACGGGCAAAGGAAAAAGAAGAGATCGCTCAGAAGGCACGCTCCGGCGGCGCGGACGTTATCTCCTTAAAGGGAGCTACCTTTGACGGAATCGCCATGTCCACCTTACGTATCGTAGAGTCCATCATTAAGGATCAGAATACCGTACTTCCCGTAGCCCACGTATTAGGCGACGACTACGGCGATATGGCGGATTCCTGCATCAGCCTTCCCTGCGTGATAAACAGCGACGGAATCGGCAAGGTTCTGAAAATCAGCATGACAGACCAGGAGCAGCAGCAGATGGTTCACTCCGCAGACACCTTGAAGGCATTTATTAAGGATGTGTGCAGCCAAGATTAAAATACTTTTTTGAAATTGTGTATCTATTGCATGCGGACCTGTTAGAGCAGTGCGGTTTTTGCTCTTAAATCAATAGAAACACCTTTTCAAAAAGGAAGCAGCAGTTACTGATTCCCGGAATGAACAGTAACAAAGAATAAAAGAATCATCATCTTACGAATATTTGGAAAATGACTTCACAAAAAAGATATGCTATAATCAATAGAAGCAATTTTCAAACATAAAAATCACGATTCACAGCAGCCGCCCGCCTGTCCATACCGCCGGCGGAAAAGCCGTGAATCGTGACATCATGTATACTCGGATTGCCCGGAACCAAATCAACAGGCAGTTCCGAGCCTTATCAAAGAAAAGGAGGTTAGCCAAATGGTATACAGCTATTATCCGGGCTGTACCTTGAAAAACAAGGCCCAGGACCTGGATCGATATGCCAGAATGTCAGCCGAGGCTCTAGGCTTTACCCTGGAGGAAATCGAGGAATGGCAGTGCTGCGGCGCCGTCTATCCCCAGGCTTCCGACGAGATAGCCACCAAGCTCTCAGCAGTACGCGCACTAAACGACGCGAAGGAAAAGGACCGTGATCTGGTGACCCTTTGCTCCGCCTGCCACCACGTAATCAAGCGCGTAAACGACGATATGAAAAACGTAGAGGACATCCGCACAAGGGCCAACAACTACTTAAAGCTTGACGCCCCCTACGAAGGAGAGACAAAAGTCCTTCATTTTCTGGAGGTGCTTCGCGACTGCATAGGCTTTGACGCGGTAAAGGAAAAGGTGGTAAATCCATTAACGGGCAGAAAAATCGGCGCCTACTACGGCTGCCTGCTCCTTCGTCCAAGCGGCGTGATGGCCTTTGACGATCCGGAGAATCCCACCATCATTGAGGATTTTATCAGGGCTTTAGGCGCAGAGCCGGTGGTTTATCCCTACCGGAACGAGTGCTGCGGCGGCTACATATCATTGAAGGAAAAAGCCCTGGCCGGAAATCTGGTGGATCAGGTGATGGATTCCGCGGCCGATAAGGGAGCCGGGGAGCTGATTACAGCCTGTCCGCTCTGCCTTTACAACTTGAAAAACAGCGGAACATCCAGGAAGCTTCCCGTTCACTATATCACGGAGCTTTTGGCAGAGGCCCTTGGTCTTATCACGGAATAAAGGAGGTCGGAAAAGGTGCATAGAACAGAACAAGAACAGGCGGAGCTGATCAAAGAAATCAGCGGCGTCAACACAAAGAAATGTATGAAATGCGGAAAATGCTCCGCCTCCTGCCCGGCCTACGAGGAAATGGACATCCGTCCCCATCAGTTTGTCTCCTACGTGCAGAACGGGGACGTCAATGCACTTCTTGCATCCAAAAGCATCTGGAAATGCCTTTCCTGCTTTGCCTGCATAGAGCGCTGCCCCAGAGACGTAAAGCCGGCCAAGCTCATCGAAGCGGTCCGCCTTATGGTGATCCGGGAGAGAGGCGGCAACTATCTGACACCCGACGAGGTGCCGGAGCTTCTTGATGAAGAGCTTCCGCAGCAGCTTCTTGCAAGTGCATTTCGTAAGTACAGCAAATAAATTTCAGAAAGGTTGGAGGTGAATCACGTGCAAAGAATAGGAGTATTTGTCTGCCATTGCGGTACCAACATCGCGGCAACCGTTGACGTTGCCCGGGTGGTGGAAGCGGCGGCTCGTGAGCCGGGGGTTGTCCATGCAGAGGACTACCAGTATATGTGCTCCGAGGCCGGACAGCTCAAGATCCGCGAGGCAATCAAAGAAAAAAACCTGACAGGCATTGTCGTCTGCTCCTGCTCCCCAAGAATGCATGAAAATACATTCCGCCAGGCGGCGGAGCGCGCAGGCATCAATCCCTACATGGTAGAGATCGCCAATATTCGTGAGCATTGTTCCTGGATTCATAAAGATATAGAAGAAGCCACAGAAAAAGCGGTGATTCTGGCAAGGGCGGCCATTGCAAAAGTAACCTTAAACGCTCCCTTGCAGGCAGGCACCAGCAGAGTTGTAAAGAGAGCCTTAGTTATCGGCGGCGGAATCGCCGGTATTCAGACAGCCCTTGATATTGCGGACGCAGGCTACGAGGTAGATATCGTAGAAAAGACGCCGAGTATCGGCGGAAGAATGTCACAGCTTGATAAGACCTTCCCCACCCTGGACTGCTCGGCCTGTATTCTGACACCGAAGATGGTGGAGGCGGCGGCCCACGACAAGATCACCATTTACACCTACAGCGAGGTGGAAAAGGTATCCGGCTTTGTGGGAGATTTCCAGGTGGATATCCGCAAAAAAGCCAGAAGCGTCGATATGAGCAAATGTACCGGCTGCGGCGTCTGCCAGGAGAAATGTCCTTCCAAGAAGACGCCTAACGAGTTCAACCGGGGCTTAAATAACAGAAGCGCCATCTACACCCCCTTTGCCCAGGCCATTCCTAATGTACCGGTGATTGACCGGGAGAGCTGCATCAAGTTCAAGACGGGAAAATGCGGCGTCTGCGCCAAGGTATGTCAGGCCGGAGCCATTGACTATGAGCAAAAGGATGAAATCGTAACTCAGAATTACGGCGCTATCGTGGTGGCCACGGGCTTCGATACCATCAAGCTTGACAAGTTTGACGAGTATTCCTACAGCACCAGCCCCGATGTGATTACATCCTTAGAGCTTGAGCGTATTATGAACGCGGCGGGACCCACCAAAGGACACTTAGAGCGCATGTCCGATCACAAGGCTCCCAAGTCTATGGTATTTATCCAGTGCGTAGGCTCCCGGTGCGCGGACAAGAGAGGCAAGAGCTATTGCTCCAAGATCTGCTGTATGTACACGGCCAAGCACGCCATGCTCATCCGCGACAAGTACCCCGATGTGGAGGTAACCGTATTTTACATAGATGTGCGGACACCGGGCAAGAACTTTGACGAGTTCTACCGCAGAGCCGTAGAAGAGTACGGCGTCAACTACATCAAGGGCCAGGTGGGAAAGGTTGCCGAAAAGGGCGATAAGCTTTTGGTTCAGGGTGTGGACCTTATTGACAACAAGCGGATACTCATGGAGACGGATATGGTTGTTTTGGCAACAGCCATTGAGCCGAATCCCGATGTGCGCAAAATTGCCACCATGCTCACCGCAAGCATTGATACCAACAACTTCCTGACCGAGTCCCACGCAAAGCTGCGTCCGGTGGAATCGCCCACAGCAGGTATTTTCCTCTCCGGCGTCTGCCAGGGACCGAAGGATATTCCGGAGACCGTGGCCCAGGCCGGCGCCGCCGCCGTGAAGGTGGTGGGACTACTGGCCAAGGATCATCTGGTAACCAATCCCTGTGTGGCCAAATCCGACGAGCTTCTCTGCAACGGCTGCTCCTCCTGTGAGAAGGTATGTCCCTACGGAGCCATTTCCTATGAGGAGAGAGAGGTCAACGATCACGGCGTCCGCGAGACGAGAAGAGTGGCAAATGTCAACAGCGCACTCTGCCAGGGCTGCGGCGCATGTACGGTAGCTTGTCCGTCAGGAGCTATGGATCTTCAGGGATTCTCGAATCGACAAATTCTTGCGGAGGTGGATGCGATATGCAAGTAGAAAAAACACAAGAGTTTCGGCCTAAGATTGTAGCATTCTGCTGTAACTGGTGCAGCTATGCGGGAGCGGATCTGGCCGGCAGCAGCAGGCTTGCTTATCCGGCGGATGTGAAGATTATCCGGGTGCCCTGCTCCTGCCGTGTAAATCCAATGTTTATTTTAAGAGCCTTTCAGCGCGGAGCCGATGGCGTGATTCTCTGCGGCTGCCACCCGGGAGACTGTCACTATACAACCGGTAACTATTATGCGAGAAGAAGAATGACCCTCTTGTTCTCCATGCTGGATTATCTTGGCGTGGAAAACGGCCGTACCCGTGTGGAATGGGTGTCCGCAGCAGAGGGCGTGAAGTTCTCCACCACCATGAATGAGTTTGTAGCCAAGATTCATTCCCTGGGCGAAAATGTGAGATTGGGGGATTTGCGATGCAAGAACGATTAATTGAACGGGCAAAGGAACTCCTGAAAGACGGAACCGTGGTACGTGTTCTTGGATGGAAGCAGGGAGATCTGGGCTACAATCCGGAGCCTGCCTATTTCGGCAGCCCGGAGGAATTAAAAGACTTTGTGTACGACGGCTTCTGCGGAGCCAATTTAAGTAAATATATGATTCAGGCGGGAAAGCAGGAGGGAAAGACTCTGGTATTCTTAAAGCCCTGCGACACCTACAGCTTCAACCAGCTGATTAAGGAGCACCGGGTAAGCCGGGAAAAAACTTATATCATCGGCGTTGGCTGCAAGGGAACCCTGGACATTGACAAGGTAAAAAATGCAGGCATCAAGGGAATCGAAAGCATTGCCGCAGAGGGAGATACCCTTAAGATTCAGACCATTTACGGAGAAAAGGAATTTCCCTTTAACGACGCGCTTTTGGAGCGCTGTACCGTCTGCAAGGGCAAGACCCATCAGGTGTATGACGAGCTGATTGGCGCGGAGGAAGGCGAGGAAGCCGGCCCGGTGGGAAACCGTTTTGAAATGGTAGAAAAACTGGAGGCAATGGCGCCAAAGGAGCGTTTCGCATTCTGGCAGGGAGAGCTGTCCAAGTGTATCCGCTGCAACGCCTGCCGGAACGCCTGTCCTGCCTGCAGCTGCTTAAAATGCGTCTTTGACAGCAATAAGTTTGATTCGGCTCAGAAAGCAAATGTGGATACCTTTGAGGAGCAGATGTTCCATGTGATCCGCGCCTTCCATGTGGCGGGCCGGTGTACGGACTGCGGCGAGTGCAGCCGGGTATGTCCCCAGGGGATTCCGCTGCATCTCTTAAACCGGAAGTTTATCAAGGATATCAATGAGTTCTACGGTCCATACCAGGCCGGAGAGGATACGGACAGCCGGGCGCCTCTTACGGACTTTACCTTTGAGGATGTGGAGCCTGGTGTTGTCACCGAGAGAGGAGGGAAGCACTAAATGTACCAGATAAAGAAAGACCGCCTGCCGGAATTGTTTGCGGCTATGGCCAAGGCACAGGATTTGTTTCTTCCCGTTCGGAAATGCGATCAGACGAACTACGGTCTGTGGAGCGAGGAGGTTCAGGTGGATCTTGACACCTTGAAAACGGTGAAATCCGGCAAGGACTGCTTCTTTCCCCAGAGCGAGACATTATACAACTGTAAAAATGAGGACGGAAAGATCTCCATCGATCCGGCCAAGCTTACGGATGCGCCCTTTGTGGTATTCGGTATGCGGGCCTGCGATGTACAGGGCCTTAAGGTTCTGGACCGCGTATTCTTAAATGATCCGGTGGACAGCTTCTACGCGGCGCGCCGGGAGCACGGCACCGTGGTAGCCATTGCCTGTCATGAACCGGAGGAGACCTGCTTCTGTAAGGTATTCGGCATTGATGCGGCAAATCCGGCGGCAGATGTGGCGGCCTGGTTTGTGGGAGAGGATTTTTACTGGAAGGCGCTTACCCAAAAGGGCGAAGCTCTTACGGAATGTGTGAAAGAGCTTTTGACGGATGCGGACGAGGCGGCTGTGGAGGAAGAAAAGAAGCAGATTCAGGCGATTATCGAAAAGCTTCCCTATTCCCGCCTGGACCTTTCCCGGTTTACCCCGGATAAAATGATGGAGCTGTTTGACTCTCCATTATGGGAGGAAATGTATCAGCCCTGCCTGGCCTGCGGCACCTGTACCTTTGTGTGCCCCACCTGCCAGTGCTACGATATCAAGGACTTTAACACGGGAAGCGGCGTGCAGCGTTACCGCTGCTGGGATTCCTGTATGTACTCGGACTTTACCATGATGGCCCACGGCAATATGCGTACCAGTCAGATGCAGAGATTCCGTCAGCGCTTTATGCACAAGCTTGTGTACTATCCGGCCAACAACGACGGGATGTTCTCCTGCGTGGGCTGCGGCCGCTGCGTGAGCAAATGTCCGGCTTCCTTAAATATTGTGAAAGTAATTAAAAAACTGGGAGGTGAAGCGTAATGGGCGAGTGTACCTGTGGAGGAAATCATAAAGACATGCTGATTCCGATGATTGGCGTCATAACGGATATCCGCACCGAAACCCCGGATGTTAAGACCTTCCGTGTCGTAGGACGGGACGGCAAGAAGCTTTTCGAGCATATGCCGGGCCAGTGCGCTATGGTGTCCGTACCCGGCGTGGGAGAGGCCATGTTTTCTATTACCTCCTCACCCACCAACAAGGAATTTCAGGAATTTTCCATTAAGCGGTGCGGAAGCCTCACGGATGTGCTTCACGGAATGAATCCGGGAGATGAAGTGACGGTGCGGGGACCCTATGGAAATGCATTTCCTGTGGAGACGGCTCTTAAGGGAGAAAATCTTCTGTTTATCGCCGGAGGAATCGGCCTGGCGCCTCTTCGCTCCGTGATCAATTATGTGCTGGATAACCGGGAGAATTACGGGACGGTGGAGATTCTCTACGGCTCCCGTTCTGCGGATGATCTGGTGCAGCTTGAAGAGATTCAGCAGGTTTGGTGCAAAACCGAGGGCGTGGATGTATATCTGACCATCGACCGGGAGCAGGAGGGCTGGGACGGCCATGTTGGATTTGTTCCCTCCTATCTGAAGGAGATCGGATTTACCACCAACAAGAAGGTGCTGGTCTGCGGGCCGCCTATTATGATCAAGTTCGTGCTGGCGGGCCTTACGGAGATGGGCTTTACCAAGGAGCAGATTTACACCACACTGGAGCTTCGCATGAAGTGCGGAATCGGAAAATGCGGACGGTGCAACATTGGCTCTAAGTATGTCTGCAAGGACGGGCCGGTATTCAGGTTTGATGAGATTGACGAACTGCCGCCGGAGTATTGACAGCAATGAGCAGCGCACAGGCAAAAGGTAAAGCATGGCCGTCATGCTTGCATGTAAGGCCGTGATTTAGCTTTTGTCTGTATGGGGCGAACGCCCCAACCGAAATGGAGCGGAAGCGAAATTGAGGTGTGCGCTGCGGGGCAGAGTTTAGATAATAAACAGAAAGGACTGGTAAAAAATAAAATGCAGGAAATGGTAAACGTATATTTTTTTGGTAAACAGTATTCCGTACCGGCCGAATTAACCATTATGACCGCAATGGAATATGCAGGCTATAAATTAGTCCGGGGCTGCGGCTGCCGTCACGGGTTCTGCGGCGCCTGTGCCACCATTTACAGAATCAAGGGAAATAACGAGCTGAAAACCTGTCTGGCATGTCAGACGCAGGTACAGGAGGGAATGTATGTGGCAACCCTGCCCTTCTTCCCCACTGATAAGCGGAATTACAACATCAATGAGGTTGAGGCCAAGCAGAAGATTATGATGGAGCTTTATCCCGAAATCTACAGCTGTATCGGCTGCAACGCCTGTACCAAGGGCTGTCCCCAGAGCCTTAAGGTTATGCAGTACATTGCCTATGCGCAGAGGGGCGACTTTGAGAAATGCGCGGAGGAATCCTTCGACTGCATCGGCTGCGGCATCTGTACTTCCCGCTGTCCGGCCGGCATTTCCCATCCGATGGTGGGCGTACTGGCAAGACGTCTTACCGGAAAATACATTGCTCCCAAGTCCGGGCACCTGGCCGAGCGTGTGGAGGCCATAGGAAACGGTGAGTTCGATTCTCTGATTGAGCAGGTAATGCAGAAATCCATTGAGGAAATGAAGGAACTCTACAATAACAGGGATATTGAGAAATAGGAGGGGAGCGCATATGTTTACAGCAGAAATGTTGGAATCCATTAAAAAGGTAGAGGCTACCAGAGCCGGGCGGATCGGCATGGAGCCGAGAAGAATGACGGCTGAGGAAAAAGACGAGCTTCTCCGCAAATTTCATCCCGATTACCGGCAGGAGGGCTTCCAGGAGCTGAAGGTGGGACCGAATAAGGGAGAGAAGGTGCCCTTTGAGCTTGGAACCTTACTTCACTCCAACAGCCGGATCAAGGATGTTCCCATTGATTTGAATCATGCGGCTTATGATGTGGATGTGCTGGTCATCGGCGGCGGCGGAGCCGGTTCCTCTGCGGCTATCGAGGCTCACGAGGCAGGCGCCAATGTGATGATGGTGACGAAGCTTCGTATCGGTGACGCCAATACCATGATGGCGGAGGGCGGCATCCAGGCGGCGGATAAGGAGAATGATTCTCCGGAGCGACATTATCTGGATGCCTTCGGCGGCGGACATTTTGCGGCAAGGCCGGAGCTTTTGCGCCGTCTGGTTATGGAGGCTCCCGACGCCATCAAATGGCTGAATGAGCTGGGTGTAATGTTTGATAAGGATAAGGACGGCAGAATGGTGACCACCCACGGCGGCGGAACCTCCAGAAAGCGGATGCATGCCTGCAAGGATTATTCCGGTGCGGAGATTATGCGCGTGCTTCGGGACGAGGTGTGGAACCGTCAGATTCCCATTGCGGACTTTACGGCGGCTGTGGAGCTGATTAAGGACGACAAGGGACAGGTTGCCGGTGTTGTTTTACAGAATATGGAGACCGGCGAGTATAAGGTGGCCAGGGCTAAGACGGTGATTATCGCTACCGGCGGCGCAGGACGGCTGCATTACCAAAATTTCCCTACTTCCAACCATTACGGGGCGACTGCGGACGGTTTGGTAATGGGGTATCGTGCCGGTGCGCCTTTGCTGTACCAGGATACCATTCAGTATCATCCCACCGGAGTTGCTTATCCGGCGCAGATTTTTGGCGCGCTGGTTACGGAGAAGGTGCGCTCGCTGGGAGCTATGCTGATCAATGCGGAGGGCGAGGCGTTTATGCATCCTCTGGAGACCAGGGATGTGTCTGCGGCTTCCATTATCCGGGAGTGCCAGGAGCGCGGGAAGGGCGTGCCTACGCCTACGGGCTTTGGCATCTGGCTGGATACGCCGATGATTGAGATGATTCACGGCGAGGGAACCATTGAGAAGCGGATTCCGGCTATGCTTCGGATGTATTTGAATTATGGGATTGATATGAGAAAGCAGCCGATTTTGATTTATCCGACGCTTCATTATCAGAACGGCGGTCTGGAGATTGGCGGCGAGGGCTTTACCAAGGCGATTCCGAACCTTCTGGTGGCAGGCGAGGCTGTGGGAGGTATTCACGGAAGAAATCGTCTGATGGGCAATTCTCTGCTGGATATTATTGTGTTTGGCCGCAATGCGGGCAAGGCTGCGGCAGCGAAATGCAAAGAGGTGGAGCTTGGAGCGATGAATCTCAATCACATTCAGGAGTATGCAGGAGAGCTTGAAAAGGCGGATCTGCATACGGGAGAGGTTTCTCCGCTGCTTCTGCCGAAGTATACCTTTGGTATGCCGAAATAATATGGATATAGGAGGCTGTGTGCTTCGTATACAGCAAAGATCGGATGCCTGTGCGGGAGCACGGGCATCCGGCATACTCATATCCGCTTGACTTGCTGTTTGCGGAAATAATCGGAAGGGGAGTTTGTAATGGGACTGGTTGCTTGGTTTCAGGAGAATATATTTTCCAATACGCTGATGATGGTGTTTCTGATTGCTGTTATTGGTTATCTGGTTGGAAGTATTAAGGTTTGCGGACTGGAGCTTGGGACTGCCGGTATTTTGCTGGTGGCTTTGGTGTTTGGTCATTTTGGTGTGGAGATTCCTTCTCTGGTACAGAATCTGGGGCTTATCTGCTTTGTGACTTCGGTGGGATTTATTGCGGGGCCGAAGTTTTTTCGGAATTTTAAGCTGAATGCCACTTCTTATATTTTATTGGGGATTATTGTGATTGCGGCCGGGGCCTTGACCTGTGTGTTTGTGATTACGGTTTTTGGGGTGCCGGTGGATATCAGTCTTGGGATGATGACAGGCGCTCTTACCAGTACGCCGGGTCTTGCGGCGGCTTTGGAAGCTACGGGGTCGGAGGCGTCTTCCGTGGGGTATGGGATTGCTTACCCCTTTGGTGTTATCGGGGTGGTTCTTTTTGTTCAGCTGGTGCCGAAGCTTTTGAAGGTGGATATGGCCAAGGAGCGTGCGCGGTATGAGGCTGCGGCGAATGTGGGCGAGGAGGAGTACCATAAGACGAAGAAGGAAGAGCTTTTTTATGCGGACAGTATGGGATTCTTTCCGTTTTCCCTGGCGATTGCTTTTGGGATTGTTTTGGCGAAGATTGAGATTCCGCTGCCCGGAGGTGCGGTGTTTGCGCTCGGGACTTCCGGCGGGCCGTTGATTGCCGGGTTGATTTTGGGGCATTTTGGACGGATTGGACGCTTAAGTGTTAAGGTGGAGAAGCATGTTTTGGAGTGTCTTCGGGAGTTTGGACTGGCGCTGTTTTTGCTTGGGGCGGGGTCTCAGGCGGGATCCGGGTTTGTGGAGATTCTTAAGGAGCAGGGGGCTTTGCTGTTTTTCTATGGGGCGTTGATGACGTTGATTCCGATGCTGCTGGGGTATGTGTTTGCGGCGAAGGTGCTGCGGCTTAGTATTTTTAATACGTTGGGATCTATTTGCGGCGGGATGACGAGTACGCCGGCGCTGGGGACGCTGATCCGTGTGACGGAGACGGATGACGTGGCTTCGGCTTATGCGGCTACTTATCCGATTGCGCTTGTTATGGTGGTGTTGGCTAGTCAGTTTATTGGGATCTTTTTGTGATGAGGGGCGGACGGGTCCGCCGCAAAATAAGACAGCAGCCATTTCCATATCCTGTGTTCGGACGGTTCGCGTACAGGGTGTCTGCTCCGGATGGACATTGCCTTTTTGTGGGTTTTGGGGACTTTTTGGTTTTTGAAGTCAATGTTCATCCATATCAGACGCCCTGTACGCGAACAGCCGGACACTGAATATAGGAAAAGTCTGCTGTCTTATTTTGTGGCGGACCCTGTTTTTGGGGGCGGTTGTTTTTGGGGCGGTGGGAATGTGGGGGAGAGGTTGTTGGAATGGGGAAGACAAATTATCAAATTATTAATTGCTTGATAGTTACTGTTTTAGGGGTTGTAAAATTTTGTAAGTTGTGTTATGATGCTTTTATGCTAAGAATTTTCTTCCTTTTCGGATTGGTGTTGCTGGCCTAAATTCTCCATTGATGTGATGAATATAGTGTACAAAATGCAGGATGGTTGAGTGCATGCCTCTACTTGGCATTTATAGGTTGATTAGCTTATACTGCTATAGTTCTTGGGTGAAACTGTCAGTAAAGCGTTGATAGTTTGCTCTAATGTATCTTCTGCTTGTAATTGCGTGTTGGGGTTACTTTTGGCATTAGAATGGCACAGTGTATTTTTAGAGTATATTTTTTGGCCTATTGTAAAGATGGAATAGTAGAATGGTATGTTTATTGGATGTTTTTGTGAAATTGTCGAAGCTATAGCTTGGTGCAACATTGTATGAATAATAGTGATTAATGTGGTTGGTATCTGCGTTAGTTTTGTGTCTGCGAAGTGACGGTGCGGTGGGGCTTTTACTAGCTTTATTCTTGAACTTTTGGCAGCGATAAATATTTAAGATTTGGAGGACATAATGACGCAATCAAATATTATCATGTATACTACAGAAGATGGAGTCACAAAAATAGAAGTTACATTTGACCATGATACAGTTTGGCTTTCTATAGATCAAATGGCTGAATTATTTCAACGGGATAAAAGTGTAATTGGAAAACATGTAAGAAATATTTTTAAAGAAGGTGAATTGGCAAAAGAAGCAGTTTGGGCAAAATTTGCCTACACTGCTTCTGACGGTAAAACCTATCAGGTGGATTTCTATAATTTAGATGTTATTATTTCCGTTGGTTATCGGGTAAAATCCCTAAGAGGAACACAGTTTAGAATATGGGCTGCTTCTATTTTGAAGGAATATATGAAAAAAGGGTTCGCATTAGATGATGATCGACTTAAGAATCTTGGAGGCGGAAACTATTTTGATGAATTGTTAGCTCGTATCCGTGATATTCGTTCTTCTGAAAAAGTATTTTGGAGAAAAGTTCTGGAAATATATGCAACAAGTATTGATTATAACCCAAAAGCAGAAAGTTCGATTATATTTTTTAAGCAGGTACAAAATAAAATGCACTGGGCGGCCCATAAGCACACAGCGGCAGAAGTAATCTATCATCGGGCAGATGCAGATAAGGACAATATGGGATTAACAGCGTGGGCTGGAAAGGAGATTAAACGTTCTGATGTAGAAGTTGCAAAGAATTATTTAAACGAAAAAGAAATAGATGCGTTAAATAAAATCGTTATGGCGTATTTAGATATTGCGGAAGTCCATGCCTTGAATCAAGAACCAATGTATATGAAAGACTGGCTGGAAACAATTGATGACTATCTGAAAATGACAAGAAGGGATATTTTAACTACAAAAGGAAGAGTTACACATAAACAGGCTCTTGAAAAGGCGCATGGAGAATACGAGAAATATCGGAAAAAGCAGGAGGATATCCTTTCCTCGGTGGAATGCCATTTTCTTGAAAGTATAGAAAAACTACAAGAGTTGGAAGATAAAAAATAATTTTTGCCTAATCTGACGCAAGCAGAAAGGTGGGTTACAGAGCAAGTAACCATGATGCTCTTTTTTCAAAACTCAATGGAATACTTGGAGATATACCGGATAACCGATGGAACAAAGCGACATGGGCAGAATTATTCCGGTATGGAGTAAAAAATTATATTAAATCTATTCGGGATGTTATTCGATATTCAAATGTATTTTACTTGAAGTATCGGCTATTGCAAGGTGAGACCGATCTTGTCAAACTCCTCGGCCTGACGTGTCTTCAAGTATTTGAACCAGCTATCTATTCCACTCTGAATAATTACAAAGATATGCTATGTGGTTCAATTGGCAGTTACTCATATGATCGTCAAAAAATTGACGAAGAGAAAATCGAGAAAGCTGTTAGTCATATTTTCTCAGATGGGATTGCTGCGAATGAAGAAGCGGCAACACCTATTCTTGGGATTTTATTTCCAAAAACGGAAGCGGCGTTGGGAAGCTATTGATGTAGAGGACGCCTATTCGCATATGAATGTATTTGTAATAACTCATGAATTTTTGATTCTTTTAAAAGAAACCAAGAAGGATGTTGTTTCCTTTTTTATATTATTTTTTGTCGTGGGCTTGACATATGGGCGGCGCAGATAGTAAGCGCAGGGGTTAGTGTTATTTGTGCAATGCCATACGAATAACATCTGTTTTAAAAGGAATAGAATTTTTTCATCGGTGATGGTCTTTTACAGAATATCTTTTGTTCTATGTCTCCAGGTCGGAGAGATTTTCAGCAAATGAATATGAAGGTATATGCAGAAAAGAAGCGCAAAAGTGCGTATTCATTTAAAAAATAGTGTTTTTTGGAAAGTATTTACATGAATGAAATAGCTGCAGGCAATGTGAATTTGTCTGTCAGGTAAAAAGAAGGCGTTTGAGAGATATACCTTCATATGTAAAGAGCATGTGCAAATTTAGTGGTAAGAAAAGAATGTACAAATTAGAAAGGAGTAAGTTTATGGCAGATTTGAAACAGTATTTTCCCATGATTCAGGAGCGGAAGGAGGTGTTGGAGAAGATACGGGAAAGCAGGCGGCTTTTGACAATGTTTTATTCCTGGACGGAAGAGCAGCAGGAGGAATTTTTGGATTTTTGTACGGGGGTGAAGGGGCCAAGGATGCTCTATGATGGGTTTTTTAAAGAGGTGATGAACCCGGAGAGCGCACCGGAACGGCTGAATGAATTTTTATCGTTGATTCTGGGAACCCCGGTGAAAATCCATGCGGTGCTTCCCAATGATTCTACCCGTCTTGCGGATGAAAGTTCTCTGCTCATTACGGATATCGTGGTGGAGCTTAAGGACGGAAGCCTGGCAAATGTGGAGGTTCAGAAGCTTGGATATAAGTTTCCGGGGGAGCGCAGCGCCTGCTATTCGGCGGATCTTCTGTTACGGCAGTATAAGCGCGTGCGGAGTAAGAAACGGAAAAAGTTCAGTTACCGGGATATAAAGTCTGTTTATAATATTGTATTGTTTGAATCCAGTCCGGAAGAATTTCATGAATTTCCCGATGTTTACATACACCGCTCCGAGCAGAAGTCTGATACGAGAATCAAGGTGGAGCTTCTCCAGAAATATGTATTCATCCCTATTGACATTTTTAAGAAAAGACAGCACAATAAAGATATTACAGGGAAATTGGATGCATGGCTTATGTTTTTCTGTGGGGAAAAGCCGGAGGAGATAGTGAGGCTGATAGAGGCTTATCCGCAGTTTAAGCCCATGTATGAAGAGGCGTATGAGATGTGCCGGAATATGGAGGATATCATGGGACTTTTTTCAAAGGAACTGCGGGAACTGGACCGGAATACGGTACAGCTGATGATTGATGAGATGCAGGAGGAGCTGGAGCAGAAGAGAGCGGAGTTAGAGAAGCGGAAGGAAGAAATAAAAAAGCAGGAGAAAGAGGCGGAACGTCAGAAAGAGGAAATAAAGAAGCAGAAGGAAGAGGCAGAACGTCGGAAAATGGAGGCAGAGCAGCAGAGAAATGCAGCGGAAGCGGAGAAGCTTCGGGCCGACAGACTGGAAGAAAGTGAGCGGGAAAAATCAGAGCAGCTTGAACAGGCTTTGCGCCGGATTGCGGAATTGGAAAAGCGGAAGGTTTAAAATTCGCTGTACGGAAAGCACGGAGAAAGAGATCTTCGTGCTTTTTGCAATAAGCACAGGAGGTGATTTTTATGTCGAACATTCAACTTAGCCCCGGCGAAGCGCTGATAGGGAAAGGGCTTGTGTCATATCGGGATTTGGAAAAGCATACCTGTCAATGCTGGCACGCCGCAATTTACGTGACCAATCAAAAAGTTTTCCTGGATACTTATACGGAAATTGAGCTTAAACTATCGAAAATCAGAGGTTTTACATTTGGCAGAATACTTGTCTTTTTTCCTTCCGTAACGATATATGGCCAGGCGGAAAAAACAATGTACGGCGGGCATGGTTTGACAGAGGATGCATATACATTTACTGGTTTCCCTATAAAAAAGCTTAAGGGATGGCTCTTGCAGGCAGGCGTCAGGGAATTGTAAATATGTTAGAAAACAGAACAATAATTGGAGAGTGTTCGAAAATTCATTTCCGCTGCCAGCATGTTCCCCTTTGCGGTATCTTTGAGCCAAATTCAGGTTATATAGCCAGTTATCATACTTGTGTGAAAGATTTCGGAGAGAGGTTAAGTTTATTTGCCTGCATGTTCATTCGGGGTATCCGATGCTACGCAAAGTAGCGGAAAAAACGGATATGTAATCCTTGCTTGCTTGTAATGCAAAGTACGATTTCCTATATTTAAATAAACCAATGAGCAAAGTGTGAATTGGCTGACGCTGCTTCATGATAAGCGAATAGGTCATGAAGCCTCATGAACCAACAAGGAGGTCACGAATATGACATTTGCAGAAAAATTGAAATCCATCCGCAAGCAGGCAGGTATGTCCCAGGAGCAGTTAGCGGAGAAGCTTGGCGTATCCAGACAAGCGGTTACAAAATGGGAAACGAATGGAGGTATCCCGGATATTGAAAATATCATGGCAATTTCCGCTCTGTTTGGCATTTCCATTGATGAGCTGCTTATGGGCGAAAATGGAGGGAAAAAATCAGCAGATTTCTCTGTTACTGCCGAATGGCAAAAAGGCATTTCGGAAGAAGGCTATCTTTTTGAAAGTATCACGGAGTACGATATAGATGAGCCGAAACGCTGCGACATGAAGTTTGGAGGGGCGAAGAAATTCATACTGTCGGGCTATGAGGGTGAGAAGCTCCGCATCTGCCTGGCATCCAATACCCTTTCTACGCTTCAGAACGATTTTAAGGTCAAGATTGACGACATCCGAAAACGGATTGATGTGGATGTAAACCGCAGAAACGGCGTATCCGAGGCGTCAGCAAAGGAAGCGGTCAGTATCTTTGTCCAAATCCCATCGCTGTATGCTAGAAAAATCGAATGTGCGGTCAATGCGGAAACTGTTGAAATCCGAGCTTTGGAATGTGAAAGTATAGAGCTTGATGTAAAAACACCGAATATTATTCTGGCGGATGTCTCAGGGGCGGTGGAGATAGACTGTAACCTTGATATGGAAGTAGTCTGTTATTCCTTAAAGGGGGAGGTGGCAATCAACCAAGTGTCGGCAACCTCAAAAATACACATTCCCGAGGATACGGTTTTTACAGCCGTTGCAAAAGGCATCAAAACAAGTATCTCTTACGAGAGAGAGGGACGGCAGGCGGAACGATTCGATACGCCTGATGCGGAGAATATCATTGAGCTGAACGGCATAAAGAGCGAGCTTGTCATTTGCGCGGATGGGAAAAAGGAATGCCATACTTATTTGTGATAGGAGAATGAGTTGAAATAATGATTTATATTGTAGACAACTTATCAAATTTTTTCATATATCTGTTTATAATCTATTGCGGATTTAGGATAAGTCCAAGAAGAAACAGATTTTTTATTGGTATATCCCTATTGATTGTACTGCTTGCAGGTGCTTTCAACGCATATTACGATGTCAATTCTCCAATTGTTTATATAGTTTGGAGTGTGCTTTCCATCTGCTTGTTTTTCGAGGAGCGTTTAGGGCGTTTGATTGTATTAAGCGCCGCCCTTATGTATTTTACCGGAATTGTGGATACGTTCAGTGTCATGCTGATACAGGTTATAATGATAGGCGGGGGAATTACCGGTACCGATATTGCCTGGTGGATGGAACCCGCTTATCTGCTTTCGTTTGCAGTATATCTTTTGGCATACCTGCGGATTCTTAAAAAACATGAAGTTTATATGTGCCATATAGAGTTCAAATACAAGTTTGCACTTTTAGTCCAAGGCAGTATTTTTCAAATGTTTTACAATTTTGTTTTTGTATTTTTTAATGAAAATCACGCAATGTACGGCTGGGATGCATATGCGGTATTTTTTATCAGTATAGTTGGGGCAATCTATTCTGTTTTTCTTACGCTTAGCCTTGCTGTTAAAAATATACTGTCAAACAGACAGAACAGGGAGCTTCAGGCATTTATGCATATGCAAAAACAGCAATACGATTATCAGTTACAGCAGTCGGCAGCCATACGGCGTTTTAAACATGATTTGGTAAATCATATGGGTGCTCTCAGAGAGTTAATGAACGAAAAAAAGACAGAAGAAGCCAAAGCGTACATAGATACGATCTGGAATATTCAGGATGAGTTTGATTTAAAGATTCATACAGGAGATAGTTTTCTTGATGTTATTGTTAATTACTATTTGTACTTGGCAGAAAAGGAAAATATAGAGTTTGCCGTTGTGGGAAAGCTGACCGGAAAAATGCCTCTTGAGATGTTTGATATGACAACATTGATGGGAAATATATTGGAAAATGCTGTTGAAGCGGCGGCAAAGGCAGATGTCCCCAGAATACGTGTGGAACTTGTAGAACATAAGAAGGAAATTTTTATTGTTGTCAGCAACAGCGTTGTCAAAAGAATCCATACAAAAACAAACTCCTTTACGACATCGAAAAAGGATAAGGAAAATCATGGTTTTGGTCTGAAAAATATGATTGCGGCAGTTGAAAAGTATCATGGCGAATATGATATGGAATCTATAGAGGAAAATGGCGAAGCGCTGTTTAAAATCAGTATTGCTATCCCGAAAGCAGGAGATTGAAAGAGGGCTGCTTCAAGCAATGGATGGGCATGCGGCGTACGTCCGCATCCGCACGCTGCTAAAGTGCACAAAGGGGTACGGATATGAAAATAGGTATTGTAGAAGATGAAGCAGTATGGAGAAACAGAATACAGGTTATCGTCGAAAAATATTGCAGGGATAAAAATATTTCATTTCAAATCAATTCCTATGGCAGCGGACAGGAGTTTATGAAAAATCCGGATGCGGATCTGCTGTTTCTGGATATTGAACTTGCAGAAGGTGAAGATGGTTTTGAGATTGCGGAACAATTGATGCATTTCAAAAACAAATGTAAAGTATGTTTTTTGACTTCCCACACGGAGCTGGCCAGATTCGGTTATCGGGTCAATGCTTTCAGATACATAGATAAAAGGCATTTGGAGGAAATCAATGAGGCGATTGATTTTTTTCTGAAAACGAAGATTCAGGATCGGACGGTGTCTTGTAAGGATACTGCCGGGTTTCCCATAAACATAAGCCTGAATGAACTTCTGTTTGTTGAAACATACGGAAGAAAATTAAGATATGTTATGTTGGATGGCAGTGAGCATTTATGTGAAGGACAGATATCAAAAGCCGCACAAAGCTTATCTCCATTTGGCTTTCTTCAGATACATCGGTCGTATATTGTCAATTTAAAATATATTGAAAAGGCAAGCAGTCATGAAGTTACGCTTTGCAATGGTTTAAAGGCAGTAATCGGAAGGGCTTATGGGAAAGCGTTTAAGAAGGAATTTTTTAAATGGAGAATGTGGTTTGAACAGTGATTTTTGTGTCGTTTATGCAAAATCTGTGTCGTTTGTGCAGGGAGTATTTTATTTTCTTTCTCACTGTGATATAAAAGAAACATTCGGATTGACAGGAGGAGAAAGTGATGAGCAGCGGCAAACCACAAAACAGGCACTTTGCAGCTTTGAAGAAGAATGTTGTTGGGTTAATAGGTATTCTAACAGCTTT
Organism: Clostridia bacterium; assembly: GCA_910576325.1. Lineage (GTDB taxonomy): Bacteria > Bacillota > Clostridia > Lachnospirales > Lachnospiraceae > Laedolimicola. Next base: position 58,958 of record CAJTIM010000009.1, read on the forward strand.
GAGTGTTGCTGCCTGCGGGCAGGTAAAAGAAGATGAGATGGTCAATATAGAGGACTTTGCCGCAAATCAGCAGGAAAGCGATATACAGGCGGGTGAGAGTGCGGATTCAGAGATAATAGAAGATGAAATCGTAAATGCGGAGGAATTGTTAGATTTATTCATCAATGGCTCAATAAGCGCAGAGGACCCCGCAGATCTGACATCGGCATTTTATATTTCCGATTTAAATATGAACGCAGGAGAATGGGACTCATTTTCCGTTGGAGAGAAAGTCGATCTTGACAATGACGGAGAAAATGAACTGATTATGAACGGTCCCTATGGGGGGATCTACCTTGATGCACGTGATAACAGGGTATATAAATTTGCCGCCGGGGACGGCAATGCCTGTATTCTTTCTTATACCTATTTTAACGGGGATGTATGGATTCTGTACAGCAACGGAATGAATGTGGGATATGAATCTTACCATATGGAAAAATTTGAGGGAGCTGACAATTTAGCTGCAGAAATAAATTTCGGCGAGGAGCCTGCCAACTTGGATCGTGCGGATTCTGAAATGAACTATACATGGAATGGAACGGCCATTTCTTATGATGAGTATACAGCATTATGCAGTAAAATTTTTGCGGCCGAAGTAAGTACTCAGGAAATACAAAATTTGGATACAAATGAATCATTGGACGCTCAGAATAAAGAAAGCAGTGATGGTCAGATAAAAAAGGATGACGAGCCGGAAAGTTTGGCAGGGGAGTATGAATATCAATCGGATTATGGAACTGGTAAGTTAATGATAAAAGAAACATCTTATGGATATGATATTTCCGATTATGAATCAGAAGCTTCTTATCGGTTTTTAGCTGATTCATCGAACATAGAAATTATAAAAGATAATAGAATATATATCAAGTATCCCGAGCAGGCATTTTCCGATGACACCGTTACTTTCAGCTATTATATTTTAGAGTATCGTACAGATGGGATAAATGTGTATTACGCAAAATCCGCAGATGAAGAAGGTCAGTTTTTATATCACGCTGCAAGAAAAAGCGAAGGGGGGACAATCAATAACTGATAAAGTCAAAACCGGCTTATATGAGAGCGGGGACGCCAAAACCGCCCATACAGCACAGGGAAACGATGCAGCCGGGGATGCGGACAGGTTGTAAGGATAACGGGCATTGCATCTACTCTTATGAAATTAAAATGTCAAAAACTCTTGACATTTCTTCCTGGACTTGATATTATGAAAATGTCAAAAGTATTTGACATTTCAAATTTGATTTCATATTGAGAGGAGGAAGGTATTATGCCGGCAGGTGCAATGACTTTTTTTGGAACTGTTTTATTGGTGTTTACCACATTGGATCTATACATGTTGGCATCACTCTTAAAACCGGGTGATGAACGCAATCAGGTTATTGTATGGAAAGCAAGTTCTTTTACTTTGCTTGCAATGGTGGGCGCAAACATCTTAGATGTTATTGAAAATTTTGTAAGAGCACAGCCTATGTCACAAAACCCTTTTATTCAACTGGAAGTTGCCGCCATTGTTTATTTTGCCGCCATTATGTTTTATAAAAAAAGGCATGGTGGCTGATATGGAAAATACCATCAGAAACAGACGAAAAGAGTTAGGGCTGTCCCAGGAGGAATTAGCGAAAAAATGCGGTGTTTCCAGACAGACAGTAAATGCAATCGAAAACAACAAGTATGATCCCACATTAGCGTTAGCGTTTAGCCTTGCAAAAGAATTGTGTGTTACGGTTGATGAACTTTTTATATCGTCCTATTCGTGAGAAAGCAATAACGAAATAACGGCAACTTTCACAGCAGCACCAAGCAGGAAATCCGGAAATGGACTTCCTGCTTTTTCTTGCATTTGAAACCTGAAATGGCGTATACATTGAAAGCATTTATAGAAAACAAGAGATAGACCGCCGGCACCACACGATTCCGAACTCAAAAAGCTATTTTGAATATCACAGAATCCCGAAATTTTTCAGACACAGGTGATTGAGAAAAAGAAAGCAATCAAGTATAATGGAGGAAAGTAATCTATGGCAAAAACTTAAAATGGCGGGGGAAAAGCATCCCTGTGATTGCAGAAGAACCGGAGACGGAAGCAGCGGTGCTCGAAGGGGCTGCTGATGTGCACAGATAATATACAGATCTTACGGCAGGAGGCTAGTGTTATGAAGTTATTCTCTTTCGGAAAAGAAAAGAAACAGGAGAGCTTTGAGTTTCAAATCGACGATGCATTTGCCTTAAAGGAATCTGGCGTGGTAGTTGCAGGACGAGTCACCAAGGGAGTGCTCCATCAGGGGGAACAGGCAATCTGTGTCCCCAAAGCAGGGACTTCCTTTCTCTGCATGATTGAGCGTATTGAACAGCCGGATCCCAGGCATAGGGGGCAATATGTTCATCCGAAAGAGGCAAGGGCCGACGGACCTTGCGGGGGACATTATGCCTTGATGATTCCGGGCCGTGACAAATCAGATTTTCATTCCGGGGATCGCCTGGTTCCCGTAGGCTCCGTACCGCTTGACGAGCCGCCGGTTATGAATCCGAAACCCTGAGAGGGATGTTTATTCAAAATAATAAGAAATCAGAACTTTGCGAGGCAGGCAGTTTCGCCGCAGAACAGGAGACGAAATGGGATTTCAACAGGAAATGAAAAAACTGGAGCAAAAATATGAGAAGGAGCTTATGGATATCCTTGTACTTTTAGGAGATATGGGCGGAGGTGCCGTCCGTGTGGATAAGGGCATCTGGGAGCCGTCTGTGAATATACTGGCTTATATTGATTTATCCACACAGGAGCTTGCAAAGTGCAAAGGACGGATTTCATGGCTTGCAGAGGAAAAGGACAGACGGGGCTGGATTTATCATCTGAAGAATGAAAAAATCTATCATTTAAGGGTGCGCAAAAGTAAGCAAAGCTCACAGAATCCGGCGTTTCTTCTGGCAGAGGTGGTCAAAAGAAATGTGAAACATCCGGATCTGCAAAAGGTCCTGGAGGAATATCGGAAGCCGTTGGAGATGGAAGATGAGCTGTGCGGGACTTTTTCCCTTGAAAGAAGCTTCGGGTGGTTTACCGGCACCATTGACTGGCTGGGAGAGGAGTGCTCCGTAAGCTTGGAATGTGACAAAAAAGATGCCGAGGCAGGGACAGAGACTGCGAAAGGCGCCCTGGCCGTTTTGCATATGATTTACGGAAATTTAGGAGAATGGGATGAGAAATTCCGCAGATTTGCCGCAGAAGAGTTGACAGAGCTTGCAAATGACTGGCTGTCGGACAGTGAAGATTTTGAGGAAGGCGGAACGGAGATTACAAAAGAAGCCTTTGCCAAACGAATCGAAATCAGTGAAATGACGATTTCACCGGACGGAAATTATGAGGTATATTATAATGATGACGATATGTTCTGGGGGCATGTGATTATTGTCAGCGGAAATACGGAAACCGGAATGGAAGATGCGCAGATTGCAGGATAAAAATTTTGGCTGAGACTGCAAAATCATTCGGAATGGAATATTTGAGATTATTTGTTGTAGATATCAATAAACCGGCGATTCAGCTTTATGTCAAAAATGGATTTCGAAAAGTGGAAGGCGTTTATGAAGAAGTATTTGAGGATGGCTTTGTTTTACGTGAATATGGGTATGAAATAAAAGTATAAATTGCTGTAATTTGCTGTAATTTGCTGTAATTTGCGATATCTTAGTAACCATTTATAATCATAAGATTTATAATCAAAATCCGGAGAGGAGAAATTCAGATGAGTGAAAAAATCGTATTTAGCCCAGGCTCTTTTTTTCATGGTACAAAAGCGGATTTGGAAATTGGTGATTTTATAATTACAGGAAAGAAAAAGAATTATCAGGACAGCAGAAAGTCCGAATATGTCTATTTTGCAGGAACCCTGGATGCAGCGATTTGGGGTGCGGAGCTGGCAGAGGGAGACGGCAGGGAGAGAATCTATGTTGTGGAGCCAACCGGAGACTTTTAGGACGATCCAAATGTTACAGATAAGAAATTTCTGGGAAATCCAACAAAATCTTATCGGTCAAAGCAGCCCTTAAAAATAGTGGCGGAAGTCATCAAATGGGAAGGACATTCCCCGGAAGTCTTAAATAATATGCTGGAAAATCTTAAGAAGCTGTCTGATATGGGGATAAAAGCAATTGATTGAGTGACAGATATACCTCAAGCGTTCCTTTGCTCATTGAGGGTATCGTAAGAAGAGAGCACAATTTCCGGCTTGAAGGAGAAAGAGAATGAGAAGAAGCTTGAAGGAAGCAATACGGCTGAATGACAGGGAAAAGAAGCAGCTCGCCGATGAAATCAAAGCATTTTACCTGGACGTTCGCGGAGAAGAAATAGGAATCATAGAGGAACAGCAGCTGATCGATTTGTTTTGTGAGCATTTGGCGCCGATTGTCTATAATAAGGCGTTGGATGATGCACTCTGTTGGTTAAAAGCACAGGCGGAAAATATAGAAACAGATTATTACCTGCTGTATAAAAGTATTCAATAGATGACTGCCGTCTTACGTCAAGCTAAGATCAGGGGAGAAACATATGGATAATCAACAAAAAGGTACGATTTTAACGCTGCTGAAGGTTGACGAAATTACCGGAAATTATACAAATAATTATTGGTTCACCTATAAGGATTTCCTGGATCCAACAGATGATTTTACAGCATTTGAATGTGAACGCCTTGAAGGAAAAGAAAGATACACCGCCCTGATTGAAAATCTGCTCAGCATAGATAAATGCGCAAAGGTTTTTGTGCAGGTTTATGGAATGGAAAATGACAGCGAGCCGTTTGTGTATGCGGATACCTTAATGATTTTCAGCAAACTGTCACTTGACGGGATAAAACAAATTTTCAATGAGCCGGAAGATATATTTCCCAGTGATATCGGAGAAGAAACTGATTTTTCGCAGCCGACTTTTCTGATTGGTAATAATGGTCAGATAATTCCGGGTGCGGAGCTGTTTAAGGGGAATGATTCCGTTTACTATTGCTGGTGGGATTAGATGGTTTGGGTATGGCAGAATATCTGGTTTTGATATATATACTCATTTTGCAATAGTTCGGGACCGGAACTGTCTGAATATCACAGGATTTTAGAGAAAATGCAGAACAAAATATAGATCTAAAATACGCAGCAAGACGATGAAAGAGACAGAATTTGCAGAGGGATAGAAATAAATGGACGCACAGGCATTTTGGAACGTTATTGGCATGTACAATAATCAGACATGGAAGATTCAGATAATATTGCTTATCTTTATGATTGCTGCGATTGCGCTGTCCTATATCCAAAAAGTAAACTGGGCGGCAAAATTTGCTTTCGGAATTACAAGCCTTTATATTGGCACCGTGTTTTTCGGATGGTATGGAACAGAACCCATTCAAAAGTTTTTTGCCTTGCCATTGTATTTATTCTGCGGCATCCTGTTTTTATACGAAGGCTGGAAATATAAAGATGATCTTGTAGAAAAACCTGGTATAATTCAGACAATATTGCTGCTTCTTTATTTGAGTTACCCTGCTGTTTCGATGCTTCTGGGCAACTCTTTCCCGCAAATGGTAACATACGTTATGCCTTGTCCTGTTGTAAGTTTAAGCATAGCTGTCTATGCGGGCTATAAAAGGAAGAACAAGATACTTCTTGCTTTATTGACTATTTGGGGATTAACCGGAATCAAATCAATTATTTTTCATGCATATGAAGATATCATTCTTTTGCTTACCGGCCTATATGGTGTCTTACTTTTGATAAAGGAAATCAAAACAGAGAGGACGTTATGAAAAATGATATATAAGGCGGACGATAAAGAACTGGATGCTTCCCTTTTTATTTCCTTTGTCAATCAGATATGGCAGGGTGATTATGACATAGAAAGAACGCAGACCGCTTTATCCAAAACAATCAACATTACGGTTTATGATGATCAGCTTCTTGTGGGATGCCTGCGTATTCTTTCGGACGGCTGCTATTTTGGAACCATCACGGAGCTGCTCGTCCTTCCGGAGTATCAAAGGAAGGGAATTGGAAGCAGGCTTCTTCAGCTTGCAAAGGAGCATACTCCTACTTTATTGTATTTTGGCGCACAGCCGGGGATGGAGCCGTTTTATGAAAAGAACGGCTGTCAGAAAAGTCTACAATCTTATATAATAGAAAAGAACGCGTAATTTCAAATTCCGGCTCTTAAAAGAGAATGGGCGGTAAACAGAAGTGTAAGGGAAGCATTTTCAGGAGAAAAGAATGAAGCAGGAAATATTAGAACAATTAAACATAGCCTGGCAGCTATTTGAATACCACTGTAATGAATTAGAGGATACGGAAGCAATGTGGTGCGGCACTCCCAACGGCTTACAGATAAGAAAGACAGAAAATACATGGACGGCAGACTGGCCGGAAACAGAAGCTTATACCATCGGGCCGCCAAGCATTGCCTGGACGATGTGGCACATTCTGTACTGGTGGGGGACTGTCATAACAGCGTCAAAAGAGAAGTATATCCCGGAAAAGGAGGAAATCAAATGGCCGGGTTCCGTGGCAGCGGCCGTTTGTGAGATACGGGATTGTCATGATGTATGGGTTTCCTTTCTTAAGTCCCTGGACGAAAATGAACTGCGTTCCGGTGAACTGTGCCGATGGCCCTTTGAGGGAAAGAGTATGTATTCCCTTGCGCTGTGGGTAAATATGGAATTTATGAAAAATGCCGCAGAGGTCGGAGCAGGCAGATTTCTTTATGCAGCCGCTGATGCGAAAGCTGCTGAGCAGTTGAAGGAATCGTGAGCGGGTTAGTTGAAATCAGGAGCAAAAAGAAGCATACAAACCGTACATATAGTATCCTGTCTAAGGAATGTCAAGTGCTTTTGAAAATAATTTCTGCCGGCTGGTAAAGTCGCAAAGGCGCACGAGAGGAACTTTTATGAGTGCCCTTTCGAATAAAAGTTCCTCTCATAACAGGTGCGCCGAAGTGGCTTTACCCTTTAGTGCCGTCGCGCAGCGACTTTTAATAGGAGGTAACATCATGTCTTTCTTTGACCGCTTTAAGAAAAAATCTTTATCGAACCCAGCCGGCGCCGCATCTCCCCAATGGCCGCAGCCTCCAGAGGCAGATACCATGTGTCTGCTGCTTATGGACAGGGTTTTGGATGACATAGAACCGGTAGCGGCCCGGTTAAATTCCGTTTTTGGCAGCGGGACAGTCGGTGATGTAGATCACGATCACCCTAAAGTTTCGTCATTTATCGCTGCAATTGACGGCCTGGAGTTCTGGTGCTCTTATCTGCCCATGCCGATTCCTTCCGATACGGCCGATATCCCTGCGGCCGCACAGTACAGCTTTCTTCTGTCCGATGAGGAGAAGCAGGCTTTTACGGAGCATAAGTCCTTTTTTATGCTGGCGCAAAAGGGAGGCGGAACCTCTCTGGAGGCAAAGCGGAGGGTGTGCTGGACATTTTCCATGCTCTGTGCCGCTCTTCTGGAGCAGGAAGGTGCGGTTGGCGTCCATATCGTCAACCGGGGCGGTCTTTTGGTAAGCAAATGCCATTATCTTCAGCAGCAGGAGATGATGAAGGAGAAAAAACCGGACAATGACGAGGCGTATTTCCCTGTACCTCTGTGGGTGTGGGTTTATGCCACTTATAAGGAGGAAACGCCTGTTATCCAAACAACCGGACTAAAAGATTTCGGACTGCCGGAGCTGGGGTTTTATAATCCTGAGCAGCTTAATACGGGGCAGGCGTTGGATTATCTTTATTCCATGTCCAGTCTCCAGATTACAGGCCGTCAGCTTTACCGCAATGCATCCTTGATTCCTTTGGATGAAAAGCTGGAAGTCGTGTGTAAGCAGGACGGAGATATTTTGTATTTTATTGGAGCATAGAGATGTCTGTCATTGCTGCGCCCTTTTGTCAAAAGAAAGTACCCTCAGCGGACAAGGGGATTTGTACCGCAGAACGAAAGGCAGAGAAATGGAGATTGCTATGAGCGAACTATTGGAATTTGCAGACAGAGAAGCATTTCGGAGCTGGCTGTCAGAGCATTGTATGTCAGATGCCGGCGTCTGGCTTTTGTTCGGAAAAGCCGGCGGGCCGAAGACGCTTAAGGCGGGAGAAGCCCTGGAAGAAGCTCTCTGCTTTGGATGGATTGACGGTCAGATGCAGAGCATTGATGAGAAATCCTATAAAAAGTATTTTTCCATGCGCAGGGAGAAAAGTAAGTGGTCGGAGAAAAATAAAGCATTGACGAAGAGCCTGGAAGAACGGGGCCTCATGACGGAGTTCGGCAGAAGAAAGATAGAGGAAGCCAGGAAAAACGGCCAGTGGGACGCTCCAAAGCCCGGGGCGGTTACGGAGGAACAGATTGCCTGCGTATGTGCTTTGCTGAGAGGTCATGAACCTGCCTGCACAAATTTTGAAGCCATGTCCTTGTCCGTAAAGAAAACCTATACGCGGGCATATTTTGACGCAAAGACAGATGCCGGACGGGAAAAGCGGCTTGCCTGGATGGTGGACAGGCTCAATAAAAATCTGAAGCCGATGTAGCTGTTCCGGGTGTTATGTCAGGGAGAGGGAGATTGCAGAGTGGAAAAAGGCTTCAAGCATTCGATCTCATGTATATTTGTCCACAAGAAAAAAAGCGATATTTGGAATTGCAATCCCTCTGTTGATGATGGTTCCATTTTATCCTGTATATAAATGGATAAATCCGGCGGGTACCATACTTATTTTACTAATTGTCCTGTATGTTATAGCCATCGGGAGCTGCCTCTATCTTTGGTATAAGGCAAGAAAAAATGATAAATAACCACAGGCGAAAAACGGAACTTGCAAAGGAGACAGCCATGAAGATTATAAAAGCATTAAAATTAGAGAAATACGACAACAAAGAAAGATACACGCAGGTGGACGGTTTTGTTTACAAGGACGCTGCCGGCGGTGTTGGCGGTTCTATGGGGATTTCCGATTCTGCCGTATATTGCGTAACATTATATTGTGAGTTAGAGGAAAATGAAAAATGGAAGGTACGGAGCCGGAAAGCATAAAAGAAATCGCGGGCTTTGTTGGAAAAAGAGTGTTTAACTATGAAGAAGGAGATTCTATAAAGCTTGGAATAGAATCTCAGCTTTCGCTTACAGAGGTATAAAGGCGTCAGGAATTTCATAATAGCAGTCATCCTCAGCAGACAGGGGGACACCTCCCAAGCACAGGATTTTGGCAGATGGCGCCGTGTATCTCCTCGTCCATTGAGGGGCTGACACGCTGATTAAGAACAAGAATAATCAGTCAGATTTAAATGAAGAAATAACACTTCTTTTGGGAAAATATGGTTAAATAAATAATTCAAAGAAATAAACCAGTAAATATGCATTGCAAATAATCAGCATTTACTTTAAAATCAAATACAGGAACTAAATCTGCCGGAGAAAGAAACCAGATCTACAAAGACAGAGCGCCGGCAGACAGGGTAAGAGAAAGTAATTTATCCTCAGCGCCAAGAGACGCGGAGGGTATTTTATAAATATTAAATTCAGGAGGTGATTGCTCATGCGTGAGATTCAGGCACAGCAGATTACAGATGTTGTGGAGAAATTATGTATTGAGGCAAATCAGTATCTTCCCAAGGACGTCCAGGGCGCCATCCGCCGCTGCCGGGCGTGCGAGGACTGGGAGATTGCCCAGGGGGTACTGGATAAGATTATTACAAACTTCGAGATTGCGGAGCAGGAAAGCGTTCCCATCTGTCAGGATACGGGAATGGCCTGCGTATTTCTGGAGATTGGACAGGACGTACATATCGTAGGCGGCGATTTAAGCGAGGCCGTGGACGAGGGTGTGCGCCGGGGCTATGACAAGGGCTATCTTCGGAAATCCGTGGTAAAGGACCCGGTGCGCCGTGGCAATACGGGAGACAATACGCCGGCCATGCTTTATACGGAGATTGTTCCCGGCGAGGAGATCAAGGTGACGGTTGGACCAAAGGGCTTCGGCAGCGAAAATATGAGCGCTATCCGCATGTTTAAGCCCTCCGCAGGCATTGAGGGAATCAAGGATTTTATTCTGGAAACAGTGGAGACGGCAGGTCCCAATCCCTGTCCGCCTATGGTTGTGGGCGTGGGAATCGGAGGAACCTTTGACAAATGCGCCCTCCTTGCGAAGAAGGCTCTGATGCGCAGCACGGACGAGCGGAATCCGGACCCCTATTACGCGGATCTGGAGGCGGAGATGCTTGAGAAAATTAATAAGCTAGGCATCGGACCTCAGGGCTTTGGCGGAAAGACAACGGCTCTGGCCCTCAATATTGAAACTCTGCCCACGCACATCGCAGGCATGCCCTGTGCGGTAAATATTAACTGTCATGTGACACGCCATAAGACGGAGGTGATCTAGGTATGGAAAAACATATTCAGCTTCCTTTGACGGAAGAGGTGGCAAAGACGCTTCATGCAGGAGACAGTGTGTATCTGACGGGTACGATTTATACTTCCAGGGATGCGGGGCATAAGCGGATGTGCGAGGCATTGGCCCGGGGAGAAGAGCTGCCTTTTGATCCTACGGACGCGACCATTTACTATGTGGGACCGACGCCGGCCAAGCCGGGACAGGTAATTGGTTCTGCCGGACCCACTACAAGCGGACGAATGGATGCCTATGCGCCTACCATGATGTCGGTGGGGGCAAGAGGAATGATCGGCAAGGGCGCCAGACTGCCGGAGGTTGTGGATGCCATGAAGAAGTATCACGGCGTTTACTTCGGCGCTATCGGCGGGGCCGGTGCGCTTCTTGCCAAGTGCATTAAGAAGTGCGAACTTATTGCCTATGAGGATCTCGGAGCGGAGGCCCTTCGGAAGCTCTATGTGGAGGATATGCCTCTTGTGGTGATTATTGACAGCGAGGGGAAGAATCTTTACGAGGATGGGAAGGCGGCTTATCTGGCTGCTCAGAAGTAAAAGACTTGTTTGACGAATTATGAAGTCAAAGGGACTGTCCTGCCGAAGCCGGCTTTAAATGGACAGTCCCTGTTATAATTCCTATCTCGCATGAGCTGTTATAAATAAACGGAGGGCCGGAAGATTCGTTTTAAACCATCGCCCCCACAGCGCTCCGCACCGAAAACCGCCGCACCAATTTCGTAGAAATCTCAATCTTTACCGTATGCGGCACAGGCGTTGTAATCTGATGGATCAACTGCCTTGCAGCCGTCTGTCCCATAAAAGTTCTGGGAATATCAATGGTAGTGAGAGAAGGCTCCACAATCCGGCTCTCGGAAATATTATCAAAGCCCGCAATGGCAACATCCTCCGGAATTCGATATCCCCGCAGTTTCAGCGCTTTCATAGCGCCGATAGCAATCAAATCATTATCCGCAAAATAGCATTTCGCCAAAGAAGCCTTTCGATCAATAATCTCCAGCATATCTGAGAGAGCCCCTTCGATAGAGGGAGGCAGCTCATGAATAACGGAATTGGAGGGAGACATCCCGTGTTCCCGGAGCGCCGTGTCAAAGCCAATCCGCCGCTCCTCAAAATTCCCAATCCGGTAGGAAGAGCGCATATACCCCGGCTGACTGCCGCACTGTTGAATCAGCAGGCTTGTGGCAAGATAAGCCCCCTGACGATTATTGATCAGCACGCTGCTGCATCCAAGAGAATCGAAATGAGAATCCAAAAGCAGAACCGGCACCGAAAGCTGAAGAAACATTTTACAAACATGAATACTGGTTTCCGTCCCCAGAAGAATAATTCCGGCACAATTTGCGATCCGCAGATCCTCAATCCACTTCTGTACATCATCCCTCTTCTCATTAATCTGGACAAGCTTTAGCTGATACCCCTGGTTTCGGCATTCCTGTTCAATTCCGTCCGTCAGCTCCGAAAAAATCGGCATATAATTCAAAATCGCATTGTGAGCCCGGTAGATAATACAGTAAATATCCCCCGGATGCCCGTTTTTTAAAGAAAGGCGTGAAAAATCATACCCATACTTCTCGGCGGCCTTAATCACCTGGTCCCGGGTGGCGGTGCTCACACCAGGTTTGTTATTAAGGGCCATGGATACGGCCGTGGCAGAGAGATTCAGTTTTTTTGCCAGTTCCTTTGCAGTAATCGCCATGTCTTATATCCTCCGGTACAGATCCGTTCAGCCATATTGTCCCGGCTGCATATAAACTTTATTTCTCCCTAATTATAAACAGTTTTAGAAAAAAAACAAGTAGGTAAAGTAAAAATAAAGTAAAAATCACTTTATTTTTTATTGCTATAAAGGTTTGATAAAGCTATATTACAGATAGTACATCACTACATGAACTTATCAATGCATGGGGATGAGCAGCAGTAAAATAGGATGGAACACCTTAGACAGTATACGGATGAAGCTGCGGTACATCCTTTTCTATCCAAAGCTTCATTCAAATGAGGCCGGACTGTCCAATCGGCCCGGAACCATGAAAAAGGAGGATAAACATGGAAAAGATTAAAATCGGTTATGCACCAACCAGAAGAAGCATTTTCAGTGCGCCGGACGCCGTCAAGTACCGCGGGCTGACGGCAAAGCGCCTGGAAGAGCTGGGGATTGACTTTGTGGATATCACCGATATCAATGAGGAGGGACTTCTCTACAATGATGAAGATATGTATAAAATTGCGGAGAAATTCAAGAAAGAGAAGGTAGATGGCCTGTTTCTGCCTCACTGTAACTTCGGAACGGAGTTTGAGTGCGCAAGATTGGCTAAGGAGCTTGGAGTTCCTGTGCTTCTCTGGGGCCCCTTGGACGAGCGGCCGGAGCCGGACGGAACAAGGCTCCGCGACACCCAGTGCGGCCTCTTTGCAACCGGCAAGGTGCTTCGCCGTTTCCGTATTCCATTTACTTATATGACCAACTGCCGTCTGAGCGATCCTGTATTTGAGCGCGGCTTAAGAGACTTCCTGGCCGTATGCAATGTGGTAAAGACCTTTCGGAATATCCGGATTCTGCAGATATCCACCAGACCCTTTGAGTTCTGGTCCACCATGTGCAACGAAGGCGAGCTTCTGGAGAGGTTCAACATCCAGCTTTCCCCCATTCCCATGCCTGAGCTTACCGATGAGATAAAGAAGGCAAAAGAAGAGGGCACACAGGTTGCCGAGGTTATCCGCTACTGCAAGGAGCACATGGAAATTCAGATCAAAGAAAACGAACTGGAAAATGTGGCGGCTCTTAAGGTAGCCATGATGCATCTGGTGAAAAAATACGGCTGTAAGGCAGCAGCCATTCAGTGCTGGAATCAGCTTCAGTCCGAGATTGGCATAATGCCCTGCGCCGCTAACGCACTGATGAACGAGGAAGGAATCCCCGTAGTCTGCGAGACAGATATCCACGGAGCTATTACCGCGCTTCTGGTAGAGGCGGCCGGAATGGGAGAAAAGCGCAGCTTTTTTGCAGACTGGACCATCCGTCACCCCGATATTGCAAACGGCGAGCTTTTGCAGCATTGCGGCCCCTGGCCGATTTCCGTGGCAAAAGAGACTCCGAAGCTTACATATCCCCTGGCCTTTGACCATCCGGGAAGCATTACCGCCGAGGCCAAGCACGGTGAAGTGACACTGGCAAGATTCGACGGCGACAACGGCGAGTATTCCCTGCTCCTTGGAAATGCAAAGGGCGTGGAAGGTCCGAAGGGTATGGGCACCTACCTGTGGGTAGAGGTGGAGAATATCAAGCGTCTGGAAGCAAAGATTGTGGAGGGCCCTTATATCCATCACTGTGTAGGAATTCACGAAAATGTAGTACCGGTACTTTACGAGGCATGTAAATACTTGGGAATTAAGGCGGATCTGTACGATCCCATCGAAGAGGAGGTAAAAGCTTACCTTCGGGGCGAGTGATTGGCAGCAAATAAAAAACAGCGGTTCCCCTTCCGGCGCCGGATGAATTTACGGAAATAATTCCGGACAATTGGGAATTGACCGGGGACTGCGGCACTATAATAAGGAGATGTTTACATAATATGCAGAATTTAAAGGCATTGTCCTACGATCTCAGAAAAAATGTCATCGACATGATTGTTGAAGGCAAAGGCGGACATATCGGCGGCGACATGAGCGTCATGGACATTCTGGTAGAGCTTTATTTTGAACAAATGAACATCAGTCCGGAAAATATGGACGATCCGGACAGAGACCGCTTCGTAATGAGCAAGGGCCACTCTGTGGAAGCTCTGTACGCAGTACTGGCAGCCAAGGGCTTCTTCCCCATCGAAGAGGTCATTCGGGAATTTTCCAAATTCGGTAGCAAATATATCGGCCATCCGAACAACAAGCTTCCGGGCATCGAGATGAACTCCGGTTCTCTGGGACATGGTCTTCCTGTCTGTGTAGGCATGGCGCTGGCAGGAAAAATGGACGGGAGAGACTACCGCGTTTACACCGTAATGGGCGACGGCGAACTGGCGGAGGGATCCGTGTGGGAGGGTGTTATGGCAGCCCACCAGTACAAGCTTGACAACCTCTGCGCCATTGTAGACAGGAACCGGCTTCAGATATCCGGCTGTACCGAGGATGTAATGGCTCACGACAGCCAGGAAGAGCGCTGGAGCTCCTTCGGATGGCATGTGATATCCGTAAACGGCAACGATTACAAAGAGCTGAAATCAGCCTTCGATGAGGCAAAGACCGTAAAAGGCGCTCCCACCGTAATTATTGCCAATACCATTAAGGGCTGCGGCTCTCCCGTTATGGAAAATAAGGCGGGCTGGCATCACAAGGTGCCCAATGCGGAGGAATATGCACAGATCATGAAAGATCTGGAGGCAGGAAAGGAGGCGGCACTTCATGAATAAGATACCAAACCGGCAGGCCATCTGCGAAGTGTTAATGGAAAAGGCAAAAGAGGACAAAGACATCGTAGTACTGTGCAGCGACTCCAGAGGAAGCGCATCCTTAGCACCCTTTGCCAATGAATATCCCAAGCAGTTTGTAGAAGTGGGAATTGCGGAGCAGAATCTGGTGAGCATCGCCGCCGGCCTTGCAAAATGCGGAAAAAAACCATTTGCAGCATCTCCGGCCTGTTTCCTGTCCACAAGAAGCTACGAGCAGGCAAAAGTAGACTGCGCTTACTCCAACACCAACGTAACCTTGATCGGGATCAGCGGAGGAATCAGCTACGGCGCCCTGGGTATGAGCCATCATTCCGCACAGGACATCGCGGCCATGTCTGCCATTCCCAACATGCGCGTTTACCTTCCAAGCGACCGTTTTCAGACGGCAAAATTAATTGAGGCGCTTTTAAAGGATGAGAAGCCTGCATACATCCGCGTAGGCAGAAATCCGGTAGAAGATGTATATTCCGAAGAAAGCTGTCCCTTTGAGATGGATAAGGCCACTGTCATTACCGAGGGAACCGATGTTGCAATTATCGCCTGCGGCGAAATGGTAGGTCCGGCGGTACAGGCAGCGGAGCTTTTGAAAGCAGAGGGCATCAGCGCGGCTGTTATTGATATGTACTGCGTAAAACCCTTAGATAAAAAAGCAATCGTAAAAGCGGCGGAAAATGCAAAGCTTGTAATTACCGTAGAAGAGCATGCGCCTTTCGGCGGCCTTGGTTCCATGGTAAGCCAGGTGGTTGCAGGAGAATGTCCGAAGAAGGTTGTAAATCTGGCGCTTCCGGACGCGCCCGTAATCACCGGAACCTCCAGGGAAGTCTTTGATTACTACGGACTGAACGGAGAGGGAATTGCCAAAGCCGTAAAAGAAAATTTGTAAAAGTGAAACTCAAAAAGGAGAACACAGACAATGGCTGATTACGTATTGGGGATTGATCAGAGCACTCAGGGGACAAAAGCCCTGCTGTTTGACAATACGGGGCGCCTTTTGGAACGGGCGGATCTGCCGCACAGGCAGATGGTGGACGACAAGGGCTGGGTGGAGCATGACCCGGAAGAGATTTACCGCAACACCATAGAGGTTGTTAAGCTTCTGGTAAAAAAATCGGGAATTGAAAAGGGAGATATCCGCGCGCTCGGAATCAGCAATCAGCGGGAAACCGCTCTGGTCTGGGATCGAAGCGCCGGCTGCCCCATTTACAATGCGGTAGTATGGCAGTGCGCCAGAGGTGCAAAAATCTGCGAGGGCTTAGAGGCTCAGAAAAAGGCCGAACTGGTGCGCGCCCGCACAGGATTGCCGCTGTCCCCCTACTTTTCCGCAGCAAAGATAGCCTGGGTACTGGAAAACGTAGAGGGAGCGGCAGAAAAAGCGGCGAAGGGAGAGCTGTGCTGCGGAACTATCGACAGCTGGCTTGTATATAAGCTCACCGGCGGCAGAGAGTTTCGCACGGATTACTCCAATGCTTCAAGAACTCAGATGTTCAACATTAAGGAACTTGCCTGGGACAAGGAAGTATGCGGGCTTTTTAAGATTCCGGTTTCCTGTCTGGCGGAGGTGACGGATTCCAACGGCTTCTACGGCGAGACGGATTTCGAGGGATTTTTTGAAAAACCCATTCCCATCCGGGGCGTTATGGGGGATTCCCACGGAGCGCTTTTCGGACAGGGATGTCTGAGAAAAGGTATGACAAAAACCACTTATGGTACAGGCTCCTCCGTTATGATGAATATTGGCAGCCAGCCGGTATTCAGCAACCGGGTTGTGACTTCTTTAGCCTGGGGAATGGACGGAACCGTAAGCTACGTGCTGGAAGGAAATATCAATTATACGGGAGCCGTTATCACCTGGATGAAGGACGAACTGAAGCTGATTTCTTCCCCGGCAGAGACGGGTGAGCTGGCAAAGCAGGCAAATCCCCAGGATGAAACCTACCTGGTTCCGGCATTTTCCGGCCTTGGGGCGCCCTACTGGGACAGTGAAGCCAGAGCCGTATTCTATGGAATGTCGCGAACTACCAGGCGCGCCGAGCTTGTAAAAGCCGGACTGGAGAGCATCGCCTACCAGATCACGGATGTGATACGGGCGATGGAGGAAGAGTCCGGAATTGAGATTCAGGAGCTTCGGGTAGACGGCGGACCGACAAAGAACGGTTATCTGATGCAGTTTCAGAGCGATATGGCAAGTATCCCGGTGCGTATTCCGGCAGACGAGGAATTGTCCGGTATCGGAGCGGCCTACGCAGCAGGACTGGCAACTGGCTTGTATCAGAAGGAGGCTCTTTTTGGAAATGACAAGCGAACAAGCTTTACGCCGTCTATGGAGGAGACAGAGAGAGCAAAAAGGTACGAAGGCTGGAAGGAAGCTGTTTCAAGAACTCTTACGAAATAAATGCAGACTTGTGATTAAAGAGGTTTCCGGACGAAAGTCCGTAATCCTGGCTGCTTTTATAACGAAAGCAGCCAAATACAAAACTATTTCATTTTAAGGAGGAAAACATTATGAAACGAAAAGTGTTAGCTGTACTTCTCTGTGCAGCAATGACAGTGTCCATGCTGGGCGGCTGTGGAAGCAAAGAGACAGAGGCGCCGGCTGAGGCTCCCGCAGAGACCGAAGCACCGGAGGCAGAGGCACCCGAGGAGACACCTGCAGAGACCGAAGCGCCTGCGGCAGAAGCTCTTCCGGGCGGCGGCTCCAATATCATCTACATTATCACACCATCTCATTCCAATCCGTTCTTCAAGACAGAGGCTGATACGGCAACTGCAAAGGCACAGGAGCTTGGATATGAGGTAAAGGCAGTTTCCCATGACGACGATGCAACCAAGCAGTCCGAGCTGTTTGACAATGCGATTGCAGACAAGGCAGCAGCTATCATCTGCGACAATGCAGGCGCAGACGCAACCGTTGAGGCTGTTCAGAAGGCAAGAGATGCCGGAATCCCCACCTTCCTTATTGACCGTGAGATCAATGCGGATGGCGTAGCTATTTCCCAGATCGTTGCAAACAACTACCAAGGCGCAAAGGCTATCGCTGAGGAATGGGTAGAGGCAATGGGCGAGGAAGGAAAGTACGCAGAGCTTCTCGGAAAAGAGTCCGACACCAACGCAGGCGTTCGTTCTTCCGCATTCCATGAGGTAATTGACCAGTATGATACCTTAGAGATGGTAGCACAGCAGACCGCAAACTGGGAGCAGACCGAAGGCTATGAGAAGACAGAGACCATCCTTCAGTCCAATCCGGAAATCACCGGTATCATCTGCGGAAACGACACAATGGCAGTAGGAGCGGCAGAGGCTTGCAAGGCAGCAGGAAGAAGCGACATCAAGATCATCGGCGTTGACGGCTCCGATGAGGCAGCAGCTCTGATTAAGGCTGAGGAAATGACCGGTACCGCATTGCAGCAGTGTGCTCTGATGGCTGAGATGGCTGTTGAGCAGGCAGATAAGTACTTAAAGGAAGGCACCACAGGCTTAGAAGAGAAGCAGCTTGTAGACTGTGTTGCAATCACCCTTGAGAATGTTGATAAGCTGAGCGCTTTCGTATACAGCGAATAAAAAACGTGAGGCAAAGAAAGTAGGGGCCTTTTGCAGGCCCCTATTCTTCTAAAATGATAGTTTTGTAGGGTAAAATAAGGGAAAATAACTATATAAAAATAGATTAGGAGAGCACTATGAAAAATAAATTGTTAGCCTTAATTCTCACCCTGGCAATGGCCGTTTCCCTTACCGGGTGCGTCAAGGTTGTAAAAATCGGTGAGGAAGCACAGCTTACCGGAAAACAGGAATTTAACGCTACCGACAGCGTACAGGGTATGTGGGAGAGCGCAGAGGCAAATATCGAAGAAAAGGCAGTCGATCTTCCTGCCTTTTTAGGAGAGGCAGGCGGTGATCTCAAGTCCCTGGTAGACAAATACGGAAAATATTCTATGGGAACCTCGGGAAGTATCAGCTACGCCGTAAAGGGGTCCGGCGTGGTAGAGGAGGTCAATCAGGAGAAAAAGGCCGGCTACATGACCGTAAAGCTGGACGGCTACGACGGCTCTGAGATCATTAAGATCCAGATTGGCAGCATTTACAAGGGTTCCTCCACCCGAGACACCCTGGACATTATCCGTTTCGGCGATTACACCAATCAGGAAGAGTGGGCGGCAGTTTCACAGGAACTCCACAGCCAGATTGATGCCAACGTGATACAGCCTGCGGACCCGGGAAGCCTTCAGGGAAAAACCATTGAATTTGTAGGAACCTTTACGGCGGACAGCAATGACGAGCTTTTGATTACCGTGGTGAAGCTGGAGGCAAAGTAAAGCAGGAGGGATTTAGAGCATGGAAAATAAGAACCGAGAGGACGTGTGTTTTCACGCGGAAGGGATCAGCAAGATTTATCCCGGAACGAAGGCTCTGGACAACGTGGACTTTGATCTGCTCACCGGAAAGGTCAACGTGCTGATCGGCGAGAACGGAGCAGGAAAGTCCACCTTAATGAAAATGATAGCCGGAATCGAGCAGCCCAGCGAGGGAAAGCTCTACATGGACGGAAAGGAAGTTCATTTCCGCAATACCACAGAGGCAAGAAGCCATGGTATAGGAATCATCCACCAGGAGCTGAACCTGTTTCCCAATCTTCCCGTCTATCAGAATATCTTCGTGGCCCGGGAAAAGAAAAAGGGCTTTGGTATGGACAATAAGTACCACAGGGAAAAGGCGGCGGAGGTTTTAAAGAAACTGGAGCACGAGATTCCCGTGGATACCCTGGTCGGCGAGCTTCGCGTGGGCCAGCAGCAGATGATAGAAATTGCAAGAAATCTGGTGGAAGATGACCTGAAGATACTCATTATGGATGAGCCAACCTCATCTCTGTCCGAGCAGGAGGTGCAGGTGCTTTTTAAGATTATGCGCGAGCTGACAGCTCAGGGAATCTCTATCGTATACATATCTCACCGTCTGGAAGAAATTATGCAGATCGGCGATCATGTGACCATTCTCCGGGATGGAAAATACGTGGCGGATGCAGATGTAAAGGACATTGACGTGCCCTGGATCGTAAAGCAGATGACAGGAGAGGGCAAATCTTATCCCAAGAAGGACCGTGAAATCGACTGGGCCAAGCAGGAGAAGGTTCTGGAGGTAAAGAATCTGACCCTGCCCAAGAGCGGCGGCGGTTATCTTCTGAAAGACGTGAGCTTTGACTTGAAAAAGGGAGAAATCCTCGGCATTTACGGCCTTATGGGGGCCGGCCGGACCGAGGTGTTCGAGTGCATTATGGGCCTCCGCCCGGAGCATACGGGAGAACTCTACCTGGAAGGGGAAAAAATGGATATCAAATCCATTTCCGGCCAGATTGACAAAGGGTTTGCTCTGGTGCCCGAGGACCGTCAGAGAGAGGGCCTAGTGCAGACTATGGACATCGGACGCAACTGCTCCCTGTCCGCGCTTACCCGCTATACCAAGGCAGGCTTTGTGGATTTTAATAAGGAAAATGAAAAGGTGGAGGAAGAGATTCGGGATATCCATATTAAGGTGGCTGACAAGCGGCTTCCCATCCTTTCCCTGTCCGGCGGCAATCAGCAGAAGGTCGTTATCGGAAAGGGTATTCTGACCGACCCGAAGATCCTTCTGATGGATGAGCCCAGCCGCGGTATTGATATCGGAGCAAAGACCGAGGTATTCGACATTATCAACCAGTATGCGGAGCAGGGACTGTCCATTATTGTGATTTCCTCGGAACTGAAGGAAATCATCGCTATCGCAGACCGCGTTGTGGTTCTCTCCAACGGAATCAAGACCGGTGAGCTGAGCGGCGACGAGATACAGGAAGAATCCCTGGTGCTTGCCTCCTACAAGGGGCATCACGGCCACTGATATAATTTATGTGAAATAGGAGTAAAGAATATGGATAAGAAAAATTCCAATAATAATACATTGGTAATGACTTTGTTAAAAGGAAGAACCTTTATCGTATTGATCGTTCTGCTGATATTTTTCAGTATAGCAGCAACCAACTTCCTGAATATGAACACGGCTTTGCTCATTGGTAAGCATGTAGCTTTGTACGGCATCCTTGCTATTGGTATGACCTATGTCATTATCACCGGCGGCATCGACCTGTCCGTAGGCGCAATCGTAGGTCTGGCCGGAATGATTGCAGGCGGACTTCTGCAAAAGGGCCTTACCTTAAAAATGTTCGGTGTTACCTTATATTTCAGCGTGCCGGCAGTCGTATTAATCACTGTACTGATTGGAGCCTTGATCGGCGTGATTAACGGCCTTATTATCACCAAATTCAACGTGGCTCCTTTTATTGCCACTCTGGGTATGATGTACGTGGCAAGAGGCTGCGCCAATATTCATTCCAATGGTGCAACCTACTCCGATTTGAAGGGCTATGAGGCTCTTGGAAACCAGGGCTGGGGCTTTTTCGGCTCCAGTGTGGCCGGTATCCCTGTCGGTCTTTTGATCCTGGTAATTCTGGCCGTAATTTTTGCAATCCTTCTGAAAAAAACGGCTTTCGGATGGCATGTATTTGCCATCGGCGGAAATGAGAAAGCGGCAAAGCTTTCCGGCGTGAAGGTAGATAAAGTAAAAATTTTGGTATATATGATTTCCGGTATTTGTTCCTCTATCGTGGGTATCATCGCTTCCTCCCAGCTGGCGGCTTCCCATCCGGCAACCGGAGAATCCTGGGAAATGAACGCCATTGCCTCTGCGGTATTGGGCGGAACATCTATGGCCGGCGGAATCGGAACCATCGGCGGAACCATTGTAGGCGCTTTCGTAATCGGCGTGATTAATGACGGAATGGTTATGTGCGGAGTGTCCGAGTTCTGGCAGATGGTAATTAAAGGAATGGTAATTGTGCTGGCTGTAATCATTGATCAATTCCAGAGAAATCTTCAGGCGAAAATGGCATTGAAGGCCAGAAATGAGAGCAAATAAAGGAGAAAGCGTATGAAAAAAAGAGGAATTTTAAATGCTCAGTTGTCCGCATATATTGCAGCTTTGGGGCATATGGACACATTTATGATAGGCGATGCCGGAATGCCCATACCCGAAGGCGTACCCGTAGTGGATTTGGCCCTTTGCGGCGGTGTTCCCACCTTTATTCAGACCATGGATGCGGTTCTGGAGGAGGCGGAGGTGGAATTCTATACCCTGGCCGAAGAGATTCATGAAAAGAATCCCAAGCTTCTTGCCTACATTCAGGAGAAGCTGCCGGGCACAGGGCATGAGTTCATTCCCCACACAGAGCTTAAAAAGATGTCGGCAAATGTAAGATTTGCCATCCGGACGGGAGAATTTACGCCTTATCCCAACATCATCCTCCGGGCCGGAGTCGCATTTCCGGCTTAAAGGCAGATACATGAAAAAGTATCCGTGTTATAGAACTATCGGTACGGTACAGCTCACCACAGCTCGGAAGGTTAAATGTAAGGTGAAATGTAAACGGTTAAATTTCATAGTAAGTATTGAACTTCTTCGGAAAAAGTAGTATATTTAATTAGCCAGAAAAATTTACTGTTTAAACACGAAGGAGGAATTGATTGTTATGAGGACAGTACAGGAGAGAAACATTGCCGTATGCATCATTCTGTCACTGGTTACCTGTGGTCTCTACAGCCTATATTGGTTTGTATGCATGACAGATGACACCAATGCGGCAGCAGGGGAGGCCGGAACATCCGGCGTGATGTCCCTGGTGCTTACCCTTATTACCTGCGGAATTTATGGTTTTTACTGGGCATATAAGCGCGGCGAGCTGCTGGATAAGGCAAAGATGAACAGAGGACTTCCGGCTTCCAACGGAGGCGTACTCTATCTGATTCTCTATATCTTTGGCGGAATCATTGCCTATGCATTGATTCAGAACGAGCTGAATAAGCTGGCTAACTAAGATGATAGATCACAGACGGCTTGGAAAAGTGGGACTGGCAGCTTTTATTCTGGTCGGCTACTATGGATTTGTCAGATATACCGGAACGGGCATTCCCTGCCTGTTCCGGTTTGTTTTTCATCTGAAATGCCCGGGATGCGGTATTACCCATATGCTGCTGGCCTTAGGGAGAGGAGATTTTCAGGGAGCCTTTTACAGCCATCCGGTTCTTTTTTGCTTTTCGCCCTTTCTGGGATGGATTCTGTTAAAATATCTGGGAAACTATTTATGTTCCAGGAAAACGATTTTGAAAAAATGGGAATCTGCCGGGCTGACGGCGCTTTTGGCAGTCTTGGTTCTTTTTGGAATCCTCCGCAACATTTTGTAAGGCGAAGGATATTCCGTAAAATTTCAGGATTCGGAAAAAAGTGCTTGCAAACAAATGAAAAATGTGGTAAATTACAGAATGTAGTTAGCGGAAGCTAACTTTTATAAAGAACAATGGTTAGTATTAGCTAATTTAAGAGAGGAGAGATTATATGAGTGTCGTAATTATCGGGGGTCATGATCGGATGGTTCGCCAATACCAGGATATCTGCAAGTCCTACCGCTGTAAAGCAAAGGTATTTACTCAAATGTCAGGAGATTTAAAAAAGCAAATCGGCCGGCCGGATCTCTGCGTTCTCTTTACCAACACAGTTTCCCATAAAATGGCAAAATGTGCCGTAGAGGAAGCAAAAAGAAACAATACCCCGGTGGTGAGATGTCACACAAGCAGTAAGGCGGCGCTGGAAGAAATTCTTGCAGGCTGCTGCTGAGAAATAAATGAACGGGAAAGGAGCGATGAAAATGGCATTGGCAATGATGGAGATTGGAGAAACAAGAGAGATCAAAGCATTTCACGGAAAAGAGGAAGTGAAGCGCCGCCTGCAGGATCTGGGATTTGTAAAGGGTGAATATGTTCAGGTTATAGGCGAGAACCCCAGCGGCCTTATCCTGCTGGTGAAGGGAGTACGCATAGCGTTGAACCGCGGTCTGGCTTCTCAGATTATGGTTGCATAAAGCGGCGGGATCCTTAGAGCTTCCCACAATAATATGTTATTCAACAAGAACAGCAGACAGCCTGCATGAATAAAAATCAGAAAGCGAGGAAAGCACATGACATTAAAAGAAATGAAACCCGGTCAGTCCGGTCAGGTATTATCTATCGGGGAGAGCGGCCCCTTAAAGCGCAGGATCATGGATATGGGGATAACCCCGGGAGTAGCCTTAAAGGTTATTAAAACGGCTCCTTTAGGCGATCCCATAGAAATCAATGTGCGCGGCTACGAGCTGAGCCTGCGGAAAGAGGAGGCGGCCCGAATAGAAGTTCAGGTATAATCAAAAGGATATTTTTTTGAAGTACAGTTAGTTAATTATAACTCAAAAAAAGAGTATAAAATCATCAAAATCCAGTGGAGGAGTAAAAAATGTCATACACCATAGCGCTTGCCGGCAATCCGAACTGCGGCAAAACCACTTTATTCAACGAATTAACCGGCTCCCGGCAAAGGGTAGGAAACTGGCCGGGCGTAACCGTAGACAAGAAAGAGGGCACATGCAAAAAGGATAAGGAGCTTCACATCACGGACCTTCCCGGCACTTATTCCCTGTCTCCTTATTCTGCGGAGGAGATTATCGCCAGGGACTATCTTGTAAAGGAAAAGCCTGACGCGGTTATCGACATTGTGGACGGAACCAGCATCGAGCGGAATCTGTACCTGACCCTGCAGATCCTGGAAACGGGTGTTCCCACCGTCATTGCTCTTAATATGATGGACGAGGTTGAAGCAAGGGGGGACGAGATCAAGGCGGAAAAGCTCTCCCGGATATTAGGCGTTCCGGTTGTTCCCATTACAGCGCGCAGCGGCAAAGGCATAGGAGAGCTGCTTGCTCAGGCCGCAGAGACGGCCAGAGGAAAGAAGACGCCTCAGAAGCTGCCTGTTTTCGATGAGAAGCTCCAAAGAGTTATAGACGAGGTAGAAAAGGAGCTGGAGTCTTCCGGAGAATCCGACAGTGCGTGGAAGGCGGTCAAGCTTTTGGAAAATGATGAAAACATAGCCGCAGGTATTTCGGAGGAATTGAAAAACCGGATACGGAAAATCATAGGAAAGGCATACGGCTCCAATGAAGATCCGGAAGCAATCATAGCCGATCAGCGTTACCGGTACATAGCAAAGGTGGTAAAGGATACCGTAAAAAAATCTGCCGCCGGCCACATAGAAACGAAATCCGATAAACTGGATAAAATTTTTACCAACCGAATCCTGGCTCTGCCTGTTTTTGCGTGTATTATGTATCTTTTGTTTGCCTGCACCAACAGTGAGAATTTTCTTTTCCTGGGAATACCAAGTCCCGGCATCTGGCTTGCGGGCCTGGTGGAATCCATATGGGGCGGTTTAACCGGAGTGATTGAAGGCCTGCTCGGCAATGCGTCTCCCTGGGTATATTCTCTGGTGATTGACGGCATTATGGCGGGACTTGGGGCAATCCTCGGCTTCATTCCGCTGGTACTGGTGCTGTATCTTTTGATTTCTTTTCTGGAGGACTGCGGCTACATGGCGCGGATTGCCTTTGTACTGGACCGCATTTTCCGCCGTTTCGGGCTGTCCGGGCGCTCCTTTATTCCTCTGCTTCAGGGCTTTGGATGCAGCGTTCCGGCGGTGATGGCCACCCGGACGCTGGAATCTGAGAAGGATCGGAAGATTACTGCGATTCTGGCGGGCTTTATGCCCTGCGGTGCAAAGCTGCCTATTTTTGCGCTGTTTGTTTCAACGCTGTTTGCGGACAGTAATCAGACTCTGGTGACCTATTCCGTTTATATTTTCAGTATTGTGACGGCAATCCTGGTGTCTCTGCTCCTGAATAAGTTTGTCTACAAGGACGGGGCATCCAACTTTATTATGGAGCTTCCCCAGTACCGTGTTCCCACATTAAAGAGCGTGTTCATTCATGGCTGGGAAAAAGTAAAGGGGTTTGCGGTGAAGGCCGGAACGGTGATTTTTGTTTCTACGGTTCTTATCTGGTTTTTGTCGGGATTTAATCTTGATTCTTTTAACGGGAAAAATGCGGCTGAAAATGAAGACGGCAGTATTATGTGTGAGATGAATGACAGCTTTATGGCCTCTGTCGGAAATGTGATTGCTCCTGTTTTTAAGCCGCTGGGCTTTGGTGAGTGGCGTCCGGCCGTGGGTGTGGTAACAGGATGGATTGCCAAGGAAAATGTGGTTGTTACTTTTGCGCAGCTCTATGAGGAAGATGTGACAGAGGAATATCTGGAGGAATATTTTTCTCAGTACACTCCGGAGGAATTGGAGGAGCTTGGCTTCGAGGGTGGCGCGTATGATTCTGAGGCGGCCGGAGATATTTATTCGGAGAGCGTACTCTTTGAGGGCGGCGATGAAAATGCGCTTCCTCATATGAAGGATGATATTAAGACAAAGGCTGCTGCCTATGCTTATATGGTGTTTAACCTGCTGTGTATGCCCTGCTTTGCGGCAGTGGGCGCTATGAAGCGGGAGCTTAAGACCTGGAAGGAAACGGGGAAGGCCGTGGGGATTCAGATGGCGACGGCTTATGTGGCGGCCCTTTTGGTAAATGTTGTGGGCGGATTGTTTTTGTAGGAATTGTATTGTAAAATGGGAGGAAAGAGGAAAGGAGGGTGATGCTGAATGGCGGATGCGATTGTGATTCTGATTATCGGCGTTTGCCTTTTGGGGAGTGTCGGATATATGGTTTGGAATAAGAAGAGAGGAGGGAGCTCCTGCGGCTGCGGGTGCTCCGGGTGCGGCTGCAGTTCTTCCTGCCGCGGGAAAAAAGAGGATGGCTGAGTTCTTTTAGAATGCGGAAGAGGCAGTTTGCAATATCATTGGGTAATCGACTGTGACCTGTTATAAATACCGCCCTGGAAGAATACAATAAAAGGAAACAAAGTACAGGTTGGGTTTGCCCGTGAAGAAATTATATTCCATTCTGCTGTTCCTTGGATTTATTCTCTGCCTTTCCATAAATGTCTATGGACAGGATACCGAAAAGCCGGAAGGACAAACAGAGATTCCCTCCGAACTAAGACAACTATACGCCCAGTCGGCCGTATTGATGGATGCCGACTCCGGGCGTGTTTTATTTGAAAAAAACGGTTATGAGCAAAAGCCTATGGCAAGCACTACCAAGATTATGACGCTTATCGTTACTCTGGAAAATGCTAACCTGGACGAGATTGTTACCGTATCTCAGTATGCGGCAGGTATGCCTGATGTTCAATTGGGCATCCGAAAGGATGAGCAGTACCGCCTGGGAGATCTCCTGTATTCTCTTATGCTGGAATCCCACAATGATTCTGCCGTTGCCATTGCGGAGCATGTGGGCGGCTCCGTAGAGGGCTTTGCCGAAATGATGAACGCCAAAGCCCGTGATATCGGCTGTTTCAATACTTATTACATAACGCCGAACGGCCTTGACGCTACGGATGAAGATGGAACTCATTCCACCACGGCAGCCGACCTGGCCCGGACGATGCGCTACTGCATCACCCAGTCCCCCAAACGGGAGGAATTTCTCACAATTACCCGAACGTCATCCTACAGCTTCGGAGATACGGAGGGCCTAAGAAGCTTCACCGTGGGCAACAAAAACGCTTTCCTTACCATGATGGAGGGGGCATTGTCCGGCAAAACCGGATTCACAAACAATGCGGGTTACTGTTATGTGGGAGCGCTGAAGCGGGAAGACCGTACCTTTATTGTGGCGCTCTTAGGCTGCGGCTGGCCCAATAACCGCAGTTACAAATGGAGCGATACGAGAAAGCTTATGAGCTATGGCCTGGAGCATTATGAATACCGTGATATATGGGAAGAGCCTGTTCTTGGAACACTTCCCGTAAAAGGAGGAATCCCGGAAAGCGGCAGGCTGGAAGACATTGCCTACGCCCATCTGGAACTGGCAGCCGGTGTCGAATCCTCCGGCCGAAAGCTCCTTCTGTCCGAACAGGAACAAATCACCATAGAAACCAACCTGCCCGAAGATTTATCCGCACCCGTAGAGCCTGATACCATTGTAGGAAGCATCCGCTATTACCTGAACGGGGACATCGTACGGATCCACCCAATCACAACACCCGATAAGATAGATCCCATAACACTTCCCTGGTGTCTGAAAAAAATTGTAACCGCCTACCAGCTATAAAACCAAAACATGAAGGGGAAAATTTAAACAATCGTTCATACCTTACATAAGGAACAAAAACGGCGTCCCATTGCCGCGCCCCATTTTTCCCCAAAAACCCATTGACTTCTAAACAATTTTGCACTATAATCAAACCAGTTCAGAATTGTAAAAGAGGAGAGCGCCATGAGAGAAAGCAGCATTCACACCATGCATATCATGGAGATGTACATGTGCCCCATGTGCATGTTTTGCGATGCTGATTTCCAATACGCTTTCTGTCCGTAAAGGAGCGGTCCTGTTCAGCGAGGCCGCGCTCAGGAATGATTGAGAAGGGAAGCTTTGTTGGAGGCTTCCCTTTTTCATATGATTAAAATAAATCAAAAGGAGAACACATTATGAAAAAGCTAGTAAAGACACTCGTAACCACAGCCGCAGTACTCACCCTTGCGCTGTCCTTAACAGCATGTAAAAAAAGCGGAGGCTTAACCATTGCAGTACCCAACGATACCACCAATGAAGCCCGGGCTCTCTTGCTTTTGCAGGAACAGGGCTACATTACCTTAAAGGACGGAGCAGGCATTACGGCAACCATTCAGGATATTCAGGACAACCCCTACAACATTACCTTCAAGGAGGTGGAGGCCGCTCAGCTTCCCAACATGCTGCAGGATGTGGACTATGCGGTTATCAACTCCAACTACGCCATCGAAGCGGAGCTGAACCCCATGTCAGACGCTCTTGCCATCGAAGGTTCCTCCTCCGCATACAGCAATATTCTGGCCGTAAAGGAAGGAAATGAATCCTCCGAAGCCATCAAAGCGCTGGTAGCCGCTCTGGAGAGTCAGAAGGTAGCCGACTATATTACCGAAAAATACGAGGGCGCTGTTGTAAGCACCGTAGATGCACCCACTGACGGCTTTGACGCCTCCCTGGATTATGCGGCTTTGGCAGGAACTACCATTACCGTGGCGGCTTCTCCCACACCTCATGCGGAGATTTTAAAGGTAGCCAAGGAGATTCTGGCGGAGAAAGACATCACCTTGGATATCATTGAGTACACCGATTACGTACAGCCCAACAATGTGGTAGAGAGCGGAGAGATAGATGCCAACTACTTCCAGCATACTCCTTACCTGGATGATTTCAATGCGGAAAACGGAACCCATCTGGTATCCGCTTCTGCCGTACACGTAGAGCCCATCGGTCTTTACGGCGGAAAGCAGACCAGCCTGGATGCCATCAAATAAAGCAAAGCGGATACCCGCGGGAATAAATACATAAGAAGGAGAAAAATGCCGGTGCGGTTGCTGATTTATCAGCCGGCTTTTTCCCTTGTCCGGAGGTTTTATGATTGAAATAAAAAATCTTTCCAAACAATTTGAGACGGCAGACGGAAAGGTGGAAGCCCTGAAAAATGTAAATCTCACCATCAGTGACGGAGATATTTACGGGATCATCGGTATGAGCGGCGCAGGAAAAAGCACCCTGGTCCGCTGCATCAATATGCTTGAGCGCCCCACGGAGGGCACCGTGCTCATTGACGGCTGCGATATGGGCGCTCTTTCCAAGGCCGAGCTTCGAAAGGTGCGGCGGGAGGTAACGATGATCTTTCAGGGCTTTAACCTGCTTATGCAGCGTACCTGCCTGAAAAACATCTGTTTTCCCCTGGAGCTGGCAGGAGTGGACAAGGCGGAGGCAAAAAAGCGGGCCCTTGAGCTCCTGGAGATCGTAGGTTTACCGGACAAGGCCAATGCTTACCCGGCCCAGCTATCCGGCGGACAGCAGCAGCGGATTGCCATTGCCCGTGCCTTGGCGACAGAGCCGAAGGTGCTGCTCTGTGATGAAGCCACAAGTGCACTGGACCCTAAGACCACCCATTCCATTCTGGAGCTGATACGGGATATCAATGCGAGGCTAGGCATTACCGTGATTATCATTACCCACCAAATGAGTGTGGTGGAGGAGATTTGCAGCCACGTTGCGATTCTGGACGATGGGAAAGTGGTGGAGGAGGGGATGGTCAGCACCGTATTTTCCAGTCCCAAATCAGCGGCGGCCAAGCGTCTGGTATTCCCTGACGGAGCGGACGAGATTATGACCGAGACACCGGGAGAGCGGCGCATCCGCGTGGTATTCAGCGGGGCTCTTGCGGCAAAGACACCGCTGATAGCACAGATGGCTATGGAGGAACAGGTTGTGGCAAGCATCCTGGGAGCTTCTACCCGGAGTATTGGGGACAAGGCCTATGGAAATATGCTTCTCGGCATTACCGGAGGAGACGAAATGGTGCAAAGAGCCATGGAATACTTAAGCAATATTGAGGATGTGCTGGTGGAGGAGGTGACGGATCATGTTTGATAAGCTGTTT
Source organism: Clostridia bacterium (assembly GCA_910576325.1). Taxonomy (GTDB): domain Bacteria; phylum Bacillota; class Clostridia; order Lachnospirales; family Lachnospiraceae; genus Laedolimicola. The sequence goes on from CAJTIM010000009.1 coordinate 89,293, forward strand.
TCCCCGGAGGTAATTGAAGAAACACTCTGGATCCTGCAAAATGAAATTCCCCTTGCGGTGTGGGAGACCATCTATGTGACTCTACTGGCTACTGCCTTTGCCATTATCCTGGGCCTGCCTCTGGGCGTGCTTCTGGTAGTGGGAGAAAAGGACGGCGTGCGGCCGCTTCCCAAGGGTGTGATGCATGTGCTGAATATCTTTATCAATCTTCTGCGGTCCGTGCCGTTTTTGATTCTGATGATTATGGTAGTCCCACTCACAAGGCTGATTGTCGGTACGGCGGTGGGAACTACGGCCTCTATCGTGCCTCTTGTGATTGCGGCCTTTCCCTTTGTGGCCCGCCTGGTGGAGACAAGTCTTCGGGAGGTGAACCCGAACATCATCGAGATGGCCCAGAGTATGGGGGCTTCACCCTTTCAGACCATTGTAAAGGTACTGATTCCGGAGAGTATTCCCTCTCTGATGTCCAATTTTACGGTGGCGATCACTACGATTCTCGGCTACTCGGCCATGAGCGGCATCATCGGAGGCGGAGGACTTGGAAAAATTGCCATTAATTACGGATATTACCGCTATAAATATCTGGTGATGCTGATTGCGGTGATTCTGCTTATTATTCTGGTGCAGATATTCCAGAGTGCAGGAACACGCATTTCCGTGAAGTCAGATAAGAGACTTAAGTAGATTTTCTTTGATTCAAGCCAAATGATTCTTTCGTGTAAAATTTTTCGACTTTCACTTTGTCGAACAAAAATAATTGACAAAAAAAGGAAAAGCTGTTATAGTAAGCCGTAACAGCTTTTCTTTTTTATACAGGACAGCTGTCTGCAAATCGGCACAAATCCGTGCAAGATATTCCAAAGAACAAGACTAATTAAAAAAGGAGGAAAAAGATGAACGGCCCGGAGGCCATAAAACACAGTCTGGTATTCCTTCTGCTGTTTACAGCGGCCCGGACGGATATCAGAGAAAAGCGCATCCCAAACCGGCTTACGGGAATGGCCTTGGGCGTGCGGCTTTTGCTTTATATGGTGGGAGGAAAGCTGCTGGGAAAGGAGGAGTTCATTATAACGGAAATGCAGCTGGCAGGGACGGCGGTCCTTTTGTCCGGACTGACTCTCTTTGCCATATGCAGTCATCATGGCCTGGGCTTTGGAGATGTAAAGCTTTTGGGAGCGGCATCCCTTTACCTGGGAACGGACAGAGCCCTTGCCTGCCTGTTTTACGGACTGCTTCCGGCGGCAGCTGCCGGTATGGTATTTGTCTGCACCGGAAGAATAAGCCGAAAGCAGGGGATTTCTTTGGCCCCTTTCTTCCTGTTTGGCTATGTACTTACATTTTTAACATACTGACTGCCGGATAAAATGAAAATCCGGTAAAGAAAACGAGGAGGTGGCATACTGCTGAGAACAGGATCCGTTATTGGCGGAAAGTACAAAATTCTCCATCAGATCGGACAGGGCGGCATGAGCGTGGTCTATCTTGCCATCAATGAAAAGGCCAATAAGACCTGGGCCGTAAAAGAAATCCGAAGCGGCTCGGAACTTGGCATGGAGGCAGTCCGTGAGCGTATGATTGCGGAGACAGAGCTTTTGAAGCACCTGCGTCATCCCGGACTGCCGGTCATTGTGGATGTGATAGATGAAGGAGAAGGATTTCTGATTGTGATGGATTACATAGAAGGAAAATCTCTGAAGGAGGTTTTGGCCCGGGAGGGCGCGCAGTCCCAGGAGCGGACGCTTTTATGGGGAAAGCAGCTCTGCGGGGTATTGTCCTATCTCCATGAGCAGGAGCCGCCCGTTATTTACCGTGATATGAAGCCCTCCAATATCATGGTTCAGCCGGACGGAAGCCTGAAGCTGATAGATTTCGGTACGGCAAGGGAGCTGCGGGACGTCTATGCGGAAGATGATACCATCTGCCTGGGAACTCCCGGGTATGCGGCCCCGGAACAGTGGGAAGGCTGCGGTCAGACTGATGCGCGGACAGATATCTACTGTCTGGGGATGGTTCTGTATGAAATAGTGACAGGTCAGGGGCCGGAAAAGACATTTTGTGACAGGAAGCCGGTTCAATTGCAAAAGCCCGGTCTGTCCGCCGGCCTGGAGGAAATTTTACGGAAATGCACCCAAAGAGATCCGGGGCAGCGGTTCCAGAGCTGCCGGGAATTAATTTATGCGCTGGAGCATTACAGGGAAATGGATCTTCGCTGGAGGAAAAAGCAGAAAAGAAGGCTCTCTCTCTTTTTGGCTGCGGCACTGGCATCCCTGCTATGCTTTTTGGGAGCATTTTATGCATGGCATATGGAAGTGCGTCTGGAAAAGGATACATATCGGGCAAGGTTGGAACAGATAGCCTCGTCAGTTACCAAGGCGGAAAAGGCGGAAGCCTGCGAAAGGGCGATTCGTTTGAATCCCGGCCGGGAGGAAGGGTATCTGGAGCTCTTAGGGCAGGTATTTTTGACTGTGGAAGAGGACGGAACGGTTTGTTTTACCAGAGAAGAGGATGAGCTGCTTCGAAAGATTTTTAATCAGAAAGCGGCGGATGGAAAAACCTATGAAATGCATCTTGGGAAAAACAGGAAGGGCTATGAGCGCGTGGCTTATGAGCTCGGTCTTGCTTACTATTACGACTATGAGGGAGAGGGGAGCAAGAGCTATGGGGTAAAATGGCTGAATATAGCCGCCGAGGGTGATACCCTGCCGTTATCCTGCCGGGAACGGGCCTTACGCCTTGGTACAATTGGGGCGTACTACAGCCAGATTGGACAGGTGAACAGAGCCGGAGATGCGAGGGTATCCTATGGGGATTATTGGAGGGATCTGACGGCTTTAGCTGCCGGTAATCTGGTTCGGCTGGACAATGCGGTAACAGCTCTTCGCACATACCAGGAATTGGCGGCCCAGGTTCACGGACGTGCCCTGGAATTTCGGCAGGCGGGTATTTCAAGGGGAGAGATGGAGGAGGAGCTCCGCGGGATTCGGCAGCATTTGAAGGAGGATTTTGCAGATGTGAACTGGGAAGAACCGGGGCTGGAGGAAATGCGGAGCAGGCTTATGTATCTCCTTGAGGAGGCAGGGAGACAGCTGGATATGGTTTATGGGCGGAACGGGGAAAAAGAGAAAGGAGAGAAGTATGGAGAATGCGGAACGGATGCTGGAAGCTTATCATAAGGCATGGATGTTTTTCATAATAACAGCAGTGATACTATTGGCAATAACGATTGCGATGTTTTTGGGATTTCATATTCCGGAGATTGTGCGGAAATGGAAGTGGATTCTGATTTTGGCCTGTGTACTGGCCGTTAAAGGCGGAGCGGGCATTTCAGGTACGGAGCTTTGGGCGGAGGCGGCGCCGATACGGGAGGAGGAAGCGGAAACAGCGGAGACAACGGATGCTTCCGCCGAATCGGTGGAACCGGATGACGCGGAGGAACCCGAAGACAGCAGGCCGCCGGAGATTTCATTTATATGGAGGGATGAACAGGGAAGGGAGTTGGAGCCGGAAGCGTACTATCAGACAGGTGAGGAATTGCTTTTGGAGCTGACCATCCGGGAAGACAGCCTGGATATGGAAGCAACAAGAATCTATCTGGAGGCCCGAAATGCATCGGGAAAGCTTACGGATGTCCCGGAGGCTCTTGAGATACACGGAAAAACCTGGGCTTATTTAAGAGAAAAAGCAGGACCGGGGCAGGAAGGCGGGGGAGAGTATTACGAGCTTAGAGAAGAACCGGGCGTTTTCTCTCTGATCATTCACCTGAAAACAGAGGCAATTTATCAGATATCCGCCCGGATATGGGATGAAGCCGGAAATATTCCGCAGGAAAGCAATGAGGGATACATAAGCCTGGGCAGCTTTTGCCTGGATCGGACGGAACCTGCTGTTTCCGGAAAAGACGGAATTCTCATTGAGGCTCAACACAGGACCTTTTTGGAAAAGCTCATCAATCAAGTTACCTTCGGCTGTTTCTGCCAGCCGGATTTGAGTGTAAAGATCCGGGCGGAGGATTCTGTCAGCGGCATTGGAGAAATCACTTATATCTGTGAAGGAACGGGCGGCGGGGAAGAACAGGAGCCCGTAAGGATAACCGGCACGGCGCAGCCGGGAGAGGGACTTATCTATGAGGAGGACGGCTCAAAAGCCTATACGGTTATTTCTCTGCCCCCTTCCTTTAAGGGAACCGTCCGGGCCAGGGCCGGGGATCGGGCCGGAATCCTTATGGAAAGCTGGACGGAGACAAAAGGGATACTTGCTGAGAGTGCGGAAATGCACGAAAAATCGTCTTATGCAAATGCCTTTGCGGAAGGAGAGCCGGGAGGAAGGGAGCATTTTTATCGGGAGGATGTGCGGATAAGATTTGTGATGGAGGACACCTTTTCCGGGATTCGCTCCGTCCGGCTTCAGGCCGGAAATCAGAGGGAAGAGTATAGCTTTGAGGAGGAGGGAGAGGAGATTCGGCGGACTGTAGAGTATATACTGACAATCCCGGCTTTGGAAAATAACCAAAATGAAATCCGCATTTTTGGCGGCCTAACCGATTTTGCGGGCCATACTGCGGAGCTTAAGGAAATTCCGGAGATTCATATTGATACAAGTCCTCCGAAGATAGAGGTGGAATGGCTGAACCGGGATGTGCGGAACGAAAAATATTACAGGGCGGATCAGACGGCCCATATTACCATCCGGGAGCGGAATTTTGTTCCGGACCAGGTATTGCTTGAGCTTTCGGGAATGGAAAATGCTCCTTTATCCTGGACACACCGGGCAGGGGAGGACTGCGGCGGTTCCTCTGACCCCGAAGACCTGGCTCACAGTGATGACTGTGCCTGGATTGCGGAGCTCCTTTTTGACAGGGACGGGGAATATTCCTTTGGAATTTCCTGCCGGGATGCCGCAGGAAACAGGGGAAGCTATGAAGAGTGCGATACTTTTATCATTGATAAAACACCTCCCATACTTTTGGTACATTGGGATAATGCCGAGCCACTGAATGAATATTATTATCCTCAGACCCGCAGCGCGGTGATAGAGATAAAAGAGCGGAATCTCCGGCCGGAAGAGCTCAGGATTTCCATAGACGCCGCGGACAGAGGCGAAGAAATAGCCCCTCCGGATCCCGGAGAACTGCGCCGGTGGGAGGAAGACAGCTTTCGGGCCGGAATTGCCTTTTCGGAGGACGGCAGATACGGCATGGAGCTTAAATGCACGGACCTGGCCGGAAATGAAGCGCAGATTTACCGCTCGGAGGAATTTGTTATTGATAAGACCCCGCCGGAGCTTGTCTTTGAGGGCGTGGCGGACTGTTCCGCCAACCGGGGGACCGTCGCTCCAAGGCTGCGCGGCATGGATACGAATCTGGACCCGGATCAGCTCCGGGTGAGCTTTGTGGGAAGCAATGGGACGGGACAGCTTCCGGCCTGGGTGAAAAGCGGCGGAGAAGAGGGCTTTACCATATTGTGGGGAGACTTTGAGCAGCTGCCGGAAAATGACGATCTCTACCGGATTAAGGCAAGAGCCGCGGATTTGGCCGGAAATGCTGCGGAGGCGGAGCTTACGTTTTCCGTAAATCGTTTTGGATCGGCTTATGAACTGGAGAAAGACACCGCGCTTCTGGCAGGACCGGGAGGGCGGCGCTATGCCTCCCGGGAGCAGGAGCTGGTGATTACCGAATACAATCCGGATTTTCTGGATTACTATCAGATCACAAGCAGCCGGGAAGGCGAGGTTCGTGAGCTTAAGGAGGGGCGGGATTATCAGGTGGAAAGGACGGGAACAAAGGACACCTGGAAAACATACCGCTACCGGGTCGGAAAGGAGAATTTTGAAAAAGAGGGTATTTACCTGGTGACGCTGTATTCGGAGGATCGGGCAAAGAATGTTTCCAACAACCGGATGAAGGAAAAAAGCCTGGAATTTATTGTGGACAAGACAGGTCCGAGCGTGGTTGTGACAGGCGTGAGGGACCTGGAGCGTATTCAGGGTAAAAGTCTGGAGATTCTGACAGATATTCGGGATGTTTATGCTCTTGCGGGAGCACAGGTTTATATAAACGGACAATGCGCCGCATCTTACGACGGGGACATGCTCCGCGATTTGGACGGAATACTGACCTGCCCCGTCTCCGGTGCAAAGGCATGGCAGACCTTTTCCGTAAAAGCCTGGGATGAGGCAGGTAATCTGACGGAGACAAAGCCCATTCGTTTTCTGGTAACAGAGCAGATCCGCTTCCGTTTTCCGGGGGACGATGAGCCAAGAGTAGTGCGGGCCGTTTGGGTTGCAGGTATCTTGCTTCTGGCGGGAGGATGCCTGATAATGACCGTGGGAATCTGCAGGAGGCTTCAAAGGCATTGAGAAAATAGAATTCTCATGTTATGATGTACTCAGAAGATGAACAGATCTGTGAGTGGGCCGGCATGTCTGTTTGGCGGGAAAAGATTGAAGTGAAAAGAGGAAACGAAATGAAAAAATGGAATCCGGTTGAAAGAGCTCTCGTATTTATTCTGCTTTTTGTCATTCTTTTATGCGGCTGTAATAAGAAAACGGAAATTGCCGAAGAAAAGGAAGCTCTGAAAATCACATTTTTTGATGTGGGAAAAGGTGATGCAATTTTAATTGAGACAAAGAATACCTCTATGCTCATTGATGCGGGCTACGACGAGACAGGAGAAGAGCTTCTCAGCTACCTGCGGCAGCAGGGCGGGCAGCCTCTGGACTATCTGGTGATTACTCATTTTGACAAGGATCACGTGGGCGGTGCGGATCATGTTCTGGAGGAGGTGGGAGCGGAGCATATTTTTCAGCCGGACTATGAAGGAGACAGTGGTCAATACCTGGAATACCGGGAAGCCCTGGAGATGGCCGGGCAGCAGCCAGAGCTTGTGACAGACACCAGGGTTCTTTCCTTCGACGGCGTAGAATGTCTGATTTATCCGCCTCAGAAGCAGGAATATGAGGAAGAGGACAATGATTTTTCACTTGTGATTAGTATGACCTATGGAGACCGGAGCTTTCTCTTTGCCGGCGACTGTGAGAAGGAGAGGCTGAAAGAGCTTCTGAACCAAACGGAGTTTGATTTGAAGCACGATCTGTTAAAGGTTCCTCATCACGGCAGAAAAGAGAAGAATTCAGAGGAGTTTCTGGAAGCTGTTTCTCCGGAAATTGCCGTTATCACCTGCTCCCGGGAAGAGCCCGGGGACAATAAGGTGCGTAAAATTCTCCAGGAGCTTGGCACGCAGACCTATTTTACTTTTGAGGGAACCATTACCTGTTTGTATGACGGGAAGAAGCTTTTGCGGATAGAACAGTCCGGCTGAGAACTGTTTTCTGCCGGACGGTAAAGCCGCAAAAACGCACGAGAGAAGAAAATTTTGTATTGATAATGAAAATATATGCAGGAAAAAACGAATCCCCTGCATGAAAGGTGAAAAATCCCTTCATGCGGGGGATTCTTATGTGCGGAAAACAGGATCGATTCATTACCAGCAGTATCATAAAGAATTTTGTAAACAGGCATGCTATACTACAATCACCCGAAGGCCAAGGCGCTCAATTTCATTGAGGATCGGAATATTGTTCTTATTGTAATTCGTTACCAGGATATCAAACTTATTCAGATCCGCAATATGCGCAAAAGCAACCTTGCCGATTTTGGAATCATCCACAACTAAGATTTTTTCATGGGCCTGTGCAATCATCTGGTGCATAATGAGATCTTCCGTGTGGTTGAAGGAGGTTGCGCCGGCGGCCGGGTCCACACCGTCCATCCCCATAATCAGCTTATCGGCCGTATATTTGGACAGCTGTGCCAGAACATCGTCCCCAACCGTAATCTGCATGCTGCGATCGTAGCGTCCTCCGAGAAAGAACAGGGTTGCATTGTCGTAGGAAGAGATCTGATTAAACAGCGTAAGAGAATTGGTGATCAGAATGAGGTTGTTTTTTTGCCGCAGTTCTTCACAGACATAGGAGCAGGTTGACCCCACATTGATAAATAGAGACTCTCCGTCCTGGATCAGATCCGCAACAGCGGAAGCGATTGCCATTTTTGCTTCCCGGTTTTTCTCCTTTTGCGCACAGGAAGGATATTCCCGGTGCGGAGCGGGGTTTTTAACTGCGCCGCCGTGTGTGCGTGTCAAAGCACCTTCCTGTTCCAGTTCGTCCAGATCCTTGCGGATAGTTACAACAGAGGTTTTTAATATTCTGCTTAAATCAGAGACCCGCAGCGTTTTGTTTTTGTCAAGCAGCTCCAGAATTTCGTTCTTTCGATTTGATTTCGTTTCGTAGCTGTGTGTTTTTTTCATTTTTGAGATTCTCTTTTATTTTTGTTGTTTTTTTAAATTATAAAGGAAAGCGATTGGGAAAGCAATGAAAATTTTTGAGAAATTTGGAAGGAGATTTTGCAGTGATATTACGCCGTCATATTTGACAAATAGGACAAAAGGAAATATAAAAGAAATATAAAACAAAGTATATTGTTGTGAAAAATCACGAAAAATAATATAAACATTGACAACTTTGATAAAAAGAAATAAAATAAACGCATAGGAGGAAATAAAAGAAATATAAAAGAAAGTAACTGACAAAAGAAAAGAAACAAAATGCAATAAGAATGGAGGATGAAAAATGAAAAAACTGACAGCAATGCTTCTGATCCTTGCGATGACAGCCGGACTGGCCGGATGTAAAACGAGTACTCCGGCGGCGAAGCCGGAACCTGCTGCGGAAAATGCAGGGCAATCTGCAGAGGAAGAACAACCGCCCGTGGAAGAAGCGGCGGCGGGTGAGGTGAAGAATATCGGAATTGCAATATATTCCATGGCGGCCGACTCCTGCGTGGGTGTGGTAGAGGAAGCGAAGCTCGTGGCTGAGAAGTACGGCTGGACCATCACCTTGTTAGACGCAGACGGCGATCCCGCCACACAGGCCGATCAGATGAATACGCTTGTCTCTCAGAAAGTGGATGCGATTATTTTAAATCCCACGGATACGACTTCCTTAAAGCCTTCCATTGAAGCGGCGGTGGAAGCGGGGATTCCGGTGTTCGGCGTTGGAATGGAGATGGATGACGCCTGTATGAGCCTTTTGGTTTCCTTTGCAGGAATGGACGATTACACCATTGCGGCGGCAAATTTCGAATGGGTTGCAAAGACTTATGCCGGAACGGATGCCAAATGCGCATTGATTTCCGGTACGGCCGGTACGGATTCCACCAATAAGACGGAGCAGGCCATGGAGGATGTTTTAAAGGATACCGATATCATTTCCGTGGGATCCTTTGACGGAAATTATGACGCGGCGCAGGCCATGTCCATTACGGAGGATCTTCTGGTGAGAAATCCGGATTTAACCGTGATAGTATGCCAGGATCATGTAATGGCAGGCGGAGCGGCTTCGGCAATTGCCGATGCGGGAAAGACCGGTGAGGTCGCTGTAGTGGCTACGGTGGGCATGAGCGAATACCTAGAATATGTGGAGGACGGCTCCATTGACTGTGCGGCTTATGTACTGCTCTACAAGGCGGGCGGCTTTGCGGTGGAAGCTCTGCACGATTATTTTGAGGGATCCGAGCTGGCGGAAAAATATTATCTGGCGCCTTTTATGGCAACAAAGGATAATGTGGAGGACGCTAAGAATATTCAGTTCGATTTTAATCCTGCCAAGTAGGTTAAATGAGGATGCTTATGGAGAAAAAGGTTGTGTTATCTCTGCGGGGAATTACCAAAAGCTTTCCCGGCGTAAAAGCACTGGATGGAATTTATCTTGATTTTTACGAGGGTGAGGTACATTCCCTCTGCGGGGAAAACGGAGCGGGAAAATCTACACTTATGAAGATCCTAAGCGGTGTCTATCCGCTGGATCAGGGTGAAATTTACATAGACGGCAAGAGGGAAACCATTCGGAATCCTCAGGATGCCTTAAGCAAAGGGCAGAGTATTATTTTTCAGGAATTCAACCTGGTGGACGCCCTCAGCATTGCCGAGAATATTTTTATGGGACGTTTATCCAACAAAAGAGGGACCTGGGTGAATTGGAGACAGCTGAACGAGGAAGCGAAAAAGCTTATGCTGCGTGTGGGATATGACATCGATCCTGCCACCCTGGTACGTGATTTAAGCGTAGCGGAAAAGCAGATGGTGGAGATTGCCAAGGCTCTTTCTTACCATTCCCGGGTGATTATTATGGATGAGCCTTCCGCTGCGCTGACAAGCAATGAAGTGGAAAAGCTGATGAAAATCATCCGCGATTTAAAGAGAGAAAAGGTGACGGTGATCTACATCTCCCATAAGCTGGAAGAGGTGATGGAGATTTCCGACCGGGTATCCGTTTTGCGGGACGGAAAAATCATCAGCACCAATGATGCGAAGGAGTTGAATCAGGAGCGGATTGTGGAGCACATGGTAGGCAGAACCATAGATCAGGAGTATCCAAAACGTGCAACAGCTCCCGGCGGTGATGCGGAGGTGGTGCTGGAGGTGAAGGGGCTCACCAGAAAAGGTGTGTTTGAAGATATTTCTTTCCGGCTGCACAGGGGAGAGATCCTGGGCTTTGCGGGGCTGGTAGGATCCGGCAGGACGGAAATCGTACGGGCGGTCTTTGGGGCGGATAAGCCGGAAGGAGGAGAGATTCTTCTGAACGGCCGGCGGGTGTCACTCAAGAATCCGGGAAAGGCAATCCGCTTTGGACTTGCATTTTTGACGGAGGACAGAAAGCATCAGGGGCTTCATCTGGATATGACATTATCAAAAAACGTATCCTGCGCCAATCTTTCGGCATTGACGAAGCGGGGGTTTTTGGACCGAAGGGCGGAAAAGCGTGTCTGTGAGGAATATATAGAAAAGCTTTCCATCAAAACGCCCTCCCCGGAGCAAAAGGCGCTGAATCTTTCCGGAGGCAATCAGCAGAAGGTGGTTCTGGCAAAATGGCTGTTTGCCAACAGCAATATCATCATTCTGGACGAGCCCACCAGAGGCATTGACGTGGGTGCTAAGATGGAAATTTATCATTTGATGAACCGCCTTGTCGAGGAGGGAAAATCGATTATTATGATTTCCTCGGAGCTGCCGGAGCTGATGGCAATGAGTGATCGGGTGATTGTTGTTTATGAGGGAAAGATCAAAGGAACACTGACAGGGGACGAAATCCGTGCGGAAAATATTATGCAGACCATTTTACGAAAGGAAGAGGTGGCCGGATGAAGGAATTAAAAAAATATCTTTCCGTGATTCCGGAATATGCCTGCATCGGCGTTTTGATTCTGGCTTTGGTGATTGCCGGTCTTGTCAGTGATGTGTTTTATACGGCGGCAAATCTGCAGAATATTATGAAGCAGGGAGCGGTGCTGGCAATCCTGGCGACCGGTATGGGATTTATTTTAATCTCGGGATGCCTGGATCTGACCGTGGGCATCAATATGGCAATCTGCGGATTAATCGCCGTAATTTTTCAGGATTCCCTTGGCGTCGGAGGCGCCATCCTGCTTGCATTTTTCACGGGAATTGCGATTAGCTGTATCAATTTGTTTGTAGTTTACATAACAAAGGGCAGGGCCATGGAAATTATGATGCTGACCTTTGGGCTGAAAATGGCCTATCGGGGACTGGCCCAGGCATTTACGGACAATATGACCTTTCGGTGCGGAACCAAAGGAGCCTTTGCCGTTCTGGGAAAAGGAATGGTATGGGGATGGCTTCCGGTGATTGTGATTATTATGCTGGCAATGGCGCTGATCCTGGGAATTGTACTTGGAAAAATGAAGTTCGGGCGGGAGGTCACTTATATCGGAATGAACGCGGAAGCCTCCAGGCTGGCCGGCGTCGGAATTACCCGGGTTCGTTTTTTCTGTTTTATCATATCCGGTATCTGCGCTGCCGCTGCGGGAATCCTTCTGGCCTCCCGGACCTCAGCCATCAAAGCGCTTTCGGGAGATAATTATGAAATGGAGGCCGTCAGTGCCCTTGTGATTGGCGGGTATTCCATTGCCGGAGGCTACGGAAGCGTCTGGAGATGTATTGTAGGCGTATATGTATATACCATTCTGGGCAATATTCTGAATCTGCTTGGCGCAGGCGCTTATCTTCAGACCCTGGTAGAGGGAGTGGTTCTGATACTGGCGGTTTGGCTGGATGTGTATCTGCGCAGAGTGCGTGCAGGAGGAAAAGGAAAATGAACAAAACAAAAGCAAGACGTTTTCTAAAAACCTATAAATCACTGATGATTCTTGCCGCAATTGTTATTTTGGCTTTTGTGCTCTCCGGCGGCCGTTCCCTTACGGCAGCCAACCTTCAGAATCTGATGCTTCAGGTGTCCATTCAGGGAATTGTCGGTTTCGGCATGACATTTACACTTCTGTGCGGAGAATTTGATCTTTCCGTCGGTTCTGTTTTGACCCTTTGCGGGATTGTCTTTGCAAAGTGTGTCGGCGTGATGCATTTTCCCTTTGCGGTGCTGGCGGCTCTTTTTACAGGTGCGCTTCTGGGATTGATAAACGGAATACTTGTGTCGGGGATGGGCTTAAGCTCTTTTATCGGGACGCTTGGCAGCAGCTATGTTTTCAAGGGAATTGCGGAACTTATCAGCAATGGCAAGCCCACCAGCGTAAGCGGCAGCGAATTTGCGGTTGCAGTAAGCCGCTTTAAGATAGCAGGCTTCGCCGTATTTCCGTATTTGTTTCTTTTGACGGGGCTGATCTGTGCGTACATCTTAATGTACACCCGCTTTGGACGCAATATCTATGCCACGGGAGGCAATTACGAGGTTGCCCAAAATACGGGAATACGGGTGAAGTTTTATAAAATGATGTCCTTTGTAATTGTGTGTACTCTGGCGGCGGCAGCGGGGATACTGCTGACCATCCGCCTGCAGTCCGCCACGCCGATTGCAGGAGAAAATCTGAATCTGCTGGTGATTTCCAGCATTATTATAGGAGGAACCAGCACAACCGGAGGAGTGGGAAATATTCAGATGAGTCTGATTGGACTTTTTATTGTAGGCGTGCTTACGAATACGCTGGATCTTCTTGGCGTCTCCGGCTACTATCAACAGGTTGTTCAGGGACTTTTAACGGTTACGGTTATCGGAACGGCAAGCTATGCCAATTACCGCAATACCAGTGCGGTTTAAAAACAGCAGTATTCCTCACAGCACACGGAACAATTTGCGGATACATCTTTCAGCCGGGAATTGTTTTCGCAGAGATGGATTGGGAGGAGTACGGAAAAATGGAGGATGGTTATGAGTAATTTTTGCAAAAGCTTTCAATTTACCCCGCATCGGGACATACCCTTTCGCGATGTGGAGGTTCTTGACCGGGTGAGACTTACAAAAGAGGAGGATTATCTGGCACTCAATGAGACGCGCCCCAACTGGAGGCTGGAAATTGTGGAGGATGAGTTTATCTGGTATGCCTGGCTTACGGATATGTTTAAGCGTATCAAGGACAGCGATGAGAAGGATGAAAAGTGCGTGATGATTCTGCCGAACCCGGCAGGCATCTACAAGCGGGTAGCTTACATGTGCAACAAAATGAATGTCAGCTGCCGCAACCTGATTATTTTTACGCAGGATGAATGGGCCAGCGAGGAGGGAATCATTGCACCTTTGGATTATCCGGCCGGCTTTACCAATGCTTTTTTCCGTTTCTTTTACAATGAGCTGCGTCCGGAACTGAGGCCGGAACCGGAGAATATTCATTATCCCACCAATGAAAACATTGCTTCCTATTCCGAACTGATTCAGGAGGCGGGAGAAGCGGATATTATATATTCCGCCTGCGGATGGTCCGGACATGCTTCTTTTATTGATGCGGTGCCTCAGTTTGGAGTGAAGGGTGAGGAGACGCCTCCGGTAGGGGAGTGGATAAAAATGGGAGCCCGGATCTCAGATCTGCATTTGCTGACTCTGGCACAGAATTCTCTGCATGCAAGCTTCGGAATGTGCGGAGACGTGGCGCTTGTCCCGCCCCGGGCAGCCACCATCGGACCGAGAGAGTTTGTAAATGCCAAGCATATTTTTGAGTTCCACAATTTCCTGATTGGAAATACGGATATCACATGGGAAAAGCTGGTGTCGCGCCTTGTGTGCTTTGGACCGGTAACGCCCCTGGTTCCCGATTCGGTTATTCAGCTGTGTGATGCGGAGGTTTATATTTCAAAGCTTTTTGCGGAACCGATTCACTATGACGGAGACAGACAATATCGGTAAAGGAGGGGAGCGTTATGGCGGCAATTCGGGAATGGTACGGCGGGTACGCGATTATTTACCGCTGGTTTGAAGATCGGTTTGGATATGAGGAGCTGGAAAGCTACTGGCATTATGTGGCCAGGGAGGTTTACGGAGATTTGGCGGAGCGGTTCCGGGAGAGGGGAACAAGCTATATCTGTGCATATTTTGCGGATATTATCACAGCGGACGAAGGAAGCGTTACCGTAGAAGCAGATGAAAGAAGTGCGACGATTGATATTCATGCCTGTCCGGATTATATCTGGCAGAAGCACTATGATCAGGGCTACAGCATGCCCCGGGAGAATTATTACAAATCCTATGAAATTATATACGGGGATGTGGCGGAAATGGCGGGATATGAATTTGAAATGCTGCGGTTTGATACGGAAGGAAAGCTGAAGTTTCGGTTCAGCAGACAGGAGGCAGCGGGATGACGATTAAGGATTATATTGCTGCATACAATAAAACCTTTGGTTATGTGGAAGAGAAATACGGTGTGGAGGCTTTGCGTGATCTGTTCTCCACTCTGTCAAGAGAGTATTGTACACATCTGGATGCATATCTGAGAGAGGAAGGAGTTCGGGGCTGCATGAGCTACTGGGGCGGCGACAGCGGCACTCTTTCCCGGGAAAGGATTGATTTTGAGGCATATATGGAGGGCGATGTCTTTCATGGGAGAATCCGCAGCTGCACTTCGGTAAATGATGTCCGCAGCCGGGGACAGGAACCGCACCACGGAGCGCTGACCTACTGTGACCACTGCAGCGCCCTGTACGGAGAGGTGGCAAAGAAGTATGGAATTGAGCTGAAATTTGAGCCTGAATATAACGAAGACGGAACGTGCTGCGGAAATTGCACCTGGTATGCGAAAAAAGTGGAGGAAGACTGATGCTTGCAATCTGTAATACGAAGATCATTTTGGAGGAAGGAATGATTTGGGACGGCACGGTGCTCTGCAAGGAAGATCGAATTGCGGATTTCGGCCCCGGAAACGAGGTGACGATTCCGGAGGGGGCTGACATACTGGACGCAAAGGGAAAGTATACGGCTCCGGGCCTTATTGATATTCATTGTCACGGCGGAAATATGAAGTTTTTCTATGAAGATCCCCAAAAGGCCGCAGAGGTTCATTTTAAAAACGGAACTACAACGCTGCTTCCGGCTTTGTATCAGACCTTGACCTATGAGCAGTTTACGGAAGGGATAGACAGGATTCGGCTGGCCCAAAAGGAAGGAAGCGGCCGCATTATAGCCGGATTGTATATGGAAGGACCATTTATGAATCCCAAATACGGATCGGATGCGGCCAATTCCAAATGGAAGGGGCACATTGACGAGGCACGTATGCGGTCTCTGGTAGATTATGCGGGGAAGGATGTGCGCGTGTGGTGTGTGGCTCCGGAGCGCGAGGACATTGAGGTATTCTGCAAATATGCAAAGCAGGTAAATCCAAACGTACGGTTTTCCATGGGTCATACGGAGTGCAGGCCCTGGCAGGCTTACCGGTTAAAGAAGTATGGTCTAATCAATCAGACCCATCACGGAAATGCCACGGCAGTCAACAATCCGATTGTTCCGAGCAATGTAGGGATCCGCGATGTGGGCCCGGACGAAGCGTGCCTGTACGACAGCGATATGTATGCGGAGCTCATTGCCGATTCCATGGCCATTCACGTAAAGCCGCATATGCTCCGCCTGGTGATGAAGGTAAAAGGACTGAATAAAGTGATTCTGATTACGGATCATTATCCGGAGAATTGCGGGAACCCTGCGGGCCCTTTTTGGGGAGGAAAAAAGGCGGAGGATCTGGGTTATGTATCGGATGGGGCCGTATGCGGAAGCCTGATGACATTGAATACAGCCTGCCGCAATATGATGGCCCATACGGGCTGCGGGCTTTGCCACGCCATTCAATTTGCCACGATCAATCCGGCCCGAATGCTTGGCATTGATGATGAGGTAGGCAGCATTGAGAAGGGCAAAAAGGCGAACCTGGTGGTAACGGACGATATGCTTCATGTAGAACATGTAATTTTTGAAGGCCGGAGACAGTAAATAAGAGGGAGGGTAATGTATGACAAGAAAACGAAAGCTGGAGCCTCCGTTTTTTGAAATTGGGCCCAAAAACTATTTATATGGGGATCAAATTGTGGAACTTGCCCGCATGGCGGATGAAGCGGCGGAGAAATATGATGTGCGTGTCATTTTTACAACACCCTATGCCAATATTGAAAAGGTAGCGGCAACCGTCAAGCATATTCAGGTCTTTGCACCTCATATGGATGCAATCCCCGTAGGGAGAGGCCTGGCCAATATTCTGCCGGAATCCTTAAAGGCCGCGGGGGCGGTGGGGGTTATGCTGAACCATGCGGAATTTCCTTTGAGCACCTCCACTCTGGTACATACGCTGAAACGGGCCAGAGAGCTGGATTTGATGAGCATAGTGTGCTCCGATTCCATGTATGAAATGCAGGCAGTAGCACAGCTGCATCCCGATATGATGATTGCGGAGCCTGCGGAGCTCATCGGAACAGGAGAGGCGGCGGATCTGTCCTATGTATCAAAGGCGTGTGAAACGATTGCACAGATTGATCCCGATATCGGTATTCTGGTAGGCGGCGGAATCAGCTCGGGAGATGATGTCTATCGGATTATTATGAACGGAGCGGATGCCACGGGATCCTCCAGCGGAATTGTGAAGGCAGGGGATCCGGGCTCAATGATCGATGAAATGCTTTCGGCGCTTCGGGCCGCATGGGATGAACGCCATGGTTTCCGGGGAAACCGTTACGCATAAAGAAAAATATTTAGGGACATTATGAAACCGGAAAACAGCAATATCACCGTGGACTGGGAGTGATATTGCGGAAGCAAAATAGTAGGAGAAAAATATGATAGTACATAATGATTTAATTAAAATTCAGTCGGAAGCACGTCCGACTTTTGACAATGTAACCCCTCAGGTAAAGGAGATCGTAAAGGCATCAGGAATTCAAAACGGTACGGTGCTGGTATACTCTCCTCACACCACCTGCTCCGTTTTGATTCAGGAGTATTCCGACGGTCAGACCTATTACGGAACGGAATTAATTCTGCAGGATCTGGTGAACGTTCTGAACAAAATTATTCCCACCTGCACAAACGAGGGAATGTATCTGCATCCCTGCCCGATGCATGTAAAGGAGGCTGCGCGCCTGAGAGGGGAAGAAGCCGCCTGGAGCCTGAATACGGATGCGCATCTGCGCTCCGTTTTAATGGGGCGTTCCGTTACGGTTCCGATAATTGACGGTGAGGTTCAGTTAGGGGAATTCGGATTTATCTGGTTTGCCGATTTTGATCAGGTGCGGGCACGGGAACGGAATGCAATTGTACAGGTGATGGGGATCGGGAAATGACAGCAGTTATCAGTATTGATTTGGGAACAAGCGGATGCAGAAGTGCCGTTTATGACAGCAGCCTTAAGAGCTTAAGCTCTGCGGCTGCCGGATATCCGCTTCTTGTCCGCTCGGAAACGCAGATAGAGCAGGACGCAGAGGTTTGGTGGGAGTGCGTCAAAAAGACCATACGTCAGGCGCTTGCCTCTGCACCTGTTTCCGCTTCGGATATAAAAGCAATTTCTATCAGTGCTCAGGGAATCGCATTTGTGCCGATTGATCGAGAGGGAAATGTGCTGCATCCGGTTATCAGCTGGATGGACAGCCGGGGAGAGGCGGAGCTTGGAAAACTCAGGGAACGTTATGGCGAGGAGATGCTGTACAGGCGTACCGGCAAACGCTTGTCTCCGGCTTATACCCTGTCAAAGCTTATGTGGTTTCAGGAGCATCAAAAGGAGCTGTATGAGCGGGCATGGCGGATTCTGTTTCCTCTTGACTTTATTCAGTACTGCTTAAGCGGTGAATGTGTCTGCGATCATACCATTGCCGGAGGAACGATGCTGTATCATGTGGAGCGGCAATGCTGGGATCGGAAGCTTCTTGGAGAAAACCATCTGTCGGAGGAAAAGCTTCCGAAGATTGCCGGAGCAGGGACAGTGGTTGGGAAAATAAGACCCGGGGCAGCGGACGAGCTGGGACTTACACATGAGGTACTGATTGTAAACGGTGCCCAGGATCAGAAATGTGCGGCCCTGGGAGCAGGTGCGGAGAAAAGTGCTGCGGCCGTATCTCTGGGAACCGGCTGCTGCATTTCCCGGATTGCGGACAGGCCCATTCAGGATCCCTCCATGCGGATTCCGATTTTTCCTTATGTATATGAAAATACCTGGGATCTAGAGGGTGTAATTCAGACGGCCGGCTCCGCATACGCCTGGTTTCAGCGGGAGCTTGGAGGAGGGCTTTCCTTTGATATGCTGAATCAAAAGGCGGCAGAGGTGGAAGGGCCAAGCTCCGTACGGTTTTATCCCTATTTGTCAGGAGGGGCCTCTCCCTGGTGGAGCGAAAACCCCGGGAGCTTTACGGGTTTATCCCTGATGAGCGGTATAGGGCATTTGACTAAGGCTATATTTGAGGGGATCGCTTACCATATTCGTGCAAATCTGGAGGTGATGGCGGAGGCATGCGGATATGCGGAAGAGCTGCGTCTGTTTGGAGGAGGAAGCAAAAGCGCTCTCTGGTGTCAGGTGATTGCGGATATCACCAATACCCGTGTGGTAAGACTGGCCTCCTCGGACACGGCGCTGGCGGGCGCGGCCAAGCTGGCTTTTCTGCCGCTTGGATGCGATACGCCGAAATCTCTGCCGGCTGCGGACGTGTTTCTTCCGGACGCGGCTATGACGGAAGAATATGAAAAGGCATATGAAATTTACAAAAAGCTGCAATAAGAAAGAGGTGGTGAATAAATGTCATTCTATTTTCAGGAAAAAACATGGCCGGAGCTTAAGGAGTATCTTGACAGGGATGCATTGATTATTCTTCCGGTAGGAGAGGTAGAGGAACATTCCCTTTATCTGCCTGTTGACTGCGATGCAAGAATTGCATCCTATTTAAGCGCTCAGCTTGCGGAAGAAATTGAAGAGGAGATTCCGGTGCTGGTAATGCCTACCGTGTGGTCAGGATATACGCCGAAATATATCCGCCGGTTTCCCGGCGGGATGGGGCTGCGGCCGCAGGTTTTTATTGATATGATGCATGATATCTGTGCATCCATAGCGGATATGGGCTTTACCAAGCTTTTTATGCTGGATTGCCATGGACAGCACGGACCCATGCTGAATGTAGTTACCAAGCTGATTGCGGATGAGTACGGATACTATTATACCTGTGCAACGCCCATTCCGTTTTTTACGGAAGCATTTAATCGTATCCGCAAGTCGGCACAGGGGGGCGCAAGCCATGCCTGCGAGTACGAGACTTCCCTGCTTTTGCATATCAGTCCCAGGCTTGTGAAGACGGAGCTGTTTACTGATGCGGATGCCCTGAAGCATCATTCCCGATTTGTGGCGGGCGATGCAACTCTGGGAAGCCAGAAGGTAGTATGGTCCACCTTTGGGATCCAGGAAACCAGGTACGGAGCCTGCGGGGATCCGACAGGAGCTTCCGGGGAGACAGGGCGTATTATCACAGAGGCTTTTCGGAAAAATGCCGCCGAGTACATGAGGGAATATTATTTTCATAAGCGTATCACAGCGGAGGATTAGGTTTATGTGCAAGGAAGCTTGGTTCTGGAGGAAGAGAGAATGAGCAGAAAGAAACGATTAAAACAGATTATGAAGGAGGAGGCGGAGGCTATCGGTAAGGCTGCGGACCGGATTGATTATGAGGTAATGTCCCGGATACTGGAGCTTCTCTGCTCCGTTAGGAACAGCGGAAAGAAGGTTATACTGGCAGGCTGCGGCACCGCAGGCCAGGCAGCAAAGAGAATTGCCCATACCTTGTCGGTTGTGGAGATTCCGGCGTTTTTTCTCTCGCCGGCGGATTCGATTCACGGCGGAATGGGAGCCATGCAGGAGGGGGATATCCTGGTTCTTCTCAGCAAAAGTGGAAACACCCAAGAGATTTTAAACTATCTTCCGGCAGCGGCAAAAAAGGGCTTGACGGTAATCGGGGTTACGGAGAATGAAGCTTCGAAGCTTGGGCAGGCGGCGGATATTGTGCTCAAGATCAAGATAGACAGGGAACCGGATCACTGGGGAATTATTTCCTCCGCAAGCACCCTGGCCTCTATATCGGCCTTTGATGCCCTCGCATTTACGGCGATGGAAGAGACAGGGTATACGAAGGAGGAATTTTATCTGATTCACACCGGGGGAGGTGTGGGAGATATTTTGAGGAAAGAGCTGTGAGGCAGCAGGAAGCTTAAAGAAATCTAATTTTCCCCAAACACCTGCTTTTTCAGCCGAATCCCGGTGGGGGTTGCCGCCAGTCCGGCCTGGGAGGTTTCTTTCAAGGAACAGGGAAGCATATCCCCCACCTGGCGCATGGCAAGTACGCACTCGTCCACCGGAATTTTGCTTTCCACTCCGGCAAGAGCCATCTCCGCAGAGGTAAAAGCAATGGCAATCCCCGATACATTCCGCTTAATACAGGGAATCTCCACCAGGCCGGCTACCGGATCGCAGACTAGGCCAAGCTGATTTTTGATGGCCATAGCACAGGCCTGGGCGGCTTGTCCGGGCGTTCCGCCAAAGAGTTCAACCAAAGCGGCGGCAGCCATTGCGGAGGCCGATCCACATTCTGCCTGGCATCCTCCCTGAGCACCGGCGATGGAGGCGTTGCGAGCAATCACCATCCCAACCGCCCCGGCCGTAAAAAGAGCCATCACGGCGGCATGCTCATCACATCGTCCTTCCTCCAGCATGGAAATCACCGTGCCGGGCAGGATGCCGCAGGAGCCGGCGGTAGGAGAGGCCACAATCTTTCCCATAGCCGCGTTATACTCTGACACGGCAATTGCCCGTGCCATAGCGTGATTCAAAAAACTTCCCGTAATTCCGCCCCCAGCGGCATAAGCCTCCATTTTTGCGGCATCGCCTCCGGTTAGGCCGGAGGTGGAGCGAAGCTTCGGATTCTTCCCCTCCTTTACGGCCTCCTGCATGACATGCAGGCTTTCTTTCATACGGTCATAGAGATCTTCCTTTGGGATCTCCATCTGCTCCGCCTGGTCGGAGAGTACCAGGGCGGAAATGGGTATTTGTTTTTCTTCTGCGGCTTTGCAGATTGCCGCAATGGAATCATAGTCCAACATATATTTACTCCTTAATTGATAAACAAATGTGAATAATCAGCAATTCTTCGCCGTATTTAAATTGCCCGAATTAATACAACATTAATAATATTGGGAAGAATCCGCAGGCTTTGTATCAACGTTTCCTCCACGTCTCCGTCCACTTCAATTGTCATTACCGCCTCGCCGCCTTTTTTCGGTCGGGTCAGACGGAAGTTGCCGATATTGGTTCCCGAATAAGCCATAAAATTCGTCACGGCCGCAATTGTGCCCGGTCTGTCATGGTGGAGCACCATCAATGTATTATACTGACCGGTAAAGGAAACCTCCATTCCGTTGATCTCCGTAACCAGTATATTGCCGCCGCCGATACTGGCTCCCTGTACCAAGCACTCGGCTCCGTGCTCGCCCTTTAGATGAATCCGTGCCGTATTGGGATGGGCGCCGGGAATATCCTCCGCGGTGAAGGAATACGCAAGCCCTTCTTCATCCGCAAGACTTAGGGAACGTCGGATGCGCTCATCGTAAGAATGCATTCCCATTATTCCGGCAATCAGCGCTTTATCCGTACCGTGTCCCCGATAGGTCTGTGCAAAGGAACCGGACAGCCGGATATCCGCCCAGACTGCCCTCTCCTCCAGGATTTTCCAGGCCACACGCCCCAGACGCACGGCTCCGGCCGTATGAGAGCTGGAAGGGCCAATCATGACAGGGCCTATAATATCAAATACGTTCATATTATTTTCCTCTTTTTTGAAAAATTTGCAATTGTTCAGACAGCTTATGCATCCCTTTATGTTTGTCCTTTTACTAACTGAACTGTTACATTTATTTTTTAATCCATTTTTCATAAATGGTATTTACAATGATACCAATGGCATTATCCCCGGATACGTTACAGGCAGTTCCAAAAGAATCCTGGGTGATATAGAGGGCCACCATAATCGCACAGATAGGCCCGTCCGGGTTGCCTGCCTCCGCGCCGAAAATCATATAGAGAAACGGCAGGGCCGTCATAATCGAGCCGCCCGGAGCGCCGGGAGAAGCCACCATAGCAATCCCCAGAGTCATGATAAAGGGGATCACCGTCCCAAGACTGATAGGAAGCTGATTCATCAGACACACGGCTGTAGCGCAGGCCGTGATGGTGATCATAGAGCCTGCCATATGAATATTGGCGCACAGGGGAACCACAAAATTGCGGATCTGCTCAGATACGCCGTCATTTTTGGCACATTCCAGGTTGACCGGAATCGTGGCTGCTGAGGACTGGGTGCCCAGTGCGGTTGTATACCCGGGAATCTGATTTCGTATAAGGGTAACGGGATTCTTCTTACTGATGCTCCCGGCAATGATAAACTGAATGGTGATACAAATGAGATGCATAAGAATCACCACCAGGAACACTTTCCATAAAATACTTAAAATTGCAAAGGTTTTTCCCGACTTGGTCATATCTGTAAAAGTTCCGCAGATATAAAGGGGCAGAAGTGGAATAATAACGGTGTGAAGCACCTTGTCAATGACACCGGAAAAATCCTTCATGCCGTTGTAGAGGCTGTTTCCCATTTCCTTCCCTCTCATGGTGGACAGACACAGGCCCAGTACGAAAGCAAGAGCGACTGCGGACAGGGTGTCCAGAAGGGGCTGCAGCTGAATACTGAAATAGGAGCTTAAGGAATTGTCCGCCGTCGCTGCAATCTGTTCCATTGCCTCCGGACTCATAAAGCTTGGGAACAATCCGCTTGCCACCAGATAAGAGCAGGTTCCGGCAATCAGCGTAGAGCCGTAGGCAAGGCAGACGGTTATGATAAGCAGCTTTCCGGCTCCCTGGCTCAGATCCGCAATTCCCATCGTTACATAGGCGACAATCATCAGCGGAATAATAAATTTCAAAAAGGTGCTGAACAGGCCGGAGGCAGTTACAACTACCCGGCAGATACTTTCAGGCAGGAACTGTCCGAACAAAATACCAAGAATAATGGCAATGATGAGCTTCGGCACAAGGCCCAGTTTTTTCTTCTCCATGATACATCCCTCCATAAGAAAAATCTTTTGTGCATCTCTTTTCCGGGACCTAACTGTTGGTAGAAATAAGCTTATCAGGTCTGTCCGGGAAAGAGGAATGTCTTTGATATAAAGACAAAATCTTGAAAAATGTATTTATAAGAAATACAATTACAGAATACCTTTTTATGGCAAAAAAAGCAAGGGGTATTTCAATTTACGCGGTTTCCTTTCATAAAGGATAGCCGGGCGGGGAGAAATGTGCTACAATTCATTATAATTACAAGAGCGGGAAATTGCCGTCAATTGAAATATCAGGCTTTGGGGAAAGGCTCGTAAAGAATGAAGAGGAAGATAAAGCTTCTTATAAGGGCACTGTTTTTTCCGTGCGCATTAAATTTTATACTTTTATCCGACGTGGTGAATCAGAAAATGTCCGCGTCTCAGATACCGTTTGCAGTCCGCATTGGGGTGTTAAGTATCCTCTGCGGTTATTTTCTGCTCATTTATCTGAGTCTTCTCGTGATGCCTGCCTTCGACCGGGTAAAGACAGGGCTTCGCGCCCGCATGATGCTGGGAGGCCGAGACCTGGTGTACGGCGGCCTTTACAGTATAGCTGCCCAAATAGCGGTCTTTCTAATTTTTTACATAAACAAAGCAGGGCCTTACGAGTTTGGAATCGGAGTATTGACAGCCAACGCAATTTTGGCATCCGCAGGAGCATTCCTCCTTATATTTGCGGGAGCCGTCCGAATTTTCTTCACCTCCCGCCGCCTGAGCATAGCCCGGCGCATTGTGATACTCCTGACCATGTGGATTCCCGCGGTAAATCTTTTTGTGCTCATCTATGCCTGCCGCCTGGTCTATGAGGAATACGATTTTGAACGGGAAAAAGTTCTTCTTCGGGAGCTTCGGGCAGACACAGAGCTTTGCCAAACCCGTTATCCTCTGCTGATGCTTCACGGCGTGGGCTTTCGGGATCTGAGATATTTCAACTACTGGGGAAGAATCCCGGCGGAGCTTATGCGAAACGGAGCGGTCATTTACTACGGCAATCAGGAGGCATTTGGAACCATAGCCTGCAACGGAGAGGACATCCGCACAAGAATTTTTGAGATCCTGAAGGAGACAGGAGCCGAAAAAGTCAATATCATCGCTCACTCCAAGGGAGGACTGGATGCCCGCTATGCCATTTCCACCCTGAAAATGGCGCCTTATGTAGCCTCCCTGACCACCATGAGCACACCCCACCGGGGATGCCGCTTTGTGGACTATGCCTGCCGTCTGCCGGAGGGACTGTACCGTTTTGTGGCCTCCTGCTTTGATCGGACCTTCGGAAAATTCGGGGATAAGAACCCTGATTTTTATACCGCCACCCATCAGTTTTCCACAAAAGCCAGCGCACAGTTTAACAGAGAAAATCCCAATGCTCCGGGCGTCTATTACCAGAGTTACGCCTCCAAAATGAAATACCCCTGGAGTCATCTGCTGCTTGGAATTCCATGGTGCATCATACGCCCTCTGGAGGGGGACAACGACGGTCTGGTGAGCATAGAATCCGCAAAATGGGGTGATTTTCAGGAGGTGTTTACCAATCAGCGGACACGGGGAATATCCCATGGGGATATGATCGATTTGAAACGGGAGGATTACAAAGGATTTGATGTGGTAGAAGCTTATGTGCAGCTTACGGCAAAGCTGAAGGAGCGCGGATTTTAGCACAACATAAGATAAACTAATAATAACCATTAATAACATATATTTTACTTATATCAACATGCATGTTAGAATACATAAGGAAATCAAAGAATTTGCAATCCGCAGTATCCCTTACAAAATGAATCTGCAAACAAATGCACTTGCAACAGAAAATAAAGTTAAGCCAAAGGGAATGGAAAGGAATATTGCAGAACTAAAATAGCAGAAGGAGTATACAGTATGGGAATGACAATGACACAGAAAATCCTGGCCGCCCACGCAGGACTTTCAGAAGTAAAGGCCGGACAGCTTATCGAAGCAGATCTCGATCTGGTTCTTGGCAATGACATCACAACACCGGTAGCCATCCGCGAGATGGAAAAAATGAACAGCAAAGAAGTATTCCACAAGGATAAAATTGCCCTGGTAATGGATCATTTTATCCCCAACAAGGACATCAAATCCGCCGAAAACTGCAAATGCGTCCGTAAATTTGCCTGCAAACATGAAGTAAGCAACTACTTCGACGTAGGAGAGATGGGCATCGAGCACGCCCTCCTTCCGGAAAAGGGACTCACCGTAGCAGGCGACTGCATCATCGGCGCAGACTCCCACACCTGCACCTACGGCGCTCTGGGAGCCTTCTCCACAGGCGTAGGCAGCACCGACATGGCCGCAGGCATGGCAACCGGCAAGGCATGGTTCAAGGTTCCCTCCGCCATCCGATTCAACATCATAGGAAAGCCCTCCAAATGGGTCAGCGGCAAAGACGTCATTCTCCACATCATCGGCATGATCGGCGTAGACGGAGCACTCTACAAATCAATGGAATTTACAGGCGAAGGCATCAAAAACCTGTCAATGGACGACCGCTTCACCATAGCAAATATGGCAATCGAAGCAGGCGGAAAGAACGGCATCTTCCCGGTAGACGATCTAGCAAAAGCATACATGAAAGAACACTCCGCAAGAGAATACAAAATATACGAAGCAGATCCGGACGCAGAGTACGATGAGGAATACACCATCGACTTAAGCACCCTGAAATCCACGGTAGCCTTCCCCCATCTGCCTGAAAACACAAAAACCATCGACGAGATCACCGAAGACATCGCCATCGACCAGGTAGTAATCGGCTCCTGCACCAACGGCCGCATGGACGATCTGCGCGCCGCAGCCCAAATCTTAAAAGGCCGAAAAGTAAAAAAAGGCCTTCGCTGCATCGTGATTCCGGGAACACAGAAAATCTACATGGATGCTATGGAAGAAGGACTGTTAAAAATTTTCATCCAGGCCGGAGCTGCCGTAAGCACCCCCACCTGCGGCCCCTGTCTTGGCGGCTACATGGGAATCCTGGCAGCGGGAGAGCGCTGCGTATCCACCACAAACCGAAACTTTGTAGGCCGGATGGGACACGTAGATTCCGAAGTTTACCTGGCAAGCCCTGCGGTAGCGGCCGCCAGCGCAGTAACAGGCAAAATATCCGCACCGGAAGAGCTTGGTTTATAAAATAAAACAAAAAACAATAAAATTTCCGAACAAAGACAGGAGAACATATCTATGCAGGCAAAAGGAAAAGTATTCAAATACGGAGACAATGTAGACACCGACGTAATCATCCCGGCCAGATATCTGGCCATAGCAGATCCAAAAGAACTGGCCGAACATTGCATGGAAGACATAGACAAAGATTTCGTCCGCAAAGTACACCCCGGCGACATCATGGTAGCAAACAAAAACTTCGGCTGCGGCTCCTCCCGGGAGCACGCCCCCCTGGTCATCAAAGTATCCGGCATCTCCTGCGTCATCGCCGAAACCTTCGCCCGGATCTTTTACCGCAACGCCATCAACATCGGCCTCCCCATCATCGAGTGCCCGGAAGCCGCAAGAGACATCAAAGACAGCGACGAAGTAGAAGTAGACTTTGACAGCGGAACCATCCGCAACCTCACCACGGGAAAACAATACCAGGGTCAAGCCTTCCCCAAATTTATGCAGCGCATAATCAAAGCAGAAGGCCTAATAAACTACATCAACGAAAAATAAAAAGACAGCAAGCATCCCAAAAACAAACCACAGTACCACCGCCAACCAGAGGTTTTGAGAGAAAAGAGGCCCCCGGGCTTTTCCGATATCAGGTGTCCGGCTGTTCGCGTACAGTCTGTCTGAAATTGGCGAACTAACGTCAAAAAACTCCAACAGGCGCAGCCTGTCAAATCCAAAAACCGTTAGTCCGACAAGAGCAGACAGACTGTACGCGAACCGTCCGAACACAGATATGGAAAAGTCCGGGGGCCTCTTTTCTCTCAAAACCGACCCCCTTTAAAGATTATCAAACACCACCGTCTCCTCCTTCAACTCCCCAACAATAGCCTGATTCACCCCCATCCTCTGCGTAATATCCTCCATATCAATCACCAAACTCCTCGTACTGTCCGCAACCCCCGAAATCCCGGAAGCGCCTTCCCCAATCACCGTCGTAATCGCCCCAATCGACTCCACAATCCCGGACATAGACCCCCGCAAATGCTCCGTCCGCTCCTTAAAATTATCCATCGACTGCTTGATATAAGCCGCATCCTCCTGATACTGCTTCCCCGACCGCACAAACTCCTGAAACTCCTTCAAAATAGAGCTGTTCATATAATCCACCAGATTCTGCGCATTCTGAGAAAGATTATAAACAGCGGAAGTAACAACCGAATTAATCTCCTGAATCCGATTGGCCGCATCACTGCTGGAATTGGCAAGCTGTCGGATTTCCTTTGCAACCATAGAAAAGCCCTTGCCCGCGGCCCCTGCATTAGCCGCCTCTACCGTAGCATTCAGGGCAATCAGCCGGGTAGTCTGTGAAATTTTCAAAATCTCATCCGTAAGACTGTTCACCTGGTCCACACTACGGCTCTGAGCAATCGCTTCATTTAAAGATTCCAAAATATCCGCCGCCTTAGCGCTGGTAACCTCCACATTCGTCTTAGCCGACTGCTCCAGATCATCCGCCCGTGCCTTCATAGCCACGGAATATGCCGTAATACTTGCACATTCCTCCGCCGTACCGTGGGCATCCCGGTTCACTTCCTCAGCGCTTGCCGTAATCACAGCGGCATTGCTGGCCACCTCCTGAATCGTTGACGAGAGCTGCTGCATCAGATTGGACAGATCCGACACACTTTCCCGCGAAGTAGCCGTTCGCTTGCGTACCTCACTCGTCATATCATCAATGCGGTCCGAACTTTCGCGAATCGTACTCAAAATACTCTTAATGGGCGTCACAACATATTTCAGAATTAAAGAAATGGTTCCAAACACAAGGGCCGTACAGATGGCAATGGAAAGAACACTGACAATCAGAGAAATCACATATACCGCCGAGAGCTGTCCTCTGGCATCGGAAGTCTGCTCACTGATGGAAGCATCAAGGGCGTCAATGCTGGCCTCAATGGTTCCGGCAAAAAGAGCCACATCCTCATTGGCGAGAAGATAAGCTTCCTGTGTTTTATGACCGGCGCTCTTACACACCAGATTGACCAAAGCATGCTTAAAGGAATCATAGGCGGACAAAAGAGCCTCATACTCCTTTCGGTCCTCCTCCGTAACAAAGCCTTCATACTCCAGGAGCATATTGTCCAATAAGGCTTCCTCCTCCTTGATCTCATTTACCACCGTAATCATCGTATTATAATCCGTTGCCACAATGTGGGAGAGCGCCAGATTATGTATATTCATGGCAGATTCGGAAATCTCTGCAAGCCGGCTTTTCCCTGACATCAGATTATCCGCAATATTTGCTGCATTGGAATTGACATTATGTATATTGATAACAGCTAAGGCATTGGAAATAAGCGCCACAATCCCCAGAAGGGCAATGGGCAGAATTAAGCGCCGTTTGAGGCTGATTTGTTTTGTCATGGTAATACCTCCAAAATATTTGCTGCAATATTCAAGTATGCGCTTCGCAGACGCACAGCTGACACGAATCTCAAGGGTGCGGCGATGTACTAGTAGTCCGTACCGGAAATTCTTGTGCATATTTCTGATACGGACTACTAGGGCGCCGTGATATCCTCCACCATCTTGTCAAGCTGCTCCTGAATCCCCTGCCCGGTGGGATTGCCGGCGGCCATATTCCCGGCAAAGACGGTTACAGGGTCCCAAAAATTCCCGCCCAGACGCTGCACTGTGGAAAATTCCGACTGGCTGAGGAGAGCGGAGATAGCGGGGGAGCTTTGCACCTCCTGGGAAGACGCCGCATTTTTGTTGGCAGGACCCTGTCCCCGCAGCTCAAAACGAAGCTTCTGGTTGGCTTCATTGGAAATCCACTCCGCCAGGCGGGAGGCCCACTCGTGAGATGCGGAGTAGGCGTTGACGCCGATAAGCTTATAGCCGGAGTAGGAGGCCATCTGAACCTGCTGCCCGCCGCAGGTGTAGGAGGGGAGCCTTGACGCTCCGTAGTCCGCACCCCAGGCTTCTTTTATGGCGATAGCGTTCCAGGTACCGCTGACGCCGGCGATAACCGTTCCGTCCTGCACGCCCTTTAGAAAGCCTTCGTCCGTGGTATTCAAAAACCCGGGGCTTTCGGCCAGGTTCAGCATGGACTGCGCCACATCGGTTCCGCGAATGGGACCTTCCGTCCCGTTCCAGGTGCAGAAGTTGGTAATGCCGTCGTCGTTGAGACCTACTTCAAGTCCGGTATTTCCAAAGAAGGAATATACATACCATCCGGAGGACCAGTCCATCGTTACTTTCTTTTCCTGGGCTGCGGCGACTTCCAGCATCCGCTCCAGAGAGGAAATGTCCCCTTCCGTAAAATAGCGCTTATTATAATAAAGAAAATATCCGTTATCCGCAGTCAGAGGATAAGCATACAGCGTATCCCCCACACAGGCGGCGTGAACGGCCTCCGAAAGATTGGCGGCTTTGATGGAATCCGCCGGCTCTACAGGCTCCAGGGCGCCTGCGGCTACCAGCGTATTCAATTGATCGTCCGCAAAGGCAAATACATCGGCGCCGTTTTCCAAATCATTCATCAGCGCATCCATACAGTTGCTTTCACTCTGGGGGGAAAAGGTGATGTGAAAATCGGCCTCGCTTTGGTATTTTTGCTGAAAGCTTTCAAAAATCTGACCCAGCAGGGCTTCGTCCTCCGCTGCGCCCCATACTAAAAGTTCTACCGTTTCCGGCGCTTTGGCTGTGCCGTCGGCCGCCTCCGGATCGGCTTTTTGGCATCCGGCAAGAGTAAGGCAGAGAAAAGCGGCCAGGATGCACAGATAAGTTCGTTTCTTCATAATCGTGTCTCCATGATATTCCCCGGCGGGAACAAATACCCCGCAATCTTGCTGCGAGGTATAAGGGGTATGTCCCTTTGAGGATTTTTTCTACTGAAAATTTTATCATTTAGAGGGCGATCCTGCAAGTGGTTTTGAGGTATATTTTAGCGTGTATTTTTATTCCTACGGGCAAAAATCCGAGTGAAAATACCGGCATGTTCATTTGGAGAAGCTTACCCCGTTTTATCGGGGCAGCCGCGAAGAACAAATGCCCCGCGGCCTGCTGCGTTATAAGCTTGAGGTCTCGCCGGCTTGCTGCGGGGGACTTAGAGAGCAAGGCCGCACTCAAAGGCCAGAGACAGGTACTTTTCTCCATTAGTCATTCCGTAATCCGTCAGATCCCGCGGCTCCCAGATGTCGGAATCCAGGTTATCGGCGCCGTACAGGAATTGAGCAAACTTCACACCGCGGAAGCGGGTCACAGCGATAGCGGCGGCGCACTCCATTTCCACGGCAAGACAGCCCTGGTTTCTGCGCCTTTCGATCTTATCTGCCGTTTCCCGGTAGATGGCATCCATCGTCCATACCTTTCCGGTGACATAAGGATAGCCGCAAGTATCAAGACATTTGGTCACGGCCCGGACAGATGACGGTTCCATCGGGATCTCTTCACTTTCCGGGGCATAGTGGAAGCTTGTGCCTTCCTCACGGACAGCGGCGGTGGGAATCAGGAAGCGCCCCTCCATCCGGGATTCATTCAGAATCCCGCAGCTTCCAAAAAGTACGATTTTTCTGGCTCCAAGGGCTATGATTTCCTCCAGGCCGGCGGCGCAGGCGGGAGCGCCTACCCGGGACAGGAAGAAGGCGATGGGGGTTCCTCCATAGACGGTCCGGTAGACGGGAAGGGCGCCGTTGGCCGTGTAAAGCTCCGCGATTTTTGTGACGCCTTCTCTGGCTGCGTATTTCTCAATGATTGCCTCGGAAAAGGTAGATACGCAGATCTTTGGAAAATCAGGCAGAGGCTTTGTGATATCCGCAGGGTTGATAAATGCTTTCTCTGCGGGATCAAAGGAGCGGAAGCCGATAAGAAGCTGACGGATCTGATCGGTGATTCGTTTTGGAATACCAGGATCAATGGGCATAAGCTTACTGTACATACGCACGCCCTGGTAGGAAAATACAATCAGATCAAAAACCGCTTCCCAGGAAACGGGCCGAAATTCGTTCCGCTTTATGCCGTATTGAATCAATTCCCGCCACATGCAGGCGGAGGAGCGATATTTTTCCTGGAGAGCATTATCTCCGGCTTCCAAATGGGGGCGGCTGAAATATTCGTAAATGGCAACGCTTAGGGAGGCGCCGCTGTCAATCATTTCATCCTGGTAGCGTTTCAGAATTTCGTCCAGGATCTGTACGGCGGATTGGCCTTGTTCCATTTTGACGGTAAATTCGTTCTCTTGGGTTTTCAGCAGGCAGTCCATCAGCTCCGAAAAGATTTGCTCCGTGCTCTCATAGTGGCGGTAAAGACCGCCCCGGCTCAGACCGGACGCCTCGCAGATATCCTTCATGGTTACTTCCTTAAAACCCTTTTGGGCAAAAAGGACTGCCGCTTTTTCGCGGATGAGTTCTTTTGTTTTATCACCTTTTCTGCTCATGATACCTCCTGATTTTAGTTTTGTAAGAATCCTTTGAGTATCTTCGAGACAAACGCAATTTCCATCAACACAAACTGATACCTGCAAAATGGATCCGTGTATCAGGAAAGATATTGAAAATTTGCGACACTGATGTCTCTAAAATAATTATGCGACATATATGTCGTTTTGTCAAGGCGGATTGTTTCAAAAATAGGCTGTGTTTTGTGTAAAAAAATGGAAATTATATTGACTTATGGAAAGGAATCAGATAAGATATAAAAAGGTAAAAGAAGCCGTAAAAAATATGGCAGTAAAAATGGAGCTGAAGCCTCAGGAAGTTTTGCAGATCTTTATGTTTGAGAGGATGATAGAACGCCCGGAAGCTTCTGATTACAAAATAACTTTCTTATTTTAAATTTTATTTTCTAAATCAAGGTCAATTCGGCCAAATATCCGTGAGAAGATTAGAAAAATACTTCTTTTATTGCAAAGAATCAGAAAATTCATTATAATAGAAAGGAAAGAAAACATATGAAGATGGAAGATCGAACTTATAAGCAGTATGTTAAAAAACGGAAAGGCATTGGAAGAAATCATGTCCTTTCTGGGGGATAAAGGGAAGGACGTCGCTTTTATTTGCCAGGAGGCCATGTTATGCGCCCCGGATTATAACACAGATGAAATCTATAACCGACTGAAAAACAGGGGGATTTAACAATATTCTATGAGACAAAAGAAGGAGCCGAAGAAAAAAGAAAGAAACTATTCCATATGGTTTACGGGAATCGTTTTGGTTATGGTGTACATGATTCTGATGGACAGTATGTCCGAGGCAAAAGAGAAGGTATTCAAAAGCCATTTAAAAGAACAGATACAGGAGCTTTCGGAGGATATTTTTGTCTTGATGCAGGAACAGGAAGCGGATAAATCTTGCGATTTTTCCAACAAAATGCTACAATCACAATAATAATTACCAAGATAAAGGAGAACCCAAATGAACGAATGTTACGGATGCAACACTTGTAAAAGCGCAGATAAGCCCTTAGAAGAGTTTATCGCCGGTCTGCCGATGGAGACTTCCCATCACCGGGTAGACAATCAAAAAACAAAATGCGGTTTCGGCTTAAAAGGCGTCTGCTGCCGCCTGTGCTCCAACGGCCCCTGCCGCATCACCCCCACGGCCCCCAGAGGAATCTGCGGCGCCACGGCAGACGTTATTGTAACCCGAAATCTCCTCCGGGCAGTTGCAAGCGGAAGCGGATGCTACATCCACGTTGTGGAAAATACCGCCCGGAACCTAAAGGACACCGCCCGCACCAAGGGAACCATCAAGGGAGAAAATGCCCTCCGGCTTCTGGTTCACGAATTTGGCCTGGAAGAGTCCGACGATTTACATAAAATGGCCGAAGCAGTCGCCGACAAGGTACTGTCCGATCTCTACAAGCCCGATTACGAAGAAATGGAGCTGATCGAAAAGCTCGCCTACGCTCCCCGCTATAAAAAGTGGAAAGAGCTTGGCATCCTCCCCGGCGGAGCAAAATCCGAAGTCTTTGCCGGTGTAGTAAAATGCTCCACCAATCTGAACTCCGATCCCGTCAACATGCTGATGACCTGCCTGCGTCTCGGTATTTCCACAGGACTTTACGGACTGACCCTGACCAACCTGTTAAACGATGTGATGTTAGGAGAGCCGCAGATCCGCATGGCCCCCGTAGGACTTAATGTCATCGATCCCGACTATATCAACATCATGATCACCGGCCATCAGCATTCCATCTTCGTAGACCTCCAGGAACGCCTGGCTTCCCCCGAAGCGGTGGAAAAGGCAAAGGCCGCAGGAGCCAAGGGCTTCAAGCTGGTAGGCTGTACCTGCGTAGGCCAGGATCTGCAGCTTCGCGGCGTCCACTACACCGACATTTTCGACGGTCATGCAGGCAACAACTACACCAGTGAGGCAGTACTGGCGACAGGAGCCATCGACGCGGTGCTCTCCGAGTTCAACTGCACCCTGCCCGGCATCGAGCCTATCTGTGACGAATTAAAGATCAAACAAATCTGCCTGGACGACGTAGCAAAGAAGGCTAACGCCGATCTGATGCAGTTCTCCTTCGACAAACGGGAGGAAATCAGCAATCAGGTTATGGATGCCGTTCTCGCCGCCTACAAGGAGCGCAGAGGCCAGGTAACCCTCCGGCTTTTACCGGATCACGGAAACAAGAATACCCTCACCGGCGTCAGCGAAGGCTCCCTCTATGATTTCTTGGGCAAATCCTGGAAGCCCCTTCTGGATCTCATTGTATCCGGCAAGATCAAGGGCGTTGCAGGCGTGGTAGGCTGCTCCAATCTGACAGCCCTGGGCCATGACGTCTGCACCGTAGAGCTGACAAAAGAGCTGATTAAGCGTGATATCATCGTTCTTTCCGCAGGCTGTTCCTCAGGAGGAATCGAAAACTGCGGCCTTATGACACCGGAAGCGGCCGAGCTTGCGGGAGACGGCTTGAAGGAGGTCTGCAAGAGCCTTGGGATTCCGCCCGTACTGAACTTCGGACCCTGCCTGGCCATCGGCCGTCTGGAAATGGTGGCAACCGCTCTGGCAAAGGAGCTGAACATCGACCTGCCGCAGCTGCCCCTGGTATTATCCGCACCCCAGTGGCTGGAGGAGCAGGCCCTTGCGGACGGCATGTTCGGCGCGGCCTTGGGACTTCCCCTCCATCTGGGACAGCAGCCCTTTATCGCAGGCAGCGATTTGACCGTAAAGGTGCTCACCGAGGATTTGAAAGATATCACCGGCGGGCAGGTTATTGTAGAGCTTGATCCGGTGAAAGCCGCCGACAAGCTGGAGCAGATCATCGAGGAGAAGCGCAAAGGGCTTCAGATTTAAGAGGGGAGGAATAAACATGAAACGAATCATGATCGATCCTTCCAAATGCGACGGATGCAAAAGCTGTGCCCTGGCCTGTATGGACAGCCACAGAACAGACGGGAAGACAGGCGTGGAGACCCTTGATTTTGGCGACCCCTCCAATGAATCCCGTAATGAAATTGTAAACGACGGCAGCGGGGGATATCTTCCCATGTTCTGCCGCCACTGCAGTTCCCCGAAATGTATGGAAAGCTGTATGAGCGGCGCCCTCTATCGGGATGAGAAAACGGGACACGTGCTTTATCGGGAAGAGCGCTGCGGCGCCTGCTTTATGTGCGTGATGAACTGTCCCTACGGGATTCCCAAGCCTGATGTAACCAGGAAAAAGATTGTGAAATGCGATTTCTGCAATGATCGGGAGGAAGGCCCTGCATGTGTGGCAGCCTGTCCCAAGAAAGCCATTTACGTGGAGGAGGTGTGAGTATGGTAAAACCTTATGTGATCATAGGAACCGGGGCGGCCGGAATAGCGGCGGCAGAACGGCTTCGCCTGTTAAAGCCCGAAGCGCCCATACAGATGATGTCCGTCGACGAATATTCCCACTCACGCTGCATGCTCCACAAATATCTGGGCGGCGAGCGGGACGAGAAAGGACTTTCCTTTGTGGATGAGGACTTTTTTGAAAAGAAAAATATCATGTGGGGAAGGGGGCAGGCGGCAAAGGCCATTGACCCTAAGGAAAAACGGGTGATTATGGAGAATGGCTATCAGCTCTATGAAAAGCTTTTAATTGCCACCGGCTCTGTGTTCGGAATCCCCCCGATTCCCAATTTCCGCACAGCCGCCAACGTATTCGGCTTCCGGGATTTGAGCGACGCACAGAAAATGAACAAAGCCATTGAAGAGCTGAACGCAAAGCACGTATTTATCGTGGGAAGCGGACTGGTGGGCCTGGATGTAGCCTACGCCCTGATAGAGCGGGGGATACAGGTAACCATAGCTGAGATGGCGGATCGGGTGCTGCCCCTACAGACGGACGCAGTTTCCGCCAGGGCTTATCAGGAGCTTTTTGAGAAAGCGGGAGCCGTGTTTAAGCTTGGCATCGGCGCCGGTGATTCCGTGGTAAATGAAAAGAACCAAATCACGGCGGTGAAGCTGTCAAACGGAGAAGAGATTCCCTGTGACTTCGTAGTCTGCGCGGCAGGCGTCCGGCCGAATCTTTCCTTCCTGGAGGGCAGCGGCCTTGCGGTGGAGCGGGGCATTGTGGTGGATGAATGTATGCGCACCTCCGACCCGGATATCTATGCGGCGGGCGATGTAACGGCGCTTTCCGGCATCTGGCCCAACGCGATGGATCAGGGGCGGATTGCCGTCGCCAATATGTGCGGTCAGCAGCAGAAGTATACGGATACCTTCTGTATTAAGAATACCATTAATTTCTTCGGTCTTACCATGCTTTCCGTGGGAGAGGTGGAGCCGAAGGAGGAGGGAAGCCAGGTATATACCAGAGAGTGCAGGAATGCTTATCAGAAGGTGATTGTAAGGGACGGCGTGGTAAAGGGCGTTCAGTTCCAGGGCGATATTTCCCATACGGGTTTCTGGCAGTATCTGATTAAAAATCAGATTGATATTTCCGGGAAGCTTAAGGAGAAATCTGTCTTTGATCTCAGCTACGGAGACTTCTACGGGACGGATGAACTGGGCGAATACCGGTATACATAATTACGGAATTAAAGTTTCCCAAAGGGAAGAATATTTTAGAAAAGAAAGAACGGGGATGCCGAAAGGTCAGGCACAAATGCCTGGAAAAAGGGCATCCCCGCAGGTATGGAGGCTGTTTCAAATGATAATACTGATAGGAGCAGGCGTATTGCTTGCGGCTCTGTGCATATTGGTGGTTTATATTGCTTATCGGGAGGTGTTTTACGCCGTTCCCAAGGCGGACGAGGATGCACACGCAATACCGGGCGGAGAGCAGTATAAGAAAATCGAGGATCGGATGCACACCCTGATCGGGAGCATGGAGCGGCTTCCCTATGAACTGCTTTTTATTCAGGCATGGGACGGAACTCGCCTGGTAGGGAGATATTATCACGGAGAGGAGGGAGCGCCCTTTCAGATCCAGTTTCACGGCTATCGTGGTACGGCGCTTCGGGACTTCTGCGGAGGAAACAAGCTGGCCAGGGAGATGGGACACAATACCATTGTGGTAGATCAGCGGGCACACGGGAGAAGCACCAGCCGGACCATTACCTTTGGCATCAAGGAGCGCAAAGACTGCTTAAGCTGGGTCAACTACGTCTGCGAAACCTTTGGCAGCGACACACCCATTTTCCTTTCCGGCGTGTCTATGGGAGCAGCCGCAGTTCTGATGGCCTCCAATCTCGAACTGCCGAAAAATGTACTTGGCATTATAGCGGACAGCTCCTATTCGTCCCCGGCAGCTATTATTGAAAAGGTCTGCCGTGACCGGGGATACCCGCCCGCTGTGATGCTGCCCATTATCCGCCTGGGGGCCAAGTGGTTCGGCCATTTTGATCTGGATGAGACAACTGTGACAGACGCTGTCCGCCGGACCAGAATCCCCATTCTGCTGATACATGGAGAGGACGACCGCTTTGTGCCCTGCCGCATGAGCCAGGAGATCTGGTCTGCCTGCGGAGGTCACAGAACCCTGAAAACCTTCCCCGGCGCCGGCCACGGACTGAGCTATATGGTGGATACCAAGCGCTATGAACGTCTGGTGAGGCAGTTCGTGGAAGAGTGTATGCAGAGGCAGAAACTAAAAAATGCCTGAAACTAAGTATTCCGCGGCTTTACCCTTTCATTACATTGCGCGGCAATTTGGCTGGGAGGAAGTAGCGGGATTTACGGCGGAAAAGCAAATGCTTCACGGCTTGGTTATGATGCTTATAGCGACTGCTTACACCTTAATTCTTACAAAGACACTCCCGAAAAACCAGAGCTTAGATTGGGATGATGCGGAGCATAGATAATAGGGCGGCTTACACACCTGACGTTTTTTTCCTGCATAGGTAAAGCAAATCTCAATCGCGGCATGCTTTAGGCTAAAAGGAGTTTCTGAAAATGGATAAAGCACGAGTTTATGTAGATTTAAACGAAATGGTTACGGATGATATTGCATTGCTGTCAAAAGATGATACCAAGGCTGATAGTATGGGCAGCATAATTACATTTTATGAAGGACTGCCTGTTAGTCTATATTCCGATGATGCGTCCAACAACGGAGAAACGGATAATTTGATTTTTGAAGGTACTGCCA
Organism: Clostridia bacterium; assembly: GCA_910576325.1. Lineage (GTDB taxonomy): Bacteria > Bacillota > Clostridia > Lachnospirales > Lachnospiraceae > Laedolimicola. The sequence goes on from CAJTIM010000009.1 coordinate 127,432, forward strand.
TAAAATATGATTTAGAGAGTTATCCGGGATGGCAGCATGTAAAATGGTGTGTTCGTATTGATTGGAATAGTCTTATGTATGAATCCGATATGAAATTTTTGCAGTTATTACAAATCGAAATAGAAAAAGACCCTAACGATTTACTTGGTTTTCAAAAATTCCTGATATGTTTTAAAAATCATGGAATGGATAAAGACAGAATGGTGAAAAATTTGGAAAAAATAAAAAATCAGTGTGATGTTAAAGCAACGGATATTTTGATGGATTTAAAGGATTTTATCGTTGGCTGGTATAGTCAGGACTTATCAATCAATTGAAACATACCAAAACAGCAGTTTTTTATGCTGCAAACAGGACGATGTATCCATACGATTACTCCTTTCATAAGTACTCCGTTATAAATTGTTCAAGTATTGGATTAAGCTGCCTGGCATTTCGCATTGGAAAGTCGTGGTTTACTCCTTGTAATGTTATTGTTCGGCAGTTTGGATTTTGAGCAAGCTGTTTAAGAGAAACTTTCAGGTCTTTCACTTCCTTACTCCCGCAAATAGCAAGCATAGGTATTGTTACGGATTGATATTCCGACAGCTTTGACAAATCCAATGTATTGGCAAAAAAAGAACGGTACACCTGCGGAGTAATCTGTTTTGAATATTTTGCCATAGTATCTGCCTGTTCTTTGGTGTAATGCCAGTACGTTCCCTGAAGCAGCGCCAACCATCTCCAATGCAGCATTTTTGCAGTCAATCCCGCAAGAGAACAGTACATCCGAATTGTTTTCGGCTTGGGATTTACCCATGCGCTTAAAAATACGGCAAAGTTAAATAATTCAGGCTGCCTGCTGACAAGCATTATTGCAATCTGGCCTCCAAGCGAATGACCGATTACGCCGATTCGTTTTTTATGCAGGGTTTTGATGAGCATAAAGAGTTCCGCTGCGGTCTTTTCCGGCTCATAAATCTCAGCGGCCGCCTTTCCCGCACCTGCTAAGTGAGGCACAACAAGATGATATTTATCAGAAAAGCAATACTGACTGCAAAATGTATCAAGCGCACCCGCCCCATGCAGCAACAGGACAGTGGGATTTTCCCTGCTTCCATATTCATCATAATGCAGCATAATTTTTCCTTTCCCGGCGTACCGTTTCGGTAATAAAGTTTTCTATTTCCTTATTTACTTGATCCGGATTATCTCCATTTGCAAAATGCTTTGCCTGTTCTGTCTTTATCGTCTGCCAATATTAAAACGGGGAATGAAAAATCAATCCTTTTACCTATATCAGAATACATAGCCGCAAAATGCTGACTTGGATATCCGCCCATAGACATTCCCACGATAAATGTTTTTTCAATATTTTCTTTCTGCAATATGCTATGTAATATTTCCGCCGTATCTCGATAAGAGAATTGCTAATATGGCCTTGACAATCCATGCATGGGAACATCCCATAAAATAATTGTGTAATTACCGGAAAAATAGGGTATCTGCTTTTCAAACATGGTATGATCTGCGGTTGCTCCATGCGTAAAAACAATACAGTCTGATACATTTTCATTTCTAATAATCCAATAATGAACGGTTCCGCCTTGTGCCAAAATTGTTTTATGCCTCATTTTGTTCACACCTCCCGGGTATAAACCTTTTTCCAAAAATCGATTAAAACGGTAAGCTCTTCCTCGATTTCGTCCGGTATAATACAATTTGAACGATATTTTTTCAGCATATATCCATCGATAGCGTAGAAGATTTCGGCATACATTGTTTTTAGATCAATATCTTTCCGGAATTTTGATAAATCTATTTTCTCAAACACTGTCATTTCACTCGCCTTGCTGACATCCTTATAATTTTCCTGATTGTTTGTAAAGTAGTGAAAGAGTAGCGCTTTTGAAATACCGCTCCTGTCTGCAATTTCTGACATCGGGGCTTTTTTGTAGCTGTTTTCGGAAAACACTTTGTAAGCAGCGTTTATAATACGCCGCTGTTTTTCCAATGGAAGTTTGAAAAACTTGTCATTCATATACGGTCTCCTTGTTGACCGTAACGGTTAATACAAATATATTATATATCCGTTGACCGTTTTTGAGAAGACCATTACTAAAATTATAAAAATAATAACAGGTTTTTTGCCTATGCCGCAAGTTTATTATGCGTAAATGATTTCCTTATTTATAGTCCCCCGCATACTCCCTTATGCTATGAAGCCTCCCTGCATCCTTTAGACGGGAGGGCGGCCCTGGCCATATACATTTGACTCGCTGTCCTCGGAAAAAAGCCGCAAAACAGATATTCAATAACACAATAATTTTGCCGCAAAGCTCACAAAAAAATGATGCAACTATGATGTTTTCGTGACGCTCTTCTGACGCTTTGATATTGTAATTTAATCTTATCAACAGACAATCCCCAAAGCGGACAGAGCGCCGCCTGAGGCAAACCTATCAAAGAACAGAAGAGGTGTATCCGTATGAAAAGGAGAAACAGATGGCTATGTGGAATTTTAGCAGGCTTCCTGCTGCTGACGTCCTGTCCGGTGACGGTTTATGCAGGCAGAGAAGACGCGGAGCAGGAGAGGGATGTAACCCTCGCCCCCTACTTTCTCATAGAAGGCAAAGACTCCTCCACTGATCTCTTCCCCCTGAAGGGAACCGAGGTCACGGCAAATGTCAATGGAACCATTGCCGAAATCCACGTAACCCAGCGCTATGCCAACGAGGGAGAGAATCCCATCAATGCCAAGTACGTATTTCCCGCTTCCACCCGTGCCGCAGTCCACGGCATGACCATGACCGTAGGCAATCACATGGTTCGGGCGCAGATTAAGGAAAAAGAAGAAGCCAAGCAAGTATATGAGGAAGCCAAAAGCGAAGGCAAAAATGCCTCCCTGATGGAAGAGCAGAGAGCCAATGTCTTTACAATGGATGTGGCAAATATTATGCCGGGAGACGAAATAGCCATCGAGCTTACTTACACCGAGCTGATAGAGCCGGAGGAGGGCATCTACCAATTCGTATTTCCTACCGTCACAGGACCGCGCTATGCCGGCCGGATGACAGACGAAGAAGCAGAGGCGGACGACTGGGTGGCCAGTCCCTATCTGACAGAAAACGCACCCATAGACAGCACTTACGATATCACCGTCAATCTCTCCACCGGCGTACCCATAGAGAACCTCAAAAGCACCACCCACAAAATAAATATTTCAAAAGATCAGGACACCGCAGCCAAAGTAACCCTGGCCGACAAAAGCACCTTTGCCGGCGACCGCGATTTTATTCTCAGCTATGAACTAACTGGAGATTCCATGCATTCGGGTCTGACACTCTACGAGGGAGAAAATACCAATTTCTTCCAATTAACCCTGCAGCCCCCCGAGCGCTACAACCCCGACGACATTCCCCCAAGAGAATACATCTTTGCCCTGGACGTATCCGGCTCTATGGACGGCTATGCCCTGGACACAGCCAAAACACTTATCAGCGACCTGGTATCCGGCTTAAAAGAAACCGACCGCTTCAACGTAATACTCTTCTCCGATACGGTATGGACCCTGGCCCCCAATTCCCTGGAAGCCGTAAAATCCAACATCGACAGCGCCCTGCAGCTGATAGAAGAGCAAAAGGGCGGAGGAGGAACCGAGCTTCTCTCAGCGCTTTTGACCGCCTACCACATTCCCAAGGATGAGAATACGGCCAGAACCGTAGTTATGATAACGGACGGCTACATATCCGACGAAAAAGAAATCTTCGATCACATCCGCGAAAATCTGGGAGACACCAGCTACTTTGCCTTCGGGATCGGAAGCTCCGTAAACCGTTATCTCATCGAGGGAATCGCCGCTGCGGGAATGGGAGAAGACTTCGTAGTCACAGAAGAAGCACAGGCCAAAGCAACAGCGGAGCGCTTCCGCACCTACGTACAGTCACCTCTCTTAACCAACATCCAGGTAGAATTTGACGGCTTCGAAACCTACGACACCGAACCTTCCGGCGTACCCACCCTCTACGCCAGCCGCCCCATCGTACTCTACGGAAAATGGCGCGGCGAGCCAACAGGAACCATCCGCATCACCGGAAAGCGCGGCAGCGAGGACTACATAGAAGAAATCCCCGTCACAGCCGAAAGCATTTCCCGGGAAAACGAGGCTATCCAATACCTCTGGGCCAGAAAGCGCGTAGAAATGCTCACCGACTACAGCTCCAAAACCGGAAGCCAGGTGAAAAAAGAAGTCACCTCCATCGGCCTGAAATACAGCATGGTCACCCCCTACACCTCCTTCGTAGCCGTAATAGAAGAAGTACGCAGCCCGGAAGGAAACAGCAAAGACGTAGATCAGCCCAATCCCCTCCCCTTCGGCGTATCGGGCCTGTCCGTAGGCGGCGGCTACATGATAGGCGCAGAGCCAAACGGAATCCTTCTCATTCTACTTCTTGGCATGGTAGTCCTGTTAAGACATACTCAGAAAAAGAGAAATAGATCCTACCTACACAAATCAAAGCATCAACCATAAGCAACAAAGAAACCAAACCGCTAACAACTTTCAGCAATCACAAAAACGGTGAACAAACATGAAAGACAAGAAAACCCCAGGCATCTATTTGCTCAGCTTATCAATCATCCTGGTCCTAAAACTATACACAAAGCAAGCCGACACCGAAGCGCTCCAATGGATACTGCGCCCCACCGCCTGTTGGACAAGCATCCTAAGCGGACACCCCTTCATATATGAACAGGGAGTAGGTTACATAAACCACTCCCTGCGCTTCATCATCGCCCCCACCTGCGCCGGCCTTAAATTCTGGATGATAACCTCCCTCATGCTAAGCTGGTCCTTCCTCCACCGAATAGAAGGCCCTAAAAGAAAACTAACCTGGACCCTGCTATGCTTCCCGGCCGCCTTAGCAGCCACCATATTCATAAACGGAATCCGCATCACCCTATCCATAGCCCTGCCCCAGATCCTCCAAACCACAAAAAAAGGCGCCTCCCTTCTAACCCCTGCCCAGCTCCACACCTCTATCGGAACCCTGGTATATTTCCTATCCCTCCTGGCACTATACCATCTGGGAGACCGCATAACCCAAAAAACAAAAAAGGAGCCATCAATAAAAAGCCGCATCCTCCCGTCCCTCTGGTATCTAATCCCAGTACTAGCCCTGCCATTCCTAAGCCGCCTAGCCTACAAAGACTACAAAAACCTGACCCATTACGAGCTGCCCATCCTCGTAATCTGCAGCTCCATCCTACTAATCACTATCCTGCCGACAACAATAAAGCACCTATCCCAGCACCGCCCAAAAGCAAACCAATAACAGCAAACCGCCTACCCACTCCCAAACGGAAAAGCAATAATTCCGTTTTCCAAGCAGTCCAAACACAAGTTCCACCGCCAACCAACAGCAAAATAAGCCGGCAGACTTTTCCGGTATCCCAGTGTCCGGCTGTTCGCGCACGCCTGTCTGATATTGGCGGACAAACGTTCCAAGTCTCAAGGGGCGAAGCCCACAAAGACATCAAACCGTTTGTCCGACAAGAGCAGACCGGTGTACGCGAACCGTCCGAACACGGGATATGGAAAAGTCTGCCGGCTTATTTTGCGTCCCTCTTAAACTGTATAAAACATAGGCAACCCCGGCGGACTAAAAGTAAAAGAAAAAAAGCAAATCACAAGCAGCAGCAAAAGCGCATAATTCGCCAAAAGCGGCAGATGCATCCCCGGACACTGCACTTCAAAATACCGCGAAGCCAAAAAAGTGATCAATACACCAAACACAAAAATCAAAATATCCACCACCAAATAATCCTTCCCACTGACCCCGGTATAAGTAAAAAAAGCAGCCACAATAAAGAACATCCCCAGAAGCACCCCTGCAATCCGCGAAGTCAGGAACCGCCCCGAAGTCTTAAACAGCACGATCACCTCAAACAGCGTATAAAGAAAAACCGGAAAAAACAGCATTTTCAAATGCTCCCACACAGATTCATTCACCGGAGCAAAAAGCGCCACAAACGGATTTTCCATACTCCATTCATAAGCAAAATGCAAAAGAATTCCCGCAGCAATCGCAAAAAGAATTCCCAAAAGCAGGTTCGTGCCTTCTCTGATTCTCATAGTAATCTCCTTATATATTTCAAAATTATTAAAAAAGAGAGAGTCAATGTAACATATCTGAAACTATTGTATGCAGAATAGAACCGGAAAAGGTTCTAATAATTCTCCCTATTTTCAAGAAAATTTGTAAATAATCACCGTAATAAATGCACAATTGGATAAAAATGGAATAAATTTACAAAAAGAGTAACGAAGTTTGGGATGTCCTGTTGACGGACAAGAGGAAGATTTTTATAATATTGTATTATGAATAAGTTAAGAGATTGTGCAATTGTATTAGGATTGGCAGGAGCGGTACTGATGGTAACTGCCGATACAAAAGAAGTGGAAGCAATGAATAACATCTCTTACAAAAGCGAAGCAGTCGCCTGCATCAGCTTTCAGGTAGCAGGCGATCCATGGTTAGAAGCGGCAGAAAGCGAGCTTACAAGAATCCGTGAGGAGCAGGAGATAGAAGAAGAGCTGGCAAGGCAGGCAGCCGAGCAAGCCGAAAAAGAGCAAAAGGAGGCAGAGGAAAGAGCAGCCGCAGAGGAGGAGCAAAGAGCTGCAGAGGAAGCAGCAAGAGAGGAAGAGCAAAAGGCAGCGGAGATGGCAGCCGCAGAAAAACAGGCACCTGTAACAGATCCTATAAGCGAAGAGGCAGAAAATGCACTTTCGGAAGAAATACAGCCCTTCGGAAACAGCGGATGGATCTATGAGATAACCGAGGCAGATTATACGGCTCTCCTGAAAATAGTGGAAGCAGAAGCCTCCGGCGAAGATGTAACAGGGCGGATGCTGGTAGCCAATGTAGTCCTAAATCGTGTGAAGAGCGGAGCATTTCCAAATACCATAGAAGGGGTTGTCTATCAGACCAAGGGCGGAAAAGCCCAATTTTCTCCCGTAGCTACCGGAAAAATCGAGCGGGTACGGGTATCCGAGACAACCGTCGAGGCAGTAGAACGGGCACTTTGCGGTGAAGACCTTTCACAGGGAGCACTGTATTTTGTGGCGCCGGCCTATGCCAACCCGGACAGCCTTCAGTGGTTCCGAAACAGCCTTACCATGCTGTTTGTTTATCATGGTCATGAATTTTATGCTTGACAGAGGAACGCTTTTTTGATATCCTTAATCCCATGATATAGAGAAATGCAAAGATGAGGAGTAGTACAATTCCCTTGGCGTTCAGAGAGCTGCTGGCCGGTGTGAAGCAGCGGAAGAGAGAATTGGAACTGACCTCTAAGCGGCTGTCCCAAATCTCCGGCCGTTGGAGAGAGTAGATGCAGACGGAGCCCGACCGTTACAGCGGGGAGGATATAAGGTTCATGGGGAAGTCCGATGAATCCGTATCTGATAAGCGTGTGAATATTCACAAATCGGAGTGGTACCGCGTAAGGCAGAATTAACAGCCTTTCGTCTCTGGATACAGCGTAGAAGCTGTGTAAGAGACGGAAGGCTTTTTTAGTACAAACGATCAGCCAGAATTTTTTTATATCACATTTCTATAGAACAAAAAGGAGAGAGAAAAAATGATGAATCACAACAAGTACCGGAGACAGTATTTCTTACCCCCTTACAAATGCATGAAATGGGCGGAAAAGGATTATGTAGACAAAGCCCCCGTCTGGTGCAGCGTGGATCTGCGGGACGGCAACCAGGCTTTGGTAGTGCCCATGACACTGGAGCAGAAGGTAGGCTTCTTCAAGCTTCTGTGCAAGGTAGGCTTCAAGGAGATCGAGGTGGGGTTTCCGGCGGCCTCCGAGACGGAGTACACATTTCTCAGAACCTTAATTGAGCAGGAGCTTATTCCGGACGATGTGACCATCCAGGTACTTACTCAGGCCAGAGAGCACATTATCCGCAAGACCTTTGAGGCCCTTGAGGGAGCAAAAAAGGCCGTGGTCCATGTGTACAATTCCACCTCCGTGGCACAGCGTGAGCAGGTGTTCCACAAGTCCAAGGAGGAGATTTTGAAAATTGCCGTGGAGGGAGCGGAGCTTCTCAAGAAGCTGACGGATGAGACAGGAGGAAATTATCTCTTTGAGTACAGTCCCGAGAGCTTTACAGGAACAGAGCCGGAATATGCTTTGGAGGTTTGCAATGCCGTACTGGATGTGTGGAAGCCCACCCCCGACAAGAAGGCTATCATCAATCTTCCCGTTACGGTGCAGCATTCCATGCCCCATGTGTATGCAAGCCAGATTGAATACATGAGTGAAAATATGAAATACCGTGACAGTGTGGTTCTCTCCCTTCATCCCCACAATGACAGGGGCTGCGGCGTGGCCGATACGGAGATGGGGCTTTTGGCAGGAGCCGACCGTGTGGAGGGCACTCTTTTCGGAAACGGAGAGCGCACCGGAAATGTGGATATCGTAACCCTGGCCATGAACATGTATTCTCAGGGCGTGGATCCGGAGCTTGATTTCGGCAATATGCCGGAGGTCTGCGAGGCTTATGAGAGGTTTACGGGGATGAAGATCAATGAAAGAAGTCCCTACTCCGGAGCGCTGGTATTTGCGGCATTTTCCGGATCGCATCAGGATGCCATTGCCAAGGGTATGCATTACCGTGAGGATAACAGCTGCGAACAGTGGACCGTACCTTACCTGCCGATTGATCCCAGGGATATCACACGCAATTACGATGCAGACGTGATACGGATCAACAGCCAGTCCGGCAAGGGCGGCGTCGGCTACATTCTGGAACAGAATTTCGGCCTGAACCTGCCGCCGAAGATGCGGGAGGCTATGGGCTATGCGGCCAAGGAGGAATCGGATCACAAGAACAAGGAGCTTTTGCCGGAGGAGATCTTCGAGCTGTTCAAGCGGAGATTCGAGAGCCTTACTCATCCCTACAATATTACGGAGGTGCATTTCAAGCAGGTAAACGGCATTACCGCTGAGGTGCATACGGAACATGAGGGAAAGCAGGAGATAACCTATGCGGAAGGAAACGGCCGTCTCAATGCGGTCAGCAATGCGCTGAAAAAATGCTTCGGCCTCCGGTACAATCTGGTTACCTATCAGGAGCACGCCTTAGAGCAGAGCTCCAGCTCCCGGGCCATCGCCTATGTTGGAATCCAGACGCCGGACGAAAAGCTCCATTGGGGCGCAGCCGTGGATCCCGATATAATCCGTGCTTCCATCGACGCTCTGCTTACGGCTATTAATAATTCGGTGCTGTAGGAGTCAAGAGACAATAAATACCGGTATAATCCGCACGGTATACGTTGCTGTTTGACTTGTCCGTTTTCCGGACAGCACTGTGCCGAACAGCAAAAGATTTGATTTGATAATGGGGATATACCGGCTATTTGGAATGAATTTACATGTAAAAAGGGAGTATATGAAAATGCGGCCGAAGGACAATGAACGGCCGCATTTTTTCGTAAAGTTAAAAAAGTTCAAAAAGATTCGGAAATGGTTGACATTCCATGTCAGCCAAGTTATCATTAAACCAATGAAAGAAATAATAGGTTTGTAACTTCTTCGAAGGCTTTCCCGAAAATTTTCTTGTTTTTTCGGTATGCCTGGAAGAAGTTTTTTTATGCACATGAGACTTCTTACTCAATGAAAAGAACAGGAGGGTAAAATTATGAGTTTTCCAAAGAATTTTTACTGGGGAGGGGCTACGGCGGCAAATCAGCTTGAAGGCGGCTGGCAGGAAGGCGGCAAGGGTGTGTCTATCTCCGACATCTGTACGGGCGGTACGGCGGACAGGAGCAAACGCATTACGCCTGAGATCGAGGAGGGGACCTTTTATCCTTCCCATGAGGCCATTGACCATTACCATCGCTTTCGGGAAGACATCGCCCTGTTTGCGGAAATGGGATTTAAGATGTACCGGTTTTCCATTGCCTGGACGCGGATTTTTCCAAATGGAGATGAAAGCGAGCCGAACGAGGCAGGGCTTCGGTTTTACGATGAACTGATTGATGAGTGCCGGAAGTATCGGATTGAGCCTATGATCACCATTTCTCATTATGAGGTGCCTTTCGGATTGACGAAGAAATGGAATTCCTGGACGGATCGGAGGCAGATTGACTGCTATCTGAACTTCTGCCGTGCTATTTTTACCCGATATAAGGGAAAGGTGAAGTACTGGCTGACCTTTAATGAGCTGAACAGCGCCACCAGCGCCGTAGGAGGGCTTTTGAACCAGGGGATTTTGAATGAGATCCGGCCGATGGACTTTATGGAGCAGGTGGATGTTCCTCAGAATCGTTTTCAGGGGCTGCATCATCAGTTTCTGGCAAGCGCGCTGGCAGTGAAGCTGGCACATGAGATTGATCCGGAATATCAGATAGGGTGTATGCAGATTATGGCTACCAGCTATGGACTTACCTGTAAGCCCGCGGATCAGCTTGCCAATCAGAAGCAGAATCAGATTATGAACTGGTTCTGTTCAGATGTACAGTGCAGGGGCAAGTATCCCAATTATATCCGTAGGTATTTCAGGGAGAATGGGATTGAGATTCAAATGGAGCCGGGGGATGAAGAGATTTTGCTGGCCGGTCCGGTGGATTTTTATACCTGCTCTTATTATATGTCCGGGTGTCAGACGGCTGATCCGGAGGCGAAGAAAGGGAAGGGGAATCTTCTTGGAGGAGTGCCGAATCCCTATTTGAAGGCTTCCGACTGGGGATGGCAGATTGATCCGGAGGGGCTTAGGTATTCGCTGAATGAGATTTGGGATCGGTATCAGAAGCCTATCTTTGTTGTGGAAAATGGTCTTGGGGCTTATGATAAGATTGATGAGGACGGAAAGGTTCGGGATGATTATCGGATTGAGTATTTGAAGAGCCATATTTGTCAGATGCATGAGGCGGTTTTGGATGGAGTGGATCTGCGGGGGTATACGCCTTGGGGGTGCATTGATCTGGTGAGCGCCTCTACGGGGGAGATGGCTAAGAGGTATGGGTTTATTTTTGTGGAACGGTATGATGACGGGACAGGGGATTTTTCCAGGAGGAGGAAAGAGTCGTTTTATTGGTATCGGGATGTGATTGAGACGAATGGGGAGGCTGTGCTGTAGGCTTTGCCGCAAAACAAGCCGGCCGCCATTTCCATATCCTGTGTTCGGATGGTTGGTGTACACTTCGTATGCTCTGGTCGTACATTGCCTTGGAGGGTTTGTCAGATGCAGACTTTTTGGCAATGTCCGCCCATATCATACAAAGTGTCCGCCAACAGCCGGACACCGGATATCGGAAGTGGCGTCCGGCTTATTTTGCGGCAGAACCGGGAGGGTGGCGGGATTTGTTTGAGCGGGATGGGGGTGAGGATTTGGGTTTTAGGTTTTGAGTAATATTTTGTAAAGTTTTTGATGAATTTTTACTATATGGGTATTGACAAGTGGGGTGAAAGACGTTATTATTGTAAGCGTGAAAGAAATAATAGGTTTGTAACTTCTTCGAAGGCTTTCCCGAAAATTTTCTTGATTTTTTCGGTATGCGGTGAAGAAGTTTTTTTGTACCTTTTGGAATGGAAATTGTGTTTTTTAGGGTATAACGGGATATTTATGGAACTGGAGGATGAAAGATGTTTGGCTTGTTTAAGAAAGAGGAATTTAAGATTGTGGCCCCGGTTGACGGCGAGCTGATTCCGCTTGCGGAGGTTGCGGACGGAGTGTTTTCGGAGAAGATTATGGGAGACGGCTTTGCGGTGATTCCGGCCAACGGAGCGGTCTGTGCTCCTTTGAGCGGTACGGCGGAGACGGTATTCCCCACCGGACATGCGGTAGGCATCAAGACGAAGGACGGAATTGAGTGTATCGTACATATTGGCCTGGATACGGTGGAGCTGAATGGGGAAGGCTTTCATCCTCTGATTCAGCAGGGAGCCAAGGTGAAGGCCGGCGAGCCGATTGTGAATTTTGATAAAGAGGCTTTGGAGCAAAAAGGATATAAGCTTACGACTATGGTGGTTTTCCCTTCCGGCTATGATCATGCCTTTGACTTGGGAAAGAGAACGGTGGCCTCGGGAGAGACCCTGATTTAACAGGCGGCGGACAGAGGGGGAGAGATGAAGGTTATTCGGAATATCAATAACAATGTGGCAGTCTGCCTGGATGATAACAATCATGAAGTGATTGCATTTGGCAAGGGGATTGGCTTTCAGAAGGCGCCCTATGAGATTGCGCTATCGCAAATTGACCGAACCTACTATAACCTGGAACCGCATTATATTACGTTACTGAATGAGCTTCCTGAGGATGTTCTGGATGTTACCAACGAGATTGTCCGGAAGGGAAGCGCCTACCTTAAGATGGAATTTAATACCATATTCTGGTTTTCGCTTTGCGATCATATCAATTTTGCCATTGAGAATACGAAAAAGGGTCTTGTGTTAAGGAATCCTATGACAAATGAGATACGGCATTTTTATGAGAAGGAGATGCGTTTGGGAGAATGGGCCGTCAAGCATATCGGCAGGCGGCTGTCCATACGGCTTCCTCAGAGCGAGGCGGGAAATATTGCCATGCATTTTATCAATGCGGAGCAGCAGGTAAAGCAGGCGTCAGAGCGAAATGACATTGAGCATTTCGTGGAAGATATTACGGATATTGTGGAGAGCGGAATGAATGTGATTATAGACCGGGACAGCTTCAGCTATTCCAGATTTGTGACACATTTGAAATATCTGCTGAAACGCTCCGGCAGCCTGGATGTGCCGGAGTCGGAAAATGAGAAGCTCTATGAGAGTGTATGCGAAGAGTTTCCGGAGTTAAAACGAGTTGGAGAAAAAATTAAAGAGTATATAGCTGCAACCTTGTTGGTGGAACCGGCGAAGGAAGAAATACTGTATCTGATGATACATATCAACCGGCTCTGCGCAAGGGAAGATGGATTGTAACCCGAAAGGGGCTTTACCTGGCACTTTGTTTCGTCCGGCAGATTTCTGGCGGTCTGGGATAGTGCCGGGTTTTTTGTTTCCGCTGGCAGCGGGCAGAAGGGATATGGCTTAGGCCGCCCTCACGGGGGATTTCCTTCATGGAATCAAAACAGGCTTTGACAGGACGGGGGAGCGCGCATCCCGTTCTGACGGCACAGGAAATACGGATTTCCTGTATATAAAAACAGAGAGAAAGAGGAGAGTAGTGATATGGCAAAGTATACGGATTTATGCAATCAGATTCTCGAAAAAGTAGGCGGGAAGGAAAATATTTCTCAAGCAGTTCACTGTATGACAAGACTTCGGCTGAATCTGAAGGACAGGTCACAGGTGGATATGGATGCGGTTAAGGGAATCAAGGGCGTGCTCGGCGCTCAGTTTTCCGGCGAGCAGTTCCAGATTATTATCGGACAGCATGTATCGGAGGTTTATCCGGAGTTCTGCAGCATTGCAGGCTTAGGGCAGACTGCGGCTATTGATGAAAATCTGGACAATAAGGAGCCGTTTGATATTAAGAAGGTTCCGGCAAAGATACTGGATTATGTTTCCGGTTCGATTGCACCGACCCTTTCGATTATGATGGGCGCTGGATTTTTCAAGATGTTTTATGCGGTTCTGGGGCCGGATTTGCTGAATCTGATGGCAAATGAGTCGCCTCTGATGCAGACCCTTTACATCGTGGGAAATGCAGGATTTTATTTTATGCCGATTTTCGTGGCATGGGGAGCCGCAAAGAAGCTCAATACCAGCGTTGCTTTGGCTATGCTGCTGAGCTGTCTTCTGATTGACCCGAATATTTTAAATATTGTGACAGCCGGAGAGCCTTTTAGTGTCTATGGAATTATTCCGATGCAGCTGAACAATTATACACAGTCGGTACTGCCGTCCCTGCTGATGGTGTTTGCCCTGTCCTATGTATTTAAGTTCTTTGACAAGTATGTTCCGAAGGTAATCAAGATTATCGGCGTTCCCTTCTGTACGCTGGTTGTAATGGTTCCGCTGATGTTCTGTGTGCTGGCGCCTGTCGGAAACTGGATTGGTATGCTTTTAAGCGGATTCTTCGAGGGGCTGTACAACGTAGCCGGTCCTCTGGCAATTGCTCTTCTCGGCGCTTTCTGGCCTTTCTTTGTTGCTACGGGAATGCATGTGGCGATTGTGCAGATTGCACTGATCAATATTACGACTTTGGGCTTTGACCCGATTGTGCTGGCAGGCGCAAACATTGCCAACTATGCGCTGATGGGTATGACTCTTGCTTACTTCCTGCGTACAAAGGGAGAGGAAAAGCAGATGGCAAGCGCCAATGTGGTTACCCTGATTGTGGGCGGTATTTCCGAGCCTACTCTGTTCGGTATTCTGCTTAGAAATAAGCGCGCTATGATTTGCCAGATTATCGGCGGCTTTATCGGCGGTCTGGTAGGCGGTATCTTTGGCGTGGCTGTGTATACGATGGGAGCTTCCAACTTCCTGACCATATTGCAGTATGCCGGCGGTCCGGGTTCCAACCTTATCTATGCGGGTATTGCCTGTGCGGTTGCTTTTGTGGCAGCTCTGGCCGTAGGTATTGTCATTGGATTCGGCGACGGAGACGGATTGAAAAATTATAAGGGAAAAAAGGCTCTTAAGAAAGCCTAAAGTAAGGAAGAGGAGGGCGTCTGCTTTAAGGGCGTCCTCTTTTATTAAAGAATAAGAAACAGTATCCCCCCGGAACTGGAATAGAGGTGTGAGATGATAAATTGTGTAAAGGAAATTCCGGTAAGCCCCTCAAGCTATCCCTTTGCCAGCGCTGCCCGTTATCTGGATTTTGAGAAATACGGCTACGAGGAAAAGGAATACTATCTGGAGGGCACGGCCAATGTTTATGAAAGTATTGGAAATACGGGCGCAGTTAAGGTAAAATATAAGGATACGGCATACATAAACCGCATCATTGTCAGAGCGCCGAAGAACCCCGGCAAGTCCAGCGGAAATGTAGTGGTGGAGATCATCAACCCCACCTCCTTTATGGAGATTGACCGCATGTGGATTCTGGGTTATGAAAAGTTTATGAGGGACGGAGATATTTATATAGGCATTACAAGCAAGCCCAATACCATTGCAAAGATGGAGGAGTTTGACAGGGAGCGCTACGGCCGCCTGTCCTGGCCGAATCCCCGGGAGGATGAGCCGTTTCCATTTACCATAGAGGAAACAAGGGAGAGGGGCTTGCTGCCGGATATTGATATTCGCTATGAGACAGGTTTGTTCTGGGATATGCTGACAGATCTGGCCTGGCTGCTGCGGGGTGAGGAAGAGCAGAATCCCATCCGCTCCTATGACCATAGCTTTCTCTATCTGACGGGATGGTCCCAGTCGGCCTGCTATCTCTTCCGATATGTGAACAGCTTTGCCTACCGGGATGAGGTAAAAAGGGACAAAAGGGTATTTGACGGCTACCTGGCCGGAGGCGGCGTGCGGAATTTGATTGTTCCGGTGAACCAGTATGAGGCCGTTATGGACTATGATTTCCGCCTGCGGAGGATTGAGCATGTGGAAGAGCCTTATATTTCCGTTCAGACAGAGAGTGAGAACGGCCTTTGGGATGCCTTCCGCACCAAGCGCGGGGACAGTGATTATGCTCATTTCTTATATCGGGAATATGAGGTTACGGGAGCCAGCCATGATACCATGTTCAGCTATGTGAATTATTACAAAAATGACGAGGATTTGAAGCGCATCAACCATTTGCCTGCTTATATAGGAAAGCATGAGGAAGGAAATGATTACCCGTCCCAGTTTCTGTTTGCCGCTGCCTTCCGCAATCTCTTCCGGTGGGTGAGAGAGGGGGCGGGGCCCAATTCCTGCGGACGGATTCCGGTTGATGAATGTGGAAGAAACCGCAAGGATGTGTTTGGGAATACAAAGGGAGGCTTACGCACCTGCCTCTTAAATTACCCCACCGGGCGTTATCATTCCGCAAGCGATATAGAGCCGGGACAGAGCTTTGTGGACCCCGGTTCTTCGGTGGACCCTCTGTTCGGCTATCAGGAGGCATTTTCTCCCGCATTTTTAAAAGAGCTTTACGGCAGTCTGGCGCACTATGAAGAGCTGTGCCGGGAGGATACCAAAGAGCAGATTTCCAAAGGCTTCCTTTGTAAGGAGGATGGGGAAGCGCTGGTTCGGATGGCAGTCTTACTTGCAAAGAAAAGGGGGCTTGTGTGATGGAGCGGACAGAGAGGTACAGGGTTCTGATTCTGACCTTTGAAAGCGAAAAGATGTTTGCCAATCCCTTTCTGGACTGCTGCGTGAAAGCGGTTTTCACAGGGCCGTCGGGACAGACCATTGTTCGGGAAGCCTACTGGGACGGAGAGAATGTTTACCGCGTGGCCTTTGCGCCCACAGAGGAAGGAATCTGGAGCTATGCGGTAAATGCTCCGGGTGAGACAGGCTTTGACGGAGCGAAGGGGCAGGTGGAATGTGTGCCCTACCAGGGAGAGCTTGCTCTTTACCTTCATGGATTTTTAAAAATCAGCAGAGATAAGCGTTACTTTACCTATGCAGACGGGACGCCCTTTTTCTGGCTGGGAGATACACACTGGGAGTTTTCCTACCGGGAAAAATGGGAGGAATCCAACCATCCGGGGATGGACAGCATGTTCCGGGGAATGATAGACCGTCGGGCAGAGCAGGGCTATACGGTTTATCAGACAAATCTGCGAAGCGATCCCATGATGGGAGGGGACGCTTATTACTGGCAGGAGCCGGATTTGCCCAATGTGAGGTTTTACCAGGAGGAACTTGACCGGCGGATGTATTATCTGGCAGATAAGGGGATTGTAAACGCCCTGGGCTTTGCCTGGTTTATGTCCATTGAAAATCAGGTGGAGAAATATAAAAATCTGGCCCGGTATATTATGGCCCGCTACGGAGCGCTTCCTATGGTGTGGACCCTGGCCGGGGAGCTGGGCGGTTATGACAAGGCCCGTCAGCCCTTCTATGTGGAGGAGTGGAGGAAGGTGGCTCTGTATATGCAGGAGCTTAACAGCTACCGTCATCCTATGACGGCCCATTATACCAATGAACGGCCCTTTGCCTCCTACTATCAGGATGAGGACTGGATGGATTTTACCTTGAATCAGGCCGGCCACGGGGACTATGTGGTGAGTATTGACGATTACAAGGCATTTTTGCAGGAGCATGGGGATAAGCCCTTTGTGGAGGGGGAAGCCTTTTATGAGTTCTGTTCTACCCTGGAGGAAAACGGAACCCGTCTGTGTACGGACGCTATGGTAAGGCGTGTGGCTTATCTGACCGTGCAGGCCGGGGGCTGCGGCTATACCTACGGCGCTCAGGGAATCTGGGATGTAGTCTGGGAGAAGGGGCAGGAAAATAAGATGTCTCTTTTTAACCGCTTTGATGTAACCTGGGCACAGGCCATTGACGGGCCGGGAGGCATGCAGATGGGGCTGATGCGCAAGTTCTACGAGGAACAAAGGTTTTGGGAGCTTTACCCCTATCAGACCGGGAAGGATGCGGTCGGAGATCCTTTTGGGAAGAAAATGCCGCTTATTACGGTGACAAAGGATGGAGGGCGCTGGGTGCTCTATTATCCCGAGGCAACGAGAAAGAGCGGAGATATCCATATGTCTTCCGGGAAGTATGTTATGCAGTGGTTTGATCCCAGAAACGGCATATACAAAGAGCCGCAGGAGTTTGAGGTGCGGCAGGATACCTGGAGGCTTCCGGCAAAGCCGGATCTACAGGACTGGTGCCTTGTGGTAAAAAGAGAAACAGTTGGATAATATTGCGGAACTTAACAGCAATCCCTAGACAGTGCCAGAAGAATTTACAGACGCATGCTTCTGTGACTGGAAATTCTTCTAGATTGGGGGTACTGGAAGAGGGATTGCGGAACTTAACAGCAATCCCTAGACAGTGCCAGAAGAATTTACAGACGCATGCTTCTGTGACTGGAAATTCTTCTAGATTGGGGGTACTGGAAGAGGGATTGCGGAACTTAAAATAGAAGGGAGAACAAGATTTATGCTTCAGATTGCGGAGAATCAGAGAACATTATTAAAGGACGGAAAGCCGTTTTTTTACCTGGCGGATACCTGCTGGTCTGCTTTTACCAATATTACGGATGAGGAATGGGACTATTATCTCTACAAGAGAAAAGCACAGGGCTTCAATACCATTCAGATTAACATTCTTCCCCAATGGGACGCTTCGGTGACGGATCTTGATTATCAGCCGTTTTTGGAGAAGGATCCTCATAAGCTGAATGACGCTTATTTTGCTCATGCAAAGGAGCTGTGCGTCAAGGCAAAGCAGGAGGGCTTTGAGCTGGCTCTCGTGGTTTTGTGGTGCAATTATGTGCCGGGAACCTGGGCGTCAAAGCTGTTTCCGGACGGGATTCTGCCCTTTGACTGTCTGGAAAATTATGTGCGGAAGGTTCATGAGGTGTTTACGGATCTGGAGCCTCTTTATATTATCAGCGGCGATACGGACTTTCCGGAGAAGGAGACGGTTAAGTACTATCTGCATGTGGGTAGGGTTTTGAAGGAGCTGGCGCCTCAGTGCCTTTTTACGACGCATATTAAGGGGCGGTATTCTTATATTCCTGAGGATTTGTACGGGCTTTTGGATCTGTGCTTTTACCAGAGCGGACACAATGCAAAGGATTTGACGATGCCTTATTCTCTCAGCGAGGAGATGCAGAAGAAGTATCCGGGAAAGCCGGTGATCAATTCGGAGCCATGCTATGAGGAAATGGGGTATTCCGGAAATATGTACGGCCGGTGGAGCCGCCGTGATGTGCGCCGGGCGGCTTATGTGAGTGTGCTTTCGGGGGCCTGTGCGGGCATTACCTATGGAGCGGCCGGTATTTATAGCTGGCATAAGGTGAAGAAGGGCTTTGCAAGCCTTTTGGGAGAGGGCTTTGATATGCCGAAATCCTGGGAGGAGGCGCTTGCCTTCCCGGGAGCATGGGATTACGGATATCTGAAAATGCTGCTGACCGAGCTTGGCGGGGAGAAGCTTGTGCCAAGACAAGAGCTGCTTTTAAATCCTACAACGGATATCCGGGTGGCAGGCTGCGGGGAGGATTTGCTGTTGATTTATGTCCCTTGCAATACGAAGGTTCGGCTTCAGGCGGATCTGACCGGCTGGGAGCTTCGAACGATTGATTTGGCGGAGCGGTTTGCGGCGAATGTCGGGTTCACGGTGAAGGAAGGCGAAACGGTTATTGAGATGCATCCCTTTGGGCAGGATGCCCTGATTGTGGCCCGCAGAGCCGGGGAATAAGGGATAACTGGAAATTGATTTCAGGTAGGTGAACTTTGAGGGATATTACGGAACTGGAAAACAGTAATATCTCTCACAAGACACAAATCGATTTACAGGCACATGGTTCTGTGACTGGAAATTGATTTCATACAGGTGTCTTGGGAGGGATATTACGGAACTGGAAAACAGTAATATCTCTCACAAGACACAAATCGATTTACAGGCACATGGTTCTGTGACTGGAAATTGATTTCATACAGGTGTCTTGGGAGGGATATTACGGAACTAAAATAAGAAAGGACGAGTGGTAAATATGGGATTTCCAAAGAATTTTTTGTGGGGCGGCGCTACGGCGGCCAATCAGTGTGAAGGCGGATATCAGGAAGGCGGAAGAGGTCTGGCAAATGTGGATGTGACTCCTCACGGGGCGGAGCGTTTTCCGGTGATGCTTGGAACGAGAAAAATGCTGGAGCTTGAGGACGGGTATTATTATCCGGCCTTGGAGGGGATTGATTTTTACCATCGCTACAAGGAGGACATTGCCCTGTTTGCGGAGATGGGCTTTAAGACCTTCCGGCTGTCAATTGCGTGGAGCAGAATTTTCCCCAAAGGAGATGAGACGGAGCCGAATGAGGAAGGGCTTAGGTTCTATGAGGATGTATTCCGGGAGTGCAGGAAATACGGGATCGAGCCGCTTGTTACGATCACGCATTTTGACTGCCCGATTCATTTGATTAAAGAGTATGGCGGGTGGAAGAGCTATAAGCTGGTGGAGTTTTACAAACGGCTTGTGACGACGCTGTTTACCCGGTTTAAGGGACTGGTGCATTACTGGCTGACTTTTAATGAGATTAATATGATTCTGCATCTGCCCTTTATGGGAGCGGGGCTTGTGTTTGAGGAGGGGGAGGACCCCAAGAAGGCACAGTATACCAGTGTGCATCATGAGCTGATTGCCTCGGCCTGGGCGGTAAAGCTGGCCCATGAGATTGATCCGGAAAATCAGGTGGGCTGTATGATGGCGGCCGGAGATTATTATCCTTACTGCTGTATGCCGGAAGATGTGTGGGAAGCGAAGATGCAGGATCGGGCGAATCTGATGTTTATTGACGTGCAGGCCAGGGGATATTATCCCAATTATGCGAAAAAGCTGTTTGAGCGGATGGGGCTTGAGCTGTCTTTGTCTGACGCGGATGAGGCGGTGATGAGGGAGAATACGGTTGATTTTATTGCATTTTCCTATTATTCTTCCCGATGTGTGACCACCAGGGAGGATGTGAAGGAGACTACGGGAAATGCGTTTAAGGGGACGAAGAATCCTTATCTGAAGGCCAGCGAATGGGGGTGGCAGATTGACGCGCTGGGGCTTCGGATTACAATGAACTCTCTGTTTGATCGGTATCAGAAGCCGTTGTTTGTTGTGGAGAATGGGCTTGGAGCCAAGGATACATTGATAGACGACGGGAACGGGGCGTTTACGGTTGCGGATGATTATCGGATCGAATATTTGAGAGCGCATATTGAGGCTATGAAGGCGGCTGTTGAGGAGGACGGCGTTGAGCTTTGGGGGTATACGCCCTGGGGATGTATTGATTTGGTGAGCGCTTCTACCGGGGAGATGAGTAAGCGGTATGGGTTTATTTATGTGGATCGGGATGATGAAGGGCATGGGAGCATGGCCAGGTATCGGAAGAAGTCGTTTGAGTGGTATCGGAGAGTGATTGCTTCTAATGGGGAGGTGCTTGATTAAAGGGTAGTTGGGGGCGGCGTTTCCGGAGGGGCCTGGGTCTGCTGCGGAATAAGCCCTCCGGCTTTTCCATATCTGTGTTCGGACGGTTCTCGTACACGCTGTCTGCTCTGAACGGACATTGCCTTGGAGGGGATTTTTTGGGTTTTTCTTTTGAGGCAATGTCCGCCCAGAACAGACAGCATGTACGCGAACAGCCGGACACCTGATATCGGAAAAGCCGGAGAACTTATTCCGCAGCAGACCCAGGCGTTGGGGACGGCAGCCTTTTTAGCGGTGGAGATTTGTTTTTGAAATATAATTTATGCCAACAGGTAAAGTCGCAAAGGCGCACGAGAGGAACTTTTATGAGTGCCCTTTCGAATAAAAGTTCCTCTCATAACAGGTGCGCCGAAGTGACTTTACCCTTTAGTGCTGTCGCGCAGCGACTTTAATAGGAGGATTGCAGGATGGAACGGTTACGGGATGTTTTGATGGGACTGGAAGGGAACTCGATCATGCCTTTTTTCTGGCAGCATGGGGAGGATCAGGGGACGCTTGGGGAGTATATGGAGCGGATTCGGGAGTGCGGCTGCGGGGGTGTCTGTGTGGAGGCGCGGCCTCATCCGGAGTTTGGGAAGGATAGATGGTGGGAGGATGTCGGATTTATTGTGGATAAGGCCAAAAAGGATGGGATGGAGGTCTGGATTCTGGATGATTCCCATTTTCCCACGGGGTTTGCGAATGGATTGGTGAAGGAGAAGTATCCGCAGTTTTTGAAAACTTATTTGGACTTGAGGAGGTTTGATGTGGTGGGGCCTCTTGGGTTTGGCAGGATGAATCTGCGGTTTTTGAAGGGCCGGCCCTGGGATGCCAAGGGACGGGAGAAGGATGTGATTCTCGGGGTTTATGCGGCCCGGCGGGAAGATGAACCGGTGAAGGGCTTTGATGACAGGGTGGACCCGGTGAGAGCGGAGACTTTGGTGGACCTGACGGGGATGGTGAAGGATGGGATTCTTTACTGGGATATTCCGGAAGGGAACTGGAGTGTGCTTGTGGTTTTTGAAACCCGGCTGGGGGGTGAGGAGTCTACGAAGGATTATCTGAATCCCTTGGTGAAGGAGGCCACGGAGGTTTTGATTGAGGCGGTTTATGAGCCGCATTATGAGCATTTTAAGGAGTTTTTCGGGACGACGATTACGGCTTTCTTTTCCGATGAGCCGCGGTTTGGAAATGTGAAGGGAACGGAAGGAAAAATGGGAAGGGCGGATATGGTGCTTCCCTGGTGTGAGGGGCTTGATGAAATTCTGCCTTTTGGGAAGGAGTTTTTGCCGTTTTTGTTTGTGGATTCGGCGGATGATACCATGAGCCGGGTTCGCTTTGCTTATATGGATTGTGTTTCCAGGCTGTATTCGGAGAATTTTACCCAGGTTCTGGGAAAATGGTGCCGGGATCATGGGGTGAAGTATGTGGGGCATCATATTGAGGATAACGGAGCCCATGCGCGGCTTGGATATGGGCCGGGGCATTTGTTCCGGGCGCAGAAGGGGCAGGATTTTTCCGGGATTGATGTGATTAGCAACCAGATTGCGCCGGGGTATGATTTCCATCATGATGCGTTTGCTACCGGGGGAAATGACGGTGTGTTTTATCACTATGGCCTGGGGCGCCTGGGGGCTTCCGTGGCGCAGAATGATCCGGAGAAAAATGGGATTGCCATGTGCGAGGCTTTTGGGGCTTATGGATGGAATGAGGGGCTTAAGTGGATGAAATGGATTACGGATCATCTGCTTGCCAGGGGGATTAATTATTTTGTTCCTCATGCCTTTGACCCGAAGGAGTATCCCGACTGGGATTGTCCGCCTCATTTTTATGCGCATGGGAATAATCCGCAGTTTCGGTATTTTCCGGTGCTGATGCGGTATATGCAGAGGATGTGCCATCTTCTGCAGGGAGGCGTTCACGAGGCGGCTGTGGCGGTGCTTTATCCGGCGGAAGGGGAATGGTGCGGCGATATCCTGCCTGTGGAAAGAGTGCTTCGGGAGCTGGATCACAGTCAGATTGGCGCGGCGGTTGTATGTTCGGATGATTTGACGGATGAGCAGGTGGAGGACGGCGCTTTTTGGGTGAATCAAAACCGGTATGAGTGTTTGATTGTGCCTGCTATGGAACGGATTCCCGAGGTGATGCAAAGGAAGCTGCTGATGCTTTGCGAGGCCGGGGTCTCGGTTGTGTTTGCTGACGGACAGCCGTGGGAGGTGCTGTTGGAGCGGAGCATATCCTGTGAGGAAATGGAGACGGAAGAGATACCGGAATATGAGATGTTCGGAAAGCTTCTTAGCATGGCGGAGAATGTTTCTTTGGAGAAGATTTCCGGTGTTTGTGAGAAGTGGAGGACGGTATGGACTTCTGAAAAACAAAAAGGGCTGGTTTCTTATCACTATGTTCAGCCGGATGGGGAGATTTTCTTGCTGTTTAATGAAAATCCGGCTAAAAGTATTGAGACGGAGCTTACGATTGCTTCCGGCAGGACGCCTGTGGTTTATGATGCTTTTGCGAACCGGCTTCGGGCGGTTTCGGTTCGGCGCCGTAAGCAGGGGCGGATGGAAATGGATCTGTGTCTGAAGCCTTATGAGTCCGTGGTGATTCTGGCCTGTGACAGCTGGGAAGGCTTTTCTGTGGAAGCGGAGTGGACAGGGACGGTTCAAAGGACCTTGACGCTTGCGGGAACATGGAAGGTTTCCTTTGCGGATGCGAAGAGCTATGAACCTCATAAGGAGACTCTTGGTTTTAAGGAGGTTGGAAGGAGAGAAGAGCTGCTTCCTCTGTCCTGTGAGCCGGAGTTTGCGGACAAGACGGGGACACTGCGGTATGAGAAGACTTTTGATTGGGAGAAAACCCAAAAGAGCAGGGTGTTTTTGAATCTGGGCGAGGTTTTTGAGACGGCGGAGGTTTTTGTGAACGGGAAGAGCGCGGGAGTGTGCATTTGTCCGCCTTATCGGATTGAGATCACGGAGGAGCTTGCTTTTGGCAGGAATGAGCTGGCGATTGAGGTGACGAATACTTTGGGGAATGAGAATAAGGATTTTATGTCTCAATATACGCCGGTTGAACCTTTTGGGCTGTTGGGGCCTGTGATGATAGAGGAGGAACGATAGCGGAAGAACGGAAAAAGGGATAGACGGAAACAATTCAATATGTTACACTACAGGATAGGTAACGGCAGTATAGCACACAGGGAACAGAGCTCTATGTAGTGTATGGTATACTGCGGAGCTGGAATATAAAGAGTTCCCCGTATTTCTCCTGCAGATGTTTGGGGTTGCGGTTTGTGAAGACAGGCCGTAACTTTTTTTGGAGAAGTATACGGAGTAAGCAGGAAAGAGGATAAAGGGATGGATTTGTTTTATAAGAGTACAAGGGATTCTAAGGTTAGAGTGACGGCTTCCCAGGCAATTCTTCAGGGCTTGTCGGAGGATGGGGGCTTATTTGTCCCGGAGGCGGTTCCGGCCCTTCCCGTAAGTATGAAGGAGCTGGCGGACATGAGCTACCAGGAGATGGCCTATGCGGTGATGAGCCGTTTTCTGACGGATTTTACGGAAAGCGAGCTTAAGGATTGTATAGCAAAGGCTTATGACAGCAAGTTTGATCTGCCCGAGATTGCGCCCATTACCAAGGCGGAGGGGGCTTATTATTTGGAGCTGTTTCATGGGGCGACCATTGCATTTAAGGATATGGCACTTTCTATTCTGCCTCATCTGATGACGGTTTCCGCCAGGAAGAATCAGGTGAAGGAAGATATTGTGATTCTGACGGCCACCTCCGGGGATACGGGAAAGGCGGCTCTGGCAGGCTTTGCGGATGTGCCGGGGACGCGGATTATTGTATTTTATCCCAAGGATGGCGTGAGCCCCATTCAGGAGAAGCAGATGGTGACCCAGAAGGGGGACAATACCTTCGTGGTGGGAATCCGGGGCAATTTTGATGATGCACAAAGCGGTGTGAAATCGATTTTCGGAGATGCTGCTTTCAAGAAAGAGCTGGCGGAGAAGGGCTATCGCTTTTCCTCGGCCAACTCCATTAACATCGGACGTCTGGTTCCGCAGATTGTATATTATGTGTATGCTTATGCAAGGCTCTTTGCGGATGGTGAGATTGGGGAAAATGAGCCTGTCAATGTAGTGGTTCCAACGGGCAATTTCGGAAATATTCTGGCGGCTTACTATGCGAAGCAGATGGGGCTTCCGATTGGAAAGCTGATCTGCGCCTCCAATGACAATAAGGTGCTGTATGATTTCTTTCGGACAGGCAGCTATGACCGTAACAGGGAGTTTTTGCTGACCAGCTCGCCCTCGATGGATATCCTGATTTCCAGTAATCTGGAGCGGCTGATTTACCAGATTGCGGATCAGAGCGACGAGACGGATCGGAGACTGATGAAGGAACTGGCCGAGAATGGCCGCTATGAGATTACTTCCGTTATGGGAGAGAAGCTTGGAGACTTCTATGGAGGATATGCAAGTGAGAAAGAGGCGGCGGCAGTTATCCGCAGTGTGTATGAGGCTGTGGGCTATGTGATGGATACCCACACGGCGGTGGCTTCCTGCGTCTATGAAAAATATCGGAAGGATACGGGCGACAGCACGAAGACAATCATTGCTTCTACGGCCAGTCCCTATAAGTTTACGGGGAGTGTAATGGAGGCTCTGGGAGAGACGGCGGAAGGTATGGATGATTTTGAACTGGCGGACAGGCTTGCGGTTCTGTCCGGTGTGCCGGTGCCGGGAGCCGTGGAGGAGATCCGCAGGGCGGAGGTGCTTCACAGTACGGTGGTAAATGTGAATGAGATGAAGCAGGCGGTGAGAGGATTTCTTGGATAGACAAAAGGATATGATGATCTGGAATAAGATTGGAATAGGAGAACGATTATGGATAATGTTTGGAGCATTATGGATTTACTTTTTGCAGGAGCCGGCCTTTACGCCATCTATGCATACTATTTACTTAAGACCAAAGGAGAGATTACTACTTCGATCCTGATGAGCAAGGATGTGGATATCCGCAAATGCAAGGATATTGAAGGATACAAAGCTTTTGTGGCTCCAAAGATTCTTATTTTTGGTATTGCGGCTCTACTTTACGGAATCCTGGGTCTGGTGAACAGTTATGTTTCTCCGATACCGGGAGCTCTCTATGCGTCGGCTATGGTTCTGTTTTTTGCGGTTTTGGTTTGGTTTGCATTTCAGACGAGGAAGGGTGTTCAGATGTTTTGGTGACTGAGAACATTCGGGAGAAAAAGGCAGCCTGAGCTATATCCGCTCGGCTCATTGCCGGCAGAAAAAAGAATCCTCTATCGTAATGGTATACGGTTAGAGGATTCTTTTTATATAGAGATCCTAAGGAGAATGACCTGATTCGCAGCAAATGCCTCAAAGTGGCGGCAGGAAGAAACGATGCTTTACCGCTTGCTCAGCTTTACATATTTCTGCTTCTTCGCCACACTCTTATAAGCAGGACGGATAATCTTCCCGTTATTTGCCAGCTCTTCAATCCGGTGAGCGCTCCAGCCCACAATACGGGCCATAGCAAAGAGCGGCGTATAAAGCTCCAGAGGCAGATCCAGCATACTATACACAAAACCGCTGTAGAAGTCCACATTAGCGCTGACACCCTTATAGATCTGACGCTCCTCCGCAATCACCTGCGGAGCCAGGCGTTCCACCATAGAGTAAAGCAGAAACTCATCCATACGTCCCTTTTCTTTGGAAAGACTCTCCACAAAGGATTTAAAAATATTGGCGCGAGGGTCAGAAAGCGAGTATACCGCATGTCCCATACCATAGATAAGACCTGCGTGGTCAAAGGCATCCCGGTTTAAAAGGGCCTTCAGATAAGTACGCACCTCCTCCTCACAGCTCCAGTCCTTAATCACCTTCTTCATATCCTCAAACATACGTACCACCTTAATATTGGCGCCGCCATGCTTAGGTCCCTTCAAAGATCCCAAAGAGGCTGCCACGGAAGAATACGTATCAGTACCCGAGGAGGAGACCACATGCGTAGTAAAGGTAGAGTTATTACCGCCGCCATGCTCCATATGAAGCACCAGTGCGATATCAAGAATCGTAGCTTCAAGCTCCGTATAAGAGCTGTCCGGCCGGAGGATATGAAGAATATTTTCCGCAGTGGAAAGCTCCGGCTGCGGAGAATGAATGTACAAACTCTTCCCGTCATGGTAGTGGCTGTATGCCTGATAAGCATAAACCGACATCATAGGCATCAGCGCAATCAGCTGTAAAGACTGACGCACCACATTGGGAATTGAGGTATCGTCGGCCCGATCATCATAAGAGTACAGAGTCAGGACACTTCTGGCAAGGGTATTCATCATATCCTTACTGGGAGCCTTCATAATGATATCTCTCACAAAATGAGTCGGCAGGGAACGGTAGGAGCTTAACAGCTCAGAAAAAGAAGAAAGTTCCGTCTGATTCGGCAGTTCGCCAAAGAGCAGTAGATAGGCAATCTCTTCAAAACCAAAACGCTTTTCCGAAACAAATCCATGAACCAGGTCTTCAATATCCACTCCCCGGTAAAAAAGCTTACCTTCGCAGGGAACCATCTCATCATCCACAATCGTATAAGATCGAATCTCACCAATCTCCGTAAGCCCGGCAAGCACACCCTTGCCGCTGATATCACGAAGCCCTCGCTTCACCTCATATTTCTTATATAGTTCCGTGCTAATCTGACTGATTTCCTCACTCATCTTCGCAAGGTTCAGAATTTCGGGAGTTATTTCCGAATATGTGTTAGTCTGCATAAACATCGTCTCCTTTCCTTAATCTGTACATGCAAAAAACGAATTTGATTAAGCATAACATAAAAATGGAGAAAAAGGGAAGAAAAAATAAAAAATTCACAGTTATTTAATATTTTATCCGCAACAGAAATTCTTGATGTTTTGCTTATCTGCTGGATTCTCTTTCTATCAGCTCCATAGGAATTGTGATGGACATTTCACCTGCAGTCTTTCCCTCGATCAGATCTAACAGCAAATCACTGCCTTGACGGGCAATCTTTTGAGGGTGGCGTTCAATGGAGGAAAGAGGCGGGGAAACCAGCAGAGAATACATCGTGTTGTCAAAACATACAATCCGCACATCCGCCGGTACAGAGATGCCGTTTCTCTGTAATGCATACATGGCGCCCAGTGCGGCAGACTCGCTGGCGGCAATAATACCATCCAGAGGAAGGCGGGTCTGCAAAAACTGGCTGATCAGAATTTCCACCTCAATCGGGGTGGGTTCCGTACCGGAGCGTTCCAAAATGTAATTTTTGTCTACAAAAAATCCATGCTCTTTCAGAGCCTGCTCATACCCGGCCCGGCGATCTAGGCGGTTGTATGAATCCAGATAGCTTGTAATAAATAAAATGTGGCGGCAGCCTTTGTCCAACAGATGGCTTGTGGCGGAACATGAGGCGTTTTTTCCGTCGTTTCCTATCCAGGGCAGCGGCACGGCGGCTTTGGGCTGGCGGTCAATACATACTATGGGAATTTGACGGGCCGTAATATCCTCCGGTATCCGGTCAAGGGCCGAGATGCATAGAATACCGTCTACGCACTTACCGGCAAGGGTGCGGAAATAATCAATCTCCTTTTCAGCCGTATTGCCGCTGTTGCAGATAAAGACGGAATAATTTTTTTCAAATAAATAAGTTTCAATTTCATAAGCCAGACAGGAAAAAAAGGCATTGGTGATATTGGGCACAATCAGTCCGATGGTATGGGAGCGCGCTTCGCGCAGGCTTTT
Organism: Clostridia bacterium; assembly: GCA_910576325.1. GTDB lineage: Bacteria > Bacillota > Clostridia > Lachnospirales > Lachnospiraceae > Laedolimicola. The sequence continues at coordinate 156,226 of CAJTIM010000009.1, forward strand.
CCCTGTTTGATTGGGGACGTAGCCGTAAGAGTTGACGACAGCCAGAACCTTCTTTTCCGTTTCGGGAGAGTATCTCCCCTTTTTATTTAATATCCGTGATACGGTAGCAATACTGACCCCGGATATGGCGGCGATGTCTTTGATGGAAAGTACTTTTTTCTTATCTTCCATGAAACCTGTGCCTCCTTAAGCTTAGAGAGATCAAAAAGTCTTTTTGAGTATAGCAGAAGCGGAGAAAAGAAGCAACCGTAAGCGTAAACGTTTATCCAAAATCAATCAGAGGCCAAAAAATGTGTTGACAGACTTTTATTGCTGTGATATATTGAATTGCGGAAACGTTTACTCAATTGTTGACAAAGGCGCCTTGTCTTGTTTGAGAAAACGTTTACCAAATTGAATAACTGTTAAGTTGGATACCCCGCAGCGGGCCGGCGTGTCATCAAGCTTGTAGTACATTGAGCTGACTGCGGGAATCAATTAATCGGGGGATTCCCCTGGGTTATGAGGTGAAAGTATATGGATAAAGCAAAAGCATCGGCGATCGCTGAGGAAATCATCGAGAAGATCGGCGGAAAAGAAAATATAACGGTTCTTACGCATTGTGCAACCAGACTTCGTTTCAAGCTGGCTGATTATGACAAGGCTGATAAGGAAGCGGCAGGCAAAATCAAGGGTGTGGTCACCGCTCTGGTAAACGGCGGACAATTTCAGGTAGTAATCGGCAATGAGGTCACCGATGTATTTCGGGAAGTTCAGGCACAGACCGGGATTTCCGGAAAAGCAGAGGATGTCATAGAAAAAGATGATTTAAAGGTAAAAAATAAAGGAATGGATGTGGTGATCGATCTGGTCACAAGTATTTTCACTCCCATACTTCCGGCACTGATTGGCGCAGGCATGATCCGGGCGCTTCTGATGTTGGCGACTCAGTTTCATATTCTGGATGCATCAGGCGGAACCTATATTGTAATCAATGAAATCTACAATGCGGTATTTTCCTTCCTGCCTGTTTATCTGGCGTACTGCGCGGCCAAGCGTTTTAAGTGTAATGAAATGATCGCCGTAGCGGTAGCATTGGCTATGGTGAGCAGTACCATTCAGACAGGCATACAGGGTGAGGAGGGCCTGCGGCTTTTCGGTATTCATCTTTCCATGCCTGCACAGGGGTATGGTTCCGGCATTATCCCGATTATAGTCACCATCTGGTTCATGTCGCTGATAGAGGGCTTATGCAAAAGATACATACATCCGGTTGCACGCAATATTCTGACTCCTCTTATTGATTTGATTCTCACGGTTCCGGCGATGTTTCTGGTCTTTGGCCCCATTTTCAGCGGCCTTCAGTCAGCAATCGGAAACGGTTATAACGCCTTGTATAGTTTAAGTCCTGTTCTTTGCGGTATTATTTTAGGCGGTCTTTGGCAAGTGCTGGTCGTATTTGGGCTTCACTGGGGGATTGTGCCGCTTGGACAGGTGAATCTGGCTATGTTTGGACGTAATACCATTAACGCAGTTACAGGTCCCTCCAACTGGACTCAGGCAGGAGCGGCTATGGGAGTATTTTTAAAGAGCCGGAATCCGGATATCCGTCAGACAGCCCTTTCCGCATCGGTTACCGGTATCTTTTCTATCACTGAGCCTTCAATCTACGGTGTAAATTTGAAGTATAAGACTCCCTTTTATGTGGCGGTAGCTTTTGGCGCCATTGCCGGCGGAATCGCAGGAGCGGGCAATGCGGCGGCGCTGGCCGGCGGCCCCGTGGGAATCCTGAGCTTCCCTCTGTTTATGGGCGAGGGATTTGTCCACTTTGTAATTGCGATGTTTGTCGGCTTTATTGGATCGGCTGTTGGATCTTATCTCTTATATGATCGCAAAAATGATGCGGAATAAGTAAAATGTGACTGCCTGCGGCCGAAATGCCGCGCCGCAGGCTCTCTATAAGGAGGACAGTATACATGGAAAAGCTGTTGTGTCCCAGTATGATGTGTGCGGATTACGGCCGTTTGGCAGAAGAGGTAAAGGCTCTTGACCGGGCCGGATCTGATATTTTTCACTGTGATATTATGGACGGAACCTTTGTCCCAAATATTACTATGGGTCTGATGGATGTACGGACCATTCGCAGTCACACGGATAAAAAGGTAGATGTCCACCTGATGATTGAAAATCCCGGAGAAAAGGTGGACTGGTTTCTGGATGCCGGAGCCGATATTATATATATTCATCCGGAAAGCGAGAGGTATGTGGTAAAGACCCTGGCCCATATCAAGGAACGGGGCGGAGAAGCCGGCATTGCGGTCAATCCGGATACCGGAGTGTCAGGCATTATGGAATTGCTGAACTTATGTGATTATGTTATGATAATGACGGTTAATCCCGGGTTTTCCGGTCAGAAATTTATTGAATTTACAAAAAAGAAATTGGAAGAACTGGCAGGTCTGAAAGCAGAGTATGGCTTCCGTCTGATGATTGACGGCGCCTGCAGTCCGGAAATTATAAAAGAGACAGGCGCCCTTGGTGTGGAGGGCTTTGTTTTGGGGATCAGCGCTTTATTCGGAAAAGAGCAGACCTATGCTGAAATTATTCCGGAGTTGAGGAGATTGTAAAAATGAACAATGTAATACGTTTGATCAGCGCATCGAAATCTGATTTTGAAAAAATGTCCCCGATGGATCTGAAGGAATCCATTCTGAAATCCGAGGGCCGTGTAATTATGGGGCAGCATCTGCTGTTTGTAGGAGAGGGGCTGGTTCGGGGCGTCACAAATTCCGAGCTGATGTTTTCCTTTGGGGCGGATATGGTGATGCTTAATACAATAGATCTGGATGATATGGACAATAACCCCGGACTACAGGGACTGGGCTATCAAGAGCTGAAGGCCCGCTGCGGCAGCCGCCCTGTCGGTGTGTATCTGGGCTGTCCGAAAGCAGGCAGCGAGGATGGAGGAAAGAAGGCTCTGTATCGGCGGGAGGGAATGCTCTGTACGCCGGAGCACGTAAAAAAATGTGCGGATATGGGAGTTGATTTTATTGTCTTAGGCGGCAATCCCGGAAGCGGGACTTCGATCCGTGATGTGATTGCCTGCACCAAATGGGTAAAAGAGTCCTACGGCGATCAGCTCTTTGTTTTTGCCGGAAAGTGGGAGGACGGTATTCAGGAAAAGGTGCTGGGCGATCCTCTGGCTGACTATGATGCAAAAGACATTATCCGCCAGCTTATTGACGCAGGGGCCGACTGTATCGATCTGCCCGCTCCCGGCTCCCGCCACGGAATCAGTGTATCCATGATTCAGGAACTGGTTCAATATGTTCATAGCTACAGGCCAGGTACCTTGGCGATGACATTTCTTAACAGCTCTGTGGAGGGAGCGGATCCGGATACGATACGTTTGATTGCGCTGATGATGAAGGAGACCGGCGCAGACATTCATGCAATTGGAGACGGAGGTTTTTCCGGATGTACCAGTCCGGAAAATATTCACCAGCTAAGCATATCCGTTAAGGGAAAGCCGTATACCTATTTTCGGATGGCCAGCTGGAATAGATAATGAGGTAGGAAAATGAAGCTTGCGATTGGAAATGATCACGTAGCAGTTGATATGAAAAACGAGATAAAGGAATACCTTGAAGCAAAAGGGATCGAGGTAGCTGATGTGGGAACAAATACGACCGAGCGTTTCAATTATCCCGTCAGCGGCTACCGCGTGGCCCGGATGGTAGCCGACGGAACTGTGGACGGCGGAGTGCTGATCTGCGGAACGGGCGTCGGTATCAGCCTGGCAGCGAATAAGGTTCATGGCATCCGGGCCTGTGTATGCAGCGAGCCTTATACCGCAAGGCTGTCCAGGCAGCACAATAATACGAATATTATTGCCTTTGGGTCACGGGTGATTGGCATTGAGACGGCCAAGATGATTGTGGATGAATGGCTCTCGGCCGAATACGAGAGCGGACGCCACCAGATAAGAATTGACATGATAGCTGAGATAGAGACCGGACAAAGCCTGAGTGCAGCGGAGAAATGAAGCACATTTTTCTCCGGCCAATGTCTCTGTTCGGCTGATAAAGTCAGGAAGAAGCAAAGCCCGGTGAAAATTAGAAGAAGCGGTGAATGAGACTAAGCGGTCTGCAGGGATTTCCTGCAGATCGCTGTTTTTGTGAGGAAGCCGTGAAAATTATGGGCAAAATATAGTTTTACCATGAATCAGAATTTATTTTAAAAAAATTTGTGAAGAATTTTTATTGATTTTATCATTTTATTATGTATAATATGATAGTGAACGTAACAATGCCTTTTTCCCAAAAGGCGTGCATACACAGGCAAATATTGAAGAAGAGAGGTTAAACAAAGATGGCAGAAATCAATTTGAGCAAGTATGGTATTACCGGAACAACGGAAATTGTCCACAATCCCTCTTATGAGATGTTATTTGAGGAGGAGACAAAGCCGGAACTGGAAGGCTTTGAAAAAGGCCAGGTAAGTGAACTTGGCGCAGTAAATGTAATGACCGGTATCTATACGGGCCGTTCCCCCAAAGACAAATTCATCGTTATGGACGACAATTCCAAGGATACCGTATGGTGGACCTCTGAGGAATACAAGAATGACAATCATCCGGCAACCGAGGAAGCATGGGCCGAGGTAAAGAAGATCGCCCTCGGTGAGCTTTCCGACAAGAGACTTTTCGTAATCGACGCATTCTGCGGAACCAACAAGGACACCCGCATGGCGATCCGTTTCATTATGGAAGTAGCTTGGCAGGCTCATTTCGTTAAAAATATGTTCATTGCACCTACGGAAGAAGAGCTTGCAAACTTTGAGCCGGACTTCGTAGTATACAACGCTTCCAAGGCAAAAGCAGAGAACTACAAGGAGCTGGGCCTCAATTCCGAGACCGTAGCCATGTTCAATATCACAAGCCGCGAGCAGGTAATCCTGAACACCTGGTACGGCGGAGAGATGAAGAAGGGTATGTTCTCCATGATGAACTACTATCTGCCGCTGAAGGGCATCGCTTCCATGCACTGCTCCGCAAACACAGATATGAACGGCGAGAACACCGCAATTTTCTTCGGCCTTTCCGGAACAGGCAAGACCACCCTTTCCACAGATCCGAAGCGTCTGCTGATCGGCGACGACGAGCACGGCTGGGACGACAACGGCGTGTTCAACTTCGAGGGCGGCTGCTATGCAAAGGTTATCAATCTGGACAAGGAGTCCGAGCCGGATATCTACAACGCAATCAAGCGCAACGCTCTTCTTGAGAACGTGACACTGGATGCGGAAGGCAAGATTGACTTCAACGATAAGAGTGTAACCGAGAATACACGTGTATCTTATCCGATTAACCACATTGAGAATATTGTACGTCCCGTATCCGCAGCTCCGGCAGCAAAGGAAGTAATCTTCCTGTCCGCAGATGCATTCGGCGTACTTCCTCCGGTATCTATCCTGACTCCGGAGCAGACACAGTACTACTTCCTGTCCGGCTTTACCGCAAAGCTTGCGGGAACCGAGCGCGGAATTACCGAGCCGACACCGACCTTCTCCGCATGCTTCGGCCAGGCGTTCTTAGAGCTTCATCCCACCAAGTACGGCGAGGAGCTTGTTAAGAGAATGGAAGCAAACGGCGCAAAGGCATATTTGGTAAATACCGGATGGAACGGCACAGGCAAGCGTATCACCATCAAGGATACCCGCGGAATCATCGACGCGATCCTGAACGGCGATATCCGCAAGGCGCCCACAAAGAAGATTCCGTACTTCAACCTTGAGGTGCCCACAGAGCTTCCGGGCGTAGACACCAACATTCTTGATCCGCGGGATACTTATGCCAATGCTTCCGAGTGGGAGGAGAAGGCAAAGGATCTGGCAGGCAGATTTATCAAGAACTTTGCAAAATATGAGGGCAACGAAGCAGGAAAAGCACTTGTTTCCGCCGGCCCGCAGTTATAAGAAAAGTCAAATAAGCGAGAACTGTCGAAAAACAGTACGCTTATAAGAAGATCGAATTTCGGAAACGGCGTAGCTTTCGGGCTATGCCGTTTCTTAACGAAAACTTAACGAAAAAAACAAGAGAAGAATTTTCTAGTTGCCAAGAAGCATAGAATAGGTTATAATGACAAAAGATAAGAAAGTAAATCCTGGGGTGTTCGTTGAGCCGCTATTTTGAACCTACATTTACGTTCATGGGATTCCAAAATCGCAGTTCGGATGTCAGGCCTCCGTTTGCAGTGGAAGGCAGAAGGGCTGTTGAGGTTACCCACCTAGCTCTGCTAGGCGTCAAAATTGCGGAGACGGCATTTTGGGTTTACAGCAGTAAAAAGCAGCCGTAAAACGGCTGCTTTTTTGAACGAAAGCTTTGGACATTTTTCAGAAAAATCGTTCTGAACCCTCAGCCTGCGGAATAAAGTGAAGGATAAGAATGATTTTTAAGGACAGGTTAAGATGAGAAAACAGATCGATCCCATGCTGAAAACAAAGCTGTACCTGTTAGCTATCGGAGTACTGATTCTGGCCGTTCTTTTGTTCCGGAAAGAACCGGAGCCAAAGGAGCCGGAAAACATAGAGCCGCCGCCCTTGGCAGAGCAGCCGGAGGAGACGGAACCGGAAGTCGAGAAAGAGCCGGAGATCAAGACGCCCGTTTATAACGGCAGCATCAGGGTGCTTTTAAAAACAGACGGATTTGCGGGGGAGGTTCATGAGACGGTAAAGCTGACCTCCGGACAGGAGCTTGTGGCAGTGGGAAAAGGAACAGATGAAAACGGGGGACAGGAAACGGAATACGGCAGCGGTGTAGAATTGACCTTTTCCAAAGAAGAGGAGAATTTGCTCCTGAACGGCGAGCTTATGGCAGAGGTTCCGACCTGTTTTGTCATAAGAAACAGAGAAGAAGGACAGACAGCATCTGTTTCCGTGGCAAGCATAAACCGCGGCTACGGCGCACCCTCCTATGAGGGCGTCATAGAGGTCTGGCCGGTGGAAGGGGGCTTTGTATTGGTAAATGAGCTGCCTTTGGAGACGTACCTCAATTACGTGGTGCCAAGCGAGATGCCGTCCCGCTATTCCCACGAGGCGTTGAAGGCCCAGGCCGTCTGTGCCAGAACTTATGCCTATAAGCATCTGCAGGCATACGGCTACCCGGAATATGAGGCTCACGTGGATGACAGCGTGCGCTATCAGGTTTACAATAATACCAATCCGGCAGACAGCACAAGCCAGGCCGTGGCAGAGACGGCGGATCTGATTTTAACAAGCCAGGGACAGCCCATAACCGCTTACTATTTTTCCACCTCCTGCGGCTATACGGGGAATGAAGAAGTCTGGTGGGAAGGCTCTGCGGAGCTGACGCCGTACCTGCGGGGGAAGACCGTCAATGAGGCGGGCGAATGTCTGGATATGACAAATGAGGAGGTTTTTACCGCATTTATTTTGGATAAGGACGACACCTGCTATGACAGCCCGGTAAGCTGGTATCGGTGGGAAACGGATATTGATGTGGAGACCCTTTCTGAGAATTTAAATGAAGCTCTTAAGGGCCGTTATGAAGCAAATCCTGAGGCCATCCGTACAAAGCGGGGGCGGAATTTTGTCAGCAGGCCCGTAGAAACCATCGGAACCATACAGGGAATCGATATCCTGGAGCGCAATGAAGGAGGAGCCGTTCAGCGTATGTGCATCCGGGGAAGCCGCCGGACCATAGAGATTGAGACGGAGTACAATGTAAGAGCGCTTCTCAATGTGAAGGGCGGCGTGATTGTCCGGCAGGACGGAACTACGGCAGAGGGAGGTACGCTTCTTCCCAGCGCATATCTGATTGTCACGCCGGTATTTGATGAGGAAGGGGAGCTTTCCGGCTTTCGCTTTCAGGGCGGCGGCTACGGACATGGAGTGGGAATGAGTCAGAACGGCGCAAACGGAATGGCGGAGCAGGGAAAGAGCTTTGAGGAGATTCTTCATTTCTTTTATACGGACGTGGAATTGACGGCCATTCATACTTTATGATAAGATATCCGAACAAGCCGGGAATATACCGTAAAAAGAGAGACAGAGGGAACAAAATGAAGCTGATAAAGAAAATCATCAAACTGGTGCGGGGTTTTTTAAAGGCCATGAATGAGGATCACGTAGGCGCTTATGCGGCACAGAGCGCCTATTTTATCATGCTCTCCTTTATCCCTTTTATCATTCTTCTGCTGACGCTGATACAGTATACCACACTGACCCGGGCGGATATCTACGGCGCGGCGCAGGTGATTTTCCCGGACAGCATGAACGGGTTTGTGATAGATATTATCAATGAGGTCTACAGCAAGACGGCGGTGACAATCTCCCTGTCCGCAATTACGGCGGCCTGGTCTGCCGGGAAGGGCTTTCTGGCTCTGATGCGGGGCATGAACTCCGTGTACGATGTGGAGGAGCAGCGCAATTATATTATACTGCGGTTTCGATCCGCCATTTATACGATTGTATTTGTGATTTCCATTATTCTTTCCCTAGTGGTTCTGGTGTTCGGCAACTCCATCCATCAGGCGGCAGTGGTGCATCTGCCGTTTTTGGCTGTGATTACCGGTATGATTTTGCAGTTAAAGGACGTAGTCGCCATTGCATTTTTTACATTGGTGTTTATGCTGCTCTATAAATTTGTTCCCAATCGGAAGGCAAGGCTTTTGAGCCAGGCGCCGGGAGCCGTATTTTCCTCGGTTTGCTGGTATCTTTTTTCCATCGGATTTTCCCTGTATGTAACTTACACGCCGGGACTTAACAATATGTACGGAAGCCTGACGACGATTATTCTGGCCATGCTGTGGCTGTACTTTTGTATGTACATCATTCTTCTGGGAGCGGAGATCAATTCCTACTTTGAGGAGCAGTTTCGGATGGTCAGCCGTTATCGCAGTCTGCTTCGCGGGGAAAAAAAGCCGTAGAATAAGTACTCCATTGCAAAAGGGGAAAGTGAAAAAGGATAAGGAAAAGATAAGGATAAGTGAAAAACAGAATCTTTCCGAAGTTAGTTGAAATAAAGCTTTTATCAAATGGTAAAACATGGTATAATAAGCACAAATTTTAAAGCGTTTGCGGGAGTTGATACCATGGATGAATTTATCAAGGAGCTTGATCCAAATCTGGATTATCTGGAGCATAAAATAATAGGGAATGAAGTCATTATTTATGTAGCC